>JAYRWH010000014.1:0-69924 GCA_041918155.1 Ilumatobacteraceae bacterium | reverse complement strand
GCGAGCAGGTCGCCGGCAGCCTTCACCAGCGCCGTGCCCACCTCGTCGAGCGTGGTGGCAGTGGCACGGCTCACGATCGGCACGCTAGCGGTGGGTGGTGTGTGGCGAATGTCATCGGGCTCCAGGGCGGCCGTCGGAATATCGGTGTGATAACAATGTTATAGTCTCCGTCCGCCCAACCCACAGGAGCCACCGTGGAATCGTCCCCCAGCGCCCCTTCAGCCCCCGCCCGCTCACCATGGCTGATTCTGGCCGTGCTCTGCACGAGCGTGTTCATCATCGTCGTGGACGGCACGATCGTGAACGTCGCCCTGCCCACGTTCGTGCGTGAACTCGGCGCCACCACCAGCCAGTTGCAGTGGATCGTCGACGCCTATGTGTTGGTGTTCGCCGGCCTGCTGATGGCCGCTGGCACGATCGGCGATCGCTTCGGCCGCAAGGGAGTGCTGCAGATCGGCTTCGTGCTGTTCGCGTTGACGTCGATCATGGCGTCGCGTGCAGGCACCGCGGGTGAGCTGATCGCGTGGCGCGCTGTCATGGGTGTGGGCGGCGCGCTGATCTTCCCCGCCACTCTGGCCGTGCTGGTGAACGTGTTCACCGAGCCGCGCAAGCGGGCGATCGCGATCTCGGTGTGGGCCGCGACGAGCGGCCTCGCGGTGGCGCTCGGGCCGGTGGCCGGTGGCCTGCTGCTGCGCCACTTCGCGTGGGGTTCGGTGTTCCTCGTGAACGTGCCGGTCGTGGTGGTGGCGATGGTGCTCGTGGCGTGGATCGTGCCGACGTCGCGCGACACGACGCTGCACCGCTTCGACCCGCTCGGCGTGCTGCTGTCGATCAGCGGCGTCACCGTGCTCGTGTGGGCCGTGATCGAGGGCCCCAAGCACGGCTGGCTGTCGGTGAAGTCGCTCGCCGCGTTCGGGCTCGCGGTGGTGCTGCTGGCGACGTTCGTGTGGTGGCAGCGGCGCACCGATCACCCGATGCTCGATGTCCTCGTGTTCAAGAACATGCGGTTCACCGCGGGCAGCCTGTCGGTGACGTTCGCGTTCTTCGCCCTGTTTGGGTTCATCTTCATGGTCACCCAGTACTTCCAGTTCGTGCGCGGCTACAACACGCTCGAGGCGGGTGTGCGCACGGTGCCGTTCGCGCTGTTCACCGGTGCGGCAGCGCCGCTGTCGGCGAAGCTCGCGCACCGTTTCGGGACGAAGGCCGTGGTGGCGACCGGGCTGACGTCGATGGCGCTCGGCTTCGCCTGGACGACCCGCAGCGTCGTCGACACGTCGTATTGGGTGATCGTCGGCCAGATGTTCTTCATGGGCGGCGGCCTCGGCCTGGTCAATGCGCCGGCGACCGAGTCGATCATGGGCTCGCTGCCGCCGGAGAAGGCGGGCGTCGGCTCGGCCGTCAACGACACGGCCCGCGAGCTGGGCGGCACGTTGGGTGTCGCCATCGTCGGCTCGCTGTTCGCCTCCACGTACGCGTCGAAGCTCGGTGAGCTCTTGACCGGCTCGGCCGTGCCCGCGCCGGCCGTGGCCGCGGCGAAGGAGTCCGTCGGTGCCGGCGCGGAAGTAGCGCGGTTGGCGGGTGAGCAGGCCGGGCCGGCCGCCGGCAAGTTCGTGCAGGACGCGGTGAACACCGCGTTCATCGACGGCTTCCACCTGGGCTGCTGGGTCGCCGCCGGCGTGGTGCTCGCGGGCGCTTTCGCCGCCGCGAGGTGGCTCCCGAGCCGGGCGGCCGAGGTCGCCGAACACGCCGCCCACCCGGACCACGCCGCCGAGCCCGCCCTCTACCTGCTCGACTGAACAACCCTGTCACACCCCCTGCGTACTGTTGTTCGTATGGAAGTCGGGCGCATCCGCTGGTTGATCGAAGGGGGCCGGTTGGCCGATGTCGATGCCTGCCGCGCCGAACTCGCGGCGATCACCTCGGTGCGGGCGATGTTGGCCCAGCGCGAGTTGCGGGTGACGCAACGGCTCGACGAACTGTCCGCGGATACCGAGGGCGAACTGGCGGCGCACACCAAGTCGACCGCTTCTCGGGCGTCGAAGGTACGTAAGCGCAAGCAGGCGTGCGACAACGTGCCCCAGTTGGCGGAGGCGTTGGCGGAGGGAGAGACCACCGAGGCGCATGTGGATGCGGTCGCCCGGGCGTTGGCCGATCTCTCGGCGGCGGATCGTTCACGGTTGGCTGAGCATGGTGACGCGATCCGGGCCAAGGCCGCGTCGTCGGACGAGTCGACGTTCCGCGAGTGGCTCGCCAAGAAGGTGCGCGAGGTGCGCACCGAGGACGGGTTGCGCCGTCTGGAACGTCAGAAAGCCGCAGCACGCGCGAAGACGTGGCTCGATCAGGACGGGATGTTCAATCTGCACGCGAAGTTCGACCCCGAGACCGGCATCGGGCTGAATGGTCGGCTGAACAACACGATCGAGGCGATGTTCCATGGTCGCGTCCCCGAGGGGGCGCCGCTCGACCCGTTCGAGCGTCAGCAGTGGCTCGCCGCGTTGGCGTTGGCCGCGTTGATCCGCGGTGAGGTCAAGGGCGGGTCGGGGGTGCCCGACATCGCCGTGCACATCGACGCGGAGACTTTGTTGCACGGCGAACATGCCGGCACGCGGCTCGATCTCGGCCAGTTCGGGCTGCCGGTCGAGACGATCCGGCGTTGGGCGTGCTTGGGCGAGATCACGCCGATCATCGTCGGCGTCGATGGCACACGGCTGTTGTTGGGTCGCACCGAGCGGTTGGCGAACCGTGAACAGCGCCGGGCTTTGCCGGCGCTGTACCGCACCTGTGCGTGCTGCGACGTGGTGTTCGAGCACTGCGAGATCCACCACGTGATCTACTTCGACCCCGACGGGCGATCCGACATCGACAACATGATCCCGCTCTGCCACCGCCACCACCACCTCGCCCACGAGGGCGGCTGGAAACTCGCTCTCTTCGCCGACCGGACGTTGCGGATCAAGCTCCCCAACGGCGACATCCGGGTCCACGGGCCGCCGCGAGCGAAGGCCGCCTGACGCGGCGCCGGCGTGGAACGATTCCGGGGTGATGGCGGTCAGGTCTTGGGTGTGAGGGTCGATTCGATCTATGTGGATCAACGCCGGCGCCTGCTCGGGCTGGCCGCGGCGATCACGCTCGAACCCGGCGCGTCCGAGGAGATCGTGCACGACGCGTTCGTCGGCCTGCAGCGCCACGCCGATCGGGTGGAGAACCCTGAGGGCTACCTGCAGCGCTCGGTGATCAACCTGGCGATCAAGCGGGTCAAGCGCCGGCAGGTGGCCGCCCAGTACGTGCCGGGCAAGCCGATCGTGGCGAGCACGCCCGAGATCGACGAGACCTGGGCCGTGGTGCAGCGGCTGCCGGTGAAACAGCGCGCCGTGGTGCTGCTGCGCTACTGGCAGGACATGACCGTGGAGGCGATCGCCGAGACGCTCGACTGGCCGGCCGGCACGGTGAAGTCGACCCTGCACCGCGCCCTACGCACCCTGGAGGAGGAGCTGCGATGAACACCCCGTTCGACGACTTGGCCCGCTGGGAAGACCGCTTGCGCGAGACCTTCGCAGACATCGTGCCCCAGCTCGTGGCTCGCGCGCAGGCGGTGCAGGAGATTCCGCTGCTCGGCGAGCCCGCGCCCGCCCGCCAGCAGATCGCGGGCACCCCGCGGCGTTGGTCGATCCTCGGCGCGGCCGCGGCCACGCTGCTCTTCGGCGGCATCGTGTGGGTGATTTCGCGGCCCGATCACAGCGGCCCGGGTACGCCCACCCCGACGGCGAGCAGCACAGACGAGGTGCGGCCCGGCGAGCCTGCGTGGTACGCGACGTTGCGCCAGGTGGTCCCTGAGCGCTACCAGTTCCTGGCGCTCGTCGACCGCGCCACGGACGTGGCGGTGTTCGAGGCGATTGATCCGGCCAGCCCCGTACTGTTGCGGATCGTCGTGAGACAGGTGGCAGTCGGCGAGGTCCGCGGCGGCATCATGTGCGACGACGGCACTGCCGACCTCGCGGGCACCGATGCTTCGCCGTGCTCCTCGGGGCCGACACCGGTCAGCGACACGGAGATCGCGCACTATGTGCCGGCGGACCAGTTGTTGCTGCTCGTGCAGGATGCGACGATCGGGCCGGTCGACCGCGCCGGCGTCGTCGCCGCGGTCGAGGAGACGCTGACTGGAGCCACCCGGCTCGCCGAGAGGACATCGGGTGCCTCGCTCACCCTCCTCTACGGCCACGACGGTGTGCCCGACACCGAAGTGCACGTCGTCTCGGGCCTGTACCCGATGCACAACTCGGGTGGCGGCAGCGCCTGGGCCCTCTCGGCTGATTACGCCACGCGGACGACGACGACGCTTCCCGACAGCGAGCCGCTGCGTACCCTGCTCGCGTACAAGGCGGTGATCGCGGCGCAGGGTCAGGCGTCCTCCGTGGGGGCGACGGAGGAGTGGTACACGATCCTGCGCCAGGCCGTGCCCGCGCGGTTCAACAACCTCGCCGTCACGCGGCGCGAGCCGCATCTGGCTCTTTTCGTCGCCATCGACGTGGACGCGGGCGAGGTGCTCGACCTCATCGTGCGCGACGTGCCCGGGCCGGCAGTCGAGGTGACGTGCACCTCGCTGGCGGCCGCAACGTGCGCCTTCAGCGAAACGGACCGCGACGCCGTGATCGCCGCCATTGCGCCGGGAGCCCTCGGCGCTGCGGCACGCGACGCGGCGGTGCCGGCATTGACGGGGGCCCGCGACCTGCTCGCTGCGCAGCCGGGTTGGACGGTGAGTCCGGCCGCCGAGCCAGCCGGCTCGGACATCACGATTGCCGTGAACGTGGACGGCGTGGATGCGACACTGCGCCTGGTCGGCGGCGTCCTGCCCCCGACGTCGCAGTTCAACATCCGCGTTTCCGGCACGGCGGTGGCGTGGGGCGTGTACGGACGGTACGCGGCGGTCGTCACCACCTCGTCGGCCGCCCCCGCCTACGAGATCCTCCAGACCGCGCTCACCGCGTTGGTCGATCCGCTGCCGGTCGAGCCGGGGCCCGGCGCCTCGACCGTCACGGGCCCGACGATGGTCGACCACACCGACGGGTTCGTGGTGCTCCCCGACGGCACCGCGTTCCATCTCTACGAGGAGGACGGGTCGTACCTGTGCGTGGACGAGCAGGGTGCGGGCGGTGGCTGCGCGTACAGGGCGGACACGGGCGACTGGCCGGTGGAGGTGAACTGGGAGCCGTGGAGCACAGGCATGTTCGTGTACGGCCTCCTCGACGGGCCGTACGTCGTCACGGTCACCACGCCGTCGTCGTCGGTCACGCAGACGCTCGCGGTGATTCCCTCAGCAGTGGACGGCAAGTGGATCTGCTACGGCGTACTGCTCGGCGATCCGCACTACACCGTCACCGTCAGCACCTCGGCGGGCACGATCATTGCCACCCAGACCCTTCACTGACGGACGTGGACTCAGTCCAGGTAGCCCCACTCGCGCAGCGCGGCGACGATCCTGGCCGCGGCGGCCGCAGGCGCGAGCGTGACCTGTTCGCCGCGGGCCGACACGGCGGCACCCGCGTCGGTGAGCGCGCGCAGACGTTCGAGCGCGGCCTCGCCCGTCGGCGCGGCGAGTGCCCGCGCCCGCGGCCGGTACGGGTGGATGACCGCGTCGTACGGCGCGGCCGGCGTGGTGGGCTGCATGACCTCGATCGGCGCGGCCAGCGCGGCGCGCAGCGCGCCCAGGCCGGCGCGGCGCAGCACCGCGGTGCCGCCCTCCACGCTCACGACCGCGGGCGCGGCGACGGACAGCAGTTCGCGGCGGCCACCATCCAGGCGGCGGGTCGCGTCGATGACCCCGTGCGCGGCGGGCGTGATCGCGATGATCCCCAACGCCTGCGCGGCCCGCAGCCGCGCGGCGAGGAACGCGGGAACACTGCCCGAACCGCGGTCGAGCGAGTAGTCGCCGCACCACACCCACGCCGCGTCCGGCACGACCGTGGCGATCGCCGCGGCCACGTCGGCCGACAGCATCGGCCGCGCCGACTCGATCCGCACGGCTCGCGTCGCGCCGCAGGCGAGCGCGTCGCGCAGTACATTGTCGGCGCCCGCGGGGCCGACGGTGACCGCGACGACGCCGACACCGAGAGCAGCGCCCTGTTGCAGCGCGAACTCGAGCGCCGACTGGTCGGCCGGGCTCATGCCCGCGAACCGCTCGTCGTTCGGTTCACCCGGGTGGGCGACCCACTTGAGGCAGGCGACGATCATGTGCGCCGGAAGACGACGCCGTGGCCGCCCTCGGGGTAGTTCCACGTGATTGCGCCCTCGTGGTTGCACACGAGGTAGCACGTGCCGCACTCGAAGCACTGCTCGTGGTTGAACACCACGCCGCCATCGCTGGTGGGCACGAACAGCGCGGCCGGGCAGGCCACCACGCACTGCTGGGTGCTGCACTCGCGGCAGGCCGCGCCGTCGACGACGATGTGCGGCTCGTGGTGGATGCGGAACTCGGCGGTGGCCATGCGTTCCTGGAACGACATGCCGCCCCACGCGTGCGGCTCGAGCATGTCCGCCGGCCGCATCGTCGGCGGCGTGGTCGGCGACGTCCCGCTCATCCGAAGCTCCGGAACCCGGTCCAGCCGTCGCGGGCGAGGTCGCGCACGCGCACACCGGCCGCCTTGCGCTCGTCGCGCAGGATGCGGCGCAGGCCCGGCTTTGGCGCCGGGTTGTCGACGCGGAACATGCGCTCGGCGACGTTCGCCACCATCTGTGGGTAGAGGTGCTGCACCCGGTCGCTGAGCACGAGCCGCGGCGCGCGGCGCAGGCGGTGGTGGTCCTTCAGCACGAACGTCTCGCGCAGGCGGCGCAGGTAGCCGGCCAGCCCGCGCTCGCTCACATCGCCGGCGCGCACGGCCTCGATCGCGGCCTCGCCCGCGTACATGCCGCTCGCCATCGCGAAGTTCACGCCCTCCAGCCAGATTCCCGCGGCGAGGCACAGGGCCGCAGCGTCGCCGGCGACGAGCATGCCCGCGGTCACCATCTTCGGCATCATCTCCAGGCCGGCCTCGGGGATCAAGTGGGCGCTGTACTCCTTCAGCGTCGCGCCCTGCACGAGCGGCGCGATCGCCTGGTGCGCCTTCAACCGGGCGATGATGTCCTCCGGGCGCAGCGTCTGCGCGGCGAGCGCGGGCAGCTTCAACACCACGCCGACGGCGATCGTGTCGAGGTTCGTGTAGAGGAACCCACCGCCGTTGACGCCCGACGTGCCACCGAGGATCTCGATGTCCACGCCCTGGCGGTCGCGCACGTTGAAGCGTTCGTCGATCACGTCCTTGGGCAGCGACAGCGTCTCCTTCACGCCGAGCGTGAAGTGCTTCGCATCGGTATGCGTGTAGAGCCCGGCCTCCTTGGCGAGGAGGCTGTTGACCCCGTCGCAAGCGATCACCACGCGGGCGCGCAGCTCGCCATCGGGCCGGTCGGTGCGCACGCCCACCACCGCGCCCGCCGCATCGCGCAAGAGCCCGGTGACGGTGGTGCTGGTGATGATCTGGGCACCCGCGGCTTCGGCATGGCCGGCCAACCAGTTGTCGAAATCGGGGCGGAACGCGGTCGCGCCGTTGTAGGGCGGCTGGCCCCACGCCTCGCTGCGGAAGTCGATCGTCAGCGCCTGGGTGTCGGTGAGCAGCATCGTGCTGCGCCGCGTGACCCACCGCTGCACCGGCGCCTCCAGCCACCACTTGGGGATCAGCTCGTCGAGGATGCGCGGGTACACGACCCCGCCGTACATGTTCTTGCTGCCGGGGAACGGCCCGCGCTCGATGAGCACGACCGACAGTCCGGCGCGGGCGGCGACGAGCGCGGCGCACGACCCCGCGGGCCCGCCACCCACGACGATCACTTCGACATCGACACCACCAGCGGCCGCGCTCACGACGCACCCCCGAGCTGACCGAGGAGACGTTCCAGCTCATCGAGCGTGGCGTTGGCATCGGCGGTGATCGCCAGGTCGGCGAGCTGCATCATCGGGCAGTGGCCGTCGGTGTTGACACTGATGATGTGCTCGGGGTTGCCAAGCCCGCTCGTGTGCTGCACGGCTCCGCTGATCCCGAACGCGACGTAGAGGCGCGGGTCGATCACGACGCCGGTGGTGCCGATCTGGCGGGCATGGGGAGCCCAGCCGCGGTCGGTGACGACGCGCGTGGCGCCCACGCTGGCCCCGAGCGCCGAAGCGATGCGGCCCAACTGCTCCATCCGCGCCACGGTGTCGAGGCCGGCCCCACCAGCGACGATGCGCGGCGCCTCGGCGAGGTCGATCGTGGCCGGATCCGGCGGCAGCACACCCGTGACGGTCGCGTCGGGTTCATCGTCGGGCACCTCGACCGAAAGGGCGACGAATGTGACCGAAGCAGTCGGCGTGCCGGCCACGGCGGCCACGCCGCGCACGCCCGGGATGAGCGTGGCCACGAACGCCTCGCCGGGTGCGACGCGGTGCAGCTCCCGACCACCCACGCGGGCGAGGTCGATCCGTGGCGGCGTCACCAGCACAGCCCCGGCCCACAACGGCCGGCGCAGCAGATCGGCCAGGCGCGGGGCGAGGTCGCGCCCGTCGGCCGAAGCGGGCAGCACCACGCGTGGTTCGTCGGCCAGCACTCCCGCGAGCACGCCAGCCCACGCGGCCGGCCGGTACGGTCCGGTGATCTCGGCGCAGCGCACCTCGCCCGCGACGCCCGCCAGGTCGGCGGCGGCCGCGGTGGTGCCGGAGCCGACGATGAGGACACGCCCGTCGCACTCGGCGGCGACCTCCGCCCCACCCGCGGGCAGCTGCCCGTCACGCACCACGACCACGGCGATCATCGCTGTGCACACTACGCGGCTACCGGCCCACGCGGCCGGTCCGGGCGCGGTCAGTTCGCCGGCGCGAGGCCGGGGCCGCAGGTCGGGTGGTGGTACTTCATCAGCGTCTGGTCCTGGTTCATCGGAATGCCGATGCCGTTGTGGCGGCTGACATACTGCTCGATCGCGCCCGGGGTTCCAACGGGCACGCGCATGCCCATTGCGTCGGTGGAGAAGGTGGTGGGCCCGCTCGCGTTGTACCAGTAGACCGGCCCGTGGTAGGCCTCGCGATTGCAGCCGTGCTGCACCCCGTACTTCGGGTAGGCCAGCTCGGTGGGCACCGCCGTGGTGAGGTCGGTCGGGTTCATCACCGTGATCGGGTCGAACGCCGCCACCATCGAGAGCACCGTGGCCGCGCCGACGTCGAGCTTCAGCAGCCAGATCTCGTAGAGCGAGTCGTTCGAGTCGCACCCGTTGCCGGGGGTGACGACGATGGTGCGTCCGACATCGTCGTTCGGGTTGTTGTTCGAGAGGCTGGCGTCGCGCTGGCAGATCGACCCGGCCAGACCGGTATCGGCCATGCCCTGCACATGCACCTCGTGGCCGTCGGGCGCCACGAGGTCGAACTCGAAGGTGTGCTCGCGCACGTTGAAGCGCCCCGCCCCGCCGGTGCCCATGTGCACCTGATGCGGGTGCTCGTGGTGGCGGTGCGCCCCTCGTCATTGGTGGTGCCGCGGTTGACGACGAAGATCTTGAAGCCCTCGTGCGGCTCCACCATCCCCGCGGCCGTGGCCACATAGCCGAACAGGGGTGGGCTCGGATCGGTGAGTGACGTCGAGGGGTCGTCGCCGTGCTCGTGGCCGAAGCGACAGGTGGGCCCCGACGGGTTCGCCGCATCGACCGGCACCACCTGCGGGTGCCAGGTGCGGTAAGTACGTCCATCGGGGCCCATGACCACAAAACGGTCGTGCACGGCGGCCGAACACGAGCCGAGTGAGGGCGAGGAGACCTGGGTGGGGCCACGCACCGCGTGGGCCAGCGCCGTGGCTGGTTGGTCGAGATGGGTGACGGGCGCGGTGCCGGCGGCGAGTACCGCCATCGTGCCGACCGACGCGGCAACCAGGGCCGGAATGGCGGACAACCATTGAGTACGCAGCCGCCGGGATGCCACCATGTCAGGTCATCGGCAGCGGACCGCCCGGCGTTGAGCCCGGATCACGTCACTTCGGTGGCGGCGCCGGAGAACTGGGCGTTGTAGAGGCGGGCGTAGGCGCCGTCGCGGGCGAGCAGCGTCCCGTGGTTGCCCTGTTCGACGATGCTGCCGGACTCCATCACCAGGATCGTGTCGGCGTCGCGGATGGTGGAGAGGCGGTGGGCGATGATGAAGCTCGTGCGCCCACCACGCAGCTTGGCCATCGCTCGCTGGATGAGCACCTCGGTGCGGGTGTCGACCGAGCTCGTGGCCTCGTCGAGGATCAGGATCGACGGGTCGGCGATGAAGGCGCGGGCGATGGTGAGCAACTGCTTCTCGCCGGCGCTCACCGAGGTGCCTTCGTCGTCGAGCAGGGTGTCGTAGCCCTCGGGTAGCGAGTGCACGAACCGGTCGACGTAGCAGGCCTTGGCCGCGGCGAGGATCTGCTCCTCGGTGGCCTCCGGGTTGCCGTAGGCGATGTTCTCGCGGATCGTGCCGCCGAACAGCCAGGTGTCCTGCAGCACCATGCCGATGTTGCTGCGCAGCTCGGACCGCGGCATCTCGGCGATGTCGCGCCCATCGAGCAGGATGCGGCCGCCGTCGAGTTCGTAGAACCGCATAATGAGGTTCACCAGCGTCGTCTTACCCGCGCCGGTGGGGCCGACGATCGCCACTGACTGGCCGGGTTCGGCCACCAGCGAGAGGCCATGGATGAGCGGACGGTTCGGGTCGTAGCTGAACGACACGTCCTGGAACTCCACGCGGCCTTGGGCTGCCGGCGCATCGGCGGTAGCGGCTACCTCGTCGGACATCTCGGGCGCGTCGAGCAGGTCGAACACGCGCTCGGCGGAGGCGAGCCCGGACTGCAGGGTGTTGATCGTGGAGGCGATCATCGTCAACGGCTGTGAGAACGCCCGGGTGTACTGGATGAACGCCTGCACGTCGCCGAGGCCCATCGAGCCGTTGGCCACCTTCAGCCCGCCGAGCACTGCGATCGCGATGTAGTTCAGGTTGCCGATCAGCACCGTGATCGGTTGCACGGCGCCGGTGAGGAACTGGGCGCCGAACGACGCCTCCGCCAGTTGCTCGTTGGTGACGTCGAAGCGAGCCTGGGCCTCGATGTCGCGCCCGAACGACTTGACGATCGCGTGGCCGGTGAACGTTTCCTCGACCTGCGAGTTCAGCGCACCGGTGTGCTTCCACTGGGCGATGAACCGCTTCTTCGAGCGCTTGGTGATCTGCTTCAGCGCGAGCATCGTCAGCGGCACCGAGACGATGGCGACGAGGGCCAGCTGCCACGAGATCCACATCATCATCGCCACCGTGCCGACGATCATGAGCACGTTCTGCAGCAACTGGCCGAGCGACTGCTGCATGCTCTGCGCGATGTTGTCGATGTCGTTGGTGACCCGGCTCAGCACGTCGCCACGCGGTTGGCCGTCGAGGTACTTCAGCGGCACCTCGTGCAGCTTGTCCTCGACGCGGTTACGCAGGCGCTGGACAGTGCGCTGCACCACGCCGGCCATGATGAACCCCTGGGCCCACGACAGCGCGCCGCCGACGAGGTACAACGACGCAGCGAACAGCAATGTGCGGTGCAGGGCGCCGAAGTCGATGTGCCCGTCGCGGAACAGGCCGGTGAAGATGAGGTTGGTGGCGTGGCCGAGCACCTTCGGGCCGATGACCACGAGCGTGACGCTGACGACCGCCAGCGCCACCACGACGACCGCCGTCGCCCTCTCGTCGGCCGCCTCGGTGAGCAGGCGACGAGTGGCGCCGCGCACGTCCTTGGACTTCTCCATCGGGATGCCGATCGTGCCCCAGTGACGCTCCGCGCCGCGCGCCGGGTCCTTCACCTCTTCGTCGGCGTCGGCGTCGGCCACGGGTTCGTTCTCGTGCTCGCTCATGACGCGCCTCTCACGACCGGGCCTCGGCGTCGGTGAGCTGGGAGTGGACGATCTCGGCGTAGGTGGGGCACGTGTCGAGCAGCTCCGCGTGGGTGCCGAGGCCGACGGGTTCGCCGTCCTCGAGCACGAGGATCTGGTCGGCGTGGCGGATGCTCGTGACGCGCTGGGCGACGATGAGCACCGCCGCGTCGCGGGTCTGTGGTGCGAGGGCCGCGCGCAGGCGGGCGTCGGTGGCCATGTCGAGCGCGGACAGCGAGTCGTCGAACAGGTAGAGGTCGGGCTTGCGCACCAGGGCGCGGGCGATGGAGAGGCGCTGACGCTGGCCGCCCGACACATTCGAGCCGCCCTGAGCAATGGTTGCGTCGAGCCCGCCGGGCATCTCGCGCACGAAGTCGGCGCCCTGCGCAATCGTGAGCGCCTCCCACAACTCGTCCTCGCTGGCGTCGGGCTTGCCGTAGACGAGGTTGCTGCGCACGGTGCCACCGAACAGGTAGGGCCGCTGGGGCACCAGGCCGATGCGCTGCCACAGCACCTCCGGGGCGAGCTCGCGGACGTCGACACCGTTCACCAACACGGCGCCCTCGGTGGCATCCACCAGGCGCGCGGCAAGGTTCAACAGGGTGGTCTTGCCCGAGCCGGTACTGCCGATGATCGCCGTTGTCTGGCCGGCGGTGCAGCGCAGGCTGACGCCCGAGAGCACCGCGTGCTCGGCGCCCGGGTAGCGGAACCCGGCGTTGCGGAACTCGATGCCGACGGGGCCGGGTGTCTCGGTGATCGGGTGCTCGGCGGCGCGCACGCTGGGCAGGGTGTCGAGCACGTTGAGGATGCGCTCGCTCGAGACGATGGCTCGCGGCGCGATCGCCGCGATGAACGTGGCCATCACCACCGAGAAGAGCACCTGGGTGATGTAGGTGAGGAAGGCGATGAGCGACCCGATCTTCAGGTCGCCGGCGGCGATGCGGTCGGCGGCGAGCCACACGACGGCGACGCTGGCGAGGTTGACGATCAGCCCGGCGATCGGGAAGGCGGCGCCGAGCAGGCGGCCTCCGGTGAGCGCGTTCTTGGTGAGCTCTTCGTTCTCGACGCGGAAGCGGTACTGCTCGAGCGGTTCGCGGACGAACGCCCGCACCACGCGGATGCCGGTGATCTGCTCGCGCAACACTTTGTTGATCGAGTCGATGCGCTCCTGCATCGCGTGGAAGACCGGCGTCATCCGGTAGATGATGAAACCGATGCTGCCGACGAGCAGCGGGATCGCCACGGCCAGCACCAGCGTGAGGTCGACGTCTTCGCGTAGCGCCATCACCACGCCGACCACGGCGGTGACGGGGGCCGCGAGCATGGCGGTGGTGGTCATCTGCAGCAACATCTGCACCTGGCCGACGTCGTTGGTGACGCGGGTGATGAGGCTCGATGCCCCGAACGTGTTGATCTCGCGCTGCGAGAAGCCCGTCACCTGGTGGAACAGGGCGGCGCGCACATCGCGGCCGAACGAGTTGGCGATGCGCGACCCCACCCACACGGCGGCGACGGTGAACAACAGCGCGACCCCGCTGATGAGCAGCATCATGGCGCCGTGGCTCCAGATGAATCCCGTGTCGCCCTTCGCGACGCCCTTGTCGATGATGTCGCGGTTCAGTCCGGGGAGCAGCAGGTTGGCGAGGGCCTGCACGATCTGCAGCACGAGCACGGTGACGAGCAGCCACCGGTACGGCCGGAGATAGGTGCGCAGGAGGCGGACGAGCATGTGGCTTCCATCATGCCCTTGGTAGCGCAATCTTCAACAGTCGGGACGTGTGACGCGTACGATCCGGACATGTCAGCGGACTCAGAGATCTCCCGGCGGGTCGTGCTCGCCGGGCTTGCGTCGGTGGCCGCGGCCGGCGTCGCCGCGTGCAGCGATTCGACGGTGAAGAGCCGGCCGACGACGGGCATCTCGCCGGTGACCACGACCGCACCGGTCGCCGAAGCCGCCTACTTCCCACCCGCAGGGAATGAATGGGTCACCACGACAGCGGCCGACGCGGGGCTCACCGAGGAGGGCCTGGCCGCCGTGGTCGACCTTGTCGGCGGGGCCAAGAGCCAGTCGCTGGTGATCCTGCACCAGGGGCGCATCGTTGCCGAGCAGTACTGGAAGGGCGCCACGGCCGACACCACCCGCGACATCGCTTCCTGTCAGAAGAGCATCAGCTCCACGCTCGTCAGCCTGGCCCGAGACAAGGGCCTGCTCGGCCTCGACGACCCAGTGTCCGGCTACCTTGACGCCGGCTGGACGAACGCCGCCCCGGCTCAGGAGGGGGCGATCACGATCCGCCACCTCATGACGATGACCAGCGGGCTCAACCCGAACACGCTGGAGGTCGTTGCCGCGCCGGGCACTCTGTGGCGGTACAACACCGAGGCGTATCAGAAGCTGCGCCGCGTGCTCGAGGCTGGAGCGGGCACGGACATCAACACACTCAGCCAGGAGTGGCTGTTCGCCTCGATCGGGCTCGACAACCCGGCCGCGTGGGCGCCCCGGCCCGGCGGGCCAGTGAGCATGGATGCGGTCGGCGACACGCTGTGGGGCCTCGACCTCACTGCCCGTCAGATGGCCCGCTATGCCCTGTTCGCAATGCGTAACGGGATGTGGGCGGGCGATCAGATCACCGACCTGGGGTGGTTCGCCGAGGCCTGGACCCCGATCGCCCAGAAGGCCGACTACGGCTACCTGTGGTGGCTGATCGGCAAGGGCCACCTCGGGGACAAGGGCGCTCCCGCGGATCTGGTGGCAGCGCTCGGTGCCCAGGACCAGAAGATCTACGTGGTACCGAGCCTCGGGCTCGTTCTCTCCCGCCAGGGCGATGCGGCGAACGATGTCACCGCCGCCGAGAGCGACTTCGACGCGGCGCTTCTCCTCGCGCTCGCGGAGGCGCGCGCCTGACCGTCGGTGTGGTGAGATGAGCCGATGACGCCCACCTCATCCACGGCACGACGTATCGCACTCGTCGCCGACACGGCCTTCTACGTCGGCCCGGCCATCGCCCGCCTGCTCGCGGCTCGCGGCCACGACCTGGTCGTGGGCGACCCGGCCGACGGCCTCGTCGACGAGCTCGCCGCGCTCGGCGCCGCGGTAGAGGTCGTCACCGGTGTGCGCGATCTTTCCCGGCCCGAGTCGGCGGCGCGACTCGTGGAAGCGGCGGTTGCCCGCTTCGGCCGCATCGATTCCGCCGTCGCGTTCAGCGGGCGGATCATCACCGGTCGCTTCATGTCATCCTCGCTCGCCGACCTGCAGGCCGCCGTATCGGGGTGCCTGGAGGCGCCCTACCACTTCCTACGCGCCGTCGTGCCGGTGATGGTGGAACAGGGCGACGGGCAGGTGCTGGTGCTCACGAGCGCCGCGGGTGCCCGCCCCACGCCGGGCGCACCGCTCTACTCGGCTGCCCGCGCCGGGGCGACGATGCTGGTGAAGAACGTCGCCGCGGAGGTCGCGGGCAGCGGGGTGCAGGTGAACGCCCTGGGCACGAACTACATGGACTTCCCCGAATTCCGCCGGGCCACGGGTGCCGACGACCCTGAGGTGCGGGCGAAGATCGAGGCCGGTGTGCCGATGCGCCGCCTCGGCACGATGGAGGAGTGCGCCGCATTCTGCATGCCCTTCCTCGACGGCAGCAGCGGGTTCACGACGGGGCAGTTCGTGGCGTATGCGGGCGGTTGGGTCTGAACGCTCGCCGGCAGCCGCGCCCCATGACGAACACGTGTGCAGGGTATGCGGCCGGCCGGTCGATTAGCGTGGCGTCGTGATCGAAGCCGGAGTAGCTGGAGGAAGTGCGGCGCACCACGCCGATCAACGTCGCAATGTCGCGACTCGCCTCGTGGCCGAGGCGCAGTGGCTCGACAGTGTCGCGGCCGACGAGCGCACGACCGCGGCCCATCTCAATCAGCTGTCGACGGCGCATGCCATCCTCCACGACCTCAAGCTCGAGGGGCAGCAGGGCAACATCGATCACCTCATCGTCGGCCCGGGTGGCGCGTTCGTCGTCATCACCCGTCGGTTCAACGAAGCGCTGACCGCCCGCGACGGGATGCTGTTCGCCGGTGATCGCTCGTTGAAAGCCGAGATCGACGCCGCCAAGGCCACTGCCGACCGCCTCGGTGCCGTGGTGGGCATCGGGGTGGTACCGGTCATCGGGTTCCACGGCGGCATCCTCTCCGCCGCGGCGCCGCAGCAGATCGACGGGGTGTACGTCACGGCCGTCGAGTACCTCGAGCGGGTCATCATCCGTGCTGCGCACTCGATGCTGCCCCCGCACAAGATCACCGAGATCACCGAACGCGCGCTGACGCTCGTGTTCAACCCCGGTTCCGTGCCCCGCACCCAGGTTGCCGCTCCGCAGGCCGAGGCCGCGGCGACGATCACACCGTGGATCCCCATCCCTGGCGTCACGCCGCCGACGGCCGTTGCGGCCACCGCCGCCAGTGCCGCCGCCGGCGAGGCCGCGGCGGAGGAGGTGGTGCGCCAGCGCGAAGCGATGGACATCTTGCGCCAAGCGACGGAGCAGCCCGGCGCCGCCGAAGTCGCCGCGGAGGTCGCCGCCGAAGTCGCCGCCGAGGTCGCCGCCACCCCCCAGATCCAGCCGGTGCCCCCGGTGCGGACGCTCCAGCCGATGCAGTCGATGCAGGCGATGCAGCCGAGGCAGCCGAGGCAGCAGATGGAGCCGACCACGGTTCCGGCGCCGTTTGTGGCCCGTGCCGGCGAGCCGCCGCCGGCTCCGCCCACTTCGCTCACCGAGCTGTCGCAGATGGCCGCCTCGGCCGGTCAAGGGGCCCCGGCCCCAAAGCCGGTGAAGCAGAAGGCACCCGGCGGCGGCCGCTCGCGGGGGCTCACCATCACCCTCGTGCTGAGCCTGTGCCTCGTTGCCGCGACCCTCGGCGCAGCGTTCGCCATCATGCAGAACCGTAGCGACGACTCGGGCGGCTCCGACGGCTCTGGCACGACCGCCGCCACCGGCGGCACGGGCACCACGACTGCGGGGCTCATGGCCGACGGGCTCGCCGCTCCGCTGGTGTCGTTCTCCCCGTTGTGTCCCGCGGATGGGGCCGGGTCCGGGTGGAGTTGGGTGGCCGACTGGCCTGGTGATCTCCCCGGTCTCGTGCAGTACGACGTCGAGTTCCAGAACCCAGACGGCACCTGGACGCCCGTTGCCCCGCTCACCTCTGCCGCGGTCACCGCCATGTCCGTGGCCGGGCAGGGACCCAGTGTCACGTTGGTGTTCCGCGTCACGGCGGTGATGCAGGACGGCAGCCGCAGCATCAATCAGCCCACGTCGTTCACCACGCCCGCTTCGCCCTGCTGAGTCGCATCTCAGCCGCATATCGAGCCCGGTCGGGCCAGCGCGGCTCGGCAGTGCCGTTGGCGGGGGTATGCCGATAGCATTGTCAGCCGTGCCAGCGGCTGTTCCGGCCGTTGCGCGCCCACCGATCGCAGCACGTCGCACGAGAGCAGAGAGACACGAAGATGGCCAAGCGCGAGTACCCCCTGGAGCGCACCCGCAACATCGGCATCATGGCCCACATCGATGCGGGCAAGACCACGACGACCGAGCGCATCCTCTACTACACCGGCAAGAGCTACAAGATCGGTGAAGTGCACGACGGCGCCGCGACCATGGACCACATGGCCCAGGAGCAGGAGCGTGGTATCACCATCACGTCGGCCGCCACCACGTGCATCTGGAACAACCACCGCATCAACATCATCGACACCCCCGGCCACGTCGACTTCACCATCGAGGTCGAGCGTTCGCTGCGCGTACTCGACGGTGCGGTCACGGTGTTCGACTCGGTGGCCGGCGTCGAGCCGCAGACCGAGACGGTGTGGCGCCAGGCCAACAAGTACAAGGTGCCGCGCATGTGCTTCGTCAACAAGATGGATCGCATCGGCGCCGACTTCTATCGCACGGTCGAGATGGTGAAGACCCGCCTGCAGGCCACCCCGGCGATTCTGCACCTTCCCGTCGGCTCCGGTGGCCCGGAGAGCAACAAGCCATTCGCCGGTCTCATCGACCTGGTGAAGATGAAGGCCCTCATTTGGCACGACGAGGAGCTCGGCGCCAAATGGGACGAACTCGACATCCCCGCCGACATGGCCGATCAGGCCGCCGAGTACCGCGAAGCGCTGCTCGAGACGATCGCCACCAGCGACGACGAAGTGATGGAGAAGTACCTCGCCGGCGAGTCGCTCACCGAGGCCGAGGTCAAGCGTGCCATTCGAAAGGGCACGTTGGCGTTCGACTTCGTGCCGATCCTGTGCGGCTCGGCGTTCAAGAACAAGGGCGTGCAGCCGATGCTCGACGCGGTCATCGACTTCCTGCCGAGCCCGCTCGACATCCCGCCCACCCAGGGTGTGAAGCCGCACCACGAGGAAGAGATCCTCACCCGCAAGCCGTCCGAGTCCGAGCCGTTCGCCGCGCTGGCCTTCAAGATCGTGGCCGACCCGTTCGGCAAGCTCACCTACTTCCGTGTCTATTCGGGCCAGATCAACAAGGGCGACGAGGTCTACAACTCCACCAAGGAGCGCAAAGAGCGCCTCGGCCGCATCCTGCTGATGCACGCCAACCAGCGTGAAGACCTCGACGTGGCCATGGCCGGTGACATCGTTGCCGGCCTCGGCTTCAAGGACACCACCACGGGCGACACCCTGTGCGATCGCAGCCACGCGATCATCCTCGAGCGCATGATCTTCCCCGAGCCCGTGATCCACGTGGCGATCGAGCCCAAGACCAAGGACGACTCCGACAGGCTGGGCAAGGCGCTCAAGTCGTTGTCCGACGAAGACCCGACGTTCCGTGTCCGCACCGATGAGGAGACCGGCCAGACCGTCATCTCCGGCATGGGCGAGCTGCACCTCGAGATCCTCGTCGACCGTATGATGCGCGAGTTCGGCGTGGTCGCCACGGTCGGCAAGCCGCAGGTGGCCTACCGCGAGACGATCACCAAGACGGTCGAGTCCGTCGAGTATCGCCACATCAAGCAGTCCGGCGGTTCCGGCCAGTTCGCAGTGGTGAAGATCACGCTCGAGCCGAATCCGGGCAAGGGCTACGAGTTCGTGGACAAGATCAGCGGCGGCCGCATCCCGCGTGAGTACATCAACCCGACCAACCAGGGCATGCAGATGGCGCTGGACTCGGGTGTGCTCGCCGGCTACCCCACGGTCGACGTGAAGGCCAGCCTGGTCGACGGTCAGTACCACGACGTCGACTCGTCGGAAATGGCGTTCAAGATCGCCGGCCAGATGGCGTTCAAGAAGGCCGCCGAGATGGCCAAGCCGGTCATCCTCGAGCCGATCATGTCCGTCGAGGTCGTCACCCCCGAGGACTACATGGGCGACGTGATGGGCGACCTCAGCAGCCGCCGTGGCCGCATCGAGGGCATGGAGGCCCAGGGCAACGCCCAGGTCATCCGCGCCCAGGTGCCGCTGTCGGAGATGTTCGGCTACTCCACCGACCTGCGCAGCCGCACCCAGGGTCGCGCCACCTACACGATGCAGTTCGCGGTGTACCAAGAGGTGCCCGGCAACGTGTCGGCCGAGATCATCAAGCGCGTCCGCGGCGAGTAATCGGCTTCGGGGAAGGGCTTCTTCCCGACAAGGCTTCTGGAAAGGCCCAGTCCCGGATCCCGGGACTGGGCCCTTCCATTTCGTGCCACAATCGGGTGTTCACCCGATGTGCCAGGGGCCGCCGGCTGGCATGGTTCGTAGTGAGCCCAAGGAGGCAGGCCAGTGACCCAGTACAACCCGAAGGAGCTCGGCATCGACCAGGTGGCTGGCCATCTCGATGACGACATCATGCTCAGCCGCGCGGAACGTCAGTCGGGGCCGCTCGACACCACCGTGACCCCGAGCCTGGACGCGGCGCCGGATGCCCATGACCTCGGCGCCAGGGCGCTCAGGTTCGTGCACGACGCTGTGGCCGATCGGGACGGGGGTTGGGAGTTCGAGAACATCGCTGAGATCGAGGAGTACGGCCTGCCCGAGTTGCGCGACCACGCCGCGCTCGGGGTGATGAACAAGAACTGTCAGGAATTCGAAGCCCTGGTGGACGGACCCGACACCGACGATCTCGAGGATTGAGCTGACCATGAGCTTTGGACTGAACACCAGCAGTTTCGACGGCGACGACATCGCCCGGCCACGACCGTTCCGCAAGCGCATCGACAAGTCGACGCCGCTCGCCGATGACGACAGCGACCGCGCAGCGGTGCTGGACGACACCGACATCGTGCATGTCGTCGACGAGTCATCGACGCTGATCGACACCTCCACGGGGGAGATCCTCTGGGGGGTCGACGACGGCGCTGGCCGCGGCCACGACATCGAGGTGGAGAACGACGAGACCCACCTCTCGAACCACCAGGCCGGGGATGAAGGGCGCTTGCAGCCCCGCGTCCAGATGCTCAACAACAAGAACCCGGAGTTGAATCGGTCCGAGGTCGTCGCGGCCGAGCCGTTCGATGGTGGAACGGCCGTCGTGTTCGACGACACCGACATCGTCCACGCGTTGGGTGGCGACTCGATCTACAGCAACAACATGGGTGGCGGTCTTCTCGGTGTCGCCGATGACGGGTCCTCCGCCCAGCCCGTGGGTGTCGAGGTCGAAGGACTCGACGACCTCAACCTGTGACGGGAATCGGGTGTTCACCCGATGCGCGAAGGTGGGCCGTCAGGCCACCATTCGAGGACGTTCACAATCACGACCAGGAGGACAGCACCAATGGCACGCCGAGACCACCACGACAATTCGTCGGACGACATCACCCGCAGCCGCGCCGCCGCGTCGGCCACCCCGAAGATCGAGATCGCGGTCGAGGCATCGTCGAGCGAGGTGCCCGAGCGGGAGGGTCCCGATGCCTCGGTCGGTGCGCTCCAGGGCAATGGCACCTCGTTCGGACAATCGAGCGCCGCTGGCACACAGAGCATCGCGGCGAAGCTCACCGGGCTCGATGACGTCGATCACATCAAGAGCCCGCGCGACGTTGCCACCGGCCAGTCCGCCGAGCGCAGCGAGGGGCCCCGCCGGTCGCATCAGCACGATGCCGACGACGGCCCCGATGCGGACGGCATCATGGTCATCGCCGTCAGCCACGAGGTCGTCGCCGACGCTGACGTCGACGGCTTCCCAGGCGTCGTGGTCGCTGCGGCCGACGATTACGAGGAGATCGCGTTTGCTGTCGGCGATGGCCCCGAGTTCAAGCCACTCGATCTCGACGACGAGTCGCCGTTCGACGGTGGGCCACCGCAGGCGTCCTTGGGTCGCGAGGACTCGATCGAGTGCACGTGACAGCCACAGGAGCAGCCGAATCCGCCACAGCGCCGACGACCCCACCGGCAACGGCCTGATGGAGGAGGAGAGAATCTTCTACGCCCGTCGTCGCGAGACGGCCGACGGTGACGAGGTGACGCTGCCACGCGGGCGCTCGGCGGCCGGCAGAGACGACGCGAGCACCGAGCGACTCGGCCAATCGAGCCCCGCCGGCGTCGAGGTCGAAGAGCTCGACGACCTCAACCTGTGACCCCGCTGCCGCCGAACGGGAGCGAGCTGCACGACGAGGCCGGGCGGCTGCTCGCGGCGGGCGACGCCGAGGCCGTCGTGCGCAGGCTCGAGGCAGCCATCGCTTTCGGCACGACGAGCGCCGTCGTGCATCACGACCTCGTGCGGGCCTACGAGATCGTCGGTCGCCTCGACGACGCGATCGAGCTGCTCGGCCGGCTTGCCATGGTTTTGCCGACGCGACGTGAGCTGCAAAGCCAGCTGGGTCAGTTGGCCGGGCGTGCGCTCGCTGCGGGTCGCGTGGGCGCCGCGGCGTGGGCGGCCGAACGGCTCACAGAACTCGATCCCTCCTCACGATCGGCGTGGTCGAGGCTGGTGGCGGCGCATCGCCGGGCAGGAGATCGTGACCGCGTGGTCGAGGCGTTGCGCGGTTGGGCCACGTGTTGCCCTGGGGACGAGACCGCCGAGTTCTTCCTTCGTGCCTACACCGGCGGTACCGCGGAGATCGCCCCGGCCGACCAAGTGCGCCGGTTGTTCGACCACTACGCCGCTCAGTTCGATGACCATCTCGCCCAGCTCGGATACCGTGCGCCCCGACGTGTGGCCGACCGCCTCGCTGAGTTGCTGGCCGGGCGGGGGTGGCCGCCGGCCAGCGGTGCGCTCGCCGACCTCGGGTGCGGCACCGGCCAGGTGGGCGAGTTGGTGCGCCATCTCGCCGGCCGTCTCGTGGGAGTCGACCTGTCAGCCGGCATGCTCGCCAAGGCTGGCGAGCGCGGCTGCTACGACGAACTCGTCGCCGGCGATCTCGTCGAGTTCCTCACTGCGCGACCGGCGGCGTTCGACATGCTGGTGTCGGCCGACACGCTCAACTACCTGGGCGAGCTGCGGCCGACGTTCGCAGCAGCTCGCGCGGCGCTCCTTCCGGGCGGCACCTTCTTGTTCACCCTCGAACATGGTCACGACGTCCGTGCGCCCGGCTATCGCCTCACGGAGACCGGCCGCTTCGAGCACGACTCTGCAGCGGTGCGCACGGCCCTCACGGAGGCTGGCTTCGAGAGCGTCACTGTCGCTGAGTTCGTACTGCGCCACGAGGGCGAACGGGAGGTCGTGGGGCTGCTCGTGGACGCTTCGGTGCGCTGACCGGATTCGGGTGTTCGCCCGATGCGCGAGGATGACCTCTCCGCGCATGATGCGAGCACGTTCTCACCACTTGGAGGAAGCACATGGCCCGCCGCGACCAGCACGACCCTTCGGACGACATCACCAGGGCTCGCCCAGTGGCTCCGAAGCTGAAGTACGAAACCGAGGTGCAGGAGTCCGTCGCCACACCCGAGTGGTCCGGCGACGACGAGCCCGTCGAGTTACCGGCCGTGTGGGACGACACCGACTTCGCACACAAGACGCCCAATGTGCAATTGGGAGACACAGGAACGCACGAGATCGGCCATGTGACTGGCGACGATCCCGACGATGGCCTGGAGACCGGTCGCTCTGCTCCCGGCAAGGTGCACGGCGTCGTGCAGAAGGCCGCCGATCGTGGCGGCTTCGATTCCGAGGCCGGGACGCTGAAGGAGAGCTTCATCGAGATCGGGGTGGATGGCGCCGACCCGATGCCGCACGAGTCGATGTCGCTGAACTTCGCGGACGTGCCCGCCGGCTACACGGCGATGCCCGAACTCGACGCCAACGCCAACGAGTTCGCCGTCGACGAGGCGCCCACGCTGGACGACCCGTTGCTCTGACCCGCCGCCGGCGCGTGCCTCAGCCCTTGGGGCGGGGCACCGCCAGGCGCGGCCCGAACGTGAACGATGTCGCCATCGTGAGGAACAGCGGCGCGTAGGTGACGGCATCGGCGTCGAGGCAGGTACCGACGAACGTGTAGAGGTCGGCAGTGCGCCCGGCCTCGGTGCTGACGATCGAGTCGGCCGGGCCGAAAAACACCATGTGCAGTTGTGCCACGCGCTGGCCCGTGCTGCGCAGGGTGACGGCGAGGGTCTGGATGTACACCGTGCGGCCGTTCAGACGGCCCACCTTGCCCACCTCCAGCGCCGGATCGTCGCCCACGCGGGCGGCCGCCCGGAGCGCCTCGGCCCCGACCTGTTTGAGGTCGAGGTCGGCCGCGACGCGGTTGCAGGAGATCACGACGTTGGGGTGGAACGCCGGGTCGTGTTCGTCGGGGGTCAGCATCATCAGCCCTCGCGGCGCCGGTTGCGCCGACCAGCCGTCGGGCACGTCAAGCACGAACGCATGGGGCGCCGGCACCGCCGGATTGGGGTAAGCGATCGCGCTCACAGGTTGCCCTCCATCGCGTCGTCCTGCAGCGAAAAGGCTGGATCGATCGAATCGTCCTCCCACACTGGGCCCTCGTGGGGGGCGACGGCCGGGAATCCGACCTCGGTGATGAGCGCGTCACTTGCTGACTCCACTGCGGCGTCACCCCATGTCTCGATCTGGCCCTCGCCCTCCCGTGCGATCACGGGCTTGTGCACGCGTTTGCCGGTGGCCAGACCCTGGGTCTCGCCGCCCCCGCCCGACTCGTCGCCGCCGCCGGAGTCACCCTCGCCCGAGCCGCTCTCGTCACCCGATCCGGCGTCGTCGTCGGTGCCGCCGTTGCCGTCGGTGCCGTCCTCGCCGAACACCATGTCCATGGCTTCGTCGATGCCGTCGTTGATCTTCGGCTGCACGTGCTCGGCGAACTCCTCCATCATCTTGTCGAGGGTGTCGCTCACCATGCCCTGCGCCTGCACCATGTCTCCGCCCTGAAGGCCCGGGCTGTCGCCGAAGCCGGTCACGGCCTCGACCTCCTCCAGCTCGATGTCCTCCACGGGCTGGTGATGCTGGGCCTGGCGCAGTCGGCGCGGCAGGGTCAGGTCGTCGTCCTTGGGCATGTCGTTGTCTCCTGCTCCGTTGTTGCCGGTGTTGCCGTTGTTCTGGTTGCCGCCGTCACCCTTGCCGCCGGCACCGGACTCGTCGTCCTTGCCGTCGTGCTGGGTGTCCCACACGGTGATCGATTCCTCGCGGTCGCCGAAGACGGTGTCGATCTTCAGGACGGCCTCGCCCTCGGTGCCGGTGATCTCGCCGTCCTCGGCGTAGATCGTGACGTTCTCCTCGGTGCGCACCTCACCGAGGCCCTTCTGGCCGACCACCTGGTGGGCGCCGATCGTGGTGGTGCCGTTGTCGCTGCCATCGTCCTCGATGCGCACATGGTGGCCACCGCCGACGTGCTGGCCCGTGGCCGTGGTGTGCCCGACCGAGTACTCGCCCTCCACCGTGTAGCCCTCGCCGTCCTGCTGCCAGCCGCCGCGACCCTCGAGGTCGATGGTGCCGCCGGTGGGGTCGGGGACGTGCAGCTCTCCTTCGGCCGACAGGCTGACATCGCCGTCGCCATCGACGCCGGCGTCCATGTTCCACGAGCCGAGCGGTCCGTAATCGACCCCCGCCCCCATGCTCAGCGAGCCGTCGCTGCCGAGGCCCATGTGGCCCTCGCCGACGGCGATCACCGAACCCTCGGCGAAAACCCCGTCCTCGCCGACATCGAGTCCGACGGAGATCACGCCGTCGATGCCGAGATCGACGTGCAGGTCGCCTCCGTCGTAGGAGATGTCGATGCCGCCGAGCGTGACCGTGTCGATGAAGTCGAACACGCCGGCGTCCTCGAGGCCTTCGAGCGCGGCATCGACCGCGGGGCCGATGGTGGAGTTCCAGACGTCCTCGGCGACTCCGAACACGGCTTCGGCCGCGTCGCTCGCCGCCTCGCCGATGACGGTGAGCGCCGCGTTGGCCGCGTCGAGCGCCTCGCCCACCACATGGCCCACCTCCTCGGCGACCTCCTCGGCGACATCCTCGACGACTTCGACGACCTCCTCGACGACGTCTTCCACGAACTCCACCGCGTCCTCGGCAGCACCCTCGAGCCACTCGAAGAAGCCCTTGTGGTCGTCGTCCTTGTCGTTCCCGCCGCCACCGCCACCGCCGCCGCCGCCAGCACCGCCGTCGCCACCGCCGTGGGTCTCGGTCGTGGGCTTCTTGTGCGACATGCGGGCGGTGGACGAGTCGTCTTGCTCGCGGTGTGCTCGGGCACCACCGAGGGTGACGTCGTCGGCGAGTTCTTCGACCTCCATGGTCACGTCGATCTCGTCGATGAGCGTGGAGCTGATCATCGCTGCGGGAACTGGCATGGGCGATATTCGACCACATCTCGGGAGGGTGCCGAATCGGGCATTCACCCGATTGTGGAATCATCTCGCTCGTCGCAGAGTCAGCGCGTACCTACACGCGCCAGATCCGGCCCTCCACGGATCGGCCACCCGGGCCGAACGGATGGGGCATGATTGCCGACGATTCCCCAGCGAAAGGAGCCGACGATCGTGACCGACTGGAGCTCGCTGTTCGCCACGACCGGCTTCACGGTGCTCGAAGAGCCGGGCGGGGCCCTCGACTGGGAGTCGCTGTCGACCGCGGAGTACGCCCCGCTCGCGCTTGCTGCCGATCCGTTCACGACCGTCGATGATGAGTTCGACGATGAGTTCGATCCGATCACCGCTCCTCGCTCGCGCCGCGACGAAGCATCGGAGCCCGACGGTGACGACCCGGCTGACGGCCGCAGCGTCAGCGACGCAGCCGATCCCAGCGATCTGCCCGACCTGGCCGAAGTGCCCGACCTGGCCGAAGTGCCCGACCTGGCCGAAGTGCCCGACCTGGCCGAAGTGCCCGACTTGCCCGACGCGGCCGGCGGGTTCGCCGATCTCCTCGACGCCGAGCTGCCCGATGAACCCGACTTCGGACTCGACGACTGAACCATGACGCCCGACGAGCTGCTCGACCGCATCGACGAAGCGCTGGAACGGCTCGATGCCGTCCTCGCCGAGGAGGGCCGTGACGACCTGTGCACCCGCGTCGCCGGCGCTCGTGCCCGCCTTGACCGACCCACCACGGTGGTGTGCGTGGTGGGGGAGTTCAAACAGGGCAAGAGCTCGCTCGTCAACGCCATCGTCGGCGCACCCGTGTGCCCGGTCGACGACGATCTGGCCACCTCGGTGATCACGCTCGTGCGCCACGGCGACGAACCCGGTGCACTGGTGCGGCTGCGGGTGAACGGCGAGGCCACCACCAAGCGTGTGGCGATTGAGCAGGCGGCCCGTTACATCAGCGAAGCCGACGGCGCCGACGAGCGCGACCAGGTCGAGCGGGTCGACATCTCCCTGCCGTCGGCGGCGCTCGCCGACGGGCTCGCCCTCGTCGACACCCCGGGCGCCGGTGGTGTCCGGGCCGGGCATGGCGCGGCGACGCTCGCCTTCTTACCGTTCGCCGATGGGATGGTGTTCGTCACCGATGCGACGGCCGAACTCAGCCAACCCGAACTGGAGTTTCTCACCGAGGCCCGCAATCGGTGCCCGCACGTGATCGTCGCCCTCACCAAGACCGACATCGCCCCCGAATGGCGGCGAATCAGCGCGCTCGACGAGGGGCACTTCGCCCGGCTCGGACTCGACATCCCCGTGTTCCCGGTGTCGAGCGAGCTGTACCGCCTGGACGGCGGGCACCAAGGCGGCGTCGCTGCGCTATTGGTGGCGTTGCACGAGGGGGTGGTGGAGCCGGCCAGGTCGGCCTCGGCGGGCCGGATCGGCGCCGAAGTGGCCGCGCTGGTACGCACTGTGCAGGAGGGGTTGGATCGCCGGCGTGAGGTGTTGGTCGAGCCCACGGCGTTGGCCGCGCTGGAGGCACAGGTGGCCGCCGCCGTGCAGCGCATCGAGCATCTTCGCGGTCCCGGCGCCCGCTGGAGCATCGCCCTCGGTGACCGCATGGCAGACCTGTCGAATGACGCCGGATTCTCGTTCCGCGGATCGCTTCGCGAGCTGATGCGCACCCACGAGGAAGCGATCGAGACGCTGAAGTCCTCCGAACAGTGGGAGCAGCAGGCCCAACAGCTGCAAGCAGATCTCGCCGCCGCGGTCACACGTTTGTTCGCCACGGTGGAGGAGGGGCGGCGCAACGTCCGCGATGAACTGCTCGAGTTGCTCGCCGCGGAGGACGAAGCGTTGGGCGGCGCGGCGGGCGCGCTCTCGGTGCGCGACATGTCGGTGGCCGACCTGTGGCGGGGCAAGCCGCTGGACACCAGTTCCGCCGGGGGCAAGGCGGTGCAGACGGGCCTCACCGGCCTACGCGGCGCGCAGAGCGGCATCATGCTGTTCGGCATGACGTCGCAGTTCCTGCCGGCGGCGGCAGCCACTTTGCTGGTGAGCAACCCGGTGATGCTGGCCGTGGGCGCAGTGTTCGGCGGCTACCAGCTGTTGGAGGACCGCAAGCGCAAGGTGTCGATGCGCCGCCAGACGGCGCGCACCCAGTTGCGCCAGTTCACTGACGATGTTCAGTTCGAGGTCACCAACGAGTTGGGGGTGTTGCTGCGCACCGTACAGCGCGAGCTGCGCGACGAGTTCAGTGCGCTGCTCGGCGAACTGCAGCGCACCTGGACCGAGTCGGCCGCGCAGGCCAAGGCCGGTCTCAACCGTGGCAGCGAAGAGCGTGCCGCCGATCTGCAGGCGATCGATCGTCGCCGCAACGACCTGCAGCAGGTCGCCACCACGGTCGCCGATGCAGTCGCTGCGCTCGAGGCCTTGGGGGAGGTCGCACCGTGACCGACACCGTGGCCCTCATCGCCGACCTCTGTGAGCGCATCGAGCGCACCGTGCCCGGCACACCACACGCCGAGCAGGCCCGCGTCATCCGCACCCGGGCCATGGGCCCCCTGCGCGTCGCTATCGCCGGCAGGGTGAAGGCGGGCAAGAGCACCATGCTCAACGCACTGGTGGGCGAACGGCTGGCGGCGACGGATGCGGGGGAGTGCACCCGCGTCGTCACCGTTTACCACCGTGCCGACGCCTACGACGTGAACGGTGTTGGTCTCGACGGGCGAGTACGGCCCCTGCGCATGACCCAGCAGGATGGTGCGTGGGGGATCGACCTCGGCGGAACGCCGCACGGCGAGTTCGACCGCATCGACGTGGGCTGGCCGTCGTCCGTGCTGGCCGACCTCACCCTGGTCGACACACCCGGCCTCGGATCGCTCGACGGGGCCACCAGCAGGCGCAGCCTCGACTTCCTGGTGCACCACGACGACCCGGCCGGCGCGGACGCGGTGATCTACCTCATGCGCCACCTGCACGCGCTCGACACCGAGTTCCTCGAAGCGTTCCTCGACCGGCGGGTGGTGGGTGCCTCGCCGGTGAACAGCATCGCCGTGCTCGCCCGGCCGGACGAGATCGGCGCGTGTCGGCCCGACGCGCTGCAATCTGCGCGCCGCATCGCCGAGCGGATGGGCCGCGACGAGCGGGTTCGTGCGCTGGTAGGTGCGGTCGTGCCGGTCGCCGGCCTCCTCGCCGAGACCGCGCAGACTCTGCGGGAGACGGAGATGGCGGCGCTGCGCACCCTGGCCCAGGTGGCCGACGACGAGCTGCGCGTGATGCTGCGTTCGGTCGACGACCTGTGCGATGTCAGCCTCTCACCCCTCACCGTCGAGACTCGCCGGGCGCTGCTCGGCCGACTGGGCCTGTTCGGCGTGCGGTTGGCGGTCGACGAGCTGCGCAGTGGCCGGGCGGCGACCGCGAGCGACCTGGCGCGGGTGCTGCTCGAGGCCTCAGGGCTGTCCGAGCTGAGGGCGCTGATCCGCGAGCGGTTCCTGCCCCGGGCCCGCACGCTGAAGGCCCGCTCGGCGATGGTGGCGCTCGACGCACTCGCCCGCGAGCTCGACGCCGACCACCCCGACCTCGTTCGTGGTATCCGCTCCGAGCTGGAGCAGGTGCAAGCCCGCGGCGGCGAGATCGCCGCGCTCACCGCGGCCCATCTGGTGATGGCCGATGTCGTGCGCACGAGCGGGGCGGAGCGCGCAGAGGTGGAACAGATGCTGCTGGACTCCACCGACCCGGTTGGCGCGGCCCGTGTACTCGCCGAGCCGCGGCTGCTCGACGCCATCGAGCGCTGGCGGCTGCGCAGCAGCGATCCCCGTGCCGGCCAGCTGCTGGTGCAAGTGTGCGAGACGATGGCGCGGGTGTACGAGCAGGCGCTGGACCCCGCCGATGGCTAGTGCGCCGCCGCGGCCGACCGGATGGCTGGCCACCGGTGGGGGCGACGGGTGGGCGCGCTACCGGCACCCCACGCTGCCGCTCCGGTTGGTGGTGGAAGTGCGCCGCCAGGCGAACGCATGCGATCCCCGCGGGGTCGCCGCGCGCCTTGCCGAGCAGGTGATCGCCGCACGCCCCGGCGCCATCGTCGAATTCCGCCAATGGGGGTCGTTCGGCACGCGAGAGGTGGCGGTGCAGGTCGTGGGTGCGGTCGACTCGGTGCTGCTACAGGCCGTCACGGGCAGCGGCGCCGACAGCGATCCACTCCTCGTGGTCGTGGTCGCGGCCACTCGCCGCGATGCCGATGCCGCGGGTGCCGCGTTCGCCACAGTGATGTCCGAACTCGTGGCGGGCGGTGCCCCGTGACCGCGACGCTCGTGGGTCGCGAGGCCGAGCTCGCCCGCACCGCCGCTCTGCTCGATGCGGCGGCTCTGGGCCGCGGCGGTTCGCTCGCGATCGTGGGTGCCCCGGGTTCCGGTCGCAGCTCCCTGCTGCACCGGGCCGCGAAGGAGGGTGCTGCTCGCGAGTTCTCCGTGCGCCACGCGGTCGGGCGACGGGCCGAGCAGCAGGTACCCGGTGCGCTCACCCATGAGCTGCTCGGTCGGCCCGTGCACGACCCGGTGGAGCTCCTGGCGGCGTTCATCGCCCTGGCCGATGGCGCCCCCTTGCTGGTCGCGATCGACGACCTGCACTTGGCCGACGTGGCGAGTGCCGCGGCGTGTGCCTACACCGCCCGGCGGCTGGTGGGCACGCGGGTGGCGCTGTTGTTGTCGTTGGGCGGTGCCGCGTTGCCGCCGGAGGTCGATCTCGGTGGTGTCGAGCAACTGGTGCTCGATGGTCTGGAGGCAGCAGCGGTGGCCGACCTGTTCGAACGTTCGGCGGGTCCACTCGCCCCGACCGCGCTGGAGCGGGTGGTCGAGCTCACCGGCGGGAACCCGCTGGCCGTAGTGGATCTGGCGCGGCGCAGCACGCCCGAACAGCGCGACGGCCGCCATCGGTTCAGCGACCTGCCCGAGGTGAGCGAAGCGCTCATCGTGGCGTTCGCCGAGCCCCTCCGCGCGTTGCCCGAGACGACTCGACGGGCGTTGTGCGTGGCCGCTGCTGAGCCGACGGGCCGCCTCGACGTGGTTGCCGGGGCGCTGCTGCGCCTCGACGAGCGCGTCGACGCGCTCGAAGCCGCGGAGGCCATCGGCGTGGTGCAACTGGGCGACGGTCATGTGCAATTCGACCATCCGATGCGGCGGGTGGTGGCGTACGCCTCGCTCGCCATCGCCTCGCGACGGGCGGCCCACCGAGCGCTCGCCGCGGCGTGGTCGGAGCCCGCCGATGCGCCCGAGCGAGTACGCCACCTGGTGGCAGGGGCGGTCGGTCCGGATGACGGCCTGGCCGACGACGTGCAGCTGCTGGCCGAACACCTCCAGCGGTCGGGACGTGTCGACGAGGCGCGTGCCGCATGGCGGGCCGCGGCGTCGCTCTCGGTCGATCCGGTGCACCGCCGGCGCCGCGAGCGACAGGCTGTCGACGCGTCCGAGCCGGCAACGTCGGCGCTGCCCAGCGGGCCGCTCGCCGCGCTCAGCCCGGCCGAGATGAGGGTGGCGCGGGTGGTGGCCGAAGGACTCACCAACCGGCAGGCCGCGGAGCGGCTGTTCCTGTCGGTGAAGACGGTCGACGCGCACCTGCAGGCGATCTTCCGCAAGCTGGCGGTCAATACCCGGGCCCAACTGGCCGGCGAGGTCATCCGTCGTGGCGGGATGTCGTGAGCGGTGATCCGCCCGAGTGGCTGCGCGGCCGGTTCCGGCCGATCGCCGACGACCTGGACTGGGAGGCGTTGGCCGTCGGCCTCGAGCTGCCCGGCACGTTCGCGTCGGTGGTGGCCCTGGCCGACGAGGTGTTACCCGGCGAAGACCCGTGGGGCGACCGCGGGGATCGCTCGCCGGGACTCACCCGCGAGCAGCGCGATCACCTGGCCTGAGGCCCCACTCACCCGTTCACGCCACGCTGAGCTGCAGCAGCACGATCTCGCCGGGTTCGCCGATGGTGAGCCAGCCGTCGCCGGCGGGGTTGAGTCGCTGGGGTGTTCCCTCGGCGAGATCGGCAGTGTCGATCGCTCCCACCTCCGCGCCCTTGTTGGCCGTCAGCACGATTAGCCGCTCGCCGGTGGCGTCGAGCAGGCACACGAACCCGCCGCAGGTGGCGAGGCCGTCGACCGTGTCGAAGTTGGCGCCGCCGTAGATCCACAGCAGGTTGTTGCCACGGAATCCGACGACCGCGAGGTTGGCGCCGTCGGCCACGCCGAGGTACACGTTGGTGGAGCTCGCGGCGATGGCGTAGAAGCCGTAGTTGGGGAAGCGTTCTGCGGCTTTCAGCGTGCAGCCGTCGACGCTGATGGTCAACTCGTCGTAGCCCTTGCCGCTCGAGTCGTAGGTGGCCACATCGCCGGAAAGCGTGCGGTTCACGGTCGAGCGGAGCAGGTCGCACTCGGCGCCCGCCCCCGAAGTGCGGTCGATGATCGCGCCGCCGCCGTCGCCACCCACGACGAGAAGGTCGCCGATGATGGTGACGGCGCTGTAGTCGGTCTCGCCGTTGCGCACGAGGCCGCTCACCTCGTCCGCAGGCGCCGTGACGGTGCACGATCCCGTGTCCAGGGCGAGCACATAGAGGTCGCCGTCGACGATGGCGGCCAGCGTCTGGCCTTCGACGTCGATCGCCGTGGAGCGGGCGACCAGCCCGGTGGTGTCGATGCACTCGGTGGCGGTGAGGCTGGCGTCGCCTACCGAGAGGTTGACCTCGCGCGGAGTGCCCGGTGCGGCGGTGGCGGGCGTTGTGCCGGGCGCCGTACTGGCTGTCGTGCCGAGTGGGGTGCCGGGTGACGTGACCGGCGACGTGCCGGTCTGGGCGGTGATCGGCATCGTCGTGGCGGCGCCGGACGGGCTGTCGTCGCCGCCCCCGAACGCCACGAGCCCGGCCACGACGAGCCCGGCCACGACAGCAGCGGCGCCGGCGAGCATCGGCCATTTGGGTCGGCTGCTGGTGCCGGGCGGATCGGCAGGAGCCGCGGTGACGGCGGTTGGGGTGAGCGCCGGCGCAAGCGACTCCTCCTGTGCGGAGGCAGCGGCGTGGTGGGCTGCGCCGAGGGCGATGGCCAGGTGGGGGTTGGTCGCGGTGGTGACAGTGCGGCCGGTGTGCTGACGCACGACTTGGGCGACGAGCGGCATCCGTGACGAGCCGCCGACGAGCAGCACCGTGGCGATGTCGTCCCACGAGGCGCCCGCCGAGGCGACGGTGCGATCGAGCGCGGCGAGCGAATCCTCGAGCCGCGGGCGCACCATCGCTTCCAACTCGGCGCGGGTGAGGCGCACGGTGCTGCGCACGGTCGGCAGCGAGACGTTGACGTCGGTCTCGGAGTCGGCGGAGAGGGCCTCCTTGGCGATCCGGCAGTCGTCAGCCAATCGGGCCAGGCCTGAGCGCACGTCAGGGTCGGCGATGTCGGCCTCGCCGACGAGGCCACCGGTGGCGTCGTCGACGTGGGCCATCACGAGCGCGTCGATGTCGATACCGCCGAGCCGCTCGACCCCTTCGGGCGTGCCGACGATGCGGTTCTCGCCGACCTTCACCACGGCCGCGTCGAATGTGCCGCCGCCGAGGTCGTACACGACGACGAGCGATCCGTCGGCCAGGCGGTCGGCATTGGCCAACGCGGCGGCCACCGGCTCGGGCAACAGGTCGACCTGCTCGATGCCCGCGTCGGCCGCGACGGCTCGCAACTTGTCGAGGCGGAATGGTCCCCAGGCTGCGGGGTGGGTGAGCGTGACCCGGCTCGGCGGGGCACCTTCGACCTGTTGCACCCGCTCGAGGACCTCACGGAGCAGGGCGGTGGTGAGTGCCTCGGCGCTCGTGCGGGCGCCGCCGAGCACGATCGGGGCGGCATCGCCAAAGCGGCGCTTGAACTCGCGACCCACCCTGGTCGGCTCGGCCAAGGCGCGCCGCATCGCCGCTTCGCCCACCAGCGTGGTGCCATCGTCGCGAAGGGCCACGACCGACGGCATCGAGTGCGCGTCGGGCGTGAGCTGTATGGCTTGGACGGCTCGGCCGCGGGCCACGGCCGCCGCCGTGTACGTGGTTCCAAGGTCGATGCCGAGTTGGTACTCGCGGGCTTCGGTCACAACGGTGATTCCTCCGGGGCCAGACGTTACTGCCCTGGTGGAACCGCCGTCCCAGGCGCTACGCTTGCTGCGTTCTTTGACAACCCACTGAATCCCCGACACACACGGAGAGAGCAATGAGCAAGGCGAAATTTGAGCGGACCAAGCCGCACGTCAATATTGGCACGATGGGTCATATTGACCATGGCAAGACGACGTTGACGGCTGCGATCTCTAAGACGTTGGCGGAGAAGGGGTTGGCGAAGTACACGCCGTTCGATCAGATCGACAAGGCGCCGGAGGAGAAGGCGCGTGGGATCACGATCTCGATCGCGCATATCGAGTACGAGACCGCGAATCGTCACTATGCGCATGTCGACATGCCGGGTCACGCGGACTACATCAAGAACATGATCACGGGCGCGGCGCAGGTTGATGGTGCGATTCTGGTGGTCGCGGCGACTGATGGTCCGATGCCCCAGACGCGTGAGCATGTGTTGTTGGCTCGTCAGGTGGGTGTGCCCTACATCGTTGTCGCGTTGAACAAGGCGGACATGGTGGAGGACGAGGAGCTGTTGGAGTTGGTGGAGCTCGAGGTTCGTGAGTTGTTGAACGAGTACGAGTTCCCTGGTGATGATTGTCCGGTGGTGCGTGTGTCGGCGCTCAAGGCGCTCGAGGGTGACGTTGCCTGGCAGGACAAGGTGATGGAGCTGATGGACGCGTGTGACAGTGCGATCCCGGAGCCGGCTCGTGAGTTGGACAAGCCGTTCTTGATGCCGATCGAGGATGTGTTCACGATCACTGGTCGTGGCACGGTCGTGACCGGCAAGATCGAGCAGGGCAAGGTGCACACGGGTGACGAGATCGAGATCGTTGGTTTGCGTCCGACGCAGAAGACGGTGTGCACCGGTGTGGAGATGTTCAAGAAGTTGCTCGATGAGGGCATGGCTGGTGACAACATCGGTGCGTTGTTGCGTGGCACGAAGAAGGAAGAGGTTGAGCGCGGGCAGGTGTTGTGCAAGCCCGGCAGCATCACGCCGCACACGAACTTCGAGGGTCAGGTGTATGTGTTGACCACGGGTGAGGGTGGGCGGCACAAGCCGTTCTTCAACAACTATCGTCCGCAGTTCTTCTTCCGCACGACCGATGTGACCGGCACGATCCTGTTGCCCGAGGGCACCGAGATGGTCATGCCTGGTGACAATGTGACGATTGCTGTCGAGTTGGGCAAGCCGATCGCGATGGATGAGGGCCTGCGTTTCGCCATCCGCGAAGGCGGCCGTACCGTGGGCGCCGGCCGCGTCACCAAGATCACCAAGTGAGCTGACGCAACATGGCACAGAGCATCCGTATTCGCCTCAAGGCGTTCGATCACGAGATCATCGATCAATCCACACGCAAGATCGTGGAGACGGTGACCCGTACGAACGCCACGGTGCGCGGCCCCATCCCGCTGCCCACCGACAAGCACCGTTACACGGTCATCCGTGGCCCGCACATCGACAAGGATTCTCGCGAGCACTTCGAGATGCGCGTCCACAAGCGTCTCATCGACATCGTCGATCCGAACGCGAAGACCATCGACAGCCTGCAGCGCATCGAGCTGCCCGCCGGCGTCGATATCGAGATCAAGATCCAGAACAACTGAATCTGCGGAGATCGAACCCTTCGCGGTGACATCTCAGAACGGCCCCACCCGGCGCTCGGGTGGGGCCGTTCCGCGCCGGCGGAGGGCTCGCTGTAACGCGATTGAAACAGTGATACCGTCAAGATCCATGCGTCGTATCTGCGCGATCGCCTGGGCGACTTGCATGCTGGTGACGGTGCCGGCACTCCCCGCGCGAATCACGCACGCCGATGACAGTGCGGCCGAGCAGGCCGCTCGCGAGATCGCCGACGCCCAGGACGCGGCGCAGGCCGCCGCCGAAGCCCTGAACTCCGCCAGCGAGCGGCTCGAGGAATTGAACGGTCAGCAGGCCGATCTCCTCGTCGAGATCGCCGGGCTCCAAGGCCAGGTGTCCACCCTGCAGCTGCAGCTCGAGGACGTGGTGATCCGGCGTTTCACCCAGTCCTCGATGGAGGGCTCGCCGATCCTCAACGGCTTCGGCTCGCCCCAAGAGCAGATGCAGGTGGCGGCCCTGTCGAAGGTGATCTGGGACTCCTCCGACCAGGCCTTGGACGAGTTCGACTCGGCGAATCGCGATCTCGCCGCCAAGCAACGCACCCTGGAGCGGCGCCGGCAGCAGACCGAACAGCAGAGGAAGGAGCTTGCCGCGCTGAAGACGCGTGCGGAGGAAAGGGTGAAGCACCTGAAGGAGGTGGAGCAGCAGCGGCTGAAGGACGCCGCCACCCGCGCTGCGCTCGATCGTGAGCGCAAGCGACGGGCGGTGAAGTCGCAGGCAACGGCCGCCTCCGCGGCGATGGCCGCCGGCGCGGGCGGCAACCGTGCGGTCGGGGTGCTGATCAGCGTCGGCGCAGGAGCCGACATGGGGCCTGGCGTCAAGCTCGGCAGTGGCATCGGCTATCCGTTGGCTCCCCTCGGGGCCGGCGGCCGCGCCACCTCGTCGGGGGTCGACTGGAGTGGCACCGACTGGGTGTGCCCAACGGGGCACGCGAAGGCCGGTTTCGGCCACTCCTTCATCCCCCAGACCACCGAGGGGGTGAAGTACCACAACGGCATCGACATGATGGCCCGCGAGGGCACCTTGCTGCTTGCGGTCGTCAGTGGTGTCGCCGAGGCGAGGGTCAACAGTCTCGGGGGGATGACGATCTACCTTCGCGGCGACGACGGCGCCTTCTACTACTACGCCCACCTCGAGGCCTGGGGTCACACCGGTCGGGTCGCCAAGGGTGACGTCGTCGGGTATGTGGGCATGACCGGCCGCGCCGGTGGGTTCCACCTGCATTTCCAGTACCACCCGGGTGGATACGGCAGCGATCCAGTCGATCCGTACAACATCCTCAAGAGCCACTGTTGAGCACGTGAGCAGATCGATCAGCGTCCGATGGCGGCCCGCCGCGTGGGGGCTCGTCCTTGTGCTCGTCGCCCTCGTCGTGTTCGTGCTGCACGAGACGGGGAGCATCGGCGACCCGGCGGCCGACACGCCGGTCGAGCCGGTCGTCCCGGAGGTCACCGCGACGACCCTTCGCCCCACGACCACCGCGCCGACGACGCTGCCGGCGCCGACCACGCAAGCCACCACGACGACCACGATCTACCGCCCGCCCGCGCCGGCGCCCCTCGTCGCTCCGTTCGACCAGGCCAAGCCGGGCGAGGGCCAGTGGGTGCCGGTCGCCCAGGCAAACGGCACCGACGCGATGTGGGTCACGAGCCTGCGTCCTTTGGCCCACACGGGCCGCGTCCTCGCGACGGTGGTGGTCATCGACCAGACGTATCTGCGTGCCGGACTGTTCAACGGGCGCGAGCAGGCGCCGGGGGACTGGCAGCGCGACGATCATGTGCCCGCCGACCTCGTGCCGTCACTTCTGGCGGCCATGAACGGCGGGTTCAAACTGGAGCACTCCGCCGGCGGGTACGTCACCGAGGGCACGGTGGTGCAGGAGTTGGTGCCGGGCCGGGCGACCATCGGCATCGATCGCGAGGGCAAGATCACCATCGGCGAGCTCGGCCGCGACCTGTTCGACGACGGCTCGTGGCTCACCCTGCCCCAGAACTTGATCCTGATGGTCGACGGCGGCCAGTCCCAGGTCGCACGGGCCAGGGCGCTCCACGTCTACTGGGGTGCGGCGGCGAGCTGGCCCAACTTCACCGTGTTCGGTCACGCCGCCGATGGCGCCGTCGTGGCCTCGATCGTCGACCGGCGGATGAGCGCCAACGGGTCGCGTTACCTCGAGCAGTCGAGCAAGGAGTTCTTCGCCTTCTTCGATGCCGACCTGGTTCCCGCGCAGAGCGTGCTCGACGTCTGAACGGCGCTACCACCGTCACACCGCGGGGGTTGGCACCCGGCCACACGCGCCGGTAGAGTCAACTCCTCGTGTGCGCCAGCCGGTGCGCATCCAATCGATGTCCGGGCACGCCCCAACCCCAGCAATGGAGGGGAACGGCCCGGCGACAACTCGAATCCGGTGCTCCGCCGGCCATAGCGAATCATGGCCTGCGGAGCATTTGCGTGTGTCAACCAAAATGCCCGGTTCGTCCGGGTCGAACCGAAAAGGCTGCCGAAATGGCACTCAAAGCGATTGTTGGCGAAAAGGTCGCCATGAGCCAGGTGTGGGTGAACGACAAAGTCGTTCCCGTCACCGTGCTCCGCGTCGAGCCGGCCCGCATCGTTCAGGTCAAGACGACCGAACGCGACGGCTACACCGCCCTGCAGGTCACCTATGGCCTGAAGGACGCGAAGAAGCTCAACAAGGCCGAGGCCGGGCACTTCGCCGCTGCCGGTGTCGAAGCCGGTCGCCGCGTGGTCGAGCTGCGGCTCGACTCGGTCGACGGGTTCGAGGTCGGCCAGGAGATCAAGGTCGACACCTTGATCCAGGGCGAGCGGGTCGATGTCACTGCCGTCAGCCGCGGTAAGGGCTTCGCCGGCACGATGAAGCGTCACAACTTCTCCGGTCAGGGCGCCAGCCACGGTAACCACAAGCACCACCGTGCGCCGGGCTCGATCGGCCAGTGCAGCTTCCCCGGCCGCGTGTTCAAGGGCGTCCGCATGTCGGGCCACATGGGCAACGAGCAGGTCACGACGCTCAACCTCGAGGTCGTCGAAGCCGATCCCGAGCGCAACTTGCTGCTGGTGAAGGGCTCGGTGCCCGGTCCCAACGGCGGTGTGGTCATCGTTCGCAACGCAGTGAAGGGGAAGTGACGATCATGGCCTCGATCTCCCTCAAGACCGCTGCCGGCACCGACGCCGGCTCGCTCACCCTCGACGCCGAGGTGTTCGGTATCCAGCCGAACGTGCCGGTGATGCACCAGGTGGTGACGGCCCAGCTGGCCGCCCGCCGCAGTGGCACCCAGAGCACCAAAACCCGCGCCGAAGTCAGCGGTGGCGGCAAGAAGCCGTTCAAGCAGAAGGGCACCGGCAATGCCCGCCAGGGCTCGATCCGTGCCCCGCACTACAGCGGTGGTGGCGTCGCCCTGGGCCCCAAGCCGCGCAAGTACGGCCAGAGCACGCCCAAGAAGATGATCAAGCTTGCCCTGCGCTCGGCGCTCAGCGACCGCGCTGCCGAAGGCAAGGTCGTCGTCATCGACACTTGGGGTTTCGCTGCTCCGAAGACCAAGGATGCCAAAGCCGCGCTCAGCGCACTCGGCCTCGAGGGCAAGGTGCTCGTGGTGGTGGATGTCACCGACACCAACACGATTCGCAGCTTCCTCAACCTGCCCGAAGTGCAGCTCATCGAGGTCAACGAGCTGAACGCGTACGACATCTTGTGCAACGACGTCGTGGTATTCACCCAGGCCACGTTGCCGGGTACCTCGGTGATCGCCGCGGCGCCGGCCAAGAAGGCCCCGGCCAAGAAGGCTGCCGCCAAGAAGACCACGACTGAAGCGGCCGCGACTGAAGCGGCCGACACCGAGGAGAGCGAGTGATGAAAGATCCCCGCGACATCATCCTGGCACCCGTGGTGTCGGAGAAGAGCTACGGCCTGATCGAACAGGGCGTCTACACGTTCAAGGTGCACCCCAGCGCCAGCAAGCCCGAGATCTGCGATGCCATCGAGAGCATCTGGGGCGTCACCGTGTTGAAGGTCAACACCCTCAACCGCAAGGGCAAGACCACTCGCGCCCGCCGCACCGGCAAGACCGGTTCCAAGCCCGACACCAAGCGGGTCATCGTCACACTGGCTGCGGGCGACGAAATCCCGCTGTTCGAGCACTGAGGCGCGACACATCATGGCCATTCGTTCCCGCAAGCCCACCAGCGCCGGTCGCCGTTTCCAGACGTCGTCGGACTTCTCCGAGGTCACGAAAGCGACCCCCGAGAGGACGTTGCTCTCCCCGCTCAGCAAGAGCGGCGGTCGCAACGTCTACGGTCGCAAGACCTCCCGTCACCGTGGTGGCGGCCACAAGCGTGCCTACCGCGTCATCGACTTCCGCCGCGTCAAGGACGACATCACGGCCAAGGTCGCTGCCATCGAGTACGACCCGAACCGCACCTGTCGCATCGCCCTGCTGCACTACAGCGATGGTGAGAAGGCCTACATCCTCGCCCCCAAGGGGCTGAAGGTGGGCGACCACGTCAGCAGCGGCCACCATGCCGACATCAAGCCGGGCAACGCCCTGCCGCTGCGGTACATCCCGGTCGGTACCACCGTCCACAATGTCGAGCTGCGCCCCGGTGGCGGCGGTGCGATCGGCCGCTCGGCCGGCGTGGCCGTCCAGCTGGTCGCCAAGGAGGGCGAGTTCGCCACCCTGCGCCTGCCGAGCACCGAGATGCGCCGCGTACTCATCGACTGCCGGGCCACCATCGGTGAGGTCGGCAACAGCGAGCACGAGCTCGTCACGATCGGCAAGGCCGGCCGCAACCGCTGGAAGGGCGTCCGCCCCCAGACCCGTGGTGTGGCCATGAACCCCGTCGACCACCCCCTCGGTGGTGGCGAGGGCCGCACGTCGGGCGGTCGCCCGCCCGTGTCGCCCTGGGGCAAGCCCGAAGGTGTGCGCACCCGCAACACCAACAAGCCGTCGCAGAAGCTCATCGTGCGCCGTCGCCGCACGTCGAAGGGCCGGAGGTAGTTAGCCCATGTCACGCAGCCTGAAGAAGGGCCCGTTCGTCGACGATCACCTGCTGAAGAAGGTGGACGAGCAGAACTCGGCCGGCGAGCGCAAGGTCATCAAGACCTGGAGCCGTCGCAGCACCATCATCCCCGACATGGTCGGCCACACGATCGCCGTCCACGACGGTCGCAAGCATGTGCCCGTCTATGTCACCGAGAGCATGGTCGGTCACAAGCTGGGCGAATTCAGCCCGACTCGTACCTTCAAGTACCACGCCGGCCAGGAAAAGAACACGAAGGGTCGCCGCTGATGACCGGTCCCAAGCTCAACGAGAAGTCGTTCGTCGCCGGCGAACGCAGTGGCACCAAGGCGAGCGCGATGTATATCCGCTCGTCGGCCTCCAAGGCCCGCGTGGTGCTCAATCTCATCCGCGGCCTGCCGGTGCGCAACGCCGATGAGGTGCTGCAGTTCACCGATCGCGAGATCGCCACAACGATTCGCAAGGTGCTCGCCAGCGCCGTCGCCAACGCGGTGCACAACGACGAGCAGGATGCCGAAGAGCTCTACGTCAAGGCGTGCTTCGCCGACGAGGGCCCGACGCTGAAGCGCTTCACCCCGCGGGCCCGTGGCCGCACCGGGCGGATCAACAAGCGCACCTGCCACATCACCATCGTCGTGGCTCGCCTTGACGACGAGCGCCTCGAGGTCGTGCAGGCCCGTGAGGCCAAGCGCACCGTTGCCGGCCGCCGTCGTGGCGCCGCTGGTGGCACCGCCGCCGGCCGCAAGGCCCGCGTCGAGCGCAGCCGTCAGCGTGCCGCGTCGCTGAAGGGCGGCGGTCACGATCACGATCACGACCATGACCATGACCATGACCACGGTGACGAGGTCGTCACCGACGAGGTCGTCACCGACGAGGTCGTCGACGCCGTCGAGACCGTCGAGACCACCGATACGCCGGAAACGGAGAACAACTGATGGGTCAGAAGATCAACCCGTACGGCTTCCGTCTCGGCGTCACCACCGAGTGGAAGAGCCGCTGGTTCAGCGAGCGCGAGTACAAGGACTACCTCACCGAGGACTGGAAGATCCGCCGCGCGCTGATGACCAAGCTCGAGTCGGCTGCCGTCAGCCGCATCGAGATCGAGCGCACCCGCGACAAGGTCCGCGTCGATATCCACACGGCCCGCCCGGGCATCGTGATCGGTCGTCGTGGCGCCCAGGCTGACGAGCTGCGTGCCCTGCTCACCCAGATCACCGGCAACCCCAAGGTGCAGCTCAACATCGTCGAGATCAAGAGCCCTGAGCTCGACGCAGCGCTCATCGCTCAGGGTGTGGCCGACCAGCTCGTCAACCGCATCGCCTTCCGCCGTGCGATGAAGCGTGCAGTACAGAACGCCCAGAAGGCCGGCGCCCTTGGCATCCGCGTGCAGTGTTCGGGTCGTCTCGGCGGCGCCGAGATGAGCCGCACCGAGTGGTACCGCGAAGGTCGTGTGCCGCTGCACACCCTGCGCGCCGACATCGATTACGGCATGCGTGAGGCGCGCACCTCCAGCGGTCGCGTCGGTGTCAAGGTATGGATCTACAAGGGCGACATCGTGCCCTACAAGGCCCAGAGTGAGGACAAGGTCTCCCGCGAGGCCGCCATGGCCGTCGGCGAGGCCGCTGGTCTGGCCGGCTCGCCGCGCAAGGTCGTCTCGTCGGGTGCTCGCCGCAAGGAAGAGACCGAGGTCGAGGCGAGCCCGCTCGTCAAGGAAGCCGACCCCGAGCTCGAGAAGTTGCTCGACGAGGAAGAAGAGATCGCTCGCCGTACCCACGGTGGCGCTCACGAAGCCCCGCACTTCCGTGGGGAGGACTGATCCATCATGTTGATGCCCCGTAAAGTCGCACACCGCAAGCACCACCGCGGTCGTACGTTCGGTAATGCCAAGGGTGGCACCGAGCTCGCCTTCGGCGAGTACGGCATCCAGGCGCTCGAGCCCGGCTGGCTCACCGCCCGCCAGATCGAGGCCGCTCGTATCGCCATGACCCGCGCGATCAAGCGTGGTGGCAAGGTCTGGATCAACATCTTCCCGGACAAGCCCGTCACCAAGAAGCCGGCCGAGACCCGCATGGGTTCCGGCAAGGGCAACCCCGAGTTGTGGGTCGCCGTCGTGCGCCCCGGCCGCGTGCTCTTCGAGCTCTCGTTCCCCAACGAGGAGATTGCCAAGGCCGCCATGGCCAAGGCCATCCAGAAGCTCCCGATCAAGGCGCGCATCATCACCCGTGAGGAGGTCTACTGATGGCTCGTAGCAACACCGAGCTCAAGGAACTGGATCTCGCTGCCCTCGTGGAAGAGCTGCGGGCCACCAAGCAGGAGTCGCTGAACCTGCGCTTCCGCAACGCCACCGGTCAGCTCGACAACAACGCCGAGATCGGCAAGGTTCGTCGTCAGATCGCCCGTATCAACACCCATATCCGCGCGAAGGAAATTGCGCTGGCAGAGGGAAGCAAGTGATGACCGAAGAACTGAACGAACAGAACGAACAACGCAACGTGCGCAAGACCCGTGAGGGCCTCGTCGTGTCCAACAAGATGGACAAGACCGCGGTCGTCGCCGTCATCGAGCGCGTGCGCCACCCGAAGTACGGCAAGTTCATGATGCGTACCAAGAAGCTGTACGCCCACGACGAGACGAACGACGTCAACGTGGGCGACAAGGTTCGTGTCATGGAGACCCGCCCGCTCAGCAAGAACAAGCGCTGGCGCGTCGTGGAAGTCCTGGAGCGTGCCAAATGATCCAGCAAGAGTCCAGGCTCCGCGTGGCCGACAACAGCGGCGCCAAGGAAGTGCTCTGCATCAAGGTGCTCGGCGGTACCCGCCGGCGCTACGCGGGTATCGGCGACATCTTCGTCGCGACGGTGAAGGACGCCATCCCCGGTGCAGCGGTGAAGAAGGGCGACGTCGTCAAGTGCGTCGTCGTGCGCACCAAGAAGGAGCGCCGCCGTCCCGATGGCAGCTACATCCGTTTCGACGAGAACGCGGCCGTCATCATCAAAGACGACCTCACGCCGCGTGGAACGCGCATCTTCGGCCCAGTGGGCCGCGAGCTGCGCGACAAGAAGTTCATGCGCATCGTGTCGCTGGCGCCGGAGGTGATCTGACCCATGAAGCTCAAGAAGGGTGACACCGTCGTGGTGATCGCCGGCAAGGACAAGGGCCAGGAGGGCGAGATCGTTCAGGTCTTCCCCGCCGACAACAAGGTCATCGTCAACGGCATCAACACGGCCAAGAAGCACAGCAAGCCGCGCAAGTCCAACCAGCAGGGCGGCATCATCGACCGCGACATGCCCATCGACGCCAGCAACGTGATGCTGGTGCACAAGGGCAAGCCCACGCGGGTCGGCTACACCACCCAGCCCGACGGCGCCAAAGTGCGCGTCGCCAAGCGCACCGGAGAGGTGATCGGATGACCACCGCAACTACCCCCGCCGCTGGTCCTCGCCTGAAGGAGAAGTATCAGGCCGAGGTCAAGGGTTCGCTGAAGAGCGACCTCGGCATCGGCAACGTGATGCAGGTGCCGCGGCTCGAGAAGATCGTGATCAACATGGGCGTCGGCAAGGCCACCCAGCAGCCTTCGCTGCTCGAGGGTGCCGTCTCCGACCTCACCAAGATCAGCGGTCAGAAGCCGATCATCACCAAAGCCGGCACGTCCATCGCCGGCTTCAAGCTCCGTGAAGGTCAGTCGATCGGCTGCAAGGTCACCCTGCGCGGCGACCGGATGTGGGAGTTCCTCGATCGCCTGATCGCGGTTGCCATCCCCCGTATCCGCGACTTCCGCGGCCTCCCGGCCAACAGCTGGGATGGTCGGGGCAACTACACGTTCGGTCTCAGCGACCAGACGGTGTTCCCCGAGATCGACTACGACAAGATCGATGCCCCGCGAGGCATGGACATCACGATTGTCACCTCCGCCACCACCAACGAGCAGGGTAAGGCCCTGCTCGACGCCTTCGGGTTCCCGTTCAAGCGGGGCGACGAGGCGACGGCGGCTCCCGTCCAGAAGAAGCGTCGTGGCCCAGTCCGCGGCGGCGGCAAGGGCCCGGCCAAGCCGGCTGCGAAGAAGAAGTAAGAGGGCATCGAAATGGCGAAGAAGTCGCTGATCAACAAGGCAAATGCCACGCCCAAGTTCAAGGTGCGCGGTTACACGCGCTGCCGTCGCTGTGGCCGTGCGCGCTCGGTGTACCGCAAGTTCGGCCTGTGCCGCGTTTGCCTCCGCGAGATGGCGCACGCCGGCGAGATCCCGGGCGTTACCAAGGCGAGCTGGTGAGGAGGACACATGCTGACTGATCCCATCGCCGACATGCTCACTCGCATCCGCAACGCCAACACGGCGATGCATGACGAGGTGCGCATGCCTGCTTCCAAGCAGAAGGTCGCTCTGGCCACCATCCTTCAGAAGGAGGGTTACATCACCGGTTTCTCCGTGGCTCCGTCCACGAGCGGCCCCGGTGACGTGCTCACCATCTCGATGAAGTACTCCCACGATCGTCGTCGCACGATCTCGGGCCTTCGTCGCATCTCCACCCCCGGCCTGCGGATCTACCGCAAGAGCGACGCGGTCCCCCGTGTGCTCGGTGGCCTCGGTGTGGCCGTCCTGTCCACCAGTCAGGGTCTCATGACCGACCGCGAAGCGCGCAAGCGCCAAGTGGGCGGCGAGGTCCTGTGCTACGTGTGGTGAGAGAGAGGCTGTTTCATGTCCCGCATCGGTAAGTCGCCCATCGCCGTCCCCGGCGGTGTCGACGTCACCATCGACGGCCCCACGGTCACCGTGAAGGGTCCCAAGGGCACGCTGAGCCGCGCCCTGCCGGGCGCCATCTCGGTGCGCCGCGAGGAGGGCACCCTCTTGGTCGAGCGTCCTGACGACGAGCGTCAGAACCGCTCGCTGCACGGCCTGTCGCGCACCTTGGTGAACAACATGGTCGTCGGTGTCACCGACGGCTTTTCCAAGGAGCTCGAGATCATCGGCGTCGGTTACCGCGCCGAGGCCCTCAGCCCCACCAAGCTCCGGTTGGCCCTCGGTTTCAGCCATCCCGTTCTGATGGATGCCCCCGGCGGCATCACCTTCGAGGTGCCCACACAGACGCGAGTGATCGTGCGGGGCATCGACAAGGAGCTCGTCGGCCAGGTGGCCGCCAACATCCGCGCCGTGCGCAAGCCCGAGCCCTACAAGGGCAAGGGTGTGCGCTACCTCGGCGAGAAGGTCCTGCGCAAGGCCGGCAAGACCGGCAAGAAGTGACCGGTCCAGGGATCGGTACCAGAGAGTGGTAGAGGGAAGAGTCGAACCATGAGCAAAATTGCACAGAAGCGCCGCGAAGGCCGCATCGCCCGCCACCGTCGGGTACGCAAGAAGATCACCGGCACCGCCGCGCGCCCCCGTCTGGCCGTGTTCCGGTCGAACAAGCACCTCTCGCTGCAGGTGATCGACGACATCACGGGGCGCACCCTCGTGTCGGCGAGCACCACCGAGCCGGAGCTGAAGGGCAACGGCAGTGGCGCAACCGTCGAGGCGGCATCCCGCCTCGGCACCGTGCTGGCCGAGCGCGCCAAGGTCGCTGGCATCAGCCAGGTCGTCTTCGATCGTGGTGGGTTCCTCTACCACGGTCGCATCGCCGCAGTTGCTGCTGCGGCCCGTGAAGCAGGTTTGGAGTTCTGATGGCCGCCCCCACGAATTACGGCAACCGCAACGAAGAGCGCGCCCCCGATCCCAGTGGTCTGCGCGAGTCGCGGGTCATCGCCATCAATCGCGTCGCCAAGGTCGTCAAGGGTGGTCGTCGCTTCAGCTTCACCGCGCTGGTCGTCGTCGGTGACGGCAATGGTCGCGTCGGCCTCGGGTACGGCAAGGCCAAGGAAGTGCCGCTGGCGATCCAGAAGGGCACCGAAGAGGCCAAGAAGAACCTGTTCGACGTCCCCCTCGCAGGCAGCACCATCACCCACCCGATCATCGGCATCAACTCCGCCGGTCGTGTGCTGATGAAGCCCGCCGCCCCCGGTACCGGTGTGATCGCCGGTGGCGCCGCCCGCGTCATCCTCGAAGAGGCCGGCATCCACGACGTGCTCTGCAAGTCGCTCGGCTCGTCGAACGCGATCAACGTCGCCCGCGCCACCATCAACGGCCTGCAGTCGCTGCAGCGCCCCGACGAAGTCGCCGCCCGCCGCGGCCTCGACGCGTCGGAGTTCGTGCCCAAAGGTGTGCTCCGTGCTTACAACGAGCGCAAGAAGCAGATCGCTGCAGGGGAGTCGCACTGATGCGTACCGACACCAACTATGACGGGCCTACCCTCACCGTGCGCCAGGTGCGCTCGGCCATCGGCAACAAGCCCAAGAACCGTGGCACGCTGCGTGCCCTCGGCCTCCGCAAGATCGGCGACACCAACGTGCTGCCCGACCGCCCGGAGATCCGCGGCATGCTGGCCCGCGTTCCGCACCTCATCGAGGTCACAGAGAACGCAGAAGACCCCACTAGTAAGGGCAGTGTGAAGTAACATGCGCGTCGACGAACTCTCCCCCGCACCTGGGTCGAACAAGGCCAAGAAGCGAGTCGGCCGTGGTATCGGCGGCAAGGGCGGCAAGACCGCCGGCCAGGGCACCAAGGGCCAGAAGTCCCGCGGTCGTGGCAAGGTGGCACGTGGCTTCGAAGGTGGCCAGATGCCCCTCAAGCAGCGCGTCCCCAAGCTGAAGGGCTTCAACAACCCGTTCCGCGTGGAGTACAGCCCGGTCAACCTCGACCAGCTCGCCGCTCTCGGCGAGGCCGTGGTCACCCCTGAGGTGCTCGTGGCCGCCGGCCTCGTGCGCAAGGGCACCTTCGTGAAGGTGCTCGGCCGTGGCGAACTCAGCTCGGCGATCAACCTCACGGCCCACGCTGTCTCGAAGTCGGCAGACACGGCCATCACCGCCGCCGGCGGTAGTGTCACGCTCCTGGGTCTGCCCTTCAAGCAGGGTCGCCCGCCCGTCAAGGGCAATCAGTTCACCAACCGCTAATTCTGGCCGCTGAGTCGGCCGTCCTGGCCGTCCGCAAACTCCCTGGAGCTCGCTCGTGTTCTCGAACTTGAAGAATGTCTTCAAGGTGCCCGACCTGCGGAACAAGATCCTGTTCCTCCTGGCGATGGTGCTGCTATACCGCGTTGGCGTCGCCATCCGCGTGCCCGGTATCGACCAGGATGCGGTTCGTCAGTTCCGCAAGGCCGCCAACACCCAAGGCGCCCTGGGCTTCTTCAACATGTTCAGCGGCGGTGCGTTCGCCAGCTTCTCGATCTTCGCCCTCGGCATCATGCCGTACATCACCGCGAGCATCATCATGCAGGTACTCGGCGTGGTGATCCCGAAGCTGGAGAAGTTGCAGCAAGAGGGTGCGGTCGGGCAGCGCAAGATCACCCAGTACACGCGTTACCTCGCAATCGGGATCTCCACCTTGCAGGCGACTGCGCTGACGTTCATCTTCGGTAACGGCAACGGCAACGCGTTCTTCGGCGCGGCCCAGCGTTTCCCGCAGAACCTGCGTCTGCTGCCCGATGGCATGTGGCCGCGCGGCTACCTCGTGATCGCCACCCTCGTCGGCGGCACGGCCGTGCTGATGTGGATCGGCGAACTCATCAGCCAGCGCGGCATCGGCAACGGTATGTCGATGGTGATCTTCGCCTCGGTGGTGTCGGGTCTGCCGAACGGGTTCTACTCGGTGTGGGTGGAGAAGAACTGGTTCGTGTTCACCCTTCTGTTCCTGCTCTGCGTCGGCATCGTGATCGCGGTCGTGCGGGTGGAGTTGGGTCAACGACGCATCCCAGTCCAGTTCGCCAAGCGCGTCGTCGGCCGCCGCATGTACGGCGGCCAGAGCACGTACATCCCGCTGAAGGTCAACCAGAGCGGTGTCGTGCCGATCATCTTCGCCAGCTCCGTGCTGCTGCTGCCGGTGCTGCTCACAAACCTCCTCGGCGGTGCCTCTGGCGGCTGGCGCGCGAGCATTCAGCGCTGGGTCGACTCCAATCTGGTGAACAGCCGCGGGCTTGTGTACATCGGCATCTTCTCGCTGATGATCATCGCCTTCGCCTACTTCTACAACTCGATCGCGTTCGACCCGATCCGCCAGGCCGACCAGATCCGTCGCCAGGGTGGCTTCATCCCCGGTGTGCGTCCCGGCCCGCAGACCGAGCGCTATCTCGGCAAGGCCGTCAACCGCATCACCCTGCCGGGTGCAGTGTTCGTGGCCCTCATCGCGATCATGCCCTATCTATTGTTGTGGGTGGCCGACGTCCAGAACTTCCCGTTCGCCGGTACCACCGTGCTCATCGCCGTCGGTGTGGCGCTCGAGTTGATGCGCCAGATCGACAGCCAACTGATGTTGCGCAATTACGAGGGCTTCCTGAAGTGATCCCGGGCGCCCGGCTGATCCTGCTCGGGCGCCAAGGCGCTGGGAAGGGAACACAGTGCGTGCGCCTGTCGCGCCACTTCGTCGTCCCACACATCAGCACCGGCGACATGCTCCGTGCCGCCGTGCGCGAAGGAACCCCGCTCGGCACGATGGCCAAGGAAGTGATGGATGCCGGTGGCCTCGTCGGCGACGAGATCATGGTCGGCATCGTCGCCGAGCGCCTCGCCAAGCCCGACGCTGTCGGCCGCGGGTACATCCTCGACGGTTTTCCGCGTACAGTGCCGCAGGCGAACGGGCTCGACGACATCACTGCCGACCGGCCGATCGACGCCGTGCTCGACCTCGATGTGCCGCGCGAATTGGTGTTGCAGCGCATCTCCGCCCGCCGTGTGTGCCGCGACTGCGGCACGAATTATGTCGCCGGCGGGGTGGACAAGGAGCCGTGGATCTGCGACGTGTGCGGCGGTGACGTCACCCAGCGCGACGACGACACCCCCGAGGCGGTATCGCGCCGGCTCGACCTCTACGAAGAGCAGACTGCCCCGCTCATCGAGTACTACGAGCGCCAGGGCCGACTCATCGTCGTCGACGGTGTCGCCTCCACCGACGAGGTGTTCCGCCGCCTCACCGCGGTGGTCGACGGCACTCGGCGCATCGGCTGATGGTGCGGGCGCGTCGCGGCGTCATCCCGCGTCGAGCTGCGGATGAACTGCGCCACCTGCGCGCCGCTGGGCGGGTCGTGGCCGAGATGCACGAGGAGTTGCGCGCCGCCGCACGTCCAGGAGTCACCACCGCCGCGCTCGACCGGGTTGCGCGCGACGTGCTCGAGCGGCGCAGCGCGACCTCGAACTTCTTCGGCTATCACGGTTTCCCGGCGGTGATCTGCACCTCCATCAATGAGCAGATGATCCACGGCATCCCCGGCTCGCGGGTGCTGGCGGAGGGCGACTTGCTGTCGGTGGACTGCGGCGCGATCGTCCACGGTTGGCACGGCGATGCGGCCTTCACGATCGGGATCGGTTCGATCACCCCCGATGCGCGGCGCTTGCTCGACACGGCAGACGCGGCGCTCGCCGCGGCGGTGAAGCAAATGCGCTCCGGCCGCCATCTCGGCGACATCGGCGCAGCGATCGATGCGGTGGTGTCGGGTGCCGGCTACGGCAGCCCGCGCCAATACTGCGGCCACGGCATCGGCCAGGCGATGCACGAGGAGCCCGATGTGGAGAACCGGGGCCGCTCCGGTCGTGGGCCTGAGTTGCTGCCGGGCATGGTGCTGGCGATCGAGCCGATGCTCATCGCCGGCGGCAAGGATGCAGTGCGCGACTCCGACGATGGTTGGACGATCGTCACCGCCGACGGCTCACTCGCCGCCCATGTGGAGCACACCGTGCTCGTCGGCGACCACGGCCCCGAAATCCTCACCCGGAGGTAGACCGCGCCGTCCCAACGTCCACTCGCAATGATGGGCTGGCGCTCGCACCCGGGTCAGCGGGTGGCGATGCCGTCGACGACAACGGCGTTGCCCTCGAAGACGGTGTGGCGCACCTTGCCGCGCAAACGGCGGCCGATGTACGGGGTGTTCCGGCTCTTGCTCGCCAGCTTGGCCGGCACGACGGTCCACTCCCGGTTGCGGTCGAACACGGCGAGGTTGGCCGGCTCGCCGGCGGTGATCGGGCGGCCGTGGCGATCGGCGACGCCGGCGATGGCGGCGGGCTTCCAGCTCAGCGCGGCGATGATGTCCGCGAGGGGCATGTCGAGCTCGGCGATGCACAGCCCGAGCGCGGTCTCCAGGCCGAGCATGCCCGGCGGCGCTTGGTCGAGCGGCGCCTCCTTGGTGTGCGGCGCGTGGGGGGCGTGGTCGGTGGCGATCGCGTCGATCGTGCCGTCGGCGAGGCCGGCCTTGATCGCGGCGATGTCGGCCGGCGTGCGCAGTGGCGGGTTCACCTTGAACACGGGATCGAAGCCCGTGAGGCATTCGTCGGTGAGCGTGAAGTGGTGCGGCGCGGCCTCGGCGGTGATCGGCAGGCCCTCGGCCTTGGCGGCACGCACGAGCGCGACGCTGCGCGCGGTGGACAGGTGCAGGAAGTGCATCGGCACGCCGGTGAGGCGCACCAGCTCGATATCGCGGAACACCATCAGCTCCTCGGCCAGCGCGGGCCAGCCGGGCAGGCCGAGATGGCTGCAGCACGAGCCCTCGTGCATCACCGCGCCTTTGGTGAGCGACGCGGTCTCGCAGTGCTGCGCGAGCGTGATCCCGAGCGGCCCGGCGTATTCCAGGGCCCGGCGCATGAGCTGCGCATCCTGCACCCCGGCGCCGTCGTCGGTGAAGATGCGGACACCGGCTGCCGCGAGCTCGCCGAAGGGTGCGAGCCGCTCGCCGTGGCGCCCGATCGTGATGCAACCCGACGGCAGGACCTCGCACAGGCCGGCGCGCCTGCCCTGGGCGCGCACGAACTCCACCACGGCGACGCTGTCCTGCGCCGGGTCGGTGTTCGGCATGGCCACGACGGCGGTGAAGCCACCGAGCGCCGCGCCGCGGCTGCCGGTCTCGATCGTCTCCGCCTCCTCCTTGCCCGGCTCACGAAGGTGCACGTGCAGGTCGACGAACCCGGGGGAGACGATGCACCCGGTGGCATCGAGCGTGAGGTCGCCGGGCGCGGCGCGCACCCCGCTGCCGACATCGACGATGCGGCCGTCCTCGATCGCCACGTCGCCGGCGCGCTCGCCGTACTGGTCGAGCAGGGTGCCGCCCGTGATGAGGGTTCGCGTCATGACAGGTGCTCCGATTTCAGGTCGCTGCCCGAACCGAGCAGGGTGAACAACACAGCCATCCGCACGGCGACACCGTTGGTGACCTGGTCGAGGATCGCCGAGCCGGGGAGCTCGGCGGGATCGATGACCATCTCGACGCCGCGATTCATCGGGCCCGGGTGCATCACCATCGCGTGAGGCGCCAAGCGGGCGGCCCGCTCGGCGGTAAGCCCGTACATCGCCGAGTACTCGTGGAGCGAGGGCAGCAGGGCGTCGTCCATCCGCTCGCGTTGTACGCGCAACAGGTAGAGCACGTCGAGGTCGGGGAGGAGCGAGTCGAGGTCGTGGCTGACCTCCACCGGCCAGTCCTGGCCGTTCGAGTTGACCAGGGATGGCGGTAGCAGCGTCGGCGGGGCGACGAGGGTTACGTGGGCGCCGAGCGCAGTGAAGGCCTGGACGTCGCTGCGGGCGACGCGGCTGTGCTTGATGTCGCCGACGATCGCGATCCGCAACCCGTCGAACCCGTCGCGGCGATTGAGCCCGGTGCGGATCGTGTAGCAGTCCAGCAGCGCCTGGGTGGGGTGCTGGTGCCAGCCATCGCCGGCGTTGACGATGCTGGCGTTCGTCCATTTCGTGATCGCGAGGGGCGCGCCGCTGCTCTTGTGGCGCACCACGAACGCATCGACGCCCATGGCGCTGATCGTCTCGATCGTGTCGCGTAGGCTCTCGCCCTTGTTGACGCTGCTCGACGACACGGCGAAGTTCATCGTGTCGGCGCTGAGCCGTTTGGCTGCCGTGTCGAAGCTGGTGCGGGTCCGGGTGGAGTCTTCGAAGAACAGGCTCACGACGTTCTTGCCGCGCAGCGCGGGCACCTTGGGGATCGGCCGCTGGTTGATCTCGGCCATGTGGTCGGTGAGTTCGAGCAGGCGGTGGATGTCGTCGGCGGTCAGGTCGGCGACGGACAGGAGGTGCTTCACGTGATCGTCACCCCAACCGGTGTTGCCGCGACCTGTTCGTCGCGGGCGGTGGGGAGATTCTTGCCGACGAAGTCGGGGCGGATCGGCAGCTCGCGGTGGCCGCGGTCGACCATCACCGCGAGCTGTACGGCCCGCGGCCGGCCGTACTCGTTGAGCGCCTCCATGGCCGCCCTCACGGTGCGGCCGGTGAACAGCACGTCGTCGCACAGGATCACGGTGCAGCCGTCGAGCTCGACGGGGATGTCGGTGACGCTGCCGGGCACGATCGGGCGCAGGCCGACGTCGTCGCGGTGGAAGCTGACGTCGAGTGAACCGACGGGCACCGGGTGGGAGGGATCGATGCCCGCGAGGATGCCGGCGAGTGCCTCGGCCACCCACACGCCACCGCGCTGCAGGCCGATGACCACCACCCCCTCGAGGCCATGGTTTCGCTCCACGATCTCGTGGGCGATGCGGGTGAGCGCACGGCGCACGTCGTCGGCACTCAGCACTTCCCGAGCCAGGGTTTCGCCCACGGCCATCTCCCTTCACGTATGGGCCTCACAGGACCCATTTCACGTTCGGTTCGATGCTAGTGCCACGTGGGGCGCTGCCGCCGACCGTCGTCGGTCACTCGGCGGTGAGGCATCCGTCCTGCAGACGCAGGACCTGGTCGGCGCGGTCGAACGCCACCGCACGGTGTGACACGGCCAGGACCGTCATGCCGGCGGCAGCCAGGTTTCCCCACAGCAGCAGCTCCGTTTCCACGTCGAGCGCGCTGGAGAGGTCGTCGAGCACGAGGAGTTCAGGGACGTGCACGAGCGCCCGGGCAGCGGCGACCCGTTGGCGTTGACCACCCGACAGCCGCAGCCCGCGCGGGCCGATGAGGGTGGCGTCACGCTCGGTCATCTCATCGATATCGGTGATCACTGCAGCGAGCTCCAGCGCCCGCCGTACGGCACCGTCGGGCACCTCGCCGAGTGCCACGTTGTCGGCGACGGAGTCGCTGATCAGCTGTGGTACTTGCGGGAGGTAGGCCGCATTCGGGGGCACGAAGAAGGAGGCCCGGTCGTCGATGGTCCGGTTGTTCCAGCGCACGACGCCCGTCACGTCCGCGTCGTGCGCCAGACCGAGCAGCGCACGCAGGAGAGTGCTCTTGCCGGAACCGATCGGCCCGGTGAGCACGGTGAAGCTGCCCCGGCTCATGCGGAAGGAGACGTCGCTGATCCCGCGACCGCCCGAGAAGGAGGCGCTGAGACCGCACACCTCCAACGACTCCAGGGCCGCGCGCTCGGGTCGGTCGGCTGGCAGTCGCGGTCGTGGCTCTGTGCGCTCGATGGGGAGGTCGCGCGTGCGCACCGTGTTGCCGACCTCGTCGTCGGCCACCACCCGTCGCATGCGGTCGAACGCCACCCCGGCCTGCTTGCGCCGGGCGAGTACTCGCCCCACCATGCGCGGCAGGAAGCTGAGCCAGCCGAGGTAGGCCGTGAACACGGCCAGTTTGCCGACGTCGAACGCCCCGCTGGCGATCGCTCCGGCAGTCACGAGCAGGACCAGGCCGAGCCCGACGTCGGCCGAGCCCTGGGCGAAGGCCTGCACCCCTTCGTCGAGGACGCGGTCGCGCACTGCGGTGTGGCGGCGGGTGTCGACGAGCGTGCGCAGACGGGCCAGCGCGGCGGGTGCAGCGCCGTTCGCCTTCACGGTGGTCGCCGCAGCCATCACGTCACCGAGAAAGCCGCTGACCAATGTGGCGGCGGCGCGGTCGGCGGCCCGATAGCGCTTGATCCGGTTGTCGAGCGCGCGGGTGGCGAGGGCGACGCCGGCGAGTGGCACGATCAGGATCGCAGCGGCGCCGGCGTCGATGCTGCCGAGCACGAACGCGGCGAGCACCGTGAACACCGTGCCCGCGCTGACGTCGACGAGGCCGTCGACGAACATCGTCACGTCCTCCACATCGTCGCGGAAGTGGGTGATGGCCTCGCCCGCCGAACTCACCGGTCGGCCGGCTTCAGGTCCGCCGCTGGCCAACTGCGCGGCGAGCAGGTTCGCCCGCACCAAGGTCTGCATGTGCACGATCACCCGGGTCCAGACGAGCGCGCCCCAGTGGATGCTGGCCATGCGGGCCGCGTCGCACGCGAGCGCGGCGAGGGCGAACCAGTACACACGCGAGTAGTCGCCGGTGTCGAGCGCGTGAAAGCCGCGCCCGAGCAACCATCCGTTGAGCACGGGGAACGTGAAGAACAGGATGAACAGCACCCACCCGAGCCAGAACGCGCCGGGCCGGTGCTGGCTCACCCGCCAGCCGAGGCGCCAGACACCGGGCGTCGTGTTCATGTCGCCGCCCCCGTCGTGGGAACAGCGCCGGCGCCGGCACCGGGGTCGTCGTCGACGTCGTCGTCGTGGGCCAGTTGCAGGAGATGGTGGAAGCGGCTGTCGTCATCGAGCTGCAGTGCGGTGCGAGCGCCGTGCTCGACGATGCGACCGTGGTCGAGTACGACGATCTCGTCGACGTGGCGCAAGGTGCTCAACCGATGAGCGATCACCACCGTCGTGCGACCCCGCATCATCTCGACGATGGCGGCTTCCAGCTGGCCCTCCGTGGCCGGGTCGACCCTGGCCGTCGCCTCGTCGAGCACCACGAGATCCGGGTTGCGGAGCCACACGCGGGCCAGCGCCAGCAACTGCGCCTCCCCTGCGGACAGGCCGCTGCCACCAGCGCCGAGCGCTCGGTGCACGCCGCCGTCGGCCAGCGAGTCGAGGCCGACGCGACGTAATGCCGTCTCCACTTCCCGGTCGGTGGGGGCGGGATCGAACAACGCGACGTTGTCGCGCACCGATCCGGTGAACAGTTCCACCTCCTGGGGGATCAGGGCGACGCGACGGCGTAGCTCGGTCATGGGGATCTCGGCGATCGGCACCCCACTGAGCCGCAGTTCGCCCGCTGTCGCCTCGACCAGGCGCAGGAGAAGTCGCGACAAGGTGGTCTTGCCACTGCCGGTGCGACCGATCACGCCCACCGAGCGACCGGCAGCGATGGCCAGGTTGATGTCGCACAAGACGGGTTCGTCGTCGCCGTAGTCGAACGAGACGGCAGCGAAGTCGAGGCCCAACGGACCCGCCGGTGGCGACACGGTTCCGTCGTCGATGATCGTCGACTGCACCGCCAGCAGGTCGATCACGCGCACCATGGCACCGTTCGCCTTCTGCACGGTCTCCAACTGTTGGACGACGTCCTCGAGTGGGCGCTCGAGCAGGAGCACGTACTGGAACAGCAGGAACGCGGTGCCCAGGGAGGTCTCCCCGCTGCGCACGAGTGTTGCACCGGCGACCAACGACACGGTGGCGCCGATCGCGACCGAGCCCTGCACGGCCCACCACAGCCGCAGGAACGCCGACTCGCGTCGTAGCGCACTGCGCATCACGCCGGCACTCTCCTCGACGAAGCGCCACATCGCGTGTGCCCCGGCCCCGTTCGCCCGTAGGTCCTCACCGGCGGTCAATCGCTCTTCGATACCTCCGTACAGCCGGGCATAGGCGCCCATCTCGTCGCTGTTCTCGCGGACTGCGCGGTGGCGCCCGCGCACGATCGTCGCCAGCGCGGCGAGGGCGTACACCAGCGCTCCGACCGCCAGTCGCCAGTCCACCACGGCGAGTACGGCCACCATTCCGCCGACCATGGTGACCGCGCCCACCACCCTGGGCACGACCCTCCCGAGGAAGTCGCTGACGGAGGTGACGTCGCCGTCCACACGCTGGATCAGCTCCCCCGGCGTATGCCGGCGATGGAACTCGTGATCGAGGTCGAGCACGTGCCCGGCCAGCTCGAGGCGGATCTGGTTGGTCGTGCGCCAGGCCGTCACCGTCGCGAACCAGGCGACCGCGACCGTGATCAGCTGAGCGGCCACCGCCAGGGCGAGGAACAGCGCTGCCAACGCGATCACGCGCGATGTCGTCGCCTCGCCGCTCCGGGCCAGGTCGACGATGCGGCGCACCACCAGCGGGCCCGCCAGGGCGAAGGCGGAACCGAGCGCGACGGTGAGCCCGAGTGCCACCCAGCGGGCGGTGTCGGGGCGCAAGAGCGCGGTCAGGGCGCGCCAACGCGTGGTGCGATGCGGCATGGCGCCAGTCTCGCCCCGGTGTCGCACCGGTGTCCCCCGAATTTCACGGTCGGCCCCGTGCGTTCAGCGTAAATGCCGCCGTGACGCCGTGCGGGCGGCTACGGTTGAGCCGCCAGCCAGCCCGGAAATCGCGCGCAAGTGACACTTGGCGTTGCCCGGCGCAGGCGGTAGCATTGCCCCTCGGCCCTGCGAGCCTTGGCATGCCCCGGCATGTCTGTGTTCTTCGGGGCGATCTGTTCCACCGATCGAGGAGGCGGTTCTGCCCAAGCCCAAAGACGACGCCATCGTGCTGGAAGGCACGATTTCCGAGTCCCTCCCGAACGCGATGTTCCGGGTCGAGCTCGAGAACGGCCACAAGGTCCTGGCGCACATCTCCGGCAAGATGCGCATGAACTACATCCGCATCCTTCCCGGCGACAAGGTGCAGGTGGAACTCACTCCCTACGACCTCACCCGAGGTCGCATCACGTATCGCTACAAGTAACTCAGGTCAAGAAAGAAAGCACGCACCATGAAGGTCCGACCGAGCGTCAAGAAAATTTGCGAGAAGTGCAAGGTCATCCGCCGCCATGGCAGCGTGCGAGTGATCTGCGAGAACCCCCGTCACAAGCAGCGCCAGGGCTGAAAGAGAAGAACGCACGATGGCACGTATCTCCGGCGTCGACATTCCCCGCGAAAAGCGGTTGGAAATCTCGCTCACCTACATCTTCGGAATCGGCAAGCCCACGGCGCAGCGCATCTGCGCCGAGACTGGCCTTGATCCCAACCAGCGCGTCCGCAACATGACCGAGGACGAGCTCAACAAGATCCGTCACTGGATCGATTCCAGCATCACCGTCGAGGGCGACCTGCGCCGCGACGTCGCGCAGGACATCAAGCGCAAGATCGAGATCGGGTGCTACCAGGGTGTGCGTCACCGCAAGGGCCTGCCGGTCCGCGGTCAGCGCACCCACACCAACGCCCGCACCCGTAAGGGCCCGAAGAAGACGGTTGCCAACAAGAAGAAGGCTGTGAGGAAGTAATGGCGAAGCCGAAGCCGGGCGGTCGCCGCCCCCGCAAGCGCGAGCGCAAGAACGTCACCAACGGTGTCGTTCACATCAAGAGCTCGTTCAACAACACCATCGTGTCCATCACCGACACCGAGGGCAACGTCATCTCGTGGGCGTCCTCGGGCGGTGTGGGCTTCAAGGGCTCGCGCAAGAGCACCCCGTACGCCGCCCAGCAGGTCGCCGAGAAGGCCGCCCGCGCCGCGATGGAGCACGGTCTGCGCCGTGTCGAAGTGCAGGTGAAGGGCCCGGGTTCGGGTCGCGACACCGCCGTGCGCAGCATCCAGAACACCGGCATCGAGGTCACCTCGATCAAGGACGTCACCCCCGTACCCCACAACGGCTGCCGTCAGCCCAAGCGCCGTAGGACCTGATCACACATGGCTCGTTACACCGGCCCGAAGGTGCGCGTCTCGCGCCGCCTCAACACCAACATCTACGAGAACGACAAGGGCCGCAAGGCGCTTGAGCGTCGCCCCTTCCCCCCGGGCCAGCACGGTCGTACCCGCCGCCGCAACGCCGGCAGCGAGTACCTCGCACAGCTCCAGGAGAAGCAGAAGGCGAAGTACATCTACTGCGTGCTCGAGCGCCAGTTCCGCAACACCTACGAAGAGGCCGTGCGTCAGCAGGGCCCCACGGGTGAGAACCTGCTGCGCCTGCTCGAGTTGCGTCTCGACAACATCGTCTACCGCGCCGGGTTCGCCAGTACCCGCCCGCAGGCCGGCCAGTTCGTCAGCCACGGCCTCATCCAGGTCAACGGCAAGCGCGTCGACATCCGCAGCTACCGCGTGAAGAAGGGCGACATCATCTCGCTGTCCCCCAAGAGCCGCGAGATGATCGTCATCCAGCACAACCTCGACGTGCTCGACCGCTCCGTGGTCGGCTGGCTCGAGGTCGGCGATGGTGGCAAGCAGGTCACCGTGCGCGATCTGCCGCAGCGTGAGCACATCGACGTGCCCGTTCGCGAGTCCCTCATCGTCGAGCTTTACTCGAAGTAATCCGGCCCCCCTTCCTGCACAGAGGCATCCTTCATGCTCGTCATCCAGCGCCCCACCGTCGAAGCTCTCGGCGACGATCACGCAACGCGTCAGCGGTTCGCGATCGGCCCGCTTGAGCCCGGCTTCGGCCACACCATCGGCAACTCGCTGCGCCGCACCCTCCTTTCCAGCATCCCCGGTGCGGCCATCACGGCCGTGCGCTTCGACGACGCGTTGCACGAGTTCGACACCATCCAGGGTGTGACCGAGGATGTCACCGACATCATCCTCAACATCAAGGATGTCGTGCTGACTTCTACGAGCGACGAAGACATCACCCTGCGCCTCGACGTGCGCGGCCCTGCGGTCATCACTGCCGGCGACATCAAGTGCCCGACCGAGATCGAGATCCTCAACAAGGATCTCGTGCTCGCCACGCTCAACGCGAAGGCCCGCCTCGCTGTCGATCTCACCGTCGGCCGCGGCCGTGGCTACATGTCGAGCGACCGCGAGACCCAGAATCGCACGATCGGCGTCGTGCCGATCGACGCGATCTTCTCGCCGGTCCGGCGCGTGATGTTCGAGATCGAGCCCACCCGCGTCGAGCAGAGCACCAACTTCGAGCGCCTCGTCATCGACATCGAGACCGACGGCAGCATCTCGCCGCGTGAGTCGCTGGCCTCGGCCGGCGCAACCCTGCGTGCGCTGGTCGACCTGATCGCCAACCTCAGCGACGAGCCCCAGGGCCTCGAGCTGGGCGAGGTGGCCAGCACCGCCAACACGTCGCCCGATCTCGACCTGCCGATCGAGGATCTCGACCTGTCCGAGCGTCCCCGCAACTGCCTGAAGCGCGCCCAGATCAACACCGTGGGCGAGCTGCTGACGAAGAACGAGGACGACCTGCTGAACATCACCAACTTCGGGCAGAAGAGCCTGGACGAGGTCAAGCAGAAGCTCGACGAGCGCGGCTTGACGCTGCGCGGCTGAGCTGTAGAACGCCGCTAGAGGAGAAGTACCAACCATGCCCGCCACACCTCGCCGAGCCCGCAACTTCGGCGGCAGCTCACAGCACCAGAAGTTGATGATGGCCAACTTGGCCGCGTCGCTGATCGCCGCTGAGGCCATCGTCACCACGGAGGCCAAGGCCAAGGCTCTGCGCCCCATCGCCGAGAAGCTCATCACCAAGGCCAAGAAGGCCCAGGACGAGGGCCCTGCGCAGGTGCACCGCATCCGCCAGATCCAGGGTTACCTGGGCGACAAGGAGATGACGCACAAGCTGGTCACCGATGTCGCGCCGCGTTACGCGGAGCGCAACGGCGGCTACCTGCGCATCCTCAAGCTCGGTCCGCGCCAGGGCGACAACGCCCAGATGGCTCGTATCGAACTCGTCTGACACGTACTCGAGGCAAGGAGAGGCGCTGCCCACGGGCGGCGCCTCTCGTGCGTTTTCGGGCCCGGGGCTCTGGCCCACTCACGAGCCGCCGTTGTGATCCCAGGCACGAAGCCGGCGCAGAAGGCTGCGCTTCTTGTTCTGATGGTGCTGCATGCGAGACAGGATCGAGTCGAGCACCCGCATCGCCTGTTCGATGTGAGGGCCCTTGTTGAGCATCACGCATTCGGCGCGTTCGCCCATTGCCGCGTCGGTCACCTCCGCTCGCGAGGGCAAGCCGGTGCGGGCGAGCGTGTCGAGCACCTGGGTGGCCCAAATCACCGGAACGTGAGCCGCTTCGCAGGCCCACAGGATCTCCTCCTGCACCTCGACCAGCCGCTCGAATCCAACCTCAACGGCAAGGTCACCGCGGGCGATCATGACGCCCACGCGCTCGCTGCGCATCGCCGCCAGCAGCAGGTCGGGGAGGTGTTCGAATCCGCTCAAGTTCTCGATCTTCAGCACGATGCCCGTCTCGGGCGCTCCCCGCGCCGCCAGCTCGGCCTGGAGACGGAGGACATCCGTGGTGTGCCGTACGAACGAGAGGCTGACGAGATCGGCGTGCGCGGCCACGAAGTCGAGGTCGACGAGATCCTTCTCGGTGAGCGCATCGAGTTCCGTCTCGGTATCGGGCAGGTTGATGCCCTTGGCGCCTCGCAGGTTCGCGCCGCCGGGCTTCACCTCGGTCACCCGCATGTGGAGGAAGTCGCTGTTGGCGCTCTCGATGTGCGCGCCGATCTTGCCGTCGTCGAGCCAGATGCGTTCGCCCGGGCGAGCGTGGTCGAGCACCTCCGGGAGGGTGCACCCGATGCGATGTTCCTCCCCGGGGCCTGTGCCGGGCATGGGATCGAGCGAACGACAGAGGGTGATCCGATCGCCGGTGACGACGCGGTGCACCTGCTCCTGCGCCGGAAGGGCGCCGACGGTTGTGAAGTCGTCGGGCTCATCGATGCGTTCGGCGCGTAGGCGCAACCCACCCAGGACGTAGGTACTGCGCTTGGCCGAGGCGAGGCACCCATCCGCGGTGACCGCCTGCACCCGCCATGTGCGGTCGGCATCACGCGCGTCGGTGAGCCGGACTCGGTCGTCGACCGCACGACGGCGCAGCCAGTCCCGATCGGTCACGGGCACCTCCGCAACTCGCCGTCCGGCCGCGAGCCCGCCGGGACACGGGTCGCCGCTACTCAGCCATACCAGGCCCGGCGCCACCGTCTGCCCCAGCCGGTCGCGATCGGGCGCGACCCGCACCACCCCGGGGTCGCCCATCAGCGGACCGGTGCGCAGCTTGGGTCCAGCGAGATCCATCGCGACCAGACACCGGCGCCCGCTCTCGGCCGAATGCGACCGGACCGCCGTGATCATGGTGTCCCAGGCAGTGGCATCGTCGTGGGCGCAGTTCACCCGTGCCAGATCCATTCCGGAATGGAGCAGGCCGGCCACGAGTGTCGGATCGCTTGCCGCTTCGCTCGGGAGTGTCACCATGATGCGCGTCGATCGCTCGACGGGGGGCCGACCGAGCAGCGCCGTCGCATTCGCCGCGAGCACGTCCCATCCCTCACCGATCGCCACCGCGGCGCGGGTCGCCGGGGCCGCTTCGCCGAGCAGACCGAAGAGAACGTGCAACACCGCCTCGACCGTCGCGAGCACGTGCGGTTCGGACCTGCCGAGGGACGACAGCCCGAGCTCGGCGAGCCGCTGTTGAAGTTCGCGCACGTCGTGCTGGCGCAATTCCACATAGTGGATCAGGTTGGCTGCGGAGCGCCGATGGCGAGGGTGGGTAGCAGCAATGTCGGCGGCGCGGGCCGCTTCCGCCGCGACAAGGGCAGCGCGGAGTTCGAGAACCTCCGTGATCACCGCGGCGATGTTGCGCCGCTCGAAGCCAGTGCCCATCGCGGACAAGGGTAGGGACCGTAGGTTCGCCGAGCCAGCCCGAAGATGAACAGGCGGCAACATTCAAGTGAACTGTGTGTGGGGCGCCCGACCCCTCGCTACTTTTGCGTCGGTGAGTGGCTCCACCGTGTACGAGGTGTCGCCGCGTTCGCTGCGTCCGTTGCTCGACGACTTGGCCTCGGCCGGGGTCCGCTTCGGTGGCAGGCGGCGTTGTGTGCGGACCCTGCTCGACACGTTCGACTTACGGCTTGTGCGCGCCGGACTCTGGTGTGCCGTCGTCAGCCCGGCACCTCGGCAGCTCGTCATCACGGGTCGTACGGCGGCGTCGGCGCCGCTCGGGCGACGCCCACTCCCGGTCTTCGCCCGCGACCTGCCCGAAGGACCGATGCACGACCTCCTGGCGCGGCGGATCGGGCCGAGGGCACTGCTCCCTGTTGCGACCGTCACCTCGATGGCGAGCGTGGGCGCGCTCGCCCGGTCGAGCGGGCGTGACGCGACACTCGAACTCCACGAGCGCAGTCAGGTGGCCGGCTCGACCGAGCGGGCCGTCACCGTGCTCGCAGTCTCGGACGCTCCCCGATCACTCCACCGTCTCATCGCCGCCCGCGCCACGCCGACAAGCGCGCTGGGTTGTCTCGATGCGGTGCTGTCCTCGATGGTCGCCGTACCTGAGCGGGAAGTGGTGCTGCAGCCGAGTATGGCCGCGGCAGATGGGTTTCGTGCCGTACTCATCGAGCTATTCGCGACCATCGACGCGAACTGGCAGGGGGTTGTCGATCGCACGGATCCGGAGTTCCTGCACGACCTGCGGGTGGCGCTGCGACGCTCGCGCACGTTGTTGCGCCACGCTGCTGACGTCTTTGCCGAGTCACCGCTCGCCAACGCGCGCGCAGATCTCCACTGGTTGGCGGCCCAGACCTCGGTGGCTCGCGACCTTGACGTCTACGTGCACGACTGGGTGCACTACACCGCCGGGCTCGATGCGGCCGTCGTGGCCGCGTTGACCCCACTTCGCGCGCTGATGGAGGAGCATCTCGACGCGGCCTACGCGACGATGGCCGAGGTGCTCGCCGGCCCGGAGGCGCAGGCTGTCGTCGGGGGCTGGCGGGAGTGGCTGAGTGCCGACGAGAGCGAACGCGGCCCTCTCGGCGACGAGCAGCTCGCCCCGCTGGTCGCGCGCCTGACTGCCGGCGCGCACGACCGCCTCATTCGCGAAGGCCGGAGAATCACGCCAGAAAGCCCCGCTCAGCAGGTACATGATCTTCGCAAGTACGGTAAGCACCTCCGTTATCTACTCGAGTGCTTCCGCTCACTGATGCCGATGCCGGCCGCGAGGGAGTTCGTGCGTCTGTTGAAACAACTGCAGGACAACCTTGGTGAACATCAGGACGCCGATGTGCAGGCCCAGCATCTTGCCGTGTTGGCGGCCGAACTGATCGGCCGAGGCGTCGAGCACGGCACGCTCATTGCCATCGGGCGGCTCGCGGAGCGGCTGGAAGCGAGGCGTCGAGCGGCTCGCGAGGGGTTCGCACAGAGTTTCGTCGAATTCGACACCAAGGACGCTCGCCAGGCGCTCCGCCGGGTGCTCGCCCCGCTCGCGGGAGCAGCCGTACAGCCTGTTCCGTAGGCTGGAGCAATGGCCCGTCGCCGTGCTCGTCGTCCTGTCGCCGTGTTGTGCGTCGTCGCCGCCATTCCCGCGGCCGGGCTCGGTGCCGTGGGCTGGTGGGCGCACGGCAACGCGTCCGCCGATACCGTGCCGGTCGAGGCGCCGCCCAACTCCGCCCCGTTGCCCGGGGTGCTCGCCACGCCGCTGCTGTCCGTGCGGCGCACGCCGTCGGTGCTGGCCTCCACGGCGCAAGCGAGCCTGCTGAAGTCGACGGCCGCGCCACTGCTCGGCGCGATCGATGGCACCTCGTGCACCGCGTTGGCGATCGACGACGTGCCCGTCGCGTCGGTCAACGGCGACCTGCCGGTGATCCCGGCGAGCACCCTCAAGATCGTCATCGCCGCCGTGGCGCTCGACGTGCTCGGCCCCGGCACCAAGTTCACGACCCAGGTGGTGGGTCCCGCGCCGGTCGGCGGTGTCGTCACCGGCGATCTCTTTCTCGTCGGTGGGGGTGATCCGGTGCTCAGCGAATCGTGGTACACCCAGGCCACCGCCACCCGTAAGCGGCCACCGCTGCACGCGACGAGCGTCGAAGCGCTCGCCGACGCGCTGGTGGCCGCAGGGGTCACCCACGTCACCGGCCGGATCGTGGCCGACGCGTCGCGCTACGACGCCGAGACCTACCCGCCCGGTTGGGGCGACGACCTGAAGAAGGTGGCCGACGGGGTGCCGGTGGGGGCGCTCGTGATCGACGACTCGATCAGCGAGAGCGGTGTGATCTCCGCCGACCCCACGGGGGCGGCGGCGAAGGAGTTCGCCGGCCTGCTCGCGGCGCGCAATGTGCAGATCGACGGCGGCACCAGCAGCGGCACGGCCAGCGCCGGCCTCGGCGTGCTGGCCTCGGTGGAGTCGGCGCCGCTCTCCGACATCGTCAACGAGATGCTCGCCACCAGCGACAACCTCACCGCGGAGATGCTGGTCAAGGAGATCGCGCACGCCGCGGCCGGCGCGCAAGGCACCCGCACCGCCGGGTTGCAAGTGGTGGCCGACAAGCTCGCGGCGTGGGGCGTGTCCACCACCGGCCTGCAGCTCACTGACGGCTCCGGCCTCAGCCGCGACAATCGACTCACCTGTACCACCCTGTTGCAGGTGCTGGAGCGCAGCTCGGCCACCGACCCGCTCGGCGCCGGGCTGGCCCGCGGCGGGCAGGCCGGCTCGACGCTCGCGGAGTACTTCAAACGTGACGGCCTCAATGGCGTTATCCAGGGCAAGACCGGGTCGCTGAGCGGGGTCAAGTCGCTGAGCGGGTACTTCGTCGCCGGTGGCGACGAGGTGCAGTTCGTGGTGATCCTCAACGGCACCTCGGCCGACTCCTTTGTCGGCGTGTGGGACGACCTCGCCGACGTACTGCTTGCCGCCTCCACCGGCCCGACTGCCGACAGCCTCGCCCCGAGCGCGTCGTAGGCTGAGCCGCGTGGCCCGCCGCGCACGCCTCACCATCGCCTACGACGGCGCCAATTTCCACGGCTTCGCGGAGCAGACAGCGACCCGCACCGTGATGGGCGAGCTGCGCGTCGCCTTGGAGAAGGTTGCCCGCATGCCGCTCGATCCCGTGGGCGCAGGACGCACGGATGCAGGCGTGCACGGATGGGGGCAGGTCGTCAGCGTCGACCTGCCCGACCACACCGATCTCGCCGGCCTGCAGCGACGAGTGAACAAGATGTGCGGGCCGGCGATCGCGATCCGCGACGTGGTGTGGTGCACCGACCCCGAGTTCCACGCCCGCTTCAGTGCCACCTACCGGCATTACCGCTACCACGTACTGAACTCGCCCGACCCGAACCCGTTCGCGGCGCGCACCGCGTGGCATGTGATCGAACCGTTGCGGCTGTGGGCGATGGATCTCGCGTGCGACCCGCTCATCGGCCAACACGACTTCACCTCCTTCTGCCGCAGGCCGAAGGCGGCGGACGTGGCCGACACGCCGTCGATGATGCGGCGGGTGATGAGCGCCAGCTGGCACGAGGTGCCCGGCGACATCGCCGGCCTGTTGCGCTTCGAGATCCGGGCGAACGCGTTCTGCCACCAGATGGTGCGTTCGATCGTGGGCACGCTCGTCGATGTCGGCGTGGGAAAGCTGCACGCGGGCGACATGCGGGGCATCCTCCTCTCCCGCGACCGGCACACCGCGGGCCGGGTGGCTCCGCCTCACGGGCTGGTGTTGTGGGAGGTCGGCTACCCGCCGTCGGAGTAGCCTGCGGCAGTGCAGCGAGCCCGGATCCGTCTCAGCGGTGCCGCGTTCCTGTGCGCCGCTGTGCTCGGGGCGACGGCCGCACCTGGCCACGCGTCGATCGACACGCTGCGGGTGCCAGGGGGGCGCGGGACATCCGCGCCGCGCGCGTTCACGGTCGCCGCCACCGGCGACATCCTCGTGGAGAGCCCGGTCAAGGCGGCTGCCGCCAGCCATGCGGCGCCCGGGGCGCGTTACGAGTTCGGGCCGTTGTTCGCGCCGATCGCGCCGATCCTCGGCAGCGTCGACCTCGCCATTTGCCACATGGAGTTCCCCATCGGCAAGCCGGGGCAGAAGGCCGGTCCTTACGGGCACGGCCCGCGCCAGGGCTACCGCTGGCTGGCCCCCTACGAGGTCGCGGCGGGTGTCCGGGCCGCGGGGTACACCCGGTGCACGACATCCAGCAACCACAGCAACGACCTCGGGCTCGACGGCATCGACAGCACCTTGCAGGCCCTCGACGACGCCGGCGTCAGCCATGTCGGCACGGCCCGCTCGCCGGAGGAGGCGGCGGTCAGCACCTTTGAAGTCAAGGGGGTGCGGGTGGCGCACCTGGCGTACACGAGGGCCAACAACACCGATCGGCCCTTGGCCTGGCGGCTCAACATGGCGACCGCCGAGAGCATCGTCGCCGACGTGAACGAGGCCCGCAGCCAGGGCGCGGAAGTCGTGATCGTCAGCCTGCACGGCGGCAAGGAGTTGGAGTCGGCGCCCACGGGGGCCGACCGGGCGTTCGTCGAGCAGATCACCAAGGCGACGCACGTCGACCTCATCGTGCTGCACGGCCCGCACGTCATCCAACCCGTCGAGCAGGTGAACGGCGCGCTGGTGTACTGGAGCGTCGGCAACGAGGTGAGCGGGATGGGCACCGCGCCGATGGGTAAGTACGCCGACCCGCGGACCCTCGACGGGCTGATGGCGACCGTGCGCTTCACCGAGCGGCCCGACGGCACGTTCCGCGCCTCGCCGCAAACGATCCTGCTGTGTGTCGACGTGGATACCCGCCTCATCTACCCGGCCTTCGCCACCCTCGCCCGGGCCGACGTGACGGACCCCCTGCGCAACCGGATCGAGCAATGCATCGCCCGCAGCGCCGAAGTGGTGCCTGACCTGACCTGAAGTGTTCTCCGCTGATTCGGCGGCGCTGTTGCCGCTTTGGCCTCGTTCCCCGTATCATTTCACGGTTCCCTGGCGGTTGCGGCCAGGCCACGTCCGTGGTCGGTGCACCGGGCCGGGCGTATTCGCGTGAAGGACAGTACGAAATGACCACCTACAGCCCCAAGGCCAGCGAAATCACTCGTGCGTGGCACGTGATCGACGCCGACGGCATGGTCCTCGGCCGCATCTGCACTGAGGCCGCGCGGGTCCTTCGCGGCAAGCACAAGCCCACCTTCGCCCCGCACATCGACACCGGCGACCATGTGGTGATCATCAATGCCTCCAAGGTCGTGCTCACCAAGGGCAAGGCCGGTCAGAAGAACATCTACCGCCACAGTGGTTACCCGGGCGGCCTGAAGACCGAGAAGTACTCCAGCATGCTCGACCGCGACGCCGCCGAGGCCGTACGTCGCAGTGTTCGCGGCATGCTGCCCCACGGCCCGCTCGGCCGTCAGCAGATCAAGAAGCTGAAGGTGTACGCCGGTGCCGAGCACCCGCACGCCGCTCAGTCGCCCGTCGCCCTTGAGATCCCCGCGGCCAAGGCCCGCTGAATCGCCGGAAGGTAGAGAACACCATGGCCACCAAGCCGCTCACCCAGACCACCGGCCGCCGCAAGGAGGCCGTCGCCCGCGCTCGCCTGCGCCCCGGTAACGGCACCCACACGATCAACGGCAAGGCCTTCGCGGAGTACTTCCCCACCGCCATGCAGCGGATGACCGTCACCGAGGCGCTGCGCGTCGTCGGTGTCGAAGAGACCTACGACGTCGACGCCACGATGCACGGTGGTGGCGTCAGCGGCCAGGCGGGCGCCCTGCGCATGGCCATTGCCCGCTCGCTGGTCGAACTCGATCCCGAGGCCCGGGCGGCGCTGAAGAAGGCCGGCCTGCTCACCCGCGACCCGCGTCGCAAGGAGAGCAAGAAGTACGGTCTCGTCAAGGCCCGCAAGGCCAAGCAGTACACCAAGCGCTGACGCTGCGCCTGGCATGAGCCTGCGCTTCGGCACCGACGGTGTACGCGGCCGGGCGCTCACGGAACTGACTCCCGCGTATGTGGCCGCCCTCGGGCGCGCCGCGGCGCAGGTGTTGGGCGGCGGGCGCTGGCTGATCGGGCGCGACACCCGCGAGAGCGGCAGCGTTCTGGAGACGGCGCTGGCCGCCGGCCTTGCCGCGGGTGGCGCCGAGCCGGTGTCGGCGGGCGTCGTGCCCACGCCGTGCCTGGCCTGGCTGGCCGAGCAGGAGCAATGCCCGGCGGCGATGATCACCGCCTCGCACAACCCCTGGCACGACAACGGCGTGAAGGTGTTCGCTCCCGGAGGCACCAAGCTGCCCGACTCCATCGAGCGGGCGATCGAGGCGGTGCTCGACCCAGCGCATGTGGACGCGTATGTCGGTGGCCACGAGGTGGCGGCGGCGCATGGCCCCAGTGGTGACCGATACGTGCAGCATCTCGTCGGCCTCACCGAGCCGCTCGACGGCCTGAGCATCGTGCTCGACTGCGCCAACGGGGCGATGTCGCACGTGGCGCCGGCGGCGTTCCGTGCGCTCGGCGCGCAGGTCGTCGTCATCCACGACGCGCCCGACGGTCGCAACATCAACGACCGCTGCGGAGCCACCCACGTGGAATCACTGTCGGCCGCTGTCGCCGCCAACGCGGCGACGATGGGCCTGGCCTTCGACGGTGACGGTGATCGGGTGATCGCAGTCGACCACCAGGGTCGGGTGATCGATGGTGATCGCCTGATCGGGCTTGCGGCGATCCAGCTCCTCGAGGAGGGCCGCCTGCACCACGACACCGTGGTCGTGACGGTGATGAGCAACCTCGGGTTCCACAAGGCGATGGCTGCCGCGGGCATCACGGTCGTGACCACCGCCGTCGGCGACCGGTACGTGCTCGAGGCCCTCGACGCCGGCGGGTTCAGCGTTGGCGGCGAGCAGAGCGGCCACGTCATCTACCGCGACCTGGCCACCACCGGCGACGGCCTGCTCGCCGGCCTGCGCCTGGCCGAGTTCGTGCACAACCACCATCGCTCGCTCGCAGAGCTGGCCGCCGAGGTGATGACCAGCTACCCGCAGGTGCTGGTCAACGTGAAGGTGGCCGCGCGCCATCCCCATGTGGCCGACGAACTCGCGGCGGACATTGCCGCCGCCGAGGCCCGCCTGGAGGGCGATGGCCGCATCCTCGTGCGCGCCAGCGGCACCGAACCCCTCATCCGCGTGATGGTGGAAGCAGCCACCGACGCGCTGGCCCACGCCGTGGCCGACGACCTCGCCGCTGTCGTCCGCACCCGCTTCGCCTGAACCCGGCCGCGTCACGCGGCCATCGCCCTCGGTGGGCTGTGCACCCTGACGTCGCCGTTGGGGAGCTTGACCTGCAGTGTGCGGTCGGGGGCGAGTGCGAGCTTCCAGCCGCTCTCGTGGGCCAGATGGTGGTGGCGGCTGCAGAGCGGGATCAGGTTGTCGATATCCGTGCGGCCGTCGGGATCGAACCAGATCACGTGGTGGATCTCGCAGTGCTCGAACACGACATCACAGCACGCACACGTGCGATAGAGCACCCGTAGTGCTCTGCGTTGTTCACGGTTCGCCAACCGCTGAGTGCGCCCCAACAGCAGCCGGGTGCCGTCGACACCGACGATGATCGGCGTGATCTGTCCGATGCAGGCCCAGCGGCGGATCGTCTCGCTTGGCAACCCGAACTGGCCCAGGTCGAGGCGGGTGCCGGCATGCTCACCCTTCAGGAGCGTTTCCGCGTCGACCACGACCGTGATGTCCGGCACGCCCGACCCACCTTGCACCTCACCCGTGATCAGCGCGGCCAACGCCAACGCGGCCAGCCACTGCTGCCGTTCGATCGGGTCGAGCGGCGCGCCCTCCGGGACGCGACCGTGGAACATCGCCTCGATCGTGTTCTGCCAGCGCCCCTTCAACCCGATCCCGGTCTCGGGATCGAACTTC
>JAYRWH010000013.1:0-50108 GCA_041918155.1 Ilumatobacteraceae bacterium | reverse complement strand
TCGGCGTGCAGGCGGGGGAACTCGAGGTCGGGGTTGCGCGCCCACGTGCCCGCGAGCGCGCGGGCGAGGTCGGCCTCTTCCGCGAGCAAGTCGTTCGCACGGTCGCGCATGCGGCGCGGCTCGACGAGCGCGACCTTCGCGTTCGCGGGCAACACGTCGGTGAGCAACTGGACATGATCCGCGTCGTCGACGAGCCCCTCATCCACCAACCACGGCAGCCAGCTCTCCATGCCGTCGAACAGCGCGCCTTCGGCGAGGCGCTCCCACTGCTCGCGGCCCCACGGCTCGCCCGCCACGAGTGCCGCCGCACGAGCGCGCACCGCGTCGGAGGGGATCAGTTCGCGGGCAGGGAACACGAACGCCTCGGTGAGGTCGGTCGTGCTGCGCTGGTCGTTGACGGAGAACTCGGTGAGGCGATCGACCTCGTCGCCCCACAGATCGATGCGGATCGGGGCCTCGGCGGTGGACGGGAAGATGTCGACGATCGCGCCGCGCTTGGCCACCTCGCCGCGGTGTTCGACGAGATCCTCACGGCGGTAGCCGAGGTGCACGAGGCGGGCGACGAGCTCGTCGGGGTCGACGACGGCGCCCTTCGCGATGTGCACGGGCTCGATCTCGTGCGTGCCCGGCCCGAGACGCTGCAACACGGCGCGCACTCCGGTGACGATGACGGCCGGGCAGCGCTGCGGGTCCCGCAGGCGCCACAGCAACTCCAGGCGGCGGCCCATCGTCTCCACACTCGGGCTCACCCGCTCGAACGGCAGCGTCTCCCACGCGGGGAACAGCGCCACCTCGCCGGCGGGCATGTAGGCGCTGAGGTCGTCGTACAGCTGGCCGGCGTCGGTGCCGGTGGGGCACACCACCACGAGCGGGCGCTTGCCGCCGAGCTGGGCGAGCGCAGCGATGGACACGGCCCGTGCGGCCTCGGGCACAGCGACGAACCCGGTCGCGGCACCGATGGCCTGCGTGAGTGCGGGCTCGTTGCGCAGCAAGCGGGGGAGCGAAGCGAGCGACATGGCGGCAGCTCAGGGTACCGGGTGGCGGGCTAGAGGCCGTTGAAGCGGGCCATTGCCGCGTCGACGCCCTCGGCGAGGATCATTTCCACCGCATCGGCGGCGCGTTCGATCATCACGTCGAGCAGTTCGCGATCGGCTGCGCTCACCCGAGACAGCACATGGTTGGCTCCGTGCTCCTTCGAACGCGGCTTGCCCACGCCGATGCGCACGCGGATGTAGTCCTGGGTGTGCAGGTGCTGGGTGATGCTGCGCAGGCCGTTGTGGCCCGCCAGACCGCCGCCGACCTTGAGCTTCATCGCGCCCGGCTCGAGGTCGAGTTCGTCGTGGACGATGACGAGCTGTTGGGGGTCGATCACGCGGTGGCGGCGCATCAGCGCGCCGACGGCTTGGCCGCTCTCGTTCATGTAGGTCGTGGGGAACGCGAGCACGACCCGCTTGCCACCGACGCGGGCATCGGCCACCAAGGCCTTGTCGCGGCCGGCCTTCAGCGTCTCACCGGCGCGGCGGGCGAGTAGCGCGACGGTGTCCTCGCCGACATTGTGGCGTGTGCGGGCGTATTCCTTGCCCGGGTTGCCGAGCCCGACGATGATCGCGTCGATCACGGCGGCCAGCGTTCAGGAAGCGATCAGCGGGCGATCACTCGCCGGCGTCAGCAACTTCGGCCTCGCCGCCGGCCTCGTCAGCGGCCTCGCCACCGGCGGCGGCTTCAGCTTCGGCAGCGGCCGTGACCATGACGGTGACGATGGGCATGTCGGGGTCGCCGTTGGCGGTTACACCCTTGGGCATCGTGAGGTCGCTGAGGCGGATGACCTGGTGGGGCTGGAGATCGGTGATGTCGACGACGAACTCGTTCGGCATGTTCGTCGGGGTGCAGGTGACCTCGATCGTGTCGACCGACGGATCAACGAGGCCGCCCTCGGCAATGACCGCCTTGGCCTCACCGGTGAGGTGCAGCGGCACGTTGACCGTGATCTCTTCGTTCATGTCGACCTGCAGGAAGTCGATGTGGCTGACCGTGCGCTTGACCGGATGGCGCTGCAGCTCCTTGATGACGGCCGGGTAGCTCTTGCCGCTGACTTCGAGGGCCAGGACGGTGTTCGAGCCGGCCGGGCCGCTGAGCGCGAGGCGCAGTTCGCGGCGCTCGACGGTGACGCTGATCGGCGACATGCCGTGGCCGTACAGCACGCCAGGAATATGCCCCTCGGCGCGCAGGCGGCGGGAGGCTGCGGAGCCCGCAGTGGTGCGGGGCTGGGCGACGAGCTTGGTGTTGGACATGACGGGCCTCGATCGGAGCGTGACAGCAGTGACCTGCGAGCAGAACGGCGAGAAAGCCTATCGGCACCGGCCCGGAACGGCCACTCCGCCCGGCCAGCGGGTTCAGGGTGGGTTCAGGCCAGCTCGCGCAGGGCGGTCCGCACGGTTGCGAACATGGCCTCGCCCCCGTGGCCCTCGTCGTGGATCACGTCCAAACGGCACCCCTGCCAGGCGCGATGCAGCCGCCACGGGCCCATCAGCGGGCTGCTGAGGTCGAGGTGGCCGTGCACGAGTACGCCGGGGATGCCGGCCAGGTGGTGGGCATGGGCCACTATTTCGTCGTCCGCCAGCCAGCTGTACGCGCTCCAGCAGTGGGTGACCTGGCGGGCAATCGCCAGGCGCGTTCGGGGGTCGAGGTAGCGCGGGTTGGGGGTGGCGCCCGGCGTGGTGGCCACGTGCGCGTCCTCCCAGCGACACCACGAGGCAGCGGCGGGCTCGTGGACTGCCGGATCCGGGTCGAACAGCAGCTCCCGATAGGCCTCCACGAGCCGCCGGTCGCGCAAGCCCTCGGGGATGTGGGCGACGAACTCGTGCCACTGTTCGGGGAAGAAGCGCCCGGACTGCACCGTGAGCCAGTCGATGTCCTCGTGGGTGCTCACGCTGACCGCTCCGAGCACGACCGCCGTTACGTGCTCGTGGTGGCGTTCGGAATAGGCGAGGCCGAGCGCGGACCCCCACGAGTAACCGGTGACCGTCCACCGCTCGATGCCGAGGTGGGCACGCAGTTGCTCGATGTCGGCGATGTGATGATCGAGATCGATGCTCGCCCAGTGCACCGCGTCGACTGGGTCGGCCGCGTACGGCGTGCTGCGCCCGCTGGCGCGCTGGTCGAACAGGATTCCACGGTGCCGCACCGGGTCGAAGTGGTCGCGCGCCCTGACGGTACAGCCCGAGCCTGGGCCGCCGTGCAGGTACACGACCGGGGCACCGGAGGGATTGCCGACCTGTTCGTAGTACAGGACGTGACCGTTGCCGACATCCAGCCGGCCGGCGTCGAACGGCTCGGCCCCGGCGATTCCGTCGGCCATCCGCGTCAGGACTGGTTCTCGCCGCCGAAGATCTCGCTGACGCTCGTGTCGTCGAACACGGCGTTCAGCGCATCCGCGATCAGTGGAGCGATGGAGAGCACCTCGATCTTGTCGAACATCTTCTCGGCCGGGATCGGGAGGGTGTTCGTGAGCACGACCTTGGTGATGACCGAGTTCTTCAGCCGCTCGATCGCCGGGCCGGAGAGCACCGCGTGGGTGGCCATCGCCCACACCTCGGTCGCGCCGCGGGCCATCAGCACGTCGGCAGCGGTGCAGATCGTGCCGCCCGAGTCGATCATGTCGTCGGTGAGGATGCACAGCCGGCCATCGACATCGCCCATGACCTCCTTGGCCTCGGCAACGTTGGTGGTGCCCTTCGGTCGGCGCTTGTAGATGAACGCGAGGTCGGCGCCCTTGTCGCTGAGGTGCTGGGCCATCCGCTCGGCCACCTTGATGCGGCCGGCGTCGGGCGACACGATCACGGGGGCGTCGGCGTGCTTGCGCAGGTAGTTCTCGAGCACAGGCATCGCGGTGAGGTGATCGACGGGGCCTTCGAAAAAGCCCTGGATCTGGCCGCTGTGCAGGTCGATGGACACCATCCGTTTGGCGCCGGCGGTCTTGAACAGATCGGCCACGAGGCGGGCGGTGATCGGCTCACGGCCCTCGGCTTTGCGATCCTGGCGGGCGTAGCCGTAGAACGGGCAGACGGCTGTGATGCGCTTGGCCGAGGCACGGTACGCCGCGTCGATCATGATGAGCTGTTCCATGATCGAGTCGTTGATGCTCTGGCCATCGATGCTGCCGTGGGTCTGCATGATGAACACGTCGCTGCCGCGGATGCTCTCGCCGAAGCGGGCGCGGATCTCACCATTCGCGAACTGCACGAGGTTGGGCGAGCCGAGCTCGATCCCCATGTGTTCGGCCACCTCCATCGCCAGCGCAGGATGGGTACGCCCCGAATAGAGCGACATCCGCTTGGTGGTGACCTTCTCCATGGCGTTCCAGATCCTCTCGGCGGCCCGTGCTCAGCTGCCAGGGGCAGTGTAGAAGGCGCCGGTGACCGCGCCCGCAACGACGGCGCTGCCCGCCGGCAAGAACGCGTAGGGGCCCACCAGGGCGCCCGCGCCGACCTCGCTCTCGCGCCCGACGGTGTGCTCCACACATGCCCCAGCGCCAACGGTGCAGTCGCTGAGCCGGGTGTCGGGGCCGATCTCGCAGCCGTCGCCCACCACCGTGCTGCCCTGCAGGATCGTGCCCGGGTAGAGCGTCACGTCGCGCCCGAGCTCCACGGTGACATCGACGAACGTCTGGCGCGGATCGAGCATCGTCACCCCGTTCAGCAGCCAGCGGCGGTTCGTGCGCGCCCTCAGTTCGCGTTCGACGAGGGCAAGCTGCCAGCGGTCGTTGACGCCCTGCGTCTCCGCGGCGGGTGCACTCACCGACCCGATGCGATGGCCCATGGCGGCGAGCGAAGCGACGACATCGGTGAGGTAGTACTCGCCCTGCGCGTTGTCGGGGCTGAGCCGTCGCAGCACCGGGCCGAGCAGGTCGCGCCGGAACGCGTACATGCTCGTGCAGATCTCCTTGATCGCCCGTTCCTCGGGGCTCGCATCGCGTTGCTCGACGATGCGCAGCACGCGACCATCGCCGGTCTTCGACGGCGCGCGCACGATGCGGCCGTAGCCGGTGGGATCGTCGAGTTCCGAGGTGATGAGCGTGGCCGCGTACTCGTTGGCCACGTGCACATCGAGCAGCGCCTCGAGCGTGTGCGCCTGCAGCAGGGGAGTATCGCCGGGCAGTACGACGACCGTGGACGTGTCGTCGAGGTCGTCACCGGGGAACGCGGAGAGGCCCACCATCGCCGCGTCGCCCGTGCCGCGCTGCACGGCTTGCTCGACGAAGGTGACGTTCGCCCATCCAGGTGACTGCTCTTGCACCTTCTTGGTCACGCGCTCGGCGCCGTGGCCGACCACCACCACGGTGCGGTCGGGCGCGAGCGCCTCGAGCGAGTGGATGACATGCATCACCATCGGCCGGCCGCAGATGAGGTGCAGGGGCTTGGGCCGCGAGGAGCGCATCCTGGTGCCTTCTCCTGCTGCCAGCACGATCGCCGAAACCGTCATGCTGTCGTTCTATCAGTTGGCGGCTGGCAGTTGGCCGGCTCGCTGTGGGTTCCGGGGAGAGGGCTCGAACCCCTATATGCGGGACCAAAACCCGCTGTCCTACCATTGAACGACCCCGGACGGAACGGCGCTCAGGTTATCGGTCTCGTGGCCCGGCCCCCGGTGTGGTTTGGGCCGCGGGTTTGGGGTGGGGCCCCGCGCCCGCTAGCGTTCCACGAGCTATGGGTTCACTGATCAAGAAGCGCCGTAAGCGCATGCGCAAGAAGAAGCACAAGAAGATGCTCCGCCGCACGCGCCACGCGCGCCAACGCGGCAAATAGGCCAACGGCGCCTGCGAGCGCCCTTCACACGTTCTTCCGTCACCGACCGTCTGCAGGTTGCTGTGGACGGTCGGTGCGCGTGTGCACCACCATCGCCTCCGGCAACGCCGCAGCGAGGTCGTGGTGACCCTGCAGGAACCAGGTGGCTCCGCTCCCGGCCAGCGTGGGGCGGCTACCGGCCGCGTCGGTGATGCGGTCGCGCCAACGCACGAGCCGCGGCTCGATCTGCAGCGCGGCCGGCTCGAGGTCGTTCACCGTGCCGTGGTCGGCGGCGAGCGGCCCACCGAGCGCGTCCCACGCGCGGTACACCTCGACGGTGCTGCACGCGAGCGGCGGGATCACGAGCGTGATGTCGATCGCCGCGAACGGCAAGGGGTCGACGATCTCGCCGATGCCCTGCACCCGCGCCCGACCGCCGACGAGGCAGAACGGCACGTCGGCGCCCAGGCGTGCCGCCGCGGCCAGCTCGTGTGTGGTGCCGGTGTGCCCCGCCCAGCGCAGGATGGCTGCCGCATCGGCGCTGCCACCGCCGAGCCCGCCACCGTGAGGGATCGCCTTGTGCAGGTGCACCGCCGCGTCGCGGCCCACGAGGCGCAGGGCCTTGGCGACGAGGTTGCGTTCGTCGAGCGGCATTCCCGCGGCGAACGGCCCGTCGGCGCTGAGCCCGTGGCCGGCCGGGTCGATCGTCAGCGTGTCGGCCAAGTAAAGCGTCACCATCTCGGCGTCGATGAGGTGGTAGCCGTCGTCGCGCACGCCGGTGACATGGAGGGTGAGCGTCAGCTTCGCTGGTGCGATCACGCGCACGTCGCTCATGGGTGCTGCTTCCAGGCCATCACGAGCCGGCCCCACTCCACCACGTCGAGTTCTTCGGGGCGCCGTTGACTGTCGATGTCAGCGGCTTCGAACACCTCCGGGGCGACGATTCCGGCGAGCGATCGGCGCAACATCTTGCGCCGCTGGCCGAATGCGGTGCGCACGAGGGCGAACAGGTCGGTGACGGGGGCCTCGGTGGGAGGCTCGGAGCGGCGACGGATGTCGGCCAGCGACGATTCCACGTTCGGTTTCGGCACGAACACGGTCGCGGGGACATGGCCGACGATGCGGGCCGTCGCCCAGTAGGAGATCTTCACCGTGACCGCGCCGTACTGCGGCGTGCGTGGCGTGGCGCAGAAGCGCTCGGCCGCCTCGCGCTGCACCATCACGAGCATGCGCTCGATCGCGGGTACGTCGTCGAGCAGGTCGCACACGAGCGGGGTGGCGACGTTGTAGGGCAGGTTGGCCACCATCACCCAGCCCGTGTGGCCACCGAGCAGGGCGGACCAGTCGGCCTTCATCGCATCGGCCTCGACGACGCGGACATTGGGAACGTGCGCCGTGACCTCCCGTAGCAGTGGCACGATGCCGCGGTCGACTTCCACTGCAAGCACCTCGGCGCCGGTCTCCGCGAGTGCGAGCGTGAGCGACCCGAGGCCCGGCCCGATCTCCACGACCCGGTCGCCCGGGCCCACGTCGGCGAGGCGGGCGATGCGACGCACCGTGTTCGCGTCGGCGACGAAGTTCTGACCCAGGTCGCGACGCGGGCTCAGCCCGCCGCGCTGCAGCAGTTCGCCGATGGCAGCCCTGTTGTGCACTACCAGGTCACGCGTACGTCGATGGGCGAGTCTGCTACGTCGCCGATCTCGGAGAACACCACGGTGTGCATCACGATGTCGATACCCGTGGGTGGCCGGAACGTGAGGATGTTGTTGCACGCTGTGGACTGACCGTTGTCGACATTGATCACCGTGATGATGGCTCCGTCGGGTGCGACGGGCACAGTGCACGGGCGGGTGAGTGTGTTCGGGTAGCGGCGGAACGACGCCTTGCCGACGAAACTGTTGGCCGACGGAGCGGGTGCCACGTTGATGTTGATCGTGCCACCTTGCGCGGGTGGCTGGCCCTGCCCTTCGACGAACACCGGGGTCTGGGGCTTGTACTTCGTGGTCGGCGGCGCGGTCGCGATCGTCGAGCCGGCGACCGCGCTGGTCGACTTCGAGCTGTCGCCGTTCATGATCCAGAGCGCGGGAATAGCCACCACCGTGACGATGGAGGCGATGACTACTCGGCGGTTGTCGGCGGAACGCACTGCTATCGAGGCTAGGGATGCACCCCTGGAAAGGCAAGGCAGGCGTTCGTCGTCGTCGTGGCCCGTACGTGCTCGATCTCCTCGTCGCGCAGCACGGCCAAGGCTTCCACGACGTGTGTGACGTATGCCGGTTGGTTCGTGCGGCCGCGGTGGGGCACAGGGGCGAGATACGGACTGTCGGTCTCGGCGAGCATGCGCTCGGAGGCGCACAGCCGTGCCGCCGCGTGCAGTTCGGTGGCCGTCTTGAACGTGACGATGCCGCTGAAGCTCAGCCATCCGCCCATGTCCAGGCAGGTGCGGGCCTCCGCCGGGCCACCCGTGAAACAGTGGAAGATCGTGCGCTCGGGCACCCCTTCCGCGCGAAGAACGTCGAACGTGTCGTCCCATGCGTCGCGGGTGTGGATGATGAGCGGCAGTTGCCGCTCGTGGGCGAGCTGGATCTGGGCCGCGAACGCGGTGCGCTGCTCGTCGCGTGGCGAGTGATCGTAGTAGTAGTCGAGGCCCGCCTCGCCGACCGCGACGATGTGCGGGTCGTCGAGGTACGGCACGATCGTGTCCACCCCGTGGCGCGCCTCGTGGGGGTGCAGCCCGGCCGTGGCGAACACACCGTTGTAGCGCGAGGCGACATCGATCGCCTGGGCCGTGCTCGCGGCGTCGCATCCGACGGTGATCATCCCGCTGACACCCGCTGCACGGGCAGCGGTGATGATCTCGTCGACCGTCAGCCCGACCGCGCCGCCTTTGGTGCGCTGGTCGTAGAGGTGGCAGTGAGTGTCGATGTAACCGTGGTCGCGGCCGGGCACGAGGTCAGCGCCTCGGAAAGAGGGGGTCGCCCTTCACCACGGTGGTACCACCGGGGTAGCCGCCCCAGGCGGCGGCCGCGGGCAGGCGCTGGTCGGCCACCTCGCCGGGCAGGCCGAGGCGCTCCCACACTGCCTGACTGGTGTGCGGGATCGCCGGCGAAGCGAGGACGGCGACGATGCGCAGCGCTTCGAGTGCGTCGCCCATCACGCCGTCGACGCCCGGGCCCGGCTCGGCTTTCCAGGGCTCGTTGGTCTCCAGGAATGCGTTCGTAGCGCGGATGAGCTGCCAGGTGGCGTCGAGCGCCTTGCTCGGCTGGTATGCAGCCCACCCTTCGGCGGCCCCGGAGAACGCGGCCGCAGCGGCCTCGGCGAGCGGTGAGTCGGCACGCGGGGCGGGGCCGGTGCCGTCGCACTTCTTGGCGACGACGGTGGTCACCCGTGACAGCAGGTTGCCCAAGTTGTTCGCCAGATCGCTGTTGTAGCGGCCGATGAGGCCCTCGTACGTGAAGTCGCCGTCCTGGCCGTACGCGGTTTCGGCGAGTACGTAGTAGCGGAATCCGTCGAGGCCGATGTCGTCGATGAGGTCGAGCGGGTTCACCACATTGCCGCTCGTCTTGCTCATCTTCTCGCCACCCACGAGCAGCCAGCCGCCGACGGCCCAGCCGGCGGGCGGCTCGAGACCGGCGCTCAGCAGCATCGCCGGCCAGTACACGCAGTGGTGACGGATGATGTCCTTGCCGATGAGGTGCACACCGGGCCACCAGGTGTTGAACCGCTCGTCGTCACTGCCGAAGCCGATGGCGGTGATGTAGTTGGCGAGCGCGTCGAACCACACGTAAGCGACGTGTTTGGGGTCCCACGGCAGGGGGATACCCCACTTCAGGCTCGTGCGGCTGACGCTGAAGTCGCGCAGGCCGCCGCGGATGAGGCCGAGCGCCTCGTTGCCGCGGAACTCCGGCTGGATCGCGCCGGGGTGTTTCGCGTACCAATCGAGTAGGCGCTGCTCGAAGCGGCTGAGGCGGAAGAAGTAGTTCTCCTCCTCGTAGTACTCCACCGGGCGCTTGTGGATCTTGCACAGGTCGCCAGGGTCGAGTTCGTCGTCGGTGTAGTACTCCTCGCACGCGACGCAGTACTTGCCCTTGTAGAGGTCGAGTTCGATGTCGCCCGCGTCGTAGCAGCGCTGCAGCAGTTCGGCCACGCCGATCTTGTGCCGCTCCTCGGTGGTGCGAATGAAGTCGTCGTTGCTGATGTTCAGCTTGCGCCATGCGTCGGCGTAGAGCGGGGCGATCTCGTCGACGAACTCCTGCGCGCTCTTGCCAGCGGCGTCGGCGTAGTCCTGTACCTTCTGGCCGTGCTCATCGGTGCCGGTGAGGAAGTGCACATCGTTGCCGATGAGGCGGTGCCAGCGTGCAAGCGCGTCGCCCACGATCGTGGTGTAGGCGTGACCCAGGTGGGGCTTGGCCGTCACGTAGTAGATCGGGGTGGTGAAGTAGCTGCGCGTCATCGTGGCTCCCGGCGGTTCCTGCAGGATACGTCCGCCCACTCGTCGCTGCGGCTTCGGTTTCGGTAGAACGTCTCCCGTGACCTACGAGTTCGACTCCGCCACCGATGTCGCTCCCGACGGCTCGGCCATGATCGCCCCCGGGTGGGACATCAACGGCAACGCGAACGGCGGCTACCTGATGGCGCTCGCCGGACGTGGCATGCGCAATGCTTCCGGCCGGCCGGACCCGATCTCGGTGACGGCGCACTATCTCGCGCCCGGTCGCCCAGGGCCGGTTCAGGTCGATTCCACGGTGGTGAAGGCCGGGCGCCGCTTCGCCACCGTGTCCGCGCAGTTGCGTTCCGGGGACAAGCCGATCATGCAGTTGGTGGGCGCATTCGGTGATCTCGCCGCCACTCAGTCGTTCGAGCATGTCACGTCGGTGCCGCCCGAGCTACCGCCGTTCGACGAGTGCCCCCTGCGCGAACGTCAGCAGGGAACCGCCGAGGTCGCGCTGAACGACCGCACCGAGGTGCGCCTGCACCCCGACCACCTCGGCTGGTTGCGCGGCGAGCGCAGTGGCTCGGCGGAGATGGCCGGCTGGTTCGCGTTCCGCGACGGCCGCCCACCCGACACGCTCGCGCTGCTGATGGTGTGCGACGCGTTCCCGCCCGCAGCGTTCCACCTCGACATGCCGCCCGGCTGGGTGCCCACCGTCGAGTACACGGTGCATGTGCGCTCCGTGCCCGCGCCCGGCCCGCTGATGTGCGTGTTCCGCACCACACTCGTGACCGGCGGCTTCCTCGACGAGACCGGTGAGGTGTGGGACGCCGAGGGCCGGCTTGTTGCCCAGTCCCGCCAACTCGGCCTCACCCCGCTGGGCTGATCCCTCCACAACCCTCGAAGAAGGACAGGTGGTCAGCGGGAGCGGGCCCAGCGCACGCCGGTGGCGAAACTGCCGGCGACGAGGCCCGCGGCCGACACGGCCTGGGTGGTGCGGCGGATGACCGCCTTCGTGCGCTGGCTGAACACGACGACGGGCCAGCCGCGCTCACCGGCGACACGCTCGAGCTTGGAATCCGGGTTCACGGCGACGGGGTGGCCGACCGCCTCCAGCATCGGCAGGTCGCTGGCGGAGTCGCTGTAGGCCCAGCAGCGCTCCAGGTCGTACCCCTGGCGGCCGCTGATCTCCTCGATCGCCTCGACCTTGCCCGGGCCGTAGCAGAACGGACCATCCAGCTCGCCGCTGTAGATGCCGTCGACGATCGCGCTCCGGGTGCCGATGCCGGCTGTCATGCCCAACGCCTGCGCGAGCGGCTCGACGAGTTCGATGGGGGAGGCCGACACGATGTAGGTGTCGCGCCCGGCATGGCGATGCTGCTCCAGCAGCCGGAGTGCCTCGGGCCGCACCCGCTCGATGAGCTTGGGCACGATCTCCGCGTTCAGCGCGACGAGATCGTCGAGGCGTATCCCGGTGACCGCGCCGAGGATGCGGTCGCGGACGCCGTTGGAGGTGTCGTCGCTCGCGCCGCTGAATCGGAACGCGAGTGCGCTGCCCGCATCGCGTACGAACTGGTGGGTGGGCACGAGTTGGTTGCGCCACGCAGCGATTCCGAGCACGAACGCGCTCGACCCGCTGATGAGTGTGCGGTCGAGGTCGAAGAACGCGGCGCTGTGGCGAGTGGCGGGGTGGGTCGAGGTGCTCATCGTGGTGGTCGTGGGATCGTGAGGGCGAGGTCGTACACGCGGCGCTTGGGGGCGCCGGTGTGTGACATCACGGTAGCCACCGCCGCCTTGCGATCGCCGTCGGCAGCAAGAGCGGTACGCAACGCGGCGAGGATCACGTCGTCATCGAGGTCAGCGGCGTGCACCGCGGGCGCGCCCTCCACGACCACGACGAACTCGCCGCGTGGTTCGCGCTCGGTGAGGTGGAGCACCGCGTCGGCGAGCGGTCCGCGCCACACCTCCTCGAACTTCTTTGTCAGCTCGCGGGCGAGCGCGACCTGCCGGGCGTCGCCACATGCCGCGGCGAGGTCGGCGATCGTGCGCCGCACCCGGTGCGGCGCCTCGTAGAACACGATCGTGCGCCGCTCGGCGGCGACCTCCGCGAGGCGTGCCGTCCGGTCGCGGCCCGAACGCGGCAGGAAGCCCTCGAAGACGAAGCGGGTCGTGTCGAAGCCGCTGATGACGAGCGCCATCACGAGTGCCGCCGGCCCGGGTACGGCACTGACCGGGTAGCCCGCGTCGAGCACGGCGCGCACGAGCCGGGCGCCGGGGTCGCTGACACCCGGTGTGCCTGCGTCGGTGATGACGGCCACGTCGAGCCCGTGCGCGAGCAGTCCGATCACCTCCTCGGCGCGGGCGGCCTCGGTGTGTTCGTTGGCGACGGCGAGGCGCACCCCGCTGACGCCCGCGTGGGAGAGCAGCTTGCCGCTGTGGCGGGTGTCCTCACAGCAGATGAGTGCGCACCCGCGCAGCGTCTCCACGGCCCGTGGTGAGAGATCGCCGAGGTTGCCGATCGGGGTGCTGACGAGCACGAGCTGTGCGGTCACGTGCGCAGTTCCACCTGATCGCCGACGTGCAGGCCCCATCGCTCGAAGGCCCCGGCCTCGGCCTCGACGACCGTGCGCGCCTTCCACACCGGCAGGCCCACGCGGTAGCGGCGCATGCGCACCACCTTCAACACGAACCCGTCAGCGTCGAGGAACGCCACGTCGAGCGCGAACTTCATCCCGATCGTGTGCACCGACCGGCACGGGGCGATCACGAACGCACCGTCGACGCCGCTGCGCCCCAGTAGCCCGTGGGCCCGGGCGCTGCGATCCTTGGCCCGTTCGGCGCTGGCGAGGACATGCCCACCGTTGACCCCAGCGGTGACCAGCCAGCACGGTTCCGTTGCTGCCATACCCCCAGGATGCCACGTCGCGACCCCGGTGGCCCGCCGAGTCACATGAGCGGCACGTCGGGGGTGACGAGGTGCTCGTCAAGCTCGTGCCCTGGTTGGCGCGAGTCGAACCACGCCTTGCCCACGACCGCCGCGAAGATCACCACGCCGCCCATGATCGTGAGTGCCGTGGGCCGGTTGCCGAGCACGAGGAACGCCCATACCGGCACGAACACCATCTCGGCCTGAGCGAACACCGTCATCGGCACGGCCTGGACATGGCGCGAGGCATGATTGAACATCAGCGTGCCGACGACGATCACCACGCCGCCGTGCAGCAGTGCCCACGAGATGTCCACCGGGTCGGGGATGAGTGCTTTGCCGTTGGCGAGCGTGATCGCGCCGCACAGCACGACCATCAAGATCGCGTATCCGGGCATGCTCGGCGACCAGTCGCGATCCTGGTTGCTGCGCACGGAGATCGTGTAGAGCGCGAAGCCGAAACAGGCCAACAGCGCCGCCGCGTTGCCGAGCATGTTGCCCGCCTCCAGATCGCCGTAAACCGTCAGCACGAGCCCGCACAAGGCGACCACGATGGCGACGATCGTGCTCCGCGCCAGCTTCTCGCCGAGAAAGCGGTTGAAGACGACGGTGACGAGCGGGGTGAGTGATCCGAGAAAGGCCGCGTTCGCGGGGGTGGTGGTCTTCACCGCGTACACGAACGAAAATGAGGCGACGAGCAGGCCGAGATTGGCGCCCACCATCCACCAGTCCGAGGTCCAGGCGGTCAACACCATCGGGCGGTACCCGCCGGGTCCACCGGGCACGCGGCGTGTGCGGGGAGCGTTGCGCAGTGCATGCATCACCTCGATGACGACGATGATGCCGAGCGAGCGCCAGATGAGGTACTGGAACGCATCGACCCCGTCGGCCTCACGGCTCATCACCGCGCCGAAGCTCCACACCACGCCGGACCCCACTGCGATGAGCGAGGCCATCAGGGGGAGACGCTCGTCCTGCATGCGTGCGCAACAGTAACGGCCGCCCCGCCGGTAGACCTGTGTCGTGCACACGATCCCACCCGGTCAGCCCGGTCGCCCTCCGGCGCGCAGCTTTCGGCCCCGTCGGCGCGGCCTGCCCGCGGAGCGTGATGCCGCCTACCGTCGCCATGCCACGGATTGGACCGTGGCGGTCGAAGGTCCGGTCTTGTCGTGGACCGAGCTGTTCCCCTCGCTCGACGTGGTGCTCGACATCGGGTTCGGTGGTGGTGAGGCCGTCGTCGAGTTGGCCGCGGCCCGGCCCCATGAGGCGATCATCGGTGTGGAAGTGCACACGCCGGGGGTCGCCCACGTGCTGGAGGCGGTGGCGACGAACAGCTGGCAGCATGTGCGCGTGGTGGAAGGTGACGTGATCGAGTTCCTGCCGCGCCTCGCCTGCGGCTCGCTGGCCGGTGTGCGGCTGTGGTTCCCCGATCCGTGGCTGAAGAACAAGCAGCGCCACCGTCGCCTGTTTCGCCCCGATGTCGTGACCGCGCTCGTCGACCGCGTGCGCATCGGTGGCACCGTGCACGTGGCCACCGACATCACCGAGTACGCCCGGCAGGTGATCGAGGTCGCTGCCGCCGAGCCGCGCTTGAAGGGTGGTGTCGTGCCCCGGCCCGACTGGCGGCCGCTCACGCGCTTCGAACGCCGCGGCCTCGCCGCCGGCCGCACGCCCACCGACCTCGTGTACACCCGCGTCTGCTGATACGACCTGGCACAATCGGTTCCCATGAACGCTCCGCGCATTCCTCACGTGAGCGGTCGTCGGCGCGTGAACACGTGTGTCGCGGTCGGGATCGTGGCCGGGGGTGTAGGCGCCCTGCTTGCGTCTTGGCAAGTGTCAGTGCTGAGCGGGTGGGGAGTGGCGTGCCTCGTGCTGCTCGGCTGGGTGTACGTCGAAGTGGCCGGATGCGATGCCGCGCACACCCGTGAGCGGGCCACGATCGTGGATCCCACCCACACCACCTCGCTGGCCGTGATGATCGCCGCGAGCGTGATGAGCCTCGTCGGCGTCGGCTTCGGGCTGGCGAAGGCTCGCCAACTCGACCAGGCTGCGCAAGTCGGACTCACCTTGCTGTCGGTACTGGTGCTCGTGCTGTCGTGGACCGTGGTGCACACGATGTTCATGCTCCGCTACGCCCACGAGTACTACCACGAGCCCGTCGGCGGCGTGGCGTTCCCGGGAAGCAGCGAGCCGGCCTACGCCGACTTCGCCTACCTTGCGTTCACGATCGGTGTCGCTTTCGCGGTCAGCGACACGCCCATCGAGGGCCGCAAGGTGCGGCGCATCGTCCTGCGCCACGCGCTCGTCAGCTACCTGTTCGGTGCGGTGATCGTCGGTCTGGCCATCAATGTGACGGCGAGCTTCGTGCGCTGACCGGCCCGACCCGCCTGACTTGCCCTACGCCGTGAAGTATGGGCCGGCGACGGGCGGGGGGCGACGGCCGATCCCACCGTCGCGCATCAGCATGCCGGTGAGGGTGCGGTCGAGGTGCTGCTGGCGCCACACGAGCATCCGCTGGGCGAGGGGCAGCACAACTGCGGGGTCGGTGGTGGTGACCTGCCAGCCGGGATCGGCAGCGAGGTCGAAGCAGATCCAGTCGCCGTCGCCGAACTGCACGTATGCATGGCTGTTCGTGCGCACGACGGCGAGGTTGCGCCGCTCGAGGCTGCGCTTCCACGGCCAGGTGTGCTCGCGGTTCGGCTCCATCATGATGAACGCGTCACGCCAGTCCCACTCGTAGTGCGCCGCGCTGCGCCAGCGGGGCGGTTGCTCGCCGCGCAGGAACGGGGTGAGCGGGAAACCATCGCACTGGGTGGGCACGGGCAGGCCGATCGCGTCGCAGATCGTTGGGGCGATGTCGACGTTCTCGGTGAACTCGTCGACGACAGCGCCGTGGATGCCTGCGGGATCGCGCACGATACAGATGATGTGGTAGCTGGCCTCGAAGTAGCCGCATTTCTGGATAAGGCCCTGGTCACCGAGCTGTTCGCCGTGGTCGGAGGTGACGACGACCATCGTGTTCTCCCACTCGCCTCGCTGCTGGAGTGTGTCGATGATGCGGCCGATGTGGTGATCGACCTCGCTGATCATCCCGTAGTACTGCGCGCGCAGGCGGGCCACCTCGGCGGGGTCGGAGGGCGCGTTGATCCACCCGACGCTGAGCAGGACGTCGTGCGCGGGGTGCACCGGCTGGGGGATGGGCAGCGGGGGAGGGCAGTCGGCCGGGTCGTACATCACGGCGTAGTGCCCCGCCGCGTCGTAAGGAGGGTGCGGGCGGATGAACGACAGGTGGGCGAACCAGGGGGTGTCGCCGGGTTGGTTCGGTTGCTCGCCGAGCCAGTCGAGGAAGTGGTCGGTGAGGAACTGGGTGACCGAGTGCTCTGCCGGCCGCTCGTGCTCGGTGGTGAGAGCAATGTCGGGGTCGGTGGCCTGCGGGCCGGTGTAGCCGAGCTCCTGCAAACACTCGAGCCACGCCGCGTGGCGCTCGTCGAGGCACAGGATCTCGTCGAAGCCGGGGAGCACGCCCTCCCAGTTCGACCACCGCGGGTCGGCCGGATCGGCGATCTGGCGCGGGTCGGCGGCCTGGTCGGTGTAGCCGAACACGACGGGGTGGTAGCCCGCTCGCTGGGCCATGAAGGCGATGTTGTCGAGCCGCGAGTCGAGCGGCGACCCGTTCGCCACGACCCGGTTGTTCATCTGGTACGTACCCGTGTAGAGCGCCGCCCGCCCAGGAGCGCACGGCGCGGCCTGCGAGTAGTGGCGGGCGAAGCGCACCCCCTCCGCCGCGAGCGCGTCGAGGTGCGGCGTGCGCACGAGCGGGTGCCCTGCACAGGAGAGCGAATCGGCCCGGAACTGGTCGAGCGTGACGAACAGGACGTTGGGGCGCGTGGTGGCACTCATCTGCCGGGCATCGTAGGCCCGCACCGATTCACGCGAGGTACGGGTTGACGTTGGCGATGTCCACGACCGCCACCGTACGCTGCCGTCGTCGAGCGCAGCGGAGCCCTTTGCCTGGCGTAGCGTCGGAGCCGTGCGCACGACGTGGCACCTGCTGCTCACCTTCACCATCACCGGAGCGATGGTGAGCGTGGCCGAGTGGGCCGATCCGGAGGTGGGCACCTACCGCCGTCGGGAGATGCGCCGCGATGCGGGCTGGATGGCGTTGTACCTGCTCTATGCGCCGTGGGTCGCCCTGATGGCGTTGGCCTCGGCCCGATTGGCTCGCCGGCACAGCCCGTTCGACGCGCCACTCGCCTCGGCGGCGGCGTGGACTCGTGTGGTGGTGGCGGTGGTGGCCGCCGAGTTGGCGTTCTACGCGCTGCACCGCTGGTTCCACGCCACGAAGGCGGGCTGGTGGGTGCATCGTGTGCACCACAGCAGCACGGATCTGCACTGGTGGTCGTCGTTTCGCTTCCACCCGCTCGAGACCCTGGCAATCACCGTCGTGCCGGCGACTGTTGCGGCTTGGTTCGGTGCCGGCACCGCCGCGATTGCATACACGCTCGCTGCCACCGTGGTGACGACGTTCGCCCACGCCGACGTGTACGTTCCCGGGCGCGGGCTCGACCATGTGGTCTGCACCCCCGGCTACCACCGCAGCCACCACGAGACCGGGCGCGAGCGCAGCAACTATGCGCTCGTGCTGCCCCTGGTGGACATCGCGTTTGGCACGGCCTCGTTCGTCCGCGGCGACCACCGTCGGTTCGGTTCGGCGGTCACAGCAGCAGCACCCCGATCGTCAGCGACACAGTGTTGGCGGCGGCCGCGGCGACGAGCGCGGCGGGTGCCTGCCGGGTGAGGCCCCACGCACCCCACGCCTCGCCGAGCATCACCGCCACTTCGACGATCGCCAATGACGCCGCGTCGCCCGTCGCCCGGCGCAACAGGGGGTGCACCACGACGAAGGCGAGCGGATGCGACACGAGGTTGACGACGATGCCCACGAAGACCGAGCGCTGCACGGGCACCGCGCCCATGCGCCACAGCACGGCCGTGTAGAGCGGCACCTCGATCGCCAGCGTCAGGGCAAGGGCGATCGCGTAACGGGTCACTGCCCGGTGTCGATGGCCGCGGCAGTGCGCCCGCGGCGACGCAGCACGAGACCCGTACCGCCGAGCAGCACCGCCACGGCAGCGACACTCACGACGATGACGGTGGCGTGCGAGGACGACGACGAACCTGCCGCGGTCGTGGTTTCGGGCGGGATGACGTCGGCGATGAGATGCATGAGCAGCATCTCTCCAGTGTGACACTCGACGCCCCGCCACGGGCGAGATCAGAAAAGATGAGTTGTAAGCACTCAAGTTTGCGTATACTGCGGTTGTCCGGATCCACGCACCCTCAGGAGGGAACCATGTTGATCGTCCGTAATCCCCGCACATTCGACTTCGACCGCGTGTTCGACCAGCTCACCTCGGGTTGGGTCACCACAGCGCAGCGGCGCGACCGCACGCCGGCGGTGCACGGTGAGTGGCACGACGACACGCTCGAACTCACCGTCGATCTGCCCGGTGTGCCCGGCGACGCGGTGAAGGTCGAGGTCGTCGACCGCGCACTCACCATTTCGGTCGAGCACACGACCGACCGCGGCGAGTTGCGCTGGTCGCACACCGTCCAGATGGGCGGCGCGCTTGATGCCGAGCGCATCGTCGCCAAGTACTCCGACGGTCGCCTTAGCGTCACGATCCCGCCGGTCCCCGCTGCCGAGCCGCGCAAGATCGCGATCGAGTTCGTGGGCCGGGCCGACGAGGCCGCTGCCGCGCTGGAAACGCCGGCAGAGGGCTGACGCTGCCCCGCGGTCGGCTCCGACCGGCCCCACCACGTCGCACCGCCCCGGGTCGTCCCCCCAGCCCGGGGCCGTGCCGCGTTCGCGCCGACACGTCTGGACCGCAGGGCCACGCGGCCCGGGTCCAATGCCCCTGGAACGACGCTGTAAGTCCCTGTCCGCACGGGTCCGGCGAGCGCACGATGGACCCAGAAACAGGAGGACCCGAGATGCGACGGATCGTCATCATGGGTGCCGGGGGGCGAGACTTCCACGACTTCAACGTCGTGTACCGAGGCGACGCCGACGTGAGAGTCGTCGCGTTCACTGCAGCCCAGATCCCCGGTATCGACGACCGCCGGTACCCCGCTGAGCTTGCGGGCCAGTTCTACCCCGACGGCATCCCGATCCGGCCGGAAGTCGAGCTCCCGCAACTCATCGCCGAGCACGAGGTCCACGACGTCGTGTTTGCGTACTCGGATCTCTCCTACGCACAGGTGATGCAGAAGTCGGCGATCGTGCAGGCCGCGGGCGCGAACTTCGTGCTGCTCGGCCCCGACGCCACGATGTTGTGGAGCAGCTGCCCCGTGGTGGCCGTCGTCGCTGCCCGCACCGGGTGTGGCAAGAGTCAGACGAGTCGTAAGGTGGCCCGCCTGTTGAAGGAGGCGGGGTTCAAGGTGGCGATGGTGCGCCACCCGATGCCGTACGGCGATCTGATGAAGATGCGGGTGCAGCGCTTCGCCACCCAGGCCGACATCGATGCCTCCAACCCCACGATCGAGGAGCGCGAAGAGTACGAGGTGCCGGTGCAGCAGGGCCTCATCATGTATGCCGGCGTCGATTACGAGGCGATCCTGCGCCAGGCCGAGGAAGAAGCCGACGTGATCGTGTGGGACGGCGGCAACAACGACTTCTCCTTCTTCCGCCCCGATCTCACCATTACCGTCGTCGACCCGCTGCGCCCCGGCCACGAGCTGGGCTATCACCCGGGCGAGGTGAACGTGCGCCTCGCGGATGCGATCGTCGTGAACAAGATCGATTCCGCCACCACCGAAGCCGTCGCTCAGGTGATCGCCAACGTTCACGCTGCCAACCCGCGGGCCGCGATCGTGCGCGCCGCATCGCCTGTCGAGCTCGCCGGCGCCGCGAAGGGTGACGATTCGCTCGTGGGCAAGCGCGTGCTCGTGGTCGAGGACGGCCCCACCATCACCCACGGCGGCATGCCCTTCGGCGCCGGCACCGTCGCCGCCCACCATGCCGGCGCGGCCGAGTTCGTCGACCCGCGGCCGGTGGCCGTGGGCAGCCTGGTCGAGACCTATCGCAAGTACCCGCACATCGGGCCGGTGCTACCCGCGATGGGCTACGGCGACGCCCAACTCGCCGACCTCACCGCCACCATCAAGGCCTCCGGCTGCGAAGTGGTGGTGAACGGCAGTCCGTTCTCTCTGTCGCGGTTGCTGCACGTCGACGTGCCGATCCGCGACGCCACCTACTCCCTCAGCGAGATCGGCACGCCCACGCTGGCCGATGTGCTCGCTCCGTGGATCGAGCGCTGGAGGCCTGCGGCATGAAACACCGTCACCCGTCCCGGCTCGTGGTCGCCATCGGTGGCAATGCATTGCTGCACCGTGGTGAGACCCCGAGCATCGCCAACCAACGGGCCAACGTCGGCGCGGCGGCCCGCGTCCTCGCCGAACTGTCCCGTGATCACGGGCTCGTCGTCACCCACGGCAACGGGCCCCAGGTGGGCCTGCTCGCCCGCCAGAGCGAAGCCGTCAGCGGTACCGAGCCGGTGCCCTTCGACGTGCTCGTTGCCGAGAGCGAGGGCCTCATCGGCTATCTGCTCGCAGAGGAGATCGGCCGCCAGATCGGCGCCGAACGCGTCGTCGTGCTGCTCACCCTCGTCGTCGTCGACCGCAAGGACCCTGCGTTCTCCAAGCCCTCCAAGCCGATCGGGGGGATGATGACCGAGGAGGAGGCGAAGCGGGCAACTGCCACCCGCGGCTGGTTCGTGATGCAGGACGGCAAGGGCTGGCGGCGCGCGGTCGCCTCGCCCGAACCGCTCGAGATCATCGAGATCAACGCGATCCGCTCGCTGATGGATGCAGGGTATGTGGTCGTGTGCGCCGGCGGCGGCGGCATCCCCGTCGCACGCTACGGCGACGGTGTGCTGCGTGGTGTCGAGGCGGTGATCGACAAGGACCTGACGAGCAGCCTGCTCGCGGTGGAACTCGACGCCGACCAACTGCTCATGCTCACCGACGTCAGTCACGCGATTCGCGACTTCGGTGGGGCGAAACCTCAGCCGATCGCCGTAGGAACCGTCGCCGAGATGCGCTCGCTGGAGTGGGCCAGCGGCTCGATGGGACCCAAGATCGAAGCGGCCTGCCGGTACACGGAACGCACGGGCAACCCGGCACGTATCGGCGCGCTGGAGCACGCCGCGGAAGTGCTCGCCGGCCGCTCAGGCACCCGCGTCGGCTGACCGGTACATCCGTCCCTTTCTGCGGCGCACCCGGGGAGTGGAAGAATGCGGGCAACCACGAGACTCTGGGGGTTCAGCAAATGTCCATCGACATCATCATCGAGGTGGAGAACAAGCCGGGCGCACTGGCCGACCTGACGGCGGCCGTGAGCGACGCAGGTGTGAACCTGGCTGCGGCAACCTTCACCGGTGGTGGCGAGAAGGCCGAACTGCACATCCTGGTGCCCCACGCTGAGCCCGTGCGCCACGCCCTCGCGCTCACGCACAAGGCTGTGATCACCCGTGAGCACGAGGTGGTCGTGGTGGAAGTGCACGACGAGCCCGGCGTGCTCGCCGACCTCACGCGCAAGATCGCCCAGGCCGGCATCAACATCGACACGGTGTACGTCGCCACCAACAACCGCGTGGTGTTCGGCGCTGCCGACATCGACGGCCTGAAGAAGGCCCTCGGCAAGAGCTGAGTCGGCGGACATGACCGCCACGACGCGGCTTAGGCTGCTCGTATGAACCGCGGCCGCATCCTCGCGTTCTTCGGCGCGGCGGCGCTCATCGCGGCCGCATGCAGCGACAGCGCGGCGCAGTCGCCGGCGGCAACGCCCGCTGACACCCTGGCGCTGTCGACGATTGCTGCATCCACCACCACGCCCAGCACCGTGGCGCCCACCACCACCGAGGCGCCGATCCGCCATCTCACGGTCGCGTTCTCCGGCGATGTGCTGCCGCACTCGCCGTTGTGGAAGAAGGCGACGTCGTACGCGGGCGGGAGCGGGTACGACTTCTCGCCCATGTTCCAGGACATCGCTCCCCTCGTGTCGAGCGCCGACCTGGCGATCTGCCATCTGGAGACACCGATCGTGCCCCCTGGCGAGGAGCCACAGACGTACCCGCGCTACGGCGTGCCCAAGGAAATCGTCGCCGCGATCAAGTCCGCGGGGTACGACCGGTGCAGCACGGCCAGCAACCACTCGATGGATCAGGGCCCGGCCGGGGTAGAAGCCACGCTCGCCGCGTTCGATGAGGCGGGCCTCACCCAGGCGGGCATGGCCCGTAACGCGGAGGAGGCCGAGCCGCACCTCATCGAAGTCAACGGCGTCAAGATCGCGCATCTCTCGTACACCCGTGGCTTCCCCACGCTCGACATGCCGGCCGACCAACCGTGGTGGGCGAACAATATCGACGTCGACCGCATCCTGGCCGATGCGCACAAGGCCCGCGACATGGGCGCCGACATCGTGATCGTCAGCATGCACTGGGGCACCGAGCCGCAGCACGACCCGAACGACACCCAGCGTGCGCAGGCCGATGCACTCACCGCGAGCGGCCTCATCGATCTCGTCGTCGGCCATCACACGCACGTCATCCAGCCGATCGAACAGGTCAACGGCGTATGGACCGTGTTCGGCATGGGGAACAGCCTCAGCAACATGCCCGTCGGGCCGTACCCGCCCGAGTCGCAGGACGGCGTTGTCGTGGAGGTGTCCTTCGATGTCGCTCCCGACGGCACGGTGACCGTCGCGAGACCAGTGGTGTATCCGACGATTGTCGACAAGGGCTACACGTTCGAGATCAAGGACGTGGTGAAGAACCTGGCCCGCCCCGACCTCACGCCTCGCGAGCGCTCGTTCTACGAGGCCTCGCTGAACCGCACTGCCTCATACGTGGGTGCCGACTTCCTCACCACCGAGCCGTTCAACGGTTGAGGTCGCGGTACGCGACATAGTCCTCGACGAACGGCGCCACCAGCGCGTCGACGAGTGGCGCGATCCACTGCGTGACGGTGTCCGTGAGGTGGTTGCCGTCTCGGTACACAAGGATGTCGCCGATCACCGCCGGGCAGCGCCCATCGTCGGCGCACACCCACTCGCCGGGCTCGATGAAACCCGCGCCTGCGGCCGCGGTGATCGAGCGGATGGCCTCCACGACGGCGACGTCTTCGGAGTTGTACTCCGATGCCGCACATTGGCCGATGTGGTGGGTGTGGGCGGCCACACAGTCGGGCACGGTGGTGTTGGGGTCGGGGGAGTCGCCGATCACGATCGGTTCGATACCGTCGGCGCGAAGGCTGGCCACCAGTGCGGGCAGGTGATCGTTCCAGTCGTTCGCGCTGATCGCCTGGTGGTTGTGGGCCGAGAGCAAGCCGTAGTGCTCGGACACGAACACGACATCGACGCTCTGGTCGCGCATGTACGTGCGCACGGCGTCGCGCCATGCGCCACAGTTGCGGAACTCGCGGTCGTTCTTCTTGTCGTACACGGTCACGTCGATGTAGGCGCAACTGCCCTGGGTGAGCGAGAGCAGGCGCCACCCGTGAGCAAGCGCCATCTGCTCGAGCGGGGTGAACCATTGGGCCGCGTGCGAGTCGCCCCACAAGGCGATCGTGATCGTGCCGTTGGGATCACCGAACACGCAATCCGTGCGGATGTGCGCGGCGCCGAACTGGTGGCAGCCATTGCCGTAGATCGCAGAAGTATCGCCGCCTGCCGAGCGCAGGCTGGGGCGCAGGTTGTCGGGCACGACCTCGTTCGCCAGCGCATCGACGACGGCCGGGATCGCTGTCCGCCCGTACGTGGTGACGGGCGCGGGTGCGGTGAGCACCGTAGCGAGGGTGAGCGTGGGGTCGGTGCCGGCGGGCGCGGTGGCCGGAACCGTCGTTGCGATCGCGTCCGGCGCGGCGGCGACCACGCCGGTGGAAAGGCTCGGGTCGTAGGCGTTGAGCAACACGCCGGCCATCAGGCCGATGCACACCAGCCCCGCCCCGAGCGCGAGCGAGCGGCCGGGGCGGCGGTTCAGCGGGCGCGAGTAGCGGACCGGGCCTTCGATCGCGCGGAAGCCGGCTTCAGCGAGCGCGATCACGGCCGCGAGTGCGGCCCACTTCTCCGGCCCGGTGAGGGGGCGCAGGAGGTGGGCCTCGGCGATGACGATCACCGGCCAGTGCCACAGGTAGAGCGAGTACGAGCGGGCCCCGATGAACTGCAACGGCTCGAACGCGAGCGCCTTGGCCGGCGACCAGGACGTGTGGTCGCCGGGTACGAGCGCTGCGACCGTGGCGAGCACTGGCAGTGCCGCGGCCCAGCCGGGGAACACCGCGACCTTGCCGAACGTGATCGCGCTCGCCACGATCCCGGCGAGGCCCAGCCAGCCGATCACCGCCCGCGCCGTCTCGGGGATGCGCCCGACCGCGGTGGCGAGGCACGCGAGTAGAGCGCCCGCGCCGAGCTCCCACGCCCGCGTGTGCAGGCCGAAGTACGACCACGACGGGCTGTCGGCGGTGAGCAGCGCGCTCAGCGCGAACGAAACCACCACGATCGCGCCCATCGCCCATGCCGTGCGCCGGCGAACGTTCGAGGCACGGAACGTGACGAGCGCGATGAGGCCCGGCCAGATGACGTAGAACTGCTCCTCCACCGCGAGCGACCAGTAGTGGCGCAACGGCGAGGGGTCGAGCCCGGCCGTGAGATAGTTCGTGCCGCGGTGAGCGAACAACAGGTTCGCCGCGAACGCGGCTGCCGCTCGGGCCTCCTCCGCCAGGTCCGAGAGCCGGGTGACGGGCATCCACACCGCGCCGGCGATCACCGTGGCGACGATCACCGTTGCCGAGATCGGCAACAGGCGCCGGGCGCGGCGAGCGTAGAAGCGGCGGATCGAGATCCGGTCGGTGACCGTGCGTTCGTGCAACAGCAGCGACGTGATGAGGAAGCCGGAGATGACGAAGAAGACGTCGACACCGATGAACCCGCCATCGAACCCGGGTACCCCGAAGTGGTAGAGCAGTACCGCCACGACGGCCAGCGCGCGCAGTCCCTCGATATCCCTCCGGTGCCGCACCCGCGCAGTCTACGACCGGCTCGGCGGGGTGTCCCGGCCGGTCGCGGCGGCCCACAGCCCAGCGCCCGCGAGCAGGGCCAGCGCGGCGCCGAGCACGGCGCCGCTGCCCGCCATGCGGATGCGATCGGCAGCCAGCACCGCGAGCATTGTGACCGCGCTGGCGACGAGCAGCACGGCGGCGCGCCGTAGCCAGCGGCGACACATCGCCGGAGTCCAGCGCGCCGAGGGCGGGGCAACTGCGGCGGCGGCGAGGGCCGTATGAAACACCAGGAACGAGACGGCCATTCCTAGCGCCCAGGGTTGGGCCGCGTCGTCTACCGTCGCCAGCCACTCGCCTGTGAGCAGGGCGAGCACCGCTACGCCGACATGACTGTCGGGGTACACCAGGCACAGGAACGCCAGACAGATCGCCACGACGTCGACGGCGATCGCGCCGTCATGCGCCGCGAGCCGGGTGCAGGCGATGGCCGCGAACGGCGCGGCCACGATCAGCAAACGCAGCACCAACCCGGTGCCTCGCGCGGCCTGTAGCAGGCCCACACGGGCGCGGAACACGTCGTCGTTCACCGGCGCACCCCACCCGTGCCGGCACGATGGTGCAGGTCGCGCAGCACCGCGTCGAGGCTGCCCGGTCCGCGCCAGGGCACGACAGCGATGCCCGCCTCGCGGATCTGACGGATGTCGCGGTCGCGCCGGAGCATCTCGATACGCCACGTGACACCCACGTAGGGGTCCTCGGAGTCCTGCAAGGCGATGCCTTCTGGCAGGCAGTCGATCACAACGGTGGTGAGCCCCCGCTCGGCGACGGTGCGCACACGGCGCACGGCTGCCGGCGAGAGCAGGGGCGACAACATCACCACGAGTGCGCCGTCACCGAGCCCGCGGGGCAGGCGCCCGTCGTCGGCCGGCGCCCGCGCCGGCTCGATCGCGGCCATGACCTCGAGTAGGCGGCGCAGGTGGCGAAACCCGGCCGTCGCCGGCACCCGCTGCACCCCGCGCGACCCGAGGGCGACGAGGCCCACCCGGTCGCCGACGGCGACATAGTGCTCGGCGATCGCGCTCGCCGCGCGCACCGCGATGTCGAGGCTGGAAGCAAAACCATCGAGGCCGCCGCTCTCGCCCACGTCGTCCAGCGCATCGATGAGCAGCACCACCTGGCGGTCGTGGTCGGCCCACGTCGAGGTGACGTGCAGCACGCCCGTGCGGATCGAGCGCGGCCAGTGGATGCGGCGCAGGCGGTCGCCGGGCTGGAACGCACGGATGCCGGCGAACTCGTTGCCCGCGCCCTGCCGAGGTGACCGGTTCACACCGATCAAGCCGGGAGTGCGCACCGGCGGGGCCGACGCGTCGAACGGTGCGGCCTGGGGGAGGGTGAGCAACGTCCGCACGTCGGTGAACACGGTCGACGCCCACTGGTAGGCACCCCACCCACTGGACGCGACGACGACCGCCGGGTCGAGGCGCCGTCGTCCCCAGCGGGTCGATCGCAGCCTGACCGCGAGCGGCCCGTCGCCGTCGTCGGGAAGACTGACCGCGATCTGACCGTGAATCGGGTCGCGCTCGATCCAGGGCGCGGGCCCGAGCAGTGCGGCGACGTCGTCCACCCGGCCGCCGGGGTCCTGCACCGTGATGTGCCAGGTCGTTGCCTGCCCCTCGCGCACCGTGCCGTGAGCGATCGATTGGCTCACGACCGGTGTCCGTTGGGGCCGCAGCAGCGCACCCCACACGGCCGCGCCGAGCAGGGGAGTCGCGAGCACGAGCAGATCGGCGCGGCGGGCGAGCACGGCGATCACCGACAACACGAGACCGCCCACGAGCGCGCGGAAGTGCGCCGCGGTGGGCTGCCATGGCTGCGCGCGCTTCATCGGATCGGGCCCCCGGGCGCGGGTGTCGGGACCGAGGACAACACGTCGGCGGTGACCGTCGCCCCCGACGCGGCGGTCAGCCACAGCTCTGGCTTGATCGTGATGCGGTGGGCGAGCGCAGACACGGCGACCGCCTTCACATCCTCCGGCGTCACATAGTCGCGGCCGGCGAGCACCGCGTGGGCGCGCGAGCACAACAGCAGTGCGAGCGCGCCACGCGGCGAAGCGCCGATCTGCACGTGCGTGTGCTGCCGCGTGGCGACCGCCAGGGCGACGCAGTAGCGGCTGACGTCGTCGTCGACCATCACCATCTCGACGGCCGCCTGCATCGCTCGTAGCGTCGGGGCATCAACGATCGTGCGCAGCTGCTGGGCCTCCTGCCGACGGGCCATGCGCCGCGACAGCACCTCCCACTCCTCGTCGGGCGTGGGGTAGCCGAAGCTGACGCGCAGGAGGAAGCGGTCGAGCTGCGCCTCGGGCAGGGGGTAGGTGCCCTCGTATTCCACCGGGTTGGCGGTGGCGAGCACGTGGAACGGATCGGGTAGCGCGAACGTCTCGCCTTCCACGGTGATCTGCCGCTCCTGCATCGCCTCCAACAGCGCTGCTTGTGTCTTCGGTGGCGTGCGGTTGATCTCATCGGCGAGCAGCAGGCCCGTGAACAACGGGCCCTTGCGGAACACGAATTCGCTGGTTCGCTGGTCGAAGATGAACGAGCCGGTGAGATCGGCCGGCAGCAAGTCCGGTGTGAACTGGGCGCGGGTGAACTCCAGCCCCAGTGTCTGGGCGAACGAGCGGGCCGCGAGCGTCTTGCCCAGCCCGGGCAGGTCCTCGAGCAGCACGTGCCCACCGGCGAGCACACCGCAGAACACGAGCGCGAGTTCCTCGCGCTTGCCGACGACGGCGCGGTTCACTTCGTCGAGCACCTCGCGTGCGAGGCGCGAGGTGGCAGCGATGTCGATCTGGCTGTGGTCGTTCATAGGGCCTCGATGTCGGTGAGGATCCGCTGCAGTTCGCGCGGGGTGGCGGTCTGACGCCGCGGCCCGCTGACGAGTCGGCGAAGGGTCGGGGAGAGAAAGCGGTCGGCGAGTTCCGGGTCGGTAGCGCGGTCGATGTGGTGGTGGGCGAGCAGGCGATCGTCGACCAGATCGACGAGGGTGTCGTTGACGCGGGTCGAGCCGGTGAGCCAGGCGGCCTGCACCTGGTGGCGAAGGCGGTTCACCCGCGCGTCCTCGGCGGCCGGCGTCGGCGACGGCTGGGCGTTGCGGCTCCACTCGACAGGCGTGGTGGTGCGGGCGATGTCGCCGGCGATGAACACGATCGCCGTTCCGGCCACGACGATGCCGCCGATCGCCAGTACCGCCGGTTGCGAACTGCTCGCCCACAACGACGCCACGACCACGACCCACGCGCCTACTGTGATGATCACCCGTTGGCGCGTCACCGGCTTGCCCCCACTGTGTGGCGTAGCGCAGTCTCGACCTGCCTGAGCGCGGTACGGGCGCTTTCGCGATGGCTGTCGTCGAGGGTGTGCCGCGAGAAGCGTGCCTCGCGGTACAGCGCGGCGAGCGCGCCGATCGGGGCGGGGTCGACGGATGCGGCAGCGACGACACGCTCGACGTATTCGGCGGGCGTCTCGTGCGCCATCCGCGGTAGCCCGCCGGCGCCTGCGTCGGCCTCGAGTCGCATCCAGCAGGCGATGATCGCGTTGGCCGGCGTCCCGCTGGTCAGGGCGCGATGAGCGGCGTCGATGTCGACCGCGAGCGTGGGCGGTTCGGTCACGTCCGCCAGGGGGTCGAAGCGCCCGCCGTGCGCTCGCCGGAACCAGCGGCGACGCCGTCCGAGTTGGGGCGCGTTGCGAGCCGCGACGACGACAACGAGCATCACCACCAGTACGGCGAGCGGAACGACGATGATCTGCAGCGCAGTGCCGATCCACGACGGCCACTCCCCGTCGAGGCGCTGCTCCACGGCTGACGGCTCGGGGCGCTCGACGTCGTCGGTCGGCTCGGTGATTGCCGCGTCCTCCCCGTTGGAGGACGAGTCGGTCCACAAGCGCACGGGCCCGGCGGACGCCGCGACCACGGCAACAGCGATCACGAGTGCCAACGCGACTCCGGCTGTCCACTTCGGCCGGTTCATCGGCCAACCATAGCAACGTGCTGCGACAGCCCGCCCGGCGCCGCCTGCGGGGGCTCAGGCGACCTTGCGCTCGATGAACAGGGCGATGAGCTCGGCCACCTGGCGCCCGAGCGCGGGATCGGTGTCGAACGCGTGCGCCTCGCCATCGAACACGTGCAGCTCCACCGGAGCACCGGCCTCGACGAGCGCGTGGTACATCGCGAAGCTCGCCTCCACGGGCACGACCTCGTCGGCGTTGCCGTGCACCAACATCGTGGGCGGGTAGCCGGGGTGCACATAGCGGATCGGGCTGGCCTGCTGTTCGATCTCGGGTGTGTGGTCGGGGCCGAGCAGCTGGCGGATCGGGTCGTCGAGATGGCGGCCGACGCGCAGCTCCGTGGGCGGATAGATGGCGATCACGGCGGCAAGACCGTCGCTCTGACCGGCGAGCATCAGCGCGAGGTGCGCGCCGGCGCTGTTGCCCGAGATGACGATGCGCGTGGGGTCGACGCCGAGGCGGTCGGCGTTCGCCCGCAGCCAACGCAGCGCGGCCTCCACGTCATGGAGCTGCGCCGGCCACAGCGCCTCGCCCGACAGGCGGTACTCGCTGGCAACGCACACATAGCCGTAGCGGGCGAGGAGGATGCCGTACCCGCGCAGTTGGGTGCGGTCGCCATGCCGCCACGAGCCGCCGTGCACGAGCAGCACGGCCGTGCGGCCCGTGCCGTCGACCGGCGGATGGAACACGTCGCAGTGCAGATCGCGCCCACCACCGGTCCCGAACACAACCTGTTCCTCGACGCGTACCCGTCCGTCCTGACGCTGCGGCATGTGGCCACGTTCGCGCAGCCGTGCCGGTGAGGGCGAGCCGTGGCGTCCCGGTGTCGCAACTAGGTCTGGCGGTTGCGCGGATGGTTCGCCGACATCCGCTCGTTGCCGCGCTTGTAGTTGCCAGTCATGCGCGCCATCAGCTCCTGGGCATCGACATCCTTGATCTCGTCGAGAAACACCTCAGCCCTCTGGCCGCGCAGAGTCGCCGCGACCCGGCCATGGTGAGAGATCACCACCTCGCCGTTCTTGCGCACATTGAATCGAAAGCCGGTCGGCGCGCTCACCATCTCATTCTGCCGCGGTTGCGTCACGACGCTGGTTGGACGGGCCGGGGGGGCATCCTGTCGCCCGGGTTCAACCGCCCGCAGTGTTCGCTGCGGACGGGGTCGGCGGAACACAGTTCGGGATGTTGATGATGATGCCGACCACGAAGTTGCGGTACCCGGGGGTGTTCAGGTTGGCCGCGCCCATCTCTTGGAGGGTGACGCCGAACATCGCGGCGACGCGCTTGGGGCTGTCGCCCGATTGCACCGTGTACGTGCACCCGGATGCACCAAGGGGAGCGACGGGCGGCCACGGCATCGTGGCGACGGTCTCTTCGCCGTCCAACGCAATGAACGTGCCCTGGAAGTCGAGCGGCAGGTCGGTGCTGATGAACGCCAACAGCCCGTTGATCCTCTCGGAAACCTTGAGCGCTGGAATGGGCGTGCCGGGGCTCGCCTGCAGCCCTGGATTCGGAGCGGTGGTGACGCCGTAGAGCACCATCGTCGTGGCTCCATCGCCGTTGAGGACGGTGAACACTGCGCCTTGCTCGCGGCTGTCGCATCCGCTGATCTCCGTCCGATACAGCAGGCAGATCGTGTGCCCGTCGTTCGACACGCCCACGCCGTAGTCGCCCTCGGCGACGTAGGACACCATGGCCTCGGCAACCGCCAGGGCGTCGGCGGGGATGTGCACGGTGTCGCCGATGGTGAGGACATGGTCGGCGCCGTCAGCCCACCCGTTGGTGATCGCCAGTGCGTCGACGGTGACACCGAACCGTTCGGCCAGCGACGTGGGCGTCTCACCCTCGACGATCGCGTTGTACCACTGCTCGTACGCCGTCGGCTCGCCCACGGCGATTGCCACGGACGATGGCACATAGGGGACCCCGCTTGGCGATGGCTCGGGTGTGATCGCCGGACGATCGCTCGCGGGACTGTCGGCGGTGCGCTGCACCACGAAGGCGATGGCAGCAATCGTGACCGCCGCGACGGCGATCAGGGTCATTGTCCGGCCGCGCCCCTTGGCGGGCCGAGTCGCTGCAGTCGCGCCGGCGCGCTCCAGGTCCGACGCGTAGTCGGCGAGCCGTTCCTCGATGGTCCTCATCCCGGGTCCTCCTTGTTCATCGTGTGGCGCAACTTCGTCATGCCGCGGTGCAGTCGGTTGCGCACGGCGCCGGGCGTCCACCCGAGCAGCGCCGCGGCCTCTTCGTAGCGGTAGCCGTAACCGTGCACGAGCACCACCACCGTGCGCTCGCCCTGGTTCAGCCCGAGCAGCGCTTCATCGAGGCGCGGGTCGGTCTCGCCCTGCGTGCCCGGGTTCGACTCCCGCGGCAGCGCGACCGTTTGTCCCCATCGCCGGTAGCGGCGGGCACGCGACTGCGACACGCGGAACAGGTAGCCGCCCGGGTTCTCCATGCGACACAGCGCGTCACGTTGCTCCCAGGCGAAGGCGCAGGTCGGCCAACACAGGCGCGAGCAGCGCCTCGAACTCGTCGTCGGTCACGCGTCGCGCAGGAGTGGGCAGCACATCTCTCCCAGACCCCCGTGCCCCACGTTTCGTCTCGGCCGAGTTCGGCGTTTCACGGTTGGTTCAGACGCTCGACCGGCTGGCCGGTGATGTCGGCAATGAGCTCGTAGTCCTTATCGAAGTGGAGCACGGTGAGTTGGGCCAACTCCGCGGTCGCGGCGATGAGCAAGTGGGGAATCGAGGGAGCGCGGTGCTGGCCTCGATCGGCGAGCGCCACTTGCACCTCGACGGCGCGGTCCTCGATCGTTGGCGTGAGGTACTCGATCGGCATTGCGCTCAGCGGTGGCCTGGAGGCCGCACGGCGAGAGTCGTCCGCAGAACGTGCGGAGTAGCCGACCTCGAGCCGGGTGACGGTGCTGATCCGAACGAGACCACGCTGGATGCGACTCGCCCATTCCTCCGCGTCAGGACTTCTCGCCAGCCGGACCAGCGCGGACTTGTCGATGAGCCACTCGCTCATCGCCAGGCGCCACCCATCACCTCGGGATCGTCGAGGTCGGCGAACGTGTCGGCGAACTTGTCCAGGTCGGCCACGCAGACCGTGCTCGCTTGCGTGTCTCGCTCTCGAGCCAGTGCACGGCGCAGGTACTCGGTTCGCGACAACCCGACACGCTGGGCCTTGGCGTCGATGGCGGCGATGACGTCCTCGGGGACGTCGCGGATGAGGATGTCGGTCATTACGGTCTCCCTGCCCGGTGATATCAGAGGATATCACGGGCGCATGCCATCCGAACGACGAGCCGTGCGTCAGCCGCTGCGTACCTCGGCCAGGCCCAACCATGCCGCGAGCGCGTCGATCTCTGCGTCGACCGCGGTGGTCATCGCCCTGGTGAACTTCACGTCTCGGTGCACGGCGTTCACCATCAGCACCTTGGTCTTCTTGTCCACGGTCGCGTCCAGCTTGCCGACCAACTGCTCGTTGTGCAGCACGGGCAGGGCGAAGTAGCCCCAGCGGCGCTTCTCCGCAGGCTTGTACATCTCCAGCGTGTAGTCGAAGCCGAACAGGTCGAGCGCTCGCCTGCGGTCGTGCACGAGCCGGTCGAACGGTGACAGCAGCGCCGCGCGGCCGGTGAATCCCTCGGCGGTGGCCGCCGGATCGAGCCGCCACTCGCCGGCGATGCCCTCGATCTCCACCGGGATACCCGCGTCGCCCACGGCCTGCGGGCGGGCGACACCGAGCGCGCGCAACCAGCGCTCGTTGCGCACGCGGCGGGCCTCGTCCGCAGGGAGCGCGACGAGGTCCTGCGGGTACACGCGCTCGGCAAGATCCCATAGGCGGTCGCGGCCGCGCCGGGCGGACACGGCTACCTCGCCGCGCGAGGCGAGGAACTCGAGCATCTGCGTCACGTTGCGGTCGTGCGTCCAGCCGGTGGACGTCCAGCCGACCTCCGCGGTGTCAGGGATGTCGCGCGACGACAGCGGTCCCTCGGCTCGCAACTGATCCAACACCCGCCGGCGGAAGCCCTCGTTGGCGACCATCCACTCGCGGCTCTTCTGCCAGCCCGTGGTCCACGCGGCCATGTCGGTTAGGTGTAGCGCCAGGCTCGCCATCGGCTGGATGCTCACGACGATCGGCTCGCCTTCCACCACCTGGCCACGGTGCTCGAACAGCGTGCGGTCGCGCTCGATCGCCTGCGTGAGGTGCTGTGGCCGGTAGCTGCCGCCGAGGCGGGTGTAGGCGACGAGGTCGGCGTTGGGCGCGATGGCGGCGGTGGGGTCGAGTTGCAGCATTGTCAAGCGATCGACCAGCTGCAGCAGGTCGGTGGGGCGCGCGCCGTCGAGCAGTTGCGCGCGCACGGCGATGCGCCGGGCGTCGTCGATCGTCAGTCGGGTGCGCACGACCGGCGAACGTACTACCCGCCGCACGGTCTGCGCTTCGCAGCTACGTTGGCGAAATGGAACAGCAACCAACCTTCAGGATGGGAAGGCTCGATCATGTGCACATCCGCGTGCCCGATCGGGCGGAAGCGGCACGCTGGTACGCGGAGCACCTCGGCTTCGAGCCGGTGGCCGAGTACGCCTTCTGGGCGGATGGCTTCGACGGTGGGCCGCTGCAGATCTCGGCTGACGGTGGCCGCACGACGCTGGCGCTGTTCGAGGCCACCGCAGGCCACCCGCTGATTCCGCAGGAGACCGGCGTCGCGTTCAGCGTCGACGCCGACATGTTCATTTCCTTCGCCCGTTCATTGCCGTGCGGGATCGACGGCACTGCCGGCACGGCGCTCGTGCTCGCCGACCTCGTCGACTTCGATCTGTGCTGGGCGTTCGAGCTGGTCGACCCGTGGGGCAACCGCTACGAGTTGAACTGCTACGAGTACGACCGGATCAAGGCCGAGCTGGTCGAAGCGGACGGCGTTCAGCCCGACCGCAAGTGGCCACGCGGCCTGCTCGACGCCTACCGCACGCCAAGGACATCGTGACTCGAGCCCTTGCCCATCGCATTCGCCTGCCATGCCAGATTCGATTCGGTGCGCCGCCCCCCGCAACGGGCGCGGTTCGTCCCAGCAGGTGGCACGAAGCGCACCCGTGTGGTCGGGAGCGGTCACGGGCGGGAGGAATCGCGCCCGATGGGGGAACCGAGCATCCCGCTCGCGAGCCAGTACCCGCCGGAGGTAGTTCGGGTCGTGAACAGCCGAGCCGCAGCGTCGTCATGTCAACGGCGGCGATCATGTCCTCAGGGACGTCCGGGATGAGGATGTCACGTGCGGCTCAGGTGATCTCGACATTCTTCCGATTTGGCGGCCGGTTTCTTACAGCGAGAGTACGGCGGGGATGCGAGCATGGTCGCATGGGCGCGTCCGGTGGTTGGTTCGTTGCGGATACCGCCTCGATGCGCTACTCCAGGGCCGGCCGAGCGCGTGGAGTTCTGCGGCGCTGGACGCGATCGGGCGGGTTCCGGATGGTGCAGCTCAATGTCGTGGGGTGGGCGGCGTTGTTGGTCCCCGGAGCCACTCTCGGTCTGGCTACGGCATGGTTCAGCGAAGCGCCCATGCTGGCGGGCGCCGCTGTTGGCGCGACGGTCGCGTGGACTCTCGCACTCGTCGTTGACACGGTCCGGTGGCGTGCGAGCTACATCTGCTTCAGTTGTCCCGATGTACCCCGAGCCGCGCTCGATCGCCTCGTCGGGGAACTACACGGCGTCGGAGTCGACGCATCGATCGAGGTCGACATGCAAGGCCCGGACGCGGACAAGACGGTGTTCCAGATCCGCAGCCGAATGCGCTTGCGCAGCATCATCGAACGTCGGTTGGCAGAGCTGAACGCCTCCTGAAGGCGGCGTCGCCTGTCGCGCACACGCCTCGGCAGCCGCGTGTTCAGCAACACGTCGCGAGTGCGCAGAGAGAATGCAGCTTCTGCGGACTCGGCCTCTTCGCCGCCGAGAGCGCTGATCCGTGCCCGAGGCCGTCCGACCTCGCGAACGGGCGCGGTTCGTCCCACCAGGTGGCACGATTCGCACCCGTGTGGCCGGGGTCGGTCAGGAGCGGGAGGAATCGCGCCCGACCTGAGCCGCGGCCCGACCCGCACTCACCTACACGTTGAAGCGGAACTCCATCACGTCGCCGTCTAACGGGTGATAGTCCTTGCCTTCGATGCGGATCTTGCCGACTTCCTTGGCCTTGTTCCAGCCGCCGATCTCGAGCAGCTCGTCCCAGTGGATCACCTCGGCCTTGATGAAGCCGCGCTGGAAGTCGGTGTGAATGCGGCCGGCGCACTCGGGGGCCGAAGAACCGGCGTAGAACGTCCACGCCCGGGTCTCCTTCTCGCCCGTGGTGAAGTACGTGCGCAGCCCGAGCAGGTGGTACGCGGAGCGCACCATGCGGAACAAGGCGCCCTCGCCGAGCCCGAAACCCTCGAGCATCTCGGCCCGCTCGACCGGGTCGACGATGGACGCGGCCTCGGCTTCGAGCTGCACGCACATGCCGATGACCTCGACATGGTCGCCGGCAGAGGTGAACTCGGCGCGAACGCGGGCCTCGACCTCGGGAATCTTGTCGAGTTCGTTCTCGCCCACGTTCACCACGGCCAACACCTGGCGGTTGGTGAGCAGGAAGTACGGCTTCAGCGTCTCGCGCCACTCGTCCTTCAGACCGGCGCGGTACAGCGGCAGGCCCTGGGAAAGGCTGTCGTACGCGGCCTGCAGGGCCTCCAGCTCGCCGGCCGCGCTCTTGTCGAGCTTGGCCTGGCGAGTGGCCTGGTTGAGCCGCTTCTCCACGGTCTCCAGGTCGGCGAGGGCCAGCTCGATCTCGACGACGCGCAGGTGCTCGATCGGGTCGGAGGGGCCGGTGACATCGTCGTCGACGAACGCACGCAGCACGAACACGATCGCATCGACCTCGCGGATGTTGGCGAGGAACTTGTTGCCCAGGCCCTCGCCCTTCGACGCGCCCTCCACCAGGCCGCCGATGTCGACGACCTGCACCGCCGCGTGCACGAGCGTCTTGGTCTTGCTCATCACCGCCAGGCGATCGACGCGATCGTCGGGCACCTTGGCCACGCCGATGTTCGGATCTTTCGTGGCGAATGCGTACGGCGCGGCCAGGGCGCCCCCACCGGTGAGTGCGTTGTACAGCGAGCTCTTGCCCGCGTTGGGGAGACCGACCAGGCCGAAGCGTTCCATAACGATCTTCCACGCTATCGGCGGCATCTTCTGCCGGTTCGGCGATCTCGTTGTACCCAGTGAGGACATGCAGCCGATCACCCGCCTTCTCCCTCTCCTTCCGGTAGTGGTCGGGCTGGCCGTGCCGGCCGCGCTCGCCACACCCCTCGGGGCGAGCGCCGGCCCGCTCGGTACAGCGATCCCGGCCAACTGTGTCGAGCACACGCCCTATGACAACTCGGCCGACGTCCCGGGCGACTATCGCTGCGCCGGCCTCGCGCTCGCGTTCCACACGGCCGGCAGCGACCATTCGCCGTTCCCGCTCTGGGCGGGGCAATGGCTGTTCACCGACGAGGCCGGCCAATATCGCGTGGGCTCGTGCACCGACAACCGCGGTATCCATCCGACGGTCGCCGAACCTTCCTACCCGGTGCCCCAGAACTTGCCGAACGACGCCACCGGCGAACTGAGCGCGTACATCGCTTGGCGCTACGGCGACACCACCGACACCCTCACCGCCGCCGCCGTGTGGGCTCTCATGCACTACTACGCACAGGATGCGGCCGGTTCCAACCGGGCCCAGAACGCCAACGCTCCGCTCATACCCGCGCTCGACGGGTTGGCCGCGGCGAGCGGCCGCGCCGATCTCCAGCAGCGGGCGCAGGAGCTGGCCGCCGAGGCGCAACGCCTCGCCGGCCCGTGGACGCTCGCCGTGACGGTCGACCCGCAGGGTGTTGCCGTCATCTCCCTCTTCGCCGGGAAGAACCCGGTTTCGGGCCAACCCATCTCGCTCCTCGTGAGTGGCAGTGATCTCCCGTTAGCTGCCACGACGGGGAACGACGGCACGGCCACGGTGACGGTTCCGCTCCCGCCATCGGGCACCGTCACCGTGGCCGCCGCCACCGAGGCACCCGGCTCTGCCGTTGTGTACCGCGGTACCGCAGCCGTGCTCGGCCAGCGCGCGCAGACGCTCATCACCGGTGGCGCCCCGTTGCACCTGAATGTGACCGGGCAGGCCGAGGTGCCGCCGACCACTGAGCCGGCCACGACCGAGCCGGCCACCACTGAGCCGGCCACCACCGAGCCGGCCACCACCGAGCCGGCCACCACTGAGCCGGCCACCACCGAGCCGGCCACCACTGAGCCGGCCACCACCCCACCGCCGGCCACCACTGAGCCGGCCACCACCCCACCGCCGACCACCACCCAGCCCGCGGCGACAACCCAGCCGCCGACCACCACGACCCTGGGCGCCGCGCCGCCGACAACCGGCCCGGGCACCACCACCGCTCCGGCGCCGACGACATCGGGCGTCGTCAGCATGCCGGTGACGGGCGCGGGCGGCGACGGATTGGTCGCCTATCTGGCCACCGCCTCGCTGGTCGGCGGGATCGGCCTCATGGGTACCCTCCGTCGCCGCGGCGCGGCCCACGTCGGCTCGCGGGGGTGAGGGCGGCGAGCAGCCCAACCCGCCAAGACCGCACCCTGTATCGTGCCCGTCGTGATCGGCACTGTGACGGCGGCGGGCGAGAGCGGCCTGGACCAGGGGCTCGTCGATGCGTGTGGCGCCCGACCGACCTGGTTCTGCGAAGCAGGCTGGAACCTCACCCACAACCGGTTGTTCGCCGTTGCTGCCGATTGGGTGATCACCCGGCCGCTCGTGGCGATCCTGATCGGCGCGACCGCATGGCTGGTGAACCGGTCGATGCGTCGTTCGGTGACGGCGCTCGTGGTGCGCCTCACCACTGGGCGTTCTCTCGCTCGCGCGGCGCTCCAGCGCCTCGGGGCCGACGAGATCGCGGATGGCCTCGACACGATCGACCAACGCGTGGCCAGCCGCGCCGAGACGCTTGCGGCCGTGAGTCGTGCCTCGGTGTCGGCGTTCGTGTGGGCCATCGCGGTGTTACTCATCCTTGGTACCTTCAACATCGACCTCGCGCCGCTCCTCGCTGGGGCCGGCATCGCCGGGATCGCGGTTGGCTTCGGGGCTCAGTCGTTGGTGAAGGACGCGATCGCGGGCTTCTTCATGTTGCTGGAGGACCAATGCGGGGTCGGTGACGAGGTCGACCTCGGCCACGCCGTCGGCACCGTCGAGACCCTGACGTTGCGGGTGACCCAGTTGAGGGGCACCGACGGAACGCTGTGGAGTGTGCCCAACGGGGCGATCCAGCGCGTGGGCAATCGCACCCGCAACTGGTCCCAGGGCTTCATCGAGGTGACGTTGGCCCACGACGCCGACATCGACCTTGCCCTTGCCGCCCTCACCGATGCCGTCGAGGAAGCGGCCGCCCAACCAGCAGTCGCCGATGCCCTGCTCGACCAACCTCACCCGCTGGTGGAGGGTGTCGAGCGGATCGATCCCGCCGGCATCGTGATCCGCATCGTCGTACGCACACTGCCCGGAGCCCAGCCGGCTGCAATGCGCGAGTTCCGCCGGGTGATCAGGATGACGCTCGTCGCCCGCGGGATTCCGCTGGCGCGGACGTAGCTATCGTCACCGCGGACATCAGTGGCCCGCTGCGGCCCGTAGGATCGCGCGGGTGACGCCGGTTGCCGCCCTCGAACGAGTCGTCCATTGCCTCGACCGCTCCCACGACACAGGATTCAAGGCCAAGGCGTTCGTGCGCGCGCTCGACGTGGTGCGTTCGCTGCCGGCGGAGGAAGTTGCCGCCCGTGCAGCGGCCGGCACGCTCACGGAACTCGACGGCATCGGCGATTCGTCGGCCACCGTGATCGCTCAGGCGCTCGCCGGTGTGGAAGTGGCCTACCTCGTCGAGCTGGAGGCCCGCACCCAGGTGCCCGTCAGCGAGGCCGGGGCCGTCTACCGCGACGCGCTGCGGGGCGACCTGCACATGCACAGCCGCTGGAGCGACGGCGGGGCCACGATCGAGGCGATGGCCCGCACGGCGGTAGGCCTTGGTCACGAGTACATGGTGGTGACCGACCATTCGCCCCGGCTCACCGTCGCCCACGGCCTCGATGCGGCCCGCCTCGCACAGCAGGTCGACGACGTGGCCGCGCTCAACGCGCGCCTCGCCCCGTTCCGCATCCTCACCGGTATCGAGGTCGACATCCTGGAGGACGGCGCCCTCGACCACCCCGACGAAGTGCTGTCACGCCTCGATGTCGTCGTCGCCAGCGTGCACAGCAAGCTGCGCATGGCCGAGCAACCGATGACCGAGCGCATGGTGCGCGCCGTCGCCAATCCCCACGTCGACATCCTCGGCCACTGCACGGGGCGCATGATCGGCAAACGCGACCCGTCCGCGTTCGACCCCGACTATGTGTTCGCGGCCTGCTCCCAGTTCCACACGGCTGTGGAGATCAACTGCCGCCCTGAGCGGCTCGACCCGCCTCGACCGCTGATGAGGATGGCGATCGAGTACGGCTGCCACTTCGCGATCGACTCCGACGCGCACGCGACCGGGCAGCTGGAGTGGTTGCCGAAGGGATGCGACCGCGCTGCCGAGGTGGGTGTGCCGCTGGAGCGGGTACTGAATTCCTGGCCGGTGGAGCAGTTGTTGGACTGGGTGGCCGGCGTCGACTGAGGACCTGGCCGGGCGTCAACCCAGCTTCGCGTCCGCGGCTTCGATGTCCTTGAAGAACCGGCGGTGGATGTAGAGCAGCTCGCCGAGGACCTCGGTCTTGTACCAGACGGTGCCCTGGGGCGGGCCGAGGCGGGTGGCCCGCGGCAGTTCACGCTTCACGCTCCTGATGTTCGAGTAGCCCCAGCGGCTGCTCTGGAAAACGACGATGCGGCGGTCGGTGACGACCACGGCGCGGTATGCGTTCTTGATGATGATGATCCAGTAGCTGAGCAACGACCAGAACGGGCTGGCCGCCTGCCCGGCGAATGCGTCTTGGATGACCTCGCCCGGCTGGAGGTAGGGGGCTGCTTTTTCAGAAATGCGGTCTCGCATCGCAATTGCCATCCGGGTGACAGTAGCCGCTCGAAGGAACCGCCCATAGACTCATGCGCCTATGTCGAAGAAGACCAAGAAGCGCAAGGCGCGCCTGCGCCGCAGCAAGGCGAACCACGGCAAGCGTCCCAACATGGGGCGTGGCTGATTCACCGGTAGCCCCTTCGCCCGCCACTCGGCGAGGCGACGAGGCCGACGTCTACCACGGCGTCACGGTGCCCGACCCGTATCGGTGGCTGGAGGACGGTGAGTCCTCCGAGGTCGCCGAGTGGGTCACCCTCCACAATCAACGCACCCGCGAGGCGCTCGAGGCCAGGCCCGCCAGGGGCCGCTGGCACGAGCGCCTTTCCGCGCTCACGGGCCTGCCCACCACGCTTTCGTTGGCCGTCGCCGGGGAGCACCTGTTCGTGCTCGAGCGTGCCGCCGGTGCTGACCAATACTCACTCGTGCTGCGCAGCGCCGTCGACCCGGCGGCCCCTGCCCGCATCCTTCTCGACCCGACGGCGATGGCGGCCGACGCGGCGGTGGCGATCGACTGGTTTCACCCCAGCCACGACGGCAGCTTGATCGCGTACGGTCTCTCCGAGGGTGGCACCGAGAACTCTGTGCTGCACGTGATGGACGTGGCCACCGGCGTGGTGCGGCCCGATCGCATCGCCAACACCCGCGGCGCGAGTGTCGCCTGGCAGCCCGACAACCTGGGCTTCTGGTACGCCGCGTACCCCGAGGGTGACGAGTACCACCGCCACATCCGTCACCACACGCTCGGCGCCGCCAGCGCGGCCGACCCGGTCGTGTTCGACCGCCTGCCCTCCGCCGAGTCGTGGCCCGATGTCAGCAACGGGCGTGACGGCCGCTACGTGCTGGTGCACGTGATGGTGCGCTGGACCCAGGTGGATGTGCACCTGCTCGACACGGCCACCGGTGGCTGGACCGTGGTCATCGAAGGCGCCGACGCCCAGACCAGCCTGCGCATCGATGGCGAGCGGTTGGTGGGGGTCACCACCCTGCACGCCCCGAACGGCCGCGTGATCAGCGCCCAGCTCGCTGACCCCGCCACGTGGCAGACGATCGTGCCCGAGCGGCCCGACGTGGTACTCGGGGCGCATGCGGTGTGCGGCGACGAGCTGCTCGTCGTGGCGAGCAGCGTCGGCGTGGATGCCGTCGAGCGCTGGCCCGGCGGCACCCGGCTGGAACTCGGCGTCGCCAGCGTCGGCGCGCTCGATGCCGACGACGGCCGTGCCTTCCTTGCCCGCGGCTCGTTCTCCGCCCCCGTGGAGTCGTTGCGCTACACCGCGGCCGATGGTGTGCAGCCGTGGTCCATGCCCCCCGACCCCGCCCTCCTGCCCGCACTGACCGTTACCCAGGTGTTCTTTCCCTCGCTCGACGGCACGGTGATCCCAATGTTCGTCGCCCACCGCGCGGACGTCACGCCCGGTCCAGCCACGCCGCTCGTGCTCACCGGGTACGGCGGGTTCGCGATCGCCGAGTCGCCGGTGTGGATGCCCGAACTTGCAGCCTGGTGCGCGACCGGCGGCGTGTACTGCATCGCCGGTCTGCGCGGCGGCTACGAGTACGGCGAGGCGTGGCACCACGCCGGCCGGCGGGCGAACAAGCAGCACGTGTTCGACGACTTCCACTCGGCGGCCGACTGGCTGGTGGCGCAGGGCTACACCAGCCGCGAGCGCCTGGCCGTGTACGGGCGCAGCAACGGCGGCCTGCTCGTGGGCGCGGCGATCACGCAGCGGCCCGACCTCGCCGCCGCGGTGTGGTGCGGCGTGCCCCTGCTCGACATGATCCGCTTCCCGCAGTTCCTCATCGCCCGGCTGTGGACCGACGAGTACGGCGACCCCGACGTGGCCGAGGAGTTCGCCTGGGTGCACGCGTACTCGCCGTACCACCATGTGCGCGAGGGAGCGGCGTACCCGGCTGTGCTGTTCACCACCGCCGAGGGTGACAGCCGCGTCGACCCGTGCCACGCACGCAAGATGGCGGCCATGCTGACCTGGGCGAGCAGCACCCAAGCCGAGCGGCCGATCCTGCTGCACCAGGAGGGCCGCGCCGGCCATGGCGTCGGCAAGCCCGTGTCGATGAGAGTCAACGAACTGGCCGACGCGCTCGCGTTCTTCTCGTGGCAGCTCGGCGTCGACGACGTCATGTGACCCGCCGGCGCCCGCTGGTTTTCAGCGCGGCGGCAGCGTGGCGAGCGCGTACAACTCGGCGGTGAACGCATCGATGAGCGCCTCGCCGTTGGGCAGCACGTCGGTGGCCGACAGCACCACCACCGTGTAGCCGTTGGCGAGGTCGAGCGCCACTGCGCGCACATCCTCGATCGTGCCCGTGTGGCCGAACCAGGTCGGGCCGAGCATCAGCCCGAGCCCATACGACCAGTTCTCCTCGTCGTCGGGCAGGGGGGTGGGCGTGAGCATCTCCACCATGGTCTCGGGCCGCAACAACGGCGTCGGGCTGTCCGGCTGCAACGCGAGCATCACTTTGGCCATGTCGCCGGCCGACATCTCCCAATCGCCAGCGGGCCCGAGCGCCTCGAGGTACTCGCGAAGTCGCCCGACGACATACTTCGGGCCGTAGGGGTCGAACGAATGGGTATCGGTGTTCATCCTGGCCACGCTGATGCCCAGTGGCTGCAGCACACGAGCGCTGATCGCGGCATCGACGGTGGTGCCGGTGACCTGCTCGACGAGCCGGCCGAGCAGCACATAGTTGGCGTTGCTGTAGCGGTACCCCGTGCCCGGGTCGTACAGCAGCTCGGCGGCGATCGCCAGGTCGGCCGCCTGGTGCCAGGTGATGCCGCCGTCGACGAAGAACGTGTTCTTCATCGGCGGCATGCCCGAGGTGTGCTGCAACAACTCGCGCACGGTGATCGCCTGCACCCGCGCATCGGTGACCGCGAACCGGCCGGTCCATTGCTCGGCCAGCGTGCGATCGAGGTCGATGCGGCCCTCCTCGGCGAGCTGCAGCACCGTGATTGCCGTGAGCACCTTGGAGACGCTGGCCATACGGAATGGGGAGGTGGACGTCAGCGGGCCACCGCTGGGGCTGGTGCCGAACGTGTACTCGCCGAGCACCTGGTCGCGGCGCACCACTGCCAGGGAGATGGCGTGTACATCACCGCTCGCCATCATCGCTTCGGCGCGAGCGGCGAACTGGGCCGCGATCGCCAGTTCGGTGGCGTTCGGTGACGGGTCGGTGGTGGTGGGCGTCGTCGTCGTCGTCGTGGACGAGGTGGTGGTGGTGGGCGCCGCTGTCGTCGTGGTGGTCGCGACCGTGGTGGAGGCAGGCGGCGTGCTGGACGCGGTGGAGGAGCAGGCACCCAACACGAGCGCGCCGACGAGCACGCTGAGGCGCCGCACCCGGCTCACACGACGAAGACGATGGTGCCCACCTGGGCGAAATCCCAGGTGAAGGCCGCGTCGAGCGGGGCCTGGCGCTGGCAGCCACCCGAGAGTCGCTGGCCGAGTTCGGCCTCGGTCTGGTACACGGTGCCGTCGGACACGTGGATCGGCAGCGAGTGGAACCCGATGGCGCCGATGTCGGTCTTCAGCCAGCGCACCATCTTGTTGAGGTAGGCCTTGCCGTTCCACGCGGTGGAGACTTCGGAACGGCTGTACACCTTGTGTTCGCCGGGCTTCTCGTTCTCGTACTTGCTGCCCGAGACGAGCCACGAGCGGATGATCTGCCCGTTCTCGTCGATCGCCCACACCCGCTGGCCGGTGCGCGAGTAGACGAGGCGGCGGCCGGAGCCGGAGTTCTCGGGCACCGGGGGAGCATCGGCGCCTGCCGAGGCCACCGACGACAGCGGGTACCCCAGAAGATCCACGGCGCCGGGGGCGGGCGGCGGGGTGTGCACCACGAGCGAGGCCTCATCGGGCCAGATGCCCAGCGCGAGACCGGTTTCGCGACCGGAGATGCCGTCCACGAACAGGTCTTTCGCGGTCTGCAGTTTGCGCACGGCCTGCACCGTGGCGTAGTCGTAGGTGCCCGTGGGGGCGGTGGTGAGATAGCCGGCGGCCGCGAGTGCGCGCTGCAGGCAGGTGACGCTCTGGCCGGTGCTGCCCTGGCGGATGGAGCGCTCGGTGATCTTGCAGCCCTCGTCGGTGTCGCCTCCCACATCGAAAACCGTCGAGGAGTCGGTGACACCGCTCGACCCGGTGACATCGGTGGCGCCCGAACCCGGCACACCGGAACCGGTGCCGGGCACAGTGGCGGTGGTGGAACCGGTGGCGGATTCGACGGTCGAGGGCGCCGTGGCGCCGGAGATGGCACCGGCGTTGGAGGATGTCTGCGAACCCACGAGAGGGGCGACGACCGCGATACCGATCACGCCGACACCGGCGGCAATCATCAGGTCTCGTAGGTCGCGGCGCTTCATTCGTCGAGTTCCATTCGGTGGTGCCGGGGGGACTGGCTCCGACGGACAATCTTACTGCCCTCGCGACGCTGCGTCTCGCGCATGGGGCCGGCCTCAGCCGGCATCGGTTTCCTCGTGGAGGAAGGCCCGACCCTCCTCGCACGTGGTACGCAGTGGGCACCACCTGCATGCCATCCCTGGACGCTTGTGAGGCGGGCGGCCCTCCACAGCGAGTTCGATGTGGCGCTCGATGCCGGCCAGCGCCCGGTGCAGCGCCGCCTCGAGGATGCCCTCGGTGACCTCCTCGGCGTCACCCTCGGCGTAATCGAGGTAGTAGGTCAGCAGTTGGCGGGGTGGCACCGAATGGCGCAGAGTCTGTAGCAGGGCGTAGAAGCGCAGGTCATCACGGTGGTGGAACGAGCGCGAGCCGCTTTTCAGGTCGACGATGAGCAGCCGGCTCTCCCGCCCGGCGGGGCGCCCGACGACGAGGTCGGCCTTGCCGGAGAACTCGATCGTGCCCGGTGGCTGCCAGCGCGCCGAGGCCTCGTAGACGGGCTGGGCTGAGCGGGGCAGGGGTGGGAAGTCCTGCAGAAACTTGGTGGTGCGATCCACTGCCCGGCTGCGTAATTCGGCCCAATCGGCACTGCTGAGGCCCTCCACGAACGCGCCGCGTCCGTCTGCTTGGTCGGCGAGGCGGGCGAGGGCCTCATCGACGGCATCGAGTGGGCTGGCCGCACCCCTCCAGTACTGGGCCAGTTCGATCGCCTTGTGGGCGACGAACCCGGCCGCGGTGGCGGGCGTCCAGGCGAAGTCGTCGGGTTGCAGGTACTTCAGCTCGCAGCCGTGCACCGACGCCAAGCGCCCCTTGCTGATCCACAGTTTCTCGCCGCCCAGCCGGGCCGACAGTGCGGCGACGGCATCGGTGGCGCCGGTCACCAACTCGGCCACGAAGGCCTCGTCGAACACCTTCGCTTCCGGGTCGCGGCGAATGAGCGCGAGGGTGCGCTGCTGGGTCGGCGTGAGCGCTGTGGCCGGGCCCGTCTCCGCCAGCGAGTCCGTGGTCGGCTCAGTGCCTGGGGTGAGCTCGGCGGGCATGCCGACAACCCTGTCACACGCTCCTGTCATGATCAGCACATGGCCGCCAACCAGTCCGCTCTCGATTTCGCCAACGCCGCCCGGGTGTTGGGTCGCGAGGCGCGGCGGCGTGGCCTGGTCGCCCCCAGCTACCGCTGCCCGCCGCGCATCGTCGGGGTCGATCGCTCGCTGCGCCGGCTCGCGGGTGGTCGGGTGGTGGTGGCCGTGCAGCTCAAGGGGCGCCCATGGCTGGCCGTCCTCGGCGACATGATCGAGGGGGTGGTAGTGGCCAACGGCCTTCAGCCCCCGCAGGCCGATCGCCTGCGTACCGAGCTGTGGGCGGCCGCCGGTGCGCTGCCCGGGGTGTCGGCGGTGCCGCCGCCGGCCAAGGTGGCCTGATGGCTACCGCCCCGCTGGTTACTACACGACGTAGGCGAACAGCACGATGGTCTTGCCAGCCGGCACGGAGGCCTTGGCTCCGCCCAGATCCTCGGTGTCGAACGCCGCCGGCCCCATGATGATCACCACGAGGATGTCGCCGTTGGGCGCGAAGTACCCGTGGTCGAGGGTGTCGGCGATGCCGATGTCCTGCGACCCCAGCGACTGGAATCCGGCCTGCACCAGGGCTGCATCAATCACATCGGCCGCCTCCTGGGCCGTCAGCGAGGTGGTGCGCACCTCGCCGTAGCCGGTGGTGTCGGAGAGGCCGAGCGCCGAGTTCACCGCCGGCAGGCTGACGACACCGCTCAACGTGTCGGGTAGCTGCATCTCGTCGAACCACGACGGCCGCTCCACCTTGGGGTCGGGGTCGCACACGGTGCCCTCGGCGGGCAGTTCGAGGCTGGACAACAGGGTGGCTTCGATGTCGGTGACGCAGGTGCTCACGAGCAACTGGCCGTGGCCCTCACCCGTGTACTTCACCATCCGCGCGTTCGGCCCGAGCTCGGCCGTCATCTCCTCGGCCCAGCGGATCGGGGTGGCCGGGTCGTTCGTGCCGCCGATGATCACGATCGGGCCCTTGCCGGCGTAGCCGAGCTCCACGGGTTCGGCCGCGCCGGTGAGCGTGTGGCACCCGTCGTAGTCCTCGCCCTCCTTCGGAGTGAGGTCTTCGAGCGTGACCGACTTGCCGAACCGCGGGGCCTGCTCGTGGATCTTCTTCAGCAGCGCCTCGGGATCCGTCGGCGGCTGGGCGGTGATGCCACTCGCGCATTTGATGATGCCGAACGACTGGAACAGCGTGTCGTACGTGCCGTCCTCGTGGCGGCCGTTGTACTCGTCGCCCAGCGCGAGGATCTGGCTGCCGTCGCCCTTCTCCGCCGCGGCCAGGGCGGCGGAGAGCACCGGCCACTGGCTCTCGCTGTAGAGCGCGGCCTGGGTGGCGGTATCCAGCGTGCTCTGATTGATCTCGCGCCCGTCGTCCGCCGCCAGCGGATGCTCGTCGAGCTGGAGGCGCAGCGCATCCCACCGTGCACCTACGTCGGTGTCGTTGAACGCGCAGGTGCCGTCGTCCTGGCACGATGAGGCCCACTCGTTGAACGCCTTCTCGAAGCCGACGAGCTGCGTGAGGTACTGCTGTTCCACCGTGTCGCCGTTGGGCTCGTACGCGCTGTCGAGCACCATGCCCCGTACGCGGTCGGGGAAGAGGGTGGCGTACACCCCGCCGAGGTAGGTGCCATAGGAGATGCCGAGGAAGCTGAGCTGGTCGTCACCGAGGCCGGCGCGGATGGCATCCATGTCGCGGGCGGTGTTCGCCGTGGAATAGAACCGCAGTGTGTCGCCGTACTTGGTCGTGCAGGCCTCGTCGAACGAGGAGTCGCTGGTGTCGAGCAACTCCTGCTCGGCAGGCGTGTCGGGGGTGTCGTCGAGGTACGCGTGGGTGTCCATGTACTGGTCGTCGACACATGTGATCCCGCCGCTACGATCCACGCCGCGTGGGTCGAAGCCGATCACATCGAAATGTTCGAGGCCGAGCGTCGACTGCAGAAAGGTGCCGTTCACCGCGATCGGGTCGAAGCCCGACCCGCCGGGACCTCCGGGGTTGAACAACACCGCCCCGTCTCGGCTGGAGGTGGCCGGGGCGCGGACGAGCGCGATATCGATCGTCTCGCCGTCCGGGCTGGAGTAGTCGAGCGGCACCGTGAGCGTCGCGCACTCCAGCGTTTCGTCCTCGGCGAGATCGTCGTGGCAGGTGCCCCACTCGATCGTGCCCGCGTCGAGTCCACCGTCCGTGGTGGTGGTGCCGCCGGTGCTACCCGTGTTGTCGGTCGCGGAGACGCGCTCGGGCACCGACACCTTGCTCTCGGCGGTGCAACCGATCGTGAGGGTCCCGACAAGGAGGAGTGCCGCTGCTGAACGTCGAGCCGTCATGGCCGAACCGTATCCCGCGCCCGCCCGGCCGGGTCGGTCAGACGGCGCGGCCGAGGAAGCCGAGGAACTCGGTCTGCAGGTCGGCGCCCTCGACGTCGATACGCGGGCCGAACACGCCGGGCTGGCGGATCATCGCGTCCATCGGCTTGAGGCCCTTGTACGCGGCGGCGACGGCATCGGCATCGAGGTGCTCGTCACCGCCGACGGCGCGGGCGAGATCCCAGGTGTGCACGAGCACGTCGGTGGCCACCAGGCGGCCGAGCAGTTCGTTGGCCGGCATCGGCCCGAACGGACCGGGCACGTTGGTGGTCAGATCGGCGGTGGGGATCACGCCGAGCAGCAGGTCGCGAGCCTCGTTCCAGGCGGCGACGATGTCTTCCTCGGGAGCGATCTGGCGCGGCTGCTTGCCGGCGAGCACCGAGCCCAACCCGAGCAGGTTGTTGGCGACGTGCACCACCACGTCGCGGGCGGTCCAGCCCTCGCACGGCGCGGCGTTGCCCCAGGCATCGGCGGGGGCAGCCTGCACCCGCTGGTCGAATCCCTGCACCATGCCGGTCACCCGGTCGATCACGTCTTGGCTCATGGGCGGTGACGGTACACCACTAGCGTGATGCCCTCGCCCCGGTCGGTTCAATCGACCGCGGCGAGTGCGATGGTGCGAACGACGAGGAGTGGGTATGCCCGGATCGATGGCGATCGAAGTACGCAAGGTGGTGTCGGTGGTGGAGACCACTCGCCGCGAGATGGGCCGCGATGTCGCCGGACTGCATCGCAAGGTGGCGACCGCGGTGGTGTTCACCAACCCGCTGGCCGGCACCTATGTGGAGGATCTCACCGAACTGGTGGCGCTCGGTGCCGAGCTCGGCCAGTTGCTGGTGACCGAAGCGCTCGCCGCGCTCGGCCGCCCGGTCGACGAGGTGTCGGCCTACGGCAAGGCGGCAATCGTCGGCACCGGCGGGGAGATCGAGCACGCCGCCGCGCTCATCCACCCGAAGTTCGGTGCCCCGATCCGCGCCGCACTCGGGAAGGGCCCGGCGATCATTCCGTCCACCAAGCTGATGGGTGGCCCGGGCACCCGCATCGTCGCCCCGCTCACGAACTGCAGCGACATCTGGGTGTTCGACGACATGGACGCGATCGCGATCTCGGTCGACGACGCGCCTCGCCACGACGAGATCGTCGCCGTGCTCGCGCTCGGCGTCGGCGGTCGCCCGCTGCACCGCATCGGGGCGCCAGCATGAGCTTCAAGGCCGTCATCCTGTTGTCCCGCCGGGCGGATCTTTCGCCCGAAGAATTCCGTTCCTGGTGGCTCAACGAACACGCGCCGCTCGCCGCGCAGTTGCCGGGCGTCCGACGCATCGTGTTCAACGCGTGCGGCGAAACCGATCAGTACGACGGCATCTCCGAGCTGTGGTTCGACAGCCAGGCCGATTTCGAGGCCGCGTACGCGACGGAGATCGGCATCAGCGTCGCCGCCGACTCCATGGCCCACGTGCGTGGCCGCACCCGCCTGTTCGTGGAGGAGCACCCGGTCGTCTGATGGGCGCCGCTCGCGCCAGTAGCGTGACGCCACTGGCCCGGGTGGCGGAATTGGCAGACGCGGGGGGCTTAAACCCCCCTTCCCGAGAGGGAGTGTGGGTTCGAGCCCCACCCCGGGCACGAGGTGGCGGGCTGGTTTCGTTGTGGTGATCTTGCTGGGCTTGTTGCTCGCCTACCAACGGACAGCGACGCCGGCCCTTGGATGAATCCTGTGTCGCCGGCCGTGGTGTGCACACGCGTCCCCCGGCCTGTCCGGACCTGATGCCGGTACCCCTGTCCCGCTCAGATAGAATCCTCTTTGTGTCAAGTGGCGGTTCGAGCTCGTTGTGGGGCGCGCCGAAGCAGGGGGTGGTGGATGGTGATTAGCGTGGTGCGCGGGTTCGGGAGTGACTGTTCCGAAGAGCCGGGTCGTGTGAGGTGAG
>JAYRWH010000012.1:0-68633 GCA_041918155.1 Ilumatobacteraceae bacterium | reverse complement strand
GGTGGTGAGTCGGCCTGTAAGCGGGATCCTGTCGCACCGTGCGGTGCTGGTGACCATCCATCTGATGCGGCCTACCCGAGAGTTGCCGGCGAACCGGCGGACGGGCCGCCCATGCTCTCTGCTTGGCCTTGCTCCGAGTGGGGTTTGCCGAGCCGTACGAGTCGCCTCGCACGCTGGTGCGCTCTTACCGCACCGTTGCACCCTTACCTGTGACCGGCGAACCGGTCCATCGGCGGTCTCTCTCTGTTGCACTGTCCGTCAGGTCGCCCCGACCTGGCTCGCGCCAGCACTCTGCCCTGTGGAGTCCCGACTTTCCTCGACGCGATCACGTCGCGCCGCGGCCACCCGGCCGACTCACCGCCGGTCAGTGTAGGGGTGCCGGGGCCGGGGCCGGGGCCGGGGTCAGCCCGGGCAGCTCGTGTAGGCGTAGGCGTACGAGTTGAGGCTCGGCGTCTCCAGGTTGTACTTCAGGCGCACGCCGTTCTCATCGCCGGCGCCACCGATGTAGGTGATCGCCGACAGGGCGCCGAACTGCGACGGAATCGCCACCGGCAGGGGGATCTCGGTCAGGGGCGGGGCGGAGCCGGCGGGCGCCTCGGTGGCCGGTGTGGTGGCAGCCGCGGCCTCGGTGGTGACGGTCGGTTGGGCGCTGGTGGAGGCGACGTCCGACACATAGGCGCCGGGGTTGAGCTTCAGCGACATCAACGCGGCCTGGCGGGCGGAGCGCACGCCGTATCCCATCGCTTCGGCGCGGATACCCGGCTCGCTGACCAGGGTGACGAGTGCCTGGCAGGACTCGGCCGACAGCGTCTCGAGCGCGTGCACCAAGTTGGCGAAGTCGCGCACCGGATCCTCGCTCGGGGCGATCGCCAGTGCCGTGTCGGTGGCCTCGGCGCCGTTCAGCACGCGATCGAAGATCGGGGTGATGAAGGCGTCGTCGTAGCGGGTGTTGCCGCACGTCCAGGCCTCGGCTCCGGCGGCGACGGCCAGCTGGTTGAAGCCCTTGGCCGCGGCCACGTGGTGCGCCTGGAATGTGGTGACCAGGGCCGTGGTGTCGCCGAGCGATGGGAACGTTCCGCTCGGGCCCGACAGCAACGACTCGTCGATCATCCGCTGGTAGGCGTTGGCGATCGAAGTCTCCAGGCCGGCCATCGTGCGCAGGAGCACGCCGTTGTCGACGATCGCGTCGGGCAGCTGTGGCGTGGTCTCGCCGGTACCCGACGTGCCGATCCTGTTGCCATCGGTGTCGCTGCAGGCGGCGATGATCGCCGTCGCAAGCGTGAACCCGCCAAGGCGGAGCAGGCCGCGGCGGCTCGTGCCGCTGGTGGTCTGGCTGGTCGGCTGCATCGCTTCCTCGTTCTTCATGTCGTTGCTCATGTCGATCAGCCCTGACCCACCAGCGGCGCTGCTTCGTGGTCGACCAGTAGCTCGCTCTCGTCGGTGAGTGCGGCCAGTTCGGCAAGCACCGTCGTCTGGCGGCCCTCGCTCGTGATGACGGAGGCGAGCAGCGCCGCGCCGTCTGTGCCCTGCAGTTGCCCGAGCAGTTCGAGGTGGGTGGCGACGAGCGCCGACTCGAGTTGGTAAGCGGCCTTGAGCGCGGTACTCGGGGTGCCCGCGAAGGTGCCGCTCAGGCTGCGCAGCAGCGCATCGTCGGCGGTCCGCGGGGCGGACACCCCGAGCAGGCCAGACAGCGACTGGGCGAACGCCTCGTGCGCCTCGCGTACGGTGACCACCACCGACGTCTCGGCCGCGGACCACCCGGTGAGGCCGAGCGCAGTGTCGTACAGCTCACGCGCCGTCAGCTCGACCTGCTGGGCGGTGCCCAACAGCTCGGCGTCGGTTGCGGTCGGCCGCCGCGGCGGGACGGTGGTGGTGGTGCCGTCGGCGGTCGTCGCCCCGGCACGGCCGCTGAGGAACGGCAGCAGCGATACGGCTGCGCCGCCGACACCGACACCGATCAACGCACGGCGCCCCACCCGCTGGGGCGCGGCGTGATCGACGCTCTCGGTCAGTTCGATTTCCACTCGGGCTCATCCTTTCGACACGATCGCCCCATAGCTTTCCCGGCCGGGGGCGAGCAGAGCAACTCTAGAAGTCCAGAGCCGACAGGTCGGGTATCCACCGTTGCGATCGCGACACGGCTTCTGCCCATCGGGCGCGGTCGACAGGCCCGGCCGGCTCGACCACCTGGTCGGGTCGCCAGGCGTCGGCGATGTCGTCGAGCGACCCCCACACCCCCACGGCGAGGCCCGCCAGGTAGGCCGCCCCGACCGTGGTGGCCTCGGTGTGGCGGGACACCTCCACCGGGCGCCCGGTAGCATCCGCGAGGGCCTGCACGAAGGTCGGGTTCTGGCTCATGCCGCCGTCGATGCGGACGAGCGGCACTTCGTAACCGGTGCCGGCAACCGCCGCGTCGAGCAGGTCGGCGCCGCGTTGGGCGACGCCTTCCAGCACCGCACGAGTGATCTGTGGGCGGCCGCTGCCGCGGGTGAGGCCCAAGAGAGTGCCGCGGGCGCCGTAGTCCCAGTACGGGGTGCCCAGGCCCATCAGCGCCGGTACGTACATCACGCCGTCGGCGGTGGCGCACTGGGCGGCGATGGCATGGCTCTCGGCTGGGTCGGCGAGGATGCCGAGATCGGTGACGAGCCACTCCACGTTGGTGCCCGCGGAGAGCATGATCGCCTCGACCCCCCACGTGCAGCGACCCGCGCGGCTCCAGGCGACGATCGGGAAGATGCCCTCCGCCGTGCGGTTGCCGGTGGTGGGTGCCGCGGAATCGGTGCACATGTCGAGCATGCCGCCCGTCCCGAACGTGATCTTGGCCTGGCCGGGGCGCACACAACTCTGGCCGACCAGGCTGCCCTGCTGGTCGCCCACGAGCGCCGCCAGCGGAGGAGTGCCGGGCAGGGCGCTGGCCTCACCGAAGACGCCGGAGGTGTCGACCAAACCCGGCAGCATCCGCTCGGGGATCTGCAGCGCGGCGCACGCGCTGGCCGACCAGCCGGAGGCGTCGGGCTTCAACAGGCCGGTGACGGCCGCGTTGGAGTGGTCGGTGACGTGCACGGCGCCTTGGCTGAGCACCCAGGCCACCCACGAATCGACCGTGCCAAAGCACAGGTCGCGTTCGCGGCCCTGATCGAACGTGTTGAGCAGCCAGCTCACCTTGGTGGCCGATTGGTTGGGGGCCAGGTGCAGGTTGTGCTCGGCCTTCACCGTGATGCAGTCGAACACCGTGCGCAGGTCTTGCCAGCCGATACCGGGACCCACCGGCTCGCCAGTGGCGCGGTCCCAGACGATCGTGCTGGCCCGCTGGGCGGTGATGCCCACCGCGGCGACCGGGCCGGCCTTGGCGAGGGCCGCATGCGACACCTCTAGCACCGCGGCGGCCATCCCGGCGGCATCGAACTCCACCATGCCGGGGAACGGCGACGACGGGGGAAACGGCCGGTACTCGAGGGCCACGACGTCGCCCGCGGGGGTCACCACCGCGGCGCGCAGGCCCGATGTGCCGACATCGACGACCAGGATGCTCATTGCTCGCCCCCATGCTCCGCGGCGTTCGCGGCCTTCGCCGCGGCGAGTGCGCCGGGCACGATTCCGCGCTTGCGCAGCGCGCTGCCGATCGCCCCGCCGATCACACCGGAGAAAACCACCACCGTGAACGTGAAGAAGATGCTCAGCCAGCTCACCGAGGCGCCTCGCGCGAGGCGGATGATGGTGAACACGCCTTGGGCGGCGAGGTAGGTGCCGCCGGCGGTGAACATGCCGTGCACCATCGGGTACCCGGTGGTTTGCACCCACGCGGCGATGGCGGCGCCGAGCGTGAAGCCACCGACCGCTCCGAGCCACAGCACGGCGACCCACGGCGACTTGTCGTCGCGGGTGTTGAGTACCGATGCGCCGATGGAGAACGGCACGGCGAACAGCAGCGCCACCGAGGCGCCTTGACGTAGTGCGCGGCGATCGAGTGCACTCACGGCCAACTTACCTTTCCGAATGGCGACGCCAGCCCGAGCTTGCCGGGGTTGAGCACCCCGTTGGGATCGAGCGAGTCCTTCAACGATTGCAGCACAACAGCGGCCGAGCCGAGCGCATCGGACATGAACCGGGCGCGGTTGAGGCCGATGCCGTGGTGGTGCGAGAGATTGCCCCCACCGGCGAGTACGGCGCGCTGGCCGGCGTTCCACAGGGCGACATAGGTGGCATCGACCTCATCGGGCGGGGGAGTGGCCACGAACGTGAAGTACAGGCAGGCCCCGTCGATGTAGCTGTGTGAGAGGTGGCAGGAGGCGACACGTGCGTGGGGCACCGCCATCAGCGCGGCGCGGGCATCGTCGAACACGCCGGGCAACCGCGACCACGGGGCTGCGATCTCCATCGTGTCGACGACGAACCCCTTGTGGGTGAGCGCCTGCAGCGCGCCGGTCTCGTTGCGGTGGTGGATCCAGCGCTCGATGAGGTCGACCGGCAGTGGGGCCGCCGCTGCGCACTCTTCGGCCACCACGGTCATGACTGCGTCGATGATCGCCGGGTCGCCCTCGTCGAGCACGAGCAGGGCGCAGTTGCTGCCGTCACCGTCTTGCCCGCGCTGGGTCTCCACCGCGTCATAGAGGCGCAGGACGGCCGGGGTGGCGCCGCGGCGCATGATGCGCCGGCAGGCGTCGATGCCAGCTGCGAAGGTGGGGAACGAGTACGCGGCGCGGCGCTCGCCGGCAGGCACCGGGTGGGTGCGCAACAGCACCTTGGTGACGATGCCGAGTGTGCCCTCGCTGCCGACGAACAGTTGGGTGAGGTCGGGGCCCTGCGCCGCGGCGGGGGAGCCCCCGGTGCGTACGACGGTGCCGTCGGCGAGCACGACCTCCAGGCCGGCCACCATGCCCTCGATCTTGCCGTAGCGGGTGCTGTACTGCCCGGCGCCCCGACAGGCCACCCAGCCGCCGACGGTGGCGATGTCGAAGCTCTGCGGGAAGTGACCCACGGTGAGGCCGTAGGTGCCGCGTAGTTCGCTCTCCAGTTCGGGACCAAACGTGCCCGCCCACACCTCGACGAGGCCCGACGTGGCGTCGACGGCGATGATGCCCTGCAGTGCGGTGAGATCGAGCACGACCCCACCGAACACCGGCACCGAGCCACCGACGACTCCGCTGCGCCCGCCGGCCGCGGTGAGCGGCACGCGCTCACCGTTGCAGAGCGCGGCGACCGCGGCGACCTGTTCGGTGGTGGCGGGGCGGGCCACGAGGGGTGCTCGCCGCGGCACCTGGCCGGCGAGCGACCAGTGCAATGCGAGCGGCCACCAGTCGCGGCTGGCCTCGGCGGTGGCGGTGAGATCGGAAGTGCATTCGCACGCCGCGGAGAGGCGGGTGGCGAAGCCGGCAGGCAGGTCGCCCGGCTCACCGAAGCGCGACGCAGTGCCGGTCAGCTCGATCGGCGGAATCGGGTTCGTCGACGCTCGATCAGGCATCGCTCAGCCGTTCTCGGCGGCGGCGTGCTCGGGCGTGATCGCGGCGGCCTGCTCGGCGGCGCACACGGCGGTGAAGCGGGCCACCTGGCGATCGATCTCGTCGGCCGACCAGCCCAGCTCGGGCGCGATCAGGTCGGCCACCGAACGTGCGGCGGTGAGGGTGGCGGCCCGGTCGAGCAGGAGCGCGCGGGTGCGCCGGCTCAGCACGTCATCGAGGCTGATCGCCATCTCGTGGCGCACGGCGTACACGGCCTCCGCCCGCAGGTAGTCGAGCCCGGGCACGAGCGGCTCGGCCAGCGCCGGCGTCTCGGCGATGAGCGCGGCGATCTCCGTGGCGAGGGTGCCGTAGCGCTCGCCGAGGCGGGCCTCGGGGCTGTCGGCGGCGGGCCGGCGGAAACCCTCGCCGCCCAACAGGGGAAGGTTGCGCGTGCGGCAGCGGCCCTTGCGGCCAAGACGGCGCAGCACCGCGTCGACGGTGTCCTCGGCCATGGCGCGGTAGGTGGTGAGCTTGCCGCCGGTGATCGTGATGAGACCGCTGGGCGACGTGTGCACCTTGTGGTGGCGGGAGAGGTCGGCGGTGCGCCCCGACGACGCCGCCTTCACCAGCGGGCGCAGGCCGGCCCACACACCGGTGACATCGGCGGCGGTGACCCCGGTGGTGATGCTGAAGTTCAGCGCGGCGAGGACATAGTCGATGTCGTCCTTGGTGCACTGGGGGTCGTCGAGCGATCCCCGGTGGTCGGTGTCCGTGGTGCCCACGTAGCAGTGCCGGAACGTGCCGTCGGGCAGTGGCCCCCACGGCACCACGAACAAGCTGCGTCGGTCCTTGGGCACGGGGATCACCACGGCGATGTCGTTGCGCACCTTCGCCCACGGCACGGTGACGTGCACGCCCTTGGCCGGACGGATGCTGTCGGGATGCCGCTCCTCGTCGAGTTCGCGCACATCGTCGGCCCACACCCCGGCCGCGTTCACGACGGTCGTGGCGAGCACGGTCATACGCACCCCGTCGGCCTCCACGAGCGCGCCGTTCACCTGGCCTTTGGCGTCCTTCAGCACGTCGAGTACGACACAGCCGTTGGTCACCACCGCGCCGGCCTCGGCGGCCGTGCGCAGCACCGTGAGCGTGAGGCGGGCATCGTCGGCGGTGGCGTCGTAGTAGAGGTAGCCCGAAGCCAGCTTGTCCTTGGGCATCGTCGGCATGTGGGCGAAGGCGGCGTCCTTGCGCAGGCGCCTGTGGAACTTGCCGATCCGCCATCCACCGGTGAGGTCGTACATCCACATCGCCGAGCCGAGGGCGCGGGCGATCTTGCGCGAGATGACGCCGTCCTTGGTGAGCACCGGGATCATGAACGGCAGCACCCTCACCAGGTGGGGTGCGTTGCGGTGCAGGCGGCGGCGCTCGTGCAGCGCCTGGTACACGAGGTTGATCTCGCCCTGCTGCAGGTAGCGCAGCCCGCCGTGCACGAGCTTGGAGCTCTTCGACGAGGTGCCCGAGGCGAAGTCGTCGCGCTCGACGATCGCGACGCGCAGCCCGCGGGTGGTGGCGTCGAGCGCCACCCCGGCTCCGGTGATGCCGCCGCCGATGACGAGCACGTCGAAGGTCTCCTGCTCGAGTCGCTTCAGCATCAGGTCGCGGCGGAAGGGCGTGGCGGCGGGGGAGGCGGGCATCGTCGCCATCCTAGGGAGGTGTCGGTGCCCGCCCGGGCACGAGCCTGGAGTCACTCCGTGCTAATTCGCACGAGTTGCAGATTAGCAGTCGGTGTCGATATGGTTGCCGACGTGCGTACACCGGAGGAGCTGACCAGCGAATTCCGCGCCCGTGGCCTGAAGGTCACGCCGCAGCGGCAGCTGTTGTTCCGCCTGTTGCACGGCAACATGACCCACCCCACGGCGGAGGGCCTATTCGCCGACGCGAGCGCGCGGATGCCCGGCATCTCGCTGCGCACCGTCTACCAGACGCTCAACGATCTCACCTCGATGGGCGAGCTGCTGGCGCTGCAGGCGGCCGGTGGCTCCACCCGCTTCGACCCCAACACCCAAGAGCACCACCACGCCCGTTGCGAGCGCTGTGGCGAACTGCGCGACGTGTACGTGGAACACGTTGACGAACTCGCCGTGCAGGGCTTCGATGGATTCCGCCCGTCGCGCGCGACGATCGTGTTCGACGGCCTGTGTGCCGCGTGCCGCCGTGCCTGACGCGCAACCCCGTTCACCCATCTCCCAACCCATCCCAACCCAGGATCAGCAACAAGGAGCAAGCAATGAGCCTCAAAGGCACCAAGACCCATGAGAACCTGAAGGAGTGCTTCGCCGGCGAGAGCCAGGCGAACCGTCGCTACTTGTGGTTCGCCCAGAAGGCCGATGTCGAGGGCTACCCCGACGCCGCCGCCCTGTTCCGCTCGGTCGCCGAGGGTGAGACCGGCCACGCGCACGGTCACCTCGAGTTCCTCGCCCAGGTGGGCGACCCGGCCACCGGCGAGCCGATCGGCGAGACCGAGGCCAACTACAAGGCCGCGATCGCCGGCGAGACCTACGAGTACACCCAGATGTACCCGGGCTTCGCCAAGACCGCCCGCGAAGAAGGTCTCACCGAGATTGCCGAGTGGTTCGAGACGCTGGCTCGCGCCGAGAAGAGCCACGCCGGCCGCTTCGCCCAGGGCCTCGCCGCGCTCTGAGCCGAATACGTGGCGGAGGGGGCGTGCAAACGCCCCCTCCGCTCCACGACCCCACATAGCATCCTCTGCCCCTCTTGCCGCTGAACCGCAGACATTCGACATGACGATCACGTACGACCCCAAGCACGCCAAGTACCTCGACGAGGCGGACGTCCGCGATGAGATGACGCGGGTGTTCGACCTTTGCCACGGGTGTCGTCTGTGCTTCAAGTTCTGTACCTCGTTCCCGACGCTGTTCGAGATGATCGACCGCCACGACGACCAGGACGCGGGTCGGCTCACCCCCGCCCAGCAGGACCAGGTCGTCGACGAGTGCTTCCAGTGCAAGCTCTGCTACGTCAACTGCCCCTACATCCCCGAGCTGCACGAGTGGGCGCTCGACTTCCCGCGGCTGATGTTGCGTGCCGACGCAATGCGCCACGCCACAGGCCAGGTGAGCCTCAAGTCGCGGGCCACGAATGCGGTCATGGGCCGTACCGATCTGATGGGCAAGGCGGCCACACTCGCGGCGCCCCTCGCCAACAAAGCCGTGGGAGCCAAGCCGGGCTCGCTCGTGCGCAAGGCGATGGAGGTCACCACTGGTGTGTCCGCCGTGCGACTGCTGCCGCCGTACGCCCGCCAGCGCTTCACCACCTGGTTCCAGCGGCGCCCCAAGGTTCGCCTCACCAAGCGCCAGGGCAAGGTGGCCGTGTTCCCCACCTGCCTCGTCGAATACCAGGCCCCCGGTGTCGGCCACGACCTGGTGAAGGTCTACGAGCGCAACGGCGTCGAATGCACGCTCACCGACACCACCGCGTGCTGCGGTGCCCCGTGGCTGCACAGCGGCGATATCGACCAGTTCACCAAGGTCGCGAAGAAGAACGTGAAGGCGCTGGCTCAATCGGTGCGCAAGGGCAACGACATCGTCGTGCCCCAGCCCACGTGCGGCTATGTGCTGAAGAAGGACTATGTCGACTATGTGGGCGGCGAGGACGCGAAGCTCGTCGCCGAGCACACCTACGACGCCGCCGAGTACCTGATGAAGCTGCACAAGGGCGAGGGCACCTCGCTCGACACCGACTTCCCCGGTGAGGTGCCCGGCACAGTCGCGTACCACACCCCGTGCCACCTCAAGGCACAGAACATCGGCCTCAAGAGCCGCGATCTCATCAAGCTGACCGGCGCGAAGGTGAAGTTGGTACAGCTGTGCAGCGGCATCGACGGCATGTGGGGCCTGAGGGCGGAGAACACCGACATCAGCATCCCGATCGCGAAGAAGCTGGCCGACGAGATCCGCAAGGCCGAGGGTGATGTCGTCGCCGGCGACTGCCACCTGGCCAACACCGCGATCACCGAGCAGACCGGCGCCGCTCCGTTGCACCCCCTGCAGCTGATCGCCCGTGCCTACGGCATCGCCGAGGAGAACACCCAGAAGTGACCACGCACATCGTTTCGCGCAAGCTCACCCTCGCCGACATCGCCGACGTGCGCGCCTACGAGCGCGAGCGCGACACCTTTCGCGTTCATGTCATCGAGCTGAAGCGTCGTCGCCGCGTGCACGTGGGCACGATCATCACCCTGCTCTTCGAGAACCACGACACGATGCGGTTCCAGGTGCAGGAGATGGCCCGCGCCGAGAAGATCCTCACCGACGAGGGCGTCCAGCAGGAACTCGACGTGTACAACCCGATGGTGCCCGAGCGCGGCGAGCTGTGCGCGACGATGTTCATCGAGCTCACCTCCGACGAACAGATGCGAGAGTGGCTGCCCAAGCTGGTGGGCGTCGAGCAGGCCGTTCGATTCCGCCTGCCCACCGGTGAAGTGGTGCCGTGCGCGGTCGACCCGCAGCACGCCGAACAACTCACTCGCGAGCACACCACGGCGGCAGTGCACTACGTGACGTTCGCCTTCAGCCCCGCTCAGGTCGCAGCCTTCGGCGAAGGCACCCTGCTGGAGATCGCCCACCCCGCGTACACCGAGGCGGTCGAGCTGGCGACGACCACGATCGGCGAGTTGCGGGCCGACTTGACCGCCTGACGGGGCGAAACGCGCAGAAAAGACACAAATTGGGTCTTTCCAAGCCCCCCGGAGCGCACCTAGATTCCTTCCCGTTGCAAGGGGTTTGATCCCGCAACACAGTAGATGGGGGACATCTTCAGTGTCGGCCAAAGAGATCAATTGGCGCCAACTCGGGGCATGCCGGGGCCTCGAGCCGAGCATCTTCTACCCGGACGACGACGACGAGGGCCAGGAGGCCAAGTCCGTGTGCGCCGACTGTGGCGTTCGGGTCGCGTGCCTCGAGTACGCCCTGCAGGTGAGGGAGAAGGCCGGCGTGTGGGGTGGCGCCACCGAGCGCGAGCGGCGGCGGATGATCCGTCAGCGGCGGCGTACGGCATAACGCCTTCGCCGTATCCATGCCACACTGCCTAGCCTGCACCGCATGAGTGGTCTCGACGAATTCGGCGGGTGGCCGGCCCTTCTCACCGAACTGCTGGAGCGACGCGATCTGTCGGCGGCACAGGCTCGCGCTGCGATGGCGACGATCCTGGCCGGTGAGGCGACTGCTGCACAGCTGATCGGGTTCGTCGTCGCCCTGCGCGCGAAGGGCGAGACGCCCGACGAGCTGTCCGGGCTGCTCGATGCCGTGCTCGCCGCGGCCACGCTCGTGCCCCTGCCGCCCGAGCTGCAAGCGCGGGCGGTCGACATTGTCGGCACCGGCGGCGATCGTAGCCACAGCATCAACGTCAGCACGATGGCCGCAATTGTCACCGCCGGCGCCGGGATTCCAGTGTGCAAGCACGGCGCCCGCGCGGCCAGCTCGCAATGCGGCACGGCCGACGTGCTCGAGACACTCGGCGTGGCGATCGAACTCGGCCCGCAGGGGGTGCTGCGCTGTGTGGAGGACGTGGGCATCGGCTTCTGCCTCGCCGCCCGCTATCACCCTGCGTTCCGCTTCGCCGCTCCCAGCCGTCGCGAGATCGGCATCCCCACGGTGTTCAACCTGCTCGGGCCGATGTCCAACCCTGGCCGGGTGAAGCGCCACCTGATCGGCGTCGCCAACCCGGGAATGGCCGAGCGCATGCTCGCCGGCCTGCGCGTGCACGGTTCGCATCGGGCCTGGGTGGTGCACGGCAACGGCCTCGACGAGCTCACCACCACCGGCAGCTCCACGGTGCTCGCGCTCGATGACGACAATGTGCGCAGCTTCGAGGTCGACCCGGTCGATGTGGGCCTGGCCCCGGCGATCCTGGATGAACTCGTCGGTGGTACCCCCGAGGTCAACGCGCGGGTGGTGCACAATGTGCTCGCCGGCGAGCACGGTCCGCATCGCAACATCGTGCTCCTCAACGCAGGTGCGGCGATCGTTGTCGCCGGTGTCGCCGAGACGCTCGGCGAGGGGCTCGAGCGAGCCGCCGAATCGGTCGACTCCGGCGCGGCTGCGGCTCTGCTGAGTCGCTGGGTCACCGTATCTCAGCAGGCCGCGGAGGAACTGGGCCGTTGATGGCTGATCAACGCATGGCGGTGCCGCAATGATCGCCCGCGTTCCGGCGTCATCGGCCAACCTCGGTCCCGGCTTCGACACGCTCGGCATGGCGTTGTCGCTCTACGCCGAGGTCGGCGTCGGTGCGCCGCCCGACGGCGGTCGCGCGGCCGACGAGCACCATCCGGCCGCCGTCGCGTTCCGCCGCTTCGGTGGGGTGGGCGACCTGTGGGTGCGCTCGCCGATCCCGGTCGGGCGGGGCATGGGCTTCAGCGGTGCCGTGCGGGTCGGTGGCCTCGTCGCTGCGCACGCTCAGCGTCATGGCGGTTCGCCGGCGTTGCTCGACGCGGCACGCGAGGAGCTGCTGGCGGTGGCCGCCGAGCTGGAGGGTCACGCCGACAATGTCGCCGCGTCGCTGTACGGCGGCATCGTCGCCACCGCCGGTGGACGGGCAGTGCGTATCCGGCTGTCGTTCGACCCCGCGATCGTGATGTGGGTGCCCACGTTCTCCACGAGCACCGACGAGTCGCGGGGCAGGTTGCCCGCAGCAGTGCCGCTGGCCGACGTCGTGTTCAACATCGGCCACACTGCCCTGCTCGTCGCCGCGCTCGCGGCAGGCGATGTCGGTGCGCTGCGCACCGCCACCCAGGATCGATTGCACCAACAGCAGCGCCTGGCCGCCGCGGAGCCGTCGGGGGCCGCGCTCGATGCCGCGCTCGGGGCGGGTGCGTGGGCGGCGTGGCTCAGTGGTTCAGGACCGGCGGTGGCCGTGATGTGTGCAGTCGACGAGGCCGAGCATCTCGCCGCGGCGCTGCCCTCGGAGGGTCACACCAAGATCCTGCGCATCGACCACGGCGGGGCGACGATCGAAGCCGGCTGACGCGAGCCCGCTGAGTTCAGCTCGCCTTCGCCCGGTCGCGCCGCGTCGTCCACTCCTTGGCGATCTCGGTGGCGATCACGTAGGCGATCGTGATCGTTGCCAGCACGATCAGCACGCCGACGCCGGGGCGCACCAACCCGAGATCATTGGCCATCGGTGTGAAGGGGAGGGCGACGGTCAGCGCCGCGATCGCGGCCGACGACCACAGCAACGCCGTACCGGGGCGGCTGCGCCATGCCCGCCGGCGCGTGCGCAGCACGAGCATCACTGCGAGTTCGGTGGCAGTGGACTCGATGAACCAACCGGTGCGGAACAGGCCGGCCTCGCTGTGGAAGCCCCAGCGCAGCACGGCGAAGGTGGTGAGATCGAACACCGAGCTGACCAGGCCGAACACGATCATGAACGTGCGCAGCCGGGTGATGTCCCAGCCGTGCGGATCGGCCACGGACTCGGGATCGACGCGGTCGGCGGCGATCGTCATGCCCGGTACATCAGAGAGGAAGTTGAGCAGCAGGATCTGGCGGGGGAGCAGGGGCAGAAACGGCAGCACCACCGCGGCGACGGCCATCGACATCATGTTGCCGAAGTTGGCCGACATCGTGACCTGCACATACTTCAGCGTGTTGGCGAACACGCGGCGGCCCTGACGGATACCTTCGGCGAGCACGGCGAGGTCCTTGTCGAGCAGCACGACGCTGGCCGAGTGCTTGGCCACGTCGACCGCGGTGTCCACGGAGATGCCGACATCCGCGTTGCGCAATGAGGGTGCGTCGTTGATGCCGTCGCCGAGGTAACCCACCGTACGGCCGGCAGCTCGTAGCGCGGCGACGATCGCCTCCTTGTGCAGCGGATCGATCTCGGCGAACACCGCGGTGGTCGCCACCCGTGCGGTGAGCTGTTCGGGCGTGAGCGTCGCCATCTCGTCGCCGGTGAGCAGCCCTTCGACGGACAGGCCGACGGCCGCGGCGGCGTGGGCGGCGGCGTAGCGGTTGTCGCCGGTGATTACCTTGGTGGCGACACCGAGGCTGACGAGTTCGGCGATCGCCTCTGCCGCGTCGGCCTTGGTCGGGTCGACGAAGCACAGGTACCCGGCGAACGCCATAGCGCTCTCGTCGGCCACGGCCAGCTTCGTCGGTGCGTCGGTGGTGTACGTGCGGGTGGCGATCGCGAGCACGCGGAAACCCTCGGTGGAGAGCTGCTCGAAGCGCTCCGTCGCGTCGGCCGGTGCCCCATCGCCGCAGGCGGCCAGAACCGATTGCACGGCGCCCTTGGTGACGTGCGTGGTGACGCCGTCGATCTCGACGAGCACGGACAACAGCCGGCGGTCGAAGTCGTAGGGCAGCTCGTCGATGAGGCGCACGGCCGGGGGCTCGGCGGGCGGGTCGGCGGCGAGTGCGGTGTCGATCGGGTTGATGAACCCGCGTTGCGTGGACGCATTGATCCAGGCGAGGGTGCGCACATCGGCCGACTCGGCGCCGCTCGCATCGAGTGCCTTGGTCAGCTGCACTACGCCGGTGGTGAGCGTGCCCGTCTTGTCGGTGCACAGCACGTCGATCGCGCCAATGTCCTCGATCGCGTCGAGTCGCTTGACGATCACCCGCTGGCGGGCCATCTGCCGCGCCCCGTACGAGAGGGTGACGCTGACGATGGCGGGCAGCAGCTGTGGGGTGAGGCCGACCGCGAGTGCGAGGGAGAACAGCAGGGCCTCGATCACGCCACGCCCGAGCGCGACGTTGGCGGCGAACAAGAGGCCCACGAGCACGCCCGCGGTGCGCATCAGCATCAGCCCGAAGCGGCGCAGCCCGAGCTCGAACGCCGTGGGCACGTGAGCAGCGGCGAGGCGCGCGCCGACCCTGCCGAACTCGGTGTCCGCGCCGATCGCGGTGACGACGGCGGTGCCCGCTCCGCTGACGACGTGGGTGCCGCACCACACCGAGTTCGTACGCGCTCCGAGTGAGGTGACCGCGGGCAGCACGCCGGGACGCTTTTCGACCGGGAAGCTCTCGCCGGTGAGCGGCGACTCGTCGAGCAGCAGCGAGTCCGAGGCCAGCACCCGCGCGTCGCCGGCGATCACGTCGCCGGCGCGCAGGATCAGCACATCGCCGAGCACCACGTCGTCGACGGGTACCTCTACCTCGGTGCCGTCGCGGAGCACGTCGGAGTGCACTCGCACGACGGCCATCAACTCCTCCACGGTGCGCACCGCGCCGCGCTCCTGCAGGAACCCGAGGGTGCCGCTGGCGGCGGTGATCACGAGGATGATGAGCCCGTCGGTGCGGTCGCCGAGGGCCATTGCCAGGCCGGTGGCACCGAGCAGCAGGAGCACGATCGGGTTTTCCACCTGGCGCAGCAGGAGGCGCCACTCGGTCATCCGCCGTGGCGAGTGCACCGCCACTTCGCTCGTGTTGCGCGTGGCCGCTTCAGCGGTGGTGAGTCCCTTGGCCGTGGTGGCGAGTCGTTCGAACACGACCTCGTCGGCGAGCGACCACATCGGTTCGGTGTGGATGCTCGCGGGGGCGGCAGCCGATCGCTTGCGCATTCCGGCTCCCAGCCTCGCACGGTTGGGGCGTGGCGTTGGCTTTAGGCAGCCTGGTCGAGCCGCGTGACTTCGCGCACCGGCACGGTGGGCCACGCCCACTCGCCCTCGCACCACAGCAGCCGGGCGTGGAAGCTGGCGCGCTCGATCGCCCGGGCCAGGCACAGCACCTCGTCGGCCGCGTGACGTGGCAGGGGAGCCGGATAGGCCGGCACGTCGGGCGGAGGCAGCTCGAGCCCGGTCGGCAACTGGTCGATGGCGTGGGCGCTCTGCAGTACGCCGTCGCGTATGTGCAGCACGGTGCCGTGCAACTGCACGCCCACATCGCCGGCCGCGCGCAGCTGGTCGAGCAGGCGCTGGCGGGTGATCGCGGTAGCGAACGCGTTCGCGCGGTCGCGAACGGACGCGGCCTCCTCGTAGCGGCGCGAGGTGGAGAGCGCGGCGACCTTGCGCCACAACACGTCGAGCACGACCTCGGGCGAGGTGGTGAGCGCGGCGACGGCCTGGCCGACGACGCGCCAGTACGTGGCTTCGTCGGCGGTGCCGCTGCACGGGCACATGGCCACGCCGAGGCGGGCGCCGCTGCACGGGGTGGCGTCGGCTGCGGGCTTGTGGCCCTTGCGAAGGCGACCGCTGCAGCGGCGGATCGGCAGGGCTGACTGCACCGCCTCGATCACGGTCGCCGCGGTGGCGCGCGACGGCAGCGGGCCGAGGTGCACGCCGGTGGCTGCCGGCTCGGTGGTGATCACCAGGCGTGGCCAATCCTCGTCGGTGGTCAGGCGCACGTAGCACGACTTCTGCCACGTGGTGCCGACGCGGTTGTAGCGCGGGTTCAGCCGGTGCAGGTAACGCAACTCCAGCACCTCGGCGCTGATCGGCTCGTGGGCCACGGTGTGCGCGAGCTTCTGGGTCTCGCGCAGCATGGGGCCGATCTTGCGCCGATCGTCGCTGGAGAAGTAGCTGCGCACCCGCGCCCGTAGGTTGGTGGCCTTGCCGACGTAGAGCACCTCGTCGTTCGCGCCGAGGAAGCGGTACACGCCGGGCGAGCGCGGCAGCGAGTGGGTGAGCTTCAGCTTGCCCGCCTGAGCGTGGCCGCTCATCGTCGGCAGGGCGACGAGATCGTCGAGGCCGAGCACGCCGAGGCCCGCCGCCCGCTCGAGCAGCAGGTGCAGCAGGTCGGTGGTGGCGAGCGCATCGTCGAGCGCGCGGTGGTTGGGGCGGTGGTCGAGCCGGAAGCGGCTGGCGAGCGTGCCGAGGCGGCAGTCGGGTACCTCGTCGCGAACTAGGCGGCGGGCGAGGGGGAGGGTGTCGACGATCGTGTTGCGGAACGAGTTGCGATCGCTCCGCAGCATCGCCGCGTTGATGAACGACATGTCGAAGCCGACGTTGTGCCCGACGATGACCGCCTCGCCGACGAACTCCTGCAGGGTGGGGAGCACGGTCTCGATGCGCGGCGCGGTGGCCACCATCGACTGGGTGATGCCCGTCAGGAGGACGACCGCCGGGGCGATCGCCTTGCCCGGGTTGATGAGCGTGCCCATCGTGCCGAGGCACTCGCCGCCGCGGACCTTGACCACGCCGATCTCGGTGATGAGGTCGGTGCCGCGGTCGGTGCCGGTCGTCTCGATGTCGAGTACGCAGAACGTGACGTCCGCCAGTGGGGTACCGAGATCCTCGAACGAACGTTGCATCGAACACACAGTCGATCACGAACACCCGTTCGAAGTCAAGAACACCTGTTCGGTGGCGGACGGGCACCGACTCGCCGGTCGTAGATTGGCCTGGTGCCCGAACACCTGTCTGATCGATCGCTGCGGTCGGCGCTGGAGTTCGCCGTCGGACTCGCCGCGGCCGGGCAGCGCACTCAGCCGCCGCTTGTGTTCCCTGCCGGGCTGAAGCCGTTCCTCAAGCTGCAGAGCCTGCCGACGGCAGCGCTCGCCAAAGTGCGCGTGGCTGTGGAGGATGACGAGGCATACAGGTTGGTGCTCGCTGGCGTGGCCACCCGCGATCTCATCGACGAGGTGGGCATGCTCTGGCTGCAGCGCCCCGTCGGGTGGCAGGAGGACGCGGTCGCCCTCGTGGAGGCTGCCGACCGGGCGCGCGGCGAAGCGCGTGAATCGGCCGAAGTCCGCCGCGAGCAGAAGCGGCGCGAGGCCGCCGAAGCCGCCGGCGAGAAGGCGCGCGCTGAACTGGTGGCCGTGCGCGGGCAGTTGGAGACCGAGCGTGCCACCCGGGCAGAGGCGCAGGCCGAGCTGGCTCGCATGCGCGCCGAGGTAACGACGCTGACCACCCGCCTGAACGAGACCGAGCGGATGGCGCGGCGGCGCACGGCCGGGGCGGCGCAGGCCGATACCCGCGCCGGTGAGGTGGAGGACGAGCTTGCCGGTCTCCGCGTCGAGCTGGCCGATGCGTTGGCTGCCCGCGATGCGGCCCTGGCGGCGGCCGCGCACGGGGAGGGGCGGGTCGATCTCGAGCGGGTGCGGGTACTGCTCACTGAGGCGCTCGTGTTGTCGAAGGGCGCCGCGCCGCGGGCTCGTGGCCACCGCCGCAAGCCGGTCGCGATCCCCGGGGCCGTGTACGGCAAGCCCACGGCCGAGGCCGAGCACCTGTTCCGCACCCCCGAAGTGGTCGTGCTCGTCGACGGCTACAACGTCGCCAAGCTCGGCTGGCCCGACCGCTCGCTGGAACAGCAGCGCACCGCGTGCATCGGGGCCGGCGAGCGCATCGCCCGCCGGTGGGGCACGTTGGTGCACATCGTGTTCGACGGGGCCGATGTCGTGGGCGCCCACGCCGCCGGCCGGCGGTTGGTGCGAGTGAGCTATTCCCCTGCGGGAGTCATCGCCGACGACATCTTGCGGGCCGAGGTCGAGTCGATCGACACCCGCCGGCCGGTCGTGGTGGTCACCAACGACCAAGCCGTCGTCCAAGATGTCCGCGCTGCTGGGGCGAACACCGTCGCCAGCGACGTCTTCTTGACCCTCGCCCACTCCTGACCCCGTCCGAGGGTTTCGTACCGGAGCGTCCTTCTTGGAGTGTTTCCTATGCGGAAACCGGGTACGAAACACTCGAAGGCCGCCCGGGCGGTAGCAAGGCCTCGGAGACTTCCGTGTCACACCCCGCGAGCACGATGTCGCCATGGCCCGAATCGTGATCTCCTGTGACACCTGTGTGATGGACGGCAGCGCCGGCTGCGCCGACTGTGTCGTCACCCATCTGCTCAGCCCTGCGCCGCGCGAGGCGGTGCTGCTCGACCTCGATGAATTGCGTGCCATGCGCCTGCTCGCCGACGCCGGAATGGTGCCTACGCTGCGTCACCGTGAGGCCACCTGATCCGCTGCCGCCGGTTACCGACGCGGCGTACCTGGCTGAGTTGGCGGCGCTGACCCATCCGTTCGGGGTCACCCACACGGGGGTGGCTCCGGCCGGCGTCCTGGTGCGTGCCCGCGAAGCGATCGAGCAGCGCCTCGCCGACGGGTACGACGATGGGATGCAGTTCACGTTCAAGAACCCCGAGCGCTCCACGGATCCCCAGCGAGCGGTGAGCGGCGCTCGCTCGGTGTTCGTGGCCGCCCGGCCCTACCTGCTGCCCGACGGTGAGCGGCCCACCGGCGTGCAGGGGCGGGTGGCGCGCTATGCCTGGGTCGACCACTATGCGCCGCTCCGTGAGGCGCTGTGGGCGGTCGCCCGCCGACTGCGAGCGGATGGGTTCAAAGCGGTGCCCTTCGCGGATGACAACAGCATCGTCGACCGCGAGGTGGCCCACCTCGCCGGCATCGGCTGGTACGGCAAGAACGCCAACCTGCTGCTGCCCGGCGCAGGCAGTTGGTTCGTGCTCGGCTGCGTGGTCACGACCGCGCCCCTGCCGCTCAACGAGCAGCCCGTGGCCGACGGGTGCGGCACGTGCCGCCGCTGCTTCGACGCGTGCCCCACGGGGGCGATCGTCGCGCCGGGCGTGATCGACGGCGCCCGCTGCCTCGCGTGGGTCCTGCAGAAGCCGGGCACCGTGCCGGTCGAGATGAGGGCCGCCGTCGCCGACCGCTTGTATGGGTGCGACGAATGCCAGAACGTGTGCCCGCCCACGATGCGCCTGGGCAGCCGCTTCCCGGCGCCGTCGACCGCACTCGCTCCCGGCGCGGCAAGTGGCCGCGCGCGGCACGGATGGCTCGCCGTGCTGCCCCTGCTCACGGGCACCGACGAAGAGGTACTTGCCGCCTGGGGCAGGTGGTATCTGGCCGACCGCGATCCCCGGTGGGTGCGGCGCAACGCCCTCATCGTGGTCGGCAACACCGCCGATCCGGCCGACGAACAGGTGCGCTCGGTCGTGGCCGACTACCTTGCACATCGCGACCCCGTGTTGCGAGTTCACGCCGAGTGGGCCGCGCAGCAGTTGGGTCTTGCCGATCCCGCGCCGCAGCCATGACAGCCATGAAGCACCTCCTCGTCACCAACGACTTCCCGCCCAAGATCGGCGGCATCCAGTCGCTCCTGTGGGAGTGGTGGCGGCGCCTGCCGCCCGAGTCGTTCGCGGTGCTCACCAGCCCGTATGCCGGTACCGAGGAGTTCGACGCCGAGCAGCCGTTCCTCATCCGGCGCACCCGCGAGCCGGTGTTGTTGCCCCACCCGTGGATGGTGTCGCGGATCAACACGATGGCCCGCGAGGTGGGCGCCGATCTCGTCGTGCTCGACCCCGCGCTGCCCCTCGGCCTCGTCGGCCCATCGCTGGAGTTGCCCTACGACGTCGTGCTCCATGGCGCCGAAGTCACGGTGCCTGGCCGCCTGCCGGGCAGTAAGCAGGCGCTGTCCCACGTGCTGCGCAAGGCGCGCCACATCGTCGCCGCCGGCGGCTACCCGGCCGCCGAGGCCGAGCGCGCCGCCGGCCGAACCCTGCCGATCACGGTGGTGCCTCCGGGTGTCGACACCGAGCGCTTCCACCCGCTCACCGCCGCCGAACGCAGTGCGGCCCGCGCCCACTTCGGTATCCCCGACACGGCCGAGTTGGTGGCCGGCATCAGCCGCCTGGTGCCGCGCAAGGGGTTCGACACGGCCGTGCGCGCGGTCTCGTTGCTGCACAAGAGCCGCCCCGATCTCGTGCTCGCCATCGCCGGCGGCGGCCGCGACGCCGAGCGTTTGCAGGGTTTGGCGGAATCGCTGAAGGCACCCGTGCGCTTCCTCGGGCGGGTGAACAACGACGACCTACCCCGCCTGTACGGCTCCGCCGACGTGTACACGATGCTGTGCCGCAACCGCTGGGGTGGGCTCGAGCAGGAGGGCTTCGGCATCGTCTTCCTCGAGGCCGCGGCGTGTGGCGTGCCCCAGGTGGCCGGCCACTCCGGCGGCGCAGCCGAGGCAGTCGCCGACGGCGAGACCGGGTTCGTGATCGGTGAGGCCGACGACCCGCGCGAGGTGGCAACCGCGATCGAGCGCCTGCTCGACGACCCGGATCTGCGGGCGCGGATGGGCGCGGCGGGGCGCGAGCGGGTCGTGCGCGAGTTCTCCTACGACGTTCTGGCCCGCAAGCTGGGGCAGTCGCTGGGCGCCCTGGCAGAATGACCCGGTGAACTCCCGGCTCGTGCGTGCCAACCTGATCGGCACCGTCGTCTTCCTCGCCGCCCTCGCGGTGGGCGTGCCGTTCAAATCCGATCGCTGGGCGCAGGTGCTCGTGGTGGTCGTCTCGCTGGTCCTGTTCGCCGCGGGAGTGGCGATGTCGCTGTGGGCGTACGCCCGCGCGCTCGAGTTGTCCCGCGTTCGCAATGTGGGTGTTGCCAACCTCTTCCTGCTCACCGGCGAGACCGCCCCGAAGCCGGTGAAGTGGTGGATGTCGGCCGCGCTGGCGGTGCAGGTGGTGGCGGCGATCGTGGGCGCCAGCGTAGGTATGGCAGGGCTGGAGAAGAGCCAGCTCAACCCGCTGGCCTTCGGGGTGCTCGTGCCCATGTTCGGCATTGGCATGAACGGGGCATGGGCCGCGATGTACGGTTCCTATGGGCCGCGGGTGGAACCCTCGGCAACACCGTCGAACGAGAAGATCAGGTAGAACACGTCCATGGCTGAATCGGCGTCCCAGACCACCACCATCGCCGCTGCGCCCGACCGTGTCTGGGCGATCGCGACCGACTTCGAGCGCTACCCGGAGTGGGCCAAGGACATCAAGAACGTCGTCATCCGCAACTGCGACGACGAGGGTCGGCCCATCGAGGTTGAGTTCCGTGCGTCGGCGCTCGGTCGTAGCACCCACTACACGCTCGGGTACGACTACTCGCAGGCGCCGGCCGTGCTGCGCTGGCAGATGCTGCGCGGCGACATCATGCGCACGATCGACGGTGCGTACAACTTCACCCCGGCGGCCGATGGCGGTACCGAGGTGCGCTACGACCTGTTGATCGAGCTGGTCGTGCCGTTGCCTGGCTTCGTCAAGCGGCGCGCCGAGGTGCGCATCCTCAACACCGTGCGCGAGCTCAAGGTCCGCGCTGAGACATGACAACGGCCCCCTCGCGAGGGGTGCGCCGCTTGGGTATCGATGTCGGCGGCACGAAGAACCTCGCGGTGGTGCTCGACGCGCAGGGTGAGGTCATCGACCAACAGCGTCGTCCGACGCCCAAGGGGCCCGAGGCGATCATCGACACGCTCGCCGAGTTGGCAACCTCCTGCGCGCCGTTCGACTCGATCGGCGTTGGCGTCCCCGGGCTGGTGGGCCGTGACGGGGTGCTGCATGCCTCACCCAACCTGGTGGAGATCAACTTCTTCCGCGTGGGGGAGTTGCTCTCCGCTCGGCTCGGTCGCCGCGTGCAGGTCGACAACGACGCCACCTGCGCCACCGCGGCGGAGTGGAAGGTCGGTGCCGCCCGCGGTGCCACCGACATGGTGATGGTCACGCTCGGCACCGGCATCGGCGGCGGCGTCGTCGCCGGTTCTGCACTGATCCGCGGCGCGAACGGGTTCACCGGCGAGATCGGACACATGGTCGTCGACCCCGACGGCCCGCCGTGTCCGTGTGGTCGCAGCGGCTGTTGGGAGCGCTACGCCTCTGGCTCGGGCCTCGCTCGGCTGGCCCGCGAAGCCGCGGTGGGCAGGCGCCTCGGGCGCGTGGTGGCGCTCGCCGGCGGCGACGCCGAGCACGTGCGCGGTGAACATGTGCAGGCGGCCGCGCGCGAGGGCGACACCGACGCACTGCAGGTGATCGACGCGTTCGGGCGGTGGGTGGCGCTCGGTCTGGCGAACCTCACCAACATTCTCGACCCGCAGGTGTTCGTGCTCGGCGGCGGCTTGGCGGCGGCGGCGGATCTGTACCTCAGCCCGATTCAGGCGTGGTTCGCCCGCTTGCTCTATTCCCCCGACCTGCGGCCGCACCCCAAGCTGGTGTTCGCCGAATTGGGTGAGCGCGCCGGGGCCGTCGGCGCAGCCCTGCTCGGCGACGTGGTCTGAGCCTGCTGCTTAGGGCGTGCCCCGATCAGTAGGGGTTGGCCACGCACACGCCGGTGTCGGCGATCGCATCGTCGTCCGCCGCGAGCAGCGAAGCGGCTTCGGCGATGTCGACGGCGAAGGCCCGGCCGGGATGTTGCGAGCTGCGGGCGAATACCACGCCCATCACCTGGCCGTGGCTGACGAGCACGGAACCCGAGTCGCCCTCCTTCACGTCCGCCCTGAGTTCGAAACCCTGGCGATGGTACGAGCCCTGGCCGTCGATGTCGGGCGCGTCGAGTACGAGCTCGTGAGCAATACGGAACGCGACTGCGGCGGCCGCCCCCGTGCGGAACGTCGCGAATTCGCCCGAGTCGCCTTCAGCTGCCGTTCCGGCTGTGAGCGGCGACACCAGAACTTCGGCGTGGAGGATGGCCAGGTCACGGATCCGGTCGATCGCGATCACGACCGCCTCCACGTGGCGGCCGTCGGCGAGCAGCACCTCGACACGCTGCGACCCCGCGACGACGTGGGCGACGGTGATGATGCGCTCCGGCGCGATGAATGAACCGCCGCCCACGGTGGCTGTGGTGTGGCAGCCGAACGCCTCCACCCGCACGGCTGCTGCGAGCAGGTCGTGGCCGCTGGGCAGTGAGGAATCGGGGTCGAGCTCGTCCTCCGACGGCCCGGCACACGAGGCGATCAGCGCCGCCGCGGCGAGCGCGGCCACGAGCCGTCGCCCGTGCTCAGTGCTCCTTCGGGGCGCCGTCGTGGGTGCGTGCATAGTTGGCCTGCGCCTCGCGGATCTCGTGCCACGCGGCCTCGCGGCCGGCGAGCCCGCCAGTGCTGGAGGTCTTGCCGGGCTCAAGTGCCTTGTACACCTCGAAGAAGTGCTGGATCTCCTCCACCAGTTGTGGGGTCAGATCCTCCAGGTCGTTCACGTCCTGCCAGCGCGGCTCCTTGGGGGGAACACAGATGAGCTTGGCGTCCTCGCCGGCTTCGTCGTGCATGTAGAGCACACCCACCGGACGGGCCTGCACCCACACGCCGGGGTACACAGGGTCCTCCAGCAATACGAGCGCGTCGAGCGGGTCGCCGTCGCCGCCGAGCGTGTCGGGCACGAAGCCGTAGTCGGCGGGGTAGGTGGTGGCGGTGAACAGGCGGCGATCGAGGAAGACGCGACCCGTGTCGTGGTCGATTTCGTACTTGTTGCGGCTGCCGCGAGGGATCTCGACGACGACATGGATGCACCCAGGGAGTAGGTCGTGCGACATGGGCGCATGTTCGCACACCTGGCCTGGTGGGCGACACCCGGCTGAGTTCACACAGGCGTCACGTGGTGGACACGGGCGGGGACCCTCGGGTGGGTACCGTCGCAGGCGTGGAGACGTATGTCGTGCGTCTGTGGCTGCCGGACCGGCCGGGTGTGCTCGGCCAAGTGGCCGGGCGCATCGGCGACGCCCGCGGCGACGTGGTCGGGATCGAGATCCTCGAACGCGGCGGCGGGATGGCCATCGACGAGTTGACCGTTGCGCTTCCCGACGCGGCCTTCCTCGACGTGATGGTGTCGGGCCTGCTGCGCATCGACGGGGTGGCAGTGGAGGATGTGCGCACGGTGCGCGCCGACCGTCCCGACGGAGCGCTTGCTGTGCTCACTACGGCGGCGGTCGTGGTGGCTGCAGCGGTCGAGGAGCGCCTCGTGGTGGCCTGCCGCGAGTTGCGTCATCTGCTCGATGCCGACTGGGCGGTGGCGATGCGCCTCGATGCTCCGTCGGCGGTGGCAGTTGACGGCCCACTGCCCGAGCTGGAGTGGTTGGCTGCGTTCCTCGCCGGCAGTGACCACCTGCCCGGCGGGGCCGGCCCCCACCACACCCCGGGCGATCTGGTGTGGTCGCGGGTGCCGCGTCACAGCGTCGCGCTCGTGTGTGGGCGCCAGGGCCGTGTGTTCCACGCCCGTGAACGCGACGAGTTCCACGTGCTCGGCGGCATCGTCGACTCCTTGCCGGCGTGATCCGGCCCGGCTTGCGGCGTTGCGCCCGGCGTAAATGAATCGTCCTCGGCGGCGAGGCGCTCGTATCCTGACCTGGCCCCAACCGGAGGAGACCAGTGAAGCCCGTCGGGAAGTCCACCAAGCTCGCCAACGTCTGTTACGACATCCGCGGACCGGTGCTCGACCGCGCACGACAGATGGAGGAAGAGGGCCAGCACATCATCAAGCTGAACATCGGCAACCTCGCCGCCTTCGGCTTCCAGGCCCCTGACGAGATCGTGCAGGACATGATCCGCAACCTGCCGAACACGGCCGGGTACACGGATTCCAAGGGCTTGTTCGCCCCGCGTAAGTCGATCGTGCATTACACCCAGGAGAAGCACATTGCCGGTGTCGCCGTCGACGACGTGTATCTGGGCAACGGCGCCTCCGAGCTGATCGTTATGGCGCTGCAGGCCCTGCTCGACGACGGCGACGAGGTGCTCGTGCCCGCTCCCGACTATCCGCTGTGGACCGCTGCGGTGTCGCTTTCGAGCGGCAACCCGGTGCACTACATGTGTGACGAGCAGGCCGACTGGTACCCCGACATCGACGACATCCGGCGCAAGCTGACGCCGCGCACCAAGGGCATCGTCGTCATCAACCCGAACAACCCCACCGGTGCGCTGTACCCGCCCGAGTTGCTCGAACAGATCGTGCAGGTCGCTCGTGAGCACCAGTTGATCGTGTTCGCGGACGAGATCTACGACAAGACGCTGTACGACGGCAACACCCACACGAGCATCGCCTCGCTGGCCGACGACGTGCTGTTCGTGACGTTCAACGGCCTGTCGAAGAACTACCGCTCGTGCGGTTACCGCGCCGGGTGGATGATCGTGTCGGGCGAGAAGCGCCATGCGAGCGACTACATCGAGGGCCTCGACATGCTCGCCTCGATGCGGCTGTGCTCGAACACGCCCGGCCAGCTCGCGATCCAGACCGCACTCGGCGGCTACCAGAGCATCAAGGATCTCGTCGCCCCCGCGGGCCGCCTGTGTCGCCAGCGCGACCTGGCCTTTGGCGTGCTCAGCCAGATCCCTGGCGTGTCGGTGGTGAAGCCGAAGGCCGCGCTCTACATGTTCCCGCGGCTCGATCCCAAGGTGTACCCGATCACCGATGATCAGGACTTCGCCTACGAGCTGCTCGCCGAGGAGAAGCTGCTCATCGTGCAGGGCACCGGCTTCAACTGGCCGACGCCCGATCACTTCCGCCTGGTCTTCCTGCCGAACACTGACGACCTGGCCGAAGCGCTGGTACGGATCGAGCGCTTCCTCGCCGGCTACCGCAAACGCTCCGGCACCTGACCCCTGCCGGCGGCCTTCTACGGTCGGGCGCGATTCCTGCCGCTGCCGACCGCCCCAGCCCCCACGGGCGTGATTCCTGCCAGCGTGAGGCACAAATCGCGCCCAGTGAGGTCAGCCGGAGAGCGGCTGGTTGAGTTCGATCAGCGTGCCTTCAGGATCGCGGACGTGGACGGTGGTGATGCCCCAATCGGGGTGAGGCGTCAGCGGGGCCACGATGTCCACACCGATTGACGTGAGCCGGAGTGCCGCCGCGTCCACGTCGTCCACCTCGAACACCAGGCAGATGCCGTCCTGCGCCGCCACGCTGGCGGGCAGCCCGGTGGTGCCGAGCGCGGCGCTCATTTCCGCTCGATCGAACAGCGAGATGTGCAGGGTGCCGGTGTCGAAGTCGGCGTAGGTGTCGTGCTGCGTGCCGAACACCGGCGAGAAGCCCATGGCATCTCGGTAGAAGACGAAGCTGGCCTCGAAGTGATCGCAGAGCACGCGGGTGAACTGGTAGTGGGCTGCCATGCCACGACCGTACCGCGGTGGTCAATCCCGCCGGCCCGGTCAGATGTAGCCGAGCTTCTTCGCCTCCGCGGTGAGGTGGTCGCGGTGGTCGGGGTGGGAGACGGCGATGAGGGCCTTGGTGCGCTCGCGGACGGTCTTGGCCCGCAACTCGGCGACGCCGTACTCGGTGACGACCTTGTCGACGGTGTTCTTCGACAGGGTGACGGCCTCGCCCGGGGGGAACTGGGGGACGATGCGGCTGACCCCGCCGTGCTTGGCGGTGGAGTGCAGCACGATGAACCCCTGGCCACCCTCGGAGTACATCGCCCCGCGGGCGAAGTCGACCTGGCCGCCCGACGACGAGTAGTACTTGCCGTTGAGCGTCTCCGACGCACACTGGCCGAGGAAGTCGACCGAGAGGGTGGCGTTGATCGAGACGAAGTTCTTCTCGCGGGACAGCAGGCGCGGGTCGTTGACGTAGCGGGCGCTCCATAGCTCGACCGCAGTGTTCTCGTGGAGGAAGTCGTACAGGCGCCGTGTTCCGAGCGCGAATGTGCCGACCACCTTGGTGCGGTTGTGCAGCTTGCGCACCCCGTTGACCACGCCCTTCTCGACGAGGTCGACGAGGCCGTCGCTCAGCAACTCGGTGTGCACACCGAGGTCGCGGTGGTGGGCGAGCGCCGTCATGATCGCGTTGGGGATCGCGCCGATGCCCGTCTGCAGGCACGCGCCGTCCGGGATGCGGTCGGCGACGAAACCGGCGATCGTGTGGTCGTTGGCGTCCATCTCCAGCGGCTGCACCTCGTCGAGTTCGCGCTCGTTGGAGATCCAGCCCTCGACCTGGCTGGCGTGGATCTGGTTGCGGCCGAACGTGCGCGGCATGCGCGGGTTGACCTCGAGGAAGAACCGGGCGCGGCCGATGAAGCTGCTCGTGTAGTCGGCATTGAGGCCGAGGCTGAAGTAGCCGTGACGGTCGGGGGGCGACGCGCTGGCGATCACCAGCGGGTCGTTCGTGCGGTGGGTGATGTGGCTGAACACCTCGCTGAAGTGGTTGGGTACGAGGTCGAGCGTGCCGGCGAGGTAGCACGGCCGGGTGATGTGCGAGAGGAAGTAGGCGTTGTGGCGCAGCCGCTCGGGGTATGCGCCGTGCAGGTACGGCCGGTCGTGCAACGCGTGCATCTGGTGGACGACGACGCCTTCAAGTTCGCCGCGAGCAGCGGCGGCCTCGATCGCGTCCATCAGCGCCACGGGTTCGCCCGCTCCGAGGGGGACCACGAGGTCGCTTTGGTGGCGGATGTGCTGCAGCACGGCATCGGCGGAGGCTGAAGGGGTGAGGATCGGTTGGTGGTTCATGGGGGATCGGTTCAGTGGGGGATCCAGTTGCGCGAGCACGTCACGGCGCGCTGCCACGTGGCGTGGGCGAGATCGGTGAACGTGCGGTCGGGTTCGGGTTCGAAGATGGCGTCGGCGTTCCACTCGGCGGCGATCGCGGCGAGCGAGGGCCACACGCCCTCGGCCAGCCCGGCCAGGTAGGCGGCGCCGAGCGCGGTGGTCTCCTGGTCGGCCGAGCGGCGCACGGTGACACCAAGCTGGTCGGCCTGCATCTGCAGCATGAAGTCCATCGCCGAGGCGCCGCCATCGACGCGCAGGTCCGCGATCTGCACTCCGGCGGCGGCGCTCATCGCGTCGACCGCATCGCGGGTCTGGTAGGTCATCGCCTCGACGACGGCGCGGGCCAAGTGGGCCTTGGTGCTGCCGCGCGTGATGCCGACGATGGTGCCGCGCGCGTAGGGATCCCACCACGGGCTGCCGAGGCCGGTGAACGCCGGCACGACGCACACCCCGCCACTGTCGGTGACGCTCTGCGCGAGCGGGCCGACCTCGGCCGCGGAGGAGATGATGCCCAACCCGTCGCGCAACCACTGCACGGCCGCGCCGGTGACGAAGATCGCGCCCTCGAGCGCGTACGCGACCATGCCGCGGTTCCCCGGGCCATCAGCGAGCGTCCATGCCACAGTGGTGAGCATGCCCTCGGCAGGTGGCGGGCAGGTGTCGCCGACGTTGAGCAGGATGAAACTGCCGGTGCCGTAGGTGTTCTTGGCCATGCCGGGCGCGAAGCAGGCCTGGCCGAACAGGGCCGCCTGCTGGTCGCCGGCGATGCCGGAGATTGGGATGCCGGCCGGCACGCCGCCGTCACCGCCGACCGCCACGGTGACGCCGAAGCGGCCGCTGGAAGGGGCCACCTCGGGCAAAGCGCTCATCGGCACGCCGAACAGATCGCACATCGCCGGGCTCCAGGCCAGCCTGCGGATGTCGAAGAGCATCGTGCGGCTGGCGTTGGAGGGGTCGGTGACGTGGGCCGCGCCGCCGGTGAGCTTCCACACCAGCCAGGTGTCGATGGTGCCGAACGCGAGGTCGGCGTCGCGGGGGATGTCGCGGTTGGCGAGCAGCCACTCCATCTTCGAGCCGGAGAAGTACGGGTCGAGCACGAGTCCGGTGGTCTCGCGCACGAGGGGCAGTTGACCCTCGGCGAACAGCTGGTCGCAGCGCTCCGCGGTGCGCCGGTCCTGCCACACGATGGCCGTTCCGTAGGGCGTGCTCGTGCGCCGATTCCAGGCCAGTACCGTCTCGCGCTGGTTGGTGATGCCGATCGCGGCCACCGTCTCGGCGCCGACGCGACCGATCACCTCGCTGAGCGTGGCCAGCACGACCTGCCAGATCTCCTCCGCGTCGTGCTCGACCCAACCGTTCTCGGGGAAGTACTGGGTGAACTCGCGGTAGGCGGCCACGATGCTGTCCTGCCCCGCTGGCCGGTTGCCGGCGGGGAAGATCGCCCGGCTGCGGACACCAGTGGTGCCTGCGTCGATGGCGATCACACAGCGGTTCACGGAGACCAGGCTATTGCTCACTTCCGCTTCTTGGAGGTTCCACTCGTGCGGCCGCTCGCCGGGCCTTTGCCCGCTGGAGGAACACGGCCACCATGCCCGGTCCGAACACGGGGCCTTCCTTGAGAAAGGGCTGCCACGGCACGGGCCGCGCGGAATCCCAACCCATTTGTCACACCTCTCCCGGCCCGGCAGGCCCTACGATCGGTCTACGTGCGTGTCGGCATTCTGACAGGTGGGGGCGATTGCCCCGGGCTCAACGCGGTGATCCGCGCGGTCGTGCGCAAGGGCGAATCCGTGTACGGCGACGAGCTGATCGGTTTCCTCGACGCGTGGGACGGGGTGCGCGAGCAGCGCTACATGGCCCTCGACGTGGCTTCGCTGCGCGGCATGCTGCCTCGTGGCGGCACCTTGCTCGGCACCCGCCGCGGCAGCCCGTACGACCACTCTGACGGGCCCGAGCAGGTGCAGAAGGCGTTCGCCGATCTCGGGCTCGATGCGCTGGTCGTGATCGGCGGCAACGGTTCGCTCACCGTGGCCAGCCGCATGCACGAGGACCTCGGGCTGCCGATCGTTGGTGTGCCCAAGACGATCGACAACGACGTGGTGGGCACCGACGTGACGTTCGGGTTCAACACTGCCGTACAGATCGCTACGGATGCGATCGACCGCCTGCACACGACGGCCGAGAGCCACGACCGGGTGATGGTGGTGGAGGTCATGGGCCGCCACTCCGGATGGATCGCTACCCATGCCGGCATCGCGGGTGGCGCGACGGCGATCCTGATCCCCGAGCAACCCTTCGACATCGACGCGGTGGCCGCCCTGCTGAAGCAGCGCCACGAGCGCGGCCGCTACGCCTCGATCGTGGTGGTGGCCGAAGGCGCCGAGCCGGTGGAGGGCACGATGCGCGCCCGCGACCGGGTGTACGACCAGTTCGGCCATGTTCGCCTCGGCGGCGTGGCCGAGACGATCGCCCACGCAATCGAGGAGCGCACCGGCTTCGAGACCCGCGTGGTGCTGCTCGGCCATGTGCAGCGCGGTGGCACGCCCACCGCCTACGACCGCGTGCTGAGCACCCGCTACGGCGTCGCCGCCATCGACGCGGTTCACATGGGCGCCTGGGGCCACATGGTCGCCCTGCGCGGCAACGACGTGCTGCCCGTGCCCCTCACCGACACCGTCGGCAAGACCCGGCCGGTGGACATGCATCTCTACCACGAGGTCGCCGAAGTGTTCTTCGGGTGAGCCGCCTGCGCTAGGGCTGGCTGGGAGTGGGGATCGCTGGGTAGGCGGGTTGGGCGGACTGGACCAGGCCGGGGTAGTCGTAGACCGTCAGCGGGTCGCTCTGCACCTCGCCGTTGCCGGTGGGCCACTGCTGGTCGGCGCCCTCCACGAGGATCTTCACGGAACGCACGCCGGTGAGCTGTGAGCCGGTGAACACGATCTGGGCGACGGCAGCGACGAGCGCCTGACCTGACAGCTGCTGGAGATCCTTCGAGACGTCGAGCTGCAGCACACCGGCGCGCAGCCTGGCCGACAGCAGCACCATCCCGTCGGGCAGGGCGGTGCGGTACTGCTGGTCGAGTTCACCCTCGTTGGGGCCGGCGAACAGGGCCCCGACCACGGCCTCGGGGGTCTCGTCCACGTCGCGGGCGACGGCCTGCAGCGTGCTCGCCTGGCCCGTGACCTCGGGGGCCAGCAGGTACACGCGGGCCGTGCCGGCGGAGGCGCCGGCCTGGCTGACGATGTCGCCGCCGAGGGGCAACTGGTTAGCGGCAGGGATGTCGCGGGGCGCGGCGTCGTCGCTGATACCGCACGCGGCGAGCGCAGCCAGCAGGGATGCCGACGCCAACGAAGCAACCAAGCGCTTCATACACCCACCTCGTCGGCCGGCAGTTCGAGCACGAAGCGGGCGCCGGCCTCGCCGTCGAGTCGATCCTCCACCCACACCCGGCCACCATGCAGACGCACATGTTCGTCCACCAGCGACAGCCCGAGCCCAGCGCCGTCGCTGCTGCTGCGCCGCCCGGCCACCGCACCGCGGGCGAAGCGCTCGAACACGAGCGAACGCTCCTCCACCGGCACGCCCGTGCCGCGGTCTTCCACCACGATCCAGATGTGCCCGAGCGGCTCGCCCTCGCTCTCGGGCTCGGTGACCGACACGGTCGCCTCGCCGCCGCCGTGCAGGCGCGCATTGTCGATCAGGTTGGCCACGACGCGGGCCAGGCGCCGCCGGTCGCCGCGGATCACCACGCATTCGGCTCGGTCGGTGACGCTCACCGGCGTACCCGGCATGCTGCTGACGGCGACGGCCTGGCGCACGAACTCGGCCACCAGCAGATCCTCCAGGTTGAGCCGGATCGCCCCGGCGTCGAAGCGGGAGATCTCCAGCAGGTCTTCGACGAGACCGGAGAAGCGGGCCACGTCGGCCACCAGCAGATCGAGCGCGGCCTGGGCCCGTTCGGGCATCTCGTCGCGGCGGGCCTTCATCACCTCGACGGTGGCAGCCAGCGTCATCAGCGGCGAACGCAACTCGTGGCTCACGTCGCTGGTGAAGCGGGTGTCGCGCTCGACCCGCGCCTGCAACGCGCTCGCCATGTCGTTGAACGCATTGGCGAGCACCCGCAGGTCGGGGTCTTCGGTGGGTTCCAGCCGTGTGTCCAGCCGGCCGCCGGCGATCGCCTTCGCAGCCTGCGCGGCGTGGGCCAGCGGGCGCACGGAGCGGCTGGCCGCGAACGAGCCGAGCAGGGCGCCGGCCAGCGTCGTGATGAACCCGGCGAAGAGCAGGCTGAGCAGCACCGAGTTGAGTGTGGAGGCCGCGTCGTCGAGGCTGACGAACTCGAAGTACGCGGTGTCGTCGCCGTTCAGGGGGATCCCGATGACGAGCACCGCCTCGCCATTGACGCGCGCGATCATGCGCGCCGGTGTGGCGTCGCCGAGCACTCGCTGCTGCAACTCCACGGGGATGCCGGCGGGCGTGTAGAGCGCGGAGCTGCTGCTCCACTTGCCGCGGTAGTCGATCGCGAACGTCGACACCCCGATCGAGCGCAGACGGTCCATCGCCGGCTGGGCGGACGGGTTGTTCGTGCCCAACTCGTTCTGCGCGACCTGGGCATGTCCGTAGGCCTGGTCGATACCGGCCTTGTCGCGTTGGTTCACCAGGCTGCTGCGGGTGAACGTGTACGCGACGGCAGCGAGGAAGCCCGATAACAGGAGCGCGCCGAGGCTGAACATCAACATGATGCGCGTGCGCAGGCTGAGCCGCCGCGGGTGCAGCGCTGTCGCCCACTCGACGAGGCGCTGCCAGCGCCGCCGCAGCCAGTTCACGACTGGAGTCGGTAGCCGAGACCCCGGACGGTGACCACGTGGCGCGGGTTCGCCGGGTCGGACTCGACCTTGGTGCGCAAGCGGCGCACGTGCACGTCGACCAACCGACCGTCGCCGAAGTAGTCGTAGCCCCACACCTTGTCGAGCAGGCTCTCGCGGCTGAACACGCGGCCGGGGTTCTGGGCGAGCTCGCACAAGAGCTTGAACTCGGTCTTGGTGAGGTGCAGTTCGGTGCCGGCGCGGGTGACCTTGCCCTCGTCGGGGATGATCTCGAGGTCGCCGAACACGAGGCGGGCGTGGGCCGCGGTGATCGGGCGGATGCGGCGCAGCAGGGCGCGGATGCGGGCCGACAGCTCCTTGGGTGCGAACGGCTTGGTGAGGTAATCGTCGGCGCCGGCCTCGAGCCCCGCCACCACGTCGTGGGTGTCGTTGCGGGCGGTGACCATCACAATCGGCACGTCGCTGTGCCGGCGCAGGCCGCGGCACAACTCGAAGCCGTCCATGCCCGGCAGCATGATGTCGATGAGCACGACGTCGGGTGCGGCGCGGTGGAACAGCTCCATCGCTTCCTCGCCGCTACCGGCTTCGTCGACCGTCCAGCCCTCGTCCTCGAGCGCGAGCTTCACCGCCGTGCGAATGCGTTCGTCGTCTTCGACGGAGAGGATGCGTGTACCCACGGCCCCCATGATGCCAGGCCGGGTGGGGTATCAGGCGCGCAGGCCGAGGTCGTGGTCGATCGAGGCAATCAGATCTCGCAAGGAGGTGAACACGTGGGGGTTGGCGGCGAGCACCGACGCGGGCCGCATCGGCCCCCCGTCGAGGCCACCGACGACGCACCCCGCCTCGATGGCGATGAGCGCTCCGGCGGCGATGTCCCACGGCCCCAACCACTGCTCGTAGTACGCGTCGACACGGCCGGCAGCGACGTAGCACAAGTCGGCCGAGGCCGCCCCGAAGCGGCGCACATCGCGCACCTGGGGCAACAACGCGGCCAGCCGCGCGGCCTGGCCGCGACGGCGCTCGGCGGAGTAGCTGAATCCGGTGGCCACGAGCGTGAGCGTGACATCCGAGGTGGTGCTGCACCCGATGCGCTCGCCGTTGAGGAACGCGCCGTGCCCTGCGCGAGCCGTGAACAGCTCGTCGGTCGTGGGAACGTACACCACGCCCACGCGGGTGCCCTCCGCTGTGCGGGCCGCGATCGACACGCCCCAACCGGGCAGGCCGTAGAGGAAGTTGGTGGTGCCGTCGATCGGGTCGACGAGCCAGTCGACCCCGCTCGTGCCCGGGGTGTCGGTGCCCTCCTCGCCGACGATCCCGTCGTGCGGACGAGCGTCGCGCAGCCCGCCGACGATCAACTCCTCGCTGGCCCGATCGAACTCGGTGACCATGTCGGTGGCGGTGGACTTCGTGTCGGCAGCGCTGATGCCTCGCTCACGACGCCCGTCGCGGGCCATCCGCCCGGCTTGCAGCGCGAGGCGCGAGGCGAGCGAGAGCAGCTCAACGTCGTCGTGTTGGCCGGTGGCGGTGCTCACGGGCGCTTGTTCGCCCGCTCGCGGGCCTCGATCTCGCGCCATTCGCCGAGGGCACGCAGCACGAGCACGGCGACGATGCTCATCCCACCTGCGCAGATCAGGGCGCCCACCAGCGTGCCAACGCCCTTGGGGACGGCGCACTTGCCCTCGCACTGCAAGCGCACGAGCGTGTAGCCGATGAGCCCGCCGGCGAACCCGCCGATCAGGATCGACACGAACGCAGCCGCCCGGGCGGCGGGGGAGGGCAGGGCGGACAGGGGCCGTTCCGTTTCGGTCACCCCGCCAGGCTACGGCCTCCCGCCTCCGCGCCGCCCGTCACGATGCCACCGCGCCCGCACCGCAACCGGCGTGGGGCAGACCGTAGGCTGGGTGGGTGCGCGCTACGGTCGTCGTCCCGACGTACAACGAGATCGAGAACATCGAGCGTCTGTGCCGGGAGGTGCTCGTCGCCGCGCCTGAGGTGCAAATCCTGGTCGTTGACGACGCCAGCCCCGACGGCACCGCCGACAAAGCCGAGGAGTTGGGTCGCGAGCTGGGCCACATCGCCGTCCTGCGTCGCTCGGAGAAGAGCGGCCTCGGCAACGCGTACCGGGCCGGCCTGCGCCGAGCGATCGACGACGGCGCCGAGATCTGTGTGCAGATGGACGCCGATCTCTCCCACGACCCGTCCGTGCTGCCCGCCCTGTTGGCGAACGTCGAGCACGGCGCCGATCTCGCCATCGGCAGCCGCTATGTGCCCGGCGGCCGCACGGTCAACTGGCCGGCCCGCCGGCGCATGCTCTCGCGCTGGGGTAACCGCTACGCGGCGGGTGTGCTCGGCCTGGCGATCAACGATGCCACCGCCGGTTACCGCGCGTACAGCTCGGCCGCCCTCGGGCGCATGGAGTTCGAGACGGTCACCGCAGACGGCTACGGCTTCCAAGTCGAGATGACGTACCGGCTCTTGCGTGTCGAGGGCAAGATCGTCGAGTTCCCGATCACGTTCCATGACCGCACCGAGGGCGTGTCGAAGATGTCGGGCAGCATCATTCATGAGGCGCTGCTGCTGGTGATCAAGCTCTGGATCAGCGACTTCCGCGGCCGTCGGCGGCGCCGGCGCGAAGGCGCGTGAGCGATGCGTCGCTGGCAGGTGGGCGGGGCCCTCATCCGCCATGGCGACGGGCTGGTGCTGGTGGGCAACCGCCGCCGTGACCGCACCCTGGAGTGGACGCCCCCGGGTGGCGTGATCGATCACGGCGAGACGGTGCTCGGCGGGCTCACCCGAGAAGTGCGTGAGGAGACCGGCCTCGTCGTCGAGTCGTGGCGCGGGCTCAGCTACCGCGTGGTGGTTGATGCCCCCGACATGGGGTGGCGGCTCGGGGTGGAGGCGTGGGAGGCCGACGTGGTGAGCGGCGAGATCGTGCTCGCCGACCCCGACGGCATCGTCGAAGAGGTGCGCCACGCGAGCGCCGCGGAAGCGCCCGGCCTGCTCGCGCAGAGCCCACCCTGGGTGTGCGGGCCGGTCGGCGAGTGGTTAGCGGGTTCTGTCGCGGCCACGTACCGGTTCGTGCTGCGCGGCACAGAGCGGGGCAGCGGTCACGTCGAGCGGGTGGAGTAGTCGTGAACGCGGCGGGGGCGCGCACGATCCTCCACGTCGACATGGACGCGTTCTTCGTCAGCGTGGAACTGCGCCGACGGCCGGAGTTGCGCGGCAAGCCGGTGGTGGTGGGTGGCACCGGAGCGCGCGGTGTGATCGCGGCGGCTTCGTACGAGGCCCGCCGTTACGGGGTGCACTCGGCGATGCCCTCCACCACGGCCCGCCGGCTGTGCCCCACAGCGGTATTCCTGCCGGGCGATCACGAGCACTACGCGGCTGTGAGCGCTGAGGTCAACGAGGTCTTCCACTCGTTCACCCCTTACGTCGAGCCGCTGTCGCTCGACGAGGCGTTCCTCGATGTCACCGGCGCGGTGCGGTTGTTCGGCGAAGGCGTGCGCATCGGCCAGCACATCCGCGACGAGGTGTGGGAGCAGTTGGAGCTGCGCTGTTCGGTGGGCGTCGCGCCGAGCAAGTTCCTCGCCAAGTTGGCGAGCGTGCAGGCCAAGCCGCGGGCCACGCCGGCCGGCGTTCAGGACGGCAAGGGAGTCGTGGAGGTGCGACCCGGCGAGGAGCTCGCGTTCCTGCATCCGCTCCCGGTGACGGCACTGTGGGGTGTCGGCCCGGCCACGCTGGAACGGCTGCAGCGCCTTGGCGTGCACACGGTGCGCGACCTTGCGGAGCTCGACGAGCGCTCGCTCGTGGCCGCGGTCGGCAAAGCCCACGGCGAGCATCTGCACCGTCTGTCGTGGGCGCTCGACGACCGGCCGGTGGAGGTGGATCGCGGCCTGAAATCGATTGGCCACGAGGAGACGTACGCGGCCGATCTCTACACCCCTGAGGAGTTGCAGCGCGAGCTCGTGCGCCTCGCCGACGCGGTCGCGGCCCGCCTTCGCGCCCATTCCACCGGGGCCCGCACACTCGCGCTGAAGGTTCGCTTTCACGGGTTTCAGACGATCACCCGCTCGGTCACAGTGCCCGGCCCGATCGACACGGCCCACTCGATCGTGCGCGCCGTGGGCCCTCTGCTCGCGGCAATTGACCCGTCGCCCGGCGTACGCCTGCTCGGGGTGAGCGGGTCGAATTTCGGACCACCCTCCGAGCAGCTCAGCCTCGACGAGTTGATGGCCGCCGGCCCGGGAGAGGAGGCGCCCGCCACGGTCCGCGAGTGGAGCGCGGCGGAACGCACCGTCGACGCAATCCGCTCACGGTTCGGCAGCCGCGCGATCGGTCCGGCGAGCGCGGTGGGCGACAAGGGGCTGCGCCTCGTGCGCCGCGGTGCCCAGCAGTGGGGGCCCGATCAGCAGTCCCCCCGCGAGCCGACCTGAGCGCCGGGCGCGTTGTACCTACGGCCGAATCGTGCGAAGATGCAGACCTAGCCTTGTCCTGGAGCCTGCTCATGCCGCTGTCGGAAGACGAACAACGGATCCTTCGCCAGATCGAAGAGCACCTCCAGCGCGACCCTGGTTTTGGCCGTACCCTGCACCGTCCTTCGGGTGGTAGCCGCCGTCGTCTGCTCCTGTGGGGCATGCTGACGGTCGTTGCCGTCGGGCTCACCGTGGCGTTCTTGTCGGTCAGCCCGTTCCTGTCGTTCGGCGCGTTCGTCGGGGCGGTCGTGTCGGGCATGTTGCTCGAGCGCCAGGCGCGGCTGCTCGGCGAAGAGGGGCTCAACCACCTCTCCGAGTCCGTGCGTGGCCGCTTCGGCGCCCCGCAGCGACCGGGCAACCCCGACTCGCACTGACGTCGCGCCGACTGGTCAGCCGGCGTAGCGTCGGCGCATGAGGCGCAGGTCGAACAGCGCCTGGGCGCGGGTGGCCGCGGGGATCCGGTCGCGGCACTGCACGTCGATCTCGTGGGCGAGCAAGTCGCAGCGCTCGGCGGTGGCGTCGTCGAGCACGGCGGGTGAGTAGACCGCGGTTGTGACGTGGCGGGCGATCTCGCGCAGCGCGCGGTGGTCGATACCCGTCGCCTCTTGGGCGATGTGCGCGTACTCGAGTGGGGTTGCCCCGCGGATCGCCGGAGCGCCCGCGAGCGCGAGCACGCCGAGCGTGCGCCGCCACGCCGTGACGACGCGATCGGCCGCCGTCTCGTCGTGACGGTGGGCGATCGCGCGCACCACCCGCGGCGCTGCCACCACCCAGACGATGAGCAAACACAACACCCCGATGAACACCCACGGCAACGAGGAGCCGCCGCCCCCGCCTCGGGAAGCTCCGGCGGCGATGGTCGTGGTCGTGCGGCCCGTCCCGCCACCGGCGGTGCTGTCGACCTCGGGAGCGGTGCCGATCACGTCATCGGTCGTGGCGGTGCTGCCACCCGGGTTGGTGCCCGTCGGGTCGGTGTCGCCGCCGGCGACCTGCTGGCCCTCAACACCGGTGTACGCCGTCGTGTCGCCGTTGCCGCGCCCTGGCGTCGGTTCGAAGGCCACCCAGCCGAGCTCAGCGAACCACACCTCCGGCCAGGCGTGCGCGTGGCGACCGTACACGTGGTACAGCCCGTCGTCGCGGAGTTCGCCGGAGGTGAAGCCCACGGCGACGCGGGTGGGCAAGCCGAGCGTTCGGGCCATCACCGCGAACGTTCCCGCGAATTGCTGGCAGAACCCCTTCCTCGCGGCGATGAAGTCGGCGATCGCGTTCTGATCGTTGCCGTAGTTCACCTCAGTGTCGTAGGCGAAGTTGGAGCGGAACCACGACTGCAGCGCGATCGCCTTGTCGTAGGCCGTGGTGGCCCCGCCGGCGACGCCTTGCGCGGTCTCGGTGACCACCGACGGCAACCCGTCGGGCAGCTCCAGATACCGCGGGTCGGCCCCGGCCACGCCCGCGCTGCGCAGATGTTCGACGCTCGGGCGGATCATTTCGGCGTCGATGGCGATGATGTCGCCTCGGCGCAGTTCGGTGTCGGGCAGCACCAGGCTCTGCGAGATGGGCGCGTACACGATGTCGTCGGGCGACACCCGCACCGGGCGGTACCCCGTCGGCACGAGGTTGCCGCCGAGCGCCGCGATCGTGATCGTCTCGCGGCCCGTGACGCCGGGAACCGAATTCTCCCCGGCGCGGTCGCCCATGGCGACGAGGTCTTCGTCGCCGAGTTCCCATGTGCGCCCGTTGAACACCGGCAACCCGGTGAGTCGCCAGTAGTGGCCGCCGTCGTTGGACTCAACGGTGAACAGCTCGCGTCTGCCCTGGTCGCGCAACTGGCTGCCGATGTCGACGAGTGGGCTGATGATCTCGGTCACGCTGCCGTGCCGGTTGCGGGTGTCGTACAGCGCGTCCGCACCGGCGCCGGGCAGGCGTGGGCCGAGCGCTCCAGCGATCACCGCGGCGACGCCGGTGGTGAGCACGATCGGAGGGAGCGCGGCGATCATGCGGAGCTTGCGCGCGCCCATCCACGCGGTCTCCTCGGAGGTGGATCGGAAACGCAGTACGGCCACCACGAGCAGGGCGGACCCGACCCAGAGTGCGGCCGCGGCGACGCGGTGACGCTCGGTGCCGAGGGCGGCGGTGAACACGAACACGACGCCACTCGGGGCGACTGTCTCCAGCCGGCCCATCGCACGGAACGCGAACGTGTCGGACATCGCCGCGCAGACTGCGAGCGCTGCCGTCGCGGCGGCAGCCCAAATGCCCGAACTGGGCACTGGGGAGATAGCTGTGGGGAACTGATCGAGCACGAGGCGCAGGTCGTCGCGCATGAGATCGATCGTGTGCGACCCGGTCAGGCCATTGACGAGCGAGCTGCGGTAGAAGACGAATCCCATCAGCTCGACGATCGCGAACAACGCCAGTGGCAGCGCTACGAACAGCGGGGCGTGGGCGAAACGCAGCGCCGCGGCAGCAAGATGGGTGCCGAGGACCACCACGAGCATCGGCCGCAGGTAGCCCCAGTCGGGGAACACGCGGCACATGCTGATCGCGGTGGCTGTCGTCAGCAGGGCCACGCACGCGGTGGCCGTCAGTTGGGCCTCGGCGAGCCGCGCAACAGCGGTGGTGCTGGGCCGCTCGGTGTTCATGTGGACGCTCCGTGGCCGCCGCGCACCAACACGTTCCAGTCCGCTTCCAGCGCCGCGAGCGAGGTGGCGTCGACGTGGAAGCCGCGCCCGCCCGCCGGCGGCTGGGTGGCGCTGATCGTGATGAGCACGTCGTCGGGCCCGGCGGCACCGGCGGTGGCGACGGCAACCCTCGTGTGCGCATGGCCGGATACAACGACCAGCAGGCCGATGCCGTCGCCGCCTTTGCCGCCGGCGGTGTGGTCGACGGTGTGGCCGCTGCGTTCCACGGTGGCCAACCAACGCAGCGACTGTGGTGCGACATCTGGGCCGCGCAGGTCGATTCCCGGCGCGACGAGACGGGTCAGGATGCCGGCTGCGGCGGCGGTGGCGACCACGCTGGCAGCAGCGGTGACGGCGCGTTCGAACGCGTCCTCGTCGTAACCGTCGGCCATCGTGTCGAGCACGACGGTGCAGTGGCGGATGCCCTCCTGCGCGGTCTCGCGCACGATGAGCGTGCCGGCGCGGGCAGTGGTCTTCCAGTTGATGCGGCGCAGGTCGTCGCCGGGGGAGTACTCGCGCTGGGAGTGGAACTCGCTGCCGTTCTGCGCGTAGGCCTTCATCCGCAGGTACTCGCCGAGTCGGCCGGCGCTCGTTGCTTGAGGGAAGGCCAGCGGCACCCGCTCGGGCACGACCATCACCTCGTCGGCGCCGGCCATCCAGCCGCTGTGCACGGCGAGGCCGAGTGGGTCCGTGCGCTCGGCGCGCAGCGGCCCGGTCTGCAACACGCCGCGGCGGGCAGTAGGCACTCTGTAGGCCGCCGTGCAGGTGCCACCGGAACCGAGCGGTGCGAGCTGCATCGGGGCTCCGCCTTTTTCGCCGACCGGTTCCCACAGCTTGAGGCGCGGCGAGTGGAACGTCGCCCGGTTCGTCACCTGCAGGTCGACGCGGGCGGGCTCGCCGACGGCCACGAGTGGCGGGCGTAACACGCGGCGCACCTCGAGGTGCGGCAGGGGCCGGTTGACCACCATGACCGCGAGCGCGACGGCGATCACGAGCGCGGCGCCGATGACGTACAGCTCGATCAGCCCGAAGACGCGCCCGGTGATGAGGGCGGCCGCGGCAGCACCCAGAGCGCCCCAGCCCTGGCGGGAGGGCATCAGCGACCTGCCGGCACCGGAACTGCGGCGAGGAGCTCCTGCACGGCGATGTCCGCGGTGAGGCCGCGGGCCGCGGCATCGGGGCGCAGCATCACGCGGTGCGCCAGCACCGGCACGGCGACGGCCTTCACATCGTCGGGGATCGCGTACTCGCGCCCTTGGGCGGCGGCGAACGAGCGCGTGGCCCGGGCGAGTTGCAGGGTGGCGCGCGGCGAAAGGCCAAGCAGCAGCCCGTGGTGGTTGCGGCTGGCCTCGGCCAGGTCGACGAGGTACGACTTCAGTACGCCGGCGATGTGCACCGTCTTCACCGCCGCGCACATCCGCAACACTTCGGTCGTGGTGACCACGGGCCGCAGGGCGTTCAGCGCATCGGCCGCGCCGTTGCTGTCAAGGATCGCGATCTCGGCCTGGCGGCCCGGATAGCCGAGCGACAGGCGCATGAGGAAGCGGTCGAGCTGGCTCTCGGGCAGGCGGTACGTGCCTTCCTGCTCGACGGGGTTCTGGGTCGCGGCCACCATGAAGGGCGCCGGCAGCCGGTGGCTGACCCCGTCCGCGCTGACCTGGCGCTCCTCCATCGCCTCCAGCAGTGCGGACTGGGTCTTGGGCGAGGCGCGGTTGATCTCGTCGGCGAGGACGATGTTGGCGAACAGCGGCCCGGGCTGGAACACGAAGGTCTCGGTGGCCTTCTGGAAGACGCTGACACCGACGAGGTCGGTCGGCAGCAGGTCGGGAGTGAACTGGACGCGCTTCCACGTGCAGTCGATCGAGGCCGCGAGCGCCTTGGCGAGGCTCGTCTTGCCGACGCCCGGCACGTCCTCGATGAGGAGGTGGCCCTCGGCGAGCAAGCACATCACGGCGAGATTGATCGCATCGCGCTTGCCGTGCACGACCGAGGAGACGTTGCCGGCGATCGCGTCGAACAGCTGGGCGAACGTGGAAACAGGTTGGGTGGGGGCGACCGTCACGGGCGAAAGGGTAGACGGCGGCGAGGTGGTGCGGCATGCGGTCCCTTCTCCCGCTACCTTCGGGGGCGTGACAGTGTGTTTTCTGGCGATCGATGTAGGCAGTGAGAAGCTGGCTGCGGCCATCGTGGGAGAGCATGCGGAGGTGCTCGTGCGTGACCGGGTCGCCACTCCCCAGCGCGATGTCTGGTCCGCGTTGGCCCGCCTCGCCAAGCGGGTGCTCGCGGCCGCGCCATCGGCTCCGGTGGCCGTTGGCGTCGGCTGCGTCGGGCCGATGAACCCTGTCGAGCGCAGCGTGTCGCCCTTGCACATCCCCTCGCTCGCCGGGTTCGCCCTCGCCGCCGAGTTCGAGACCCTGCTCGGCCTGCCCACCGCTGTCGACAACAACGCGAAGACGATTGCGATGGCCGAGTCGTGGTGTGGCGCCGGGGTGGGCCTCTCCGATTTCGTCGCTGTGGTGATGGGCCCGACGGTCAGTGGCGGCATCGTCAGTGGCGGCAAGCTGCTCGAAGGGCGCCTCGGCAACGCCGGCAACCTCGGGCACATGGTCGTCGAGCCGAACGGGCGGCCGTGCGTGTGCGGTGGCAAGGGGTGTCTGGACGCGTACGCCGGTGGCCGCGCGATCGAGGAGGAAACCGGCCGGCCGCCCCAGCGCGCCCCGCAGAGCATCATCGAGCGCACCGGCATCCATGTCGGGCGCGCGCTGGTGTCGCTCGGCGCGATCTGCGACCTACGCACCGCGATCGTCGGAGGGCCGGTGGCGCTCGGGTTCGGCGAGCCGTTCTTCGCGTCCTTGCAGAACGAACTCGATCAGCGCGGACGGCTGATGTTCGCGTCCGGCTTTCAGGTGCTGCCCTCGGGTCTCGGCGAGTCCGGCCCGCTCGTGGGCGCCGCGGCGCTTGCGCGCACCCTGATGTGAGTTGCCGCGCTGGCGGGCCCTTCGCCTCGTGCCGGGCTTGCTACTGCGCGGTAACATCGCGTCGTGCGTCCGTACTACACCCCTGAAGCAGAGGCCTACCGCGAGAAGGTGCAGGCCTTCCTGTCCGAGAAGCTTCCCGCCAAGTTCGGCGGCATCGGGTCCCTCGAGGGCCAGGAGCTCGTCGATTTCGTCACAGATTGGCGCAAAACTCTCTTCGCCGCCGGCTACCTCGCGCCGGGCTGGCCGCTCGAGTTCGGTGGCGCGGGCCTGTCCGCGCTCGAGCAGGTGATCGTCGGCGAGGAGTTCGCCCGCGCGGGCGTGCCCACCGGCGGCCCCAACGACGTGTTCGGCATCCAGATGCTCGGCAACACGATCCTGCAGTGGGGCACCGACGAGCAGAAGCGCCACTACCTCCCGCGTATCCTCTCCGGCGACGACGTCTGGTGCCAGGGCTACAGCGAGCCCAACGCGGGCAGCGACCTCTCCAACCTCGGCCTGAAGGCGCAGCTCGACGGCGACCAATGGATCCTCAACGGGCAGAAGATCTGGACGTCGGCCGGGCACCTCGCCGACCACATCTTCACCCTCGCCCGCACCGACCCCGACGCGCCGCGCCACAAGGGCATCTCGTTCCTGCTCGTCGACATGCGTCAGCCGGGCATCGAAGTGCGCCCGATCAAGATGATCTCCGGCGAGAGCGAATTCAACGAGGTCTTCTACACCGACGCCACCACACCCAGGGGCGACGTCATCGGTGGCGTCAACAACGGCTGGGCAGTGGCGATGACCCTGCTCGGTTACGAGCGTGGCGAGGCCGCGGCCACCGGCCCGATCCGCTACCAGGCCGAAATCGACCGCTTGCTGCTGCTCGCCAAGGAGTACGGCGTCGCCGACAACCCCGTCATCCGTCAGCGGCTGGCCGACTGCTACGCGCGGGTGCAGATCATGCGCTGGAACGGCATGCGGGTGCTCACCCAGTTCCTCAAGGGCCACCACCCGGGCCCGGATGGCGCGATCTCCAAGCTGTACTGGAGCGAATACCACAAGATGGTCACCGAACTCGGCGTCGACATCATCGGCGCTGCGGCCATGACGCCGAGTGGGCGCAAGCCGTCGAGCGCTTTCCAATGTGACGACGCCGGTGCCCCGAACAGCACCTGGAGCTGGGTCGGCACGTTCCTCAACGCGCGGGCCGGCACGATCTACGCGGGTTCGAGCCAAATCCAGCGCAATATCATCGGCGAGATGGTGTTGGGTCTGCCGAAGGAACCGAAGTGAGCGCAGCGAGTGCGGGTTCTGGAGCCAGGGTGGGCGGGTTGTGCGAGCGCCTGCCCAAAGAGTCCACGTGAGGTTGCTCGCGGCCACGGCAGTGGCGGTCCTCCGGCGGCCGTCGCTGTGGTTCACTGCGCTGCGCCAGTGGAAGCGCACCACGCCCTCTGGCTGGTGGAAGCGCCGTCCGTTCTTGCCGGTGCCCAGCGGCGACTATCTGAAGTTCCGCATGGTCACCCAATACGGCGACGCGAATCACCGCGCGGCACCTGCAGATGTGCTGAACTACCTCGCATGGTGCCGGCAGCACGACCGGGCGGCCTGACCGCCGAGCCGTTCCTGATACGGCGCGGCGCGGCCGAAAACCCCGCGGCCGCCACGGCGCGGGTTCGGTAGGTTCCGCGCCATGAGAAGTGCCTTGGTGTTGAACGCAACATACGAGCCGCTCTCTGTCGTGCCCGCCCGCCGGGCCGCGTGCTTGGTGCTCTCCGACAAGGCCGACCTCGTCGCCGACGACGGTCACCAGCTGCACTCTGCCCGCCTGGTGTTGCCCAGCCCGTCGGTCATCCGCCTGCGCTACGTGGTGAGGGTGCCCTACGCGCGGCGCACCTCAATGTCACGACGGGCGCTGTTCTCGCGCGACGATTACTGCTGTCAGTACTGCGGCGGGTTCGCCGACTCGCTCGACCACGTCGTGCCGCGGTCACGTGGCGGCCAGCACACGTGGGAGAACGTCGCGGCTGCGTGTCGGCCATGCAACCTGCGCAAGCGCGACCGCACCCCGGCCGAGGCGGGGATGACGCTCGCCCGGCCCCCGCGGGCGCCCAAGGAGCAGTCGTGGATCACGGTCGCCGTCACCCATGTGCCCGACCAATGGAAGCCGTACCTGGCCTGGGCGAGTTGAGCTGGCGCATCGCGCACGCCCACGGTGACGCGGGTGCTTTTCACGCCACCGATCCCGAGCCGGTGAGATCGGCGACGTTCCACACCGTCGAGCGGGCCACCTTGGTGCTCGGGTCGGCCCAGACCGACGATGCGGTCGACGCGGATGCGGCTGCGGGCTTGGGCCTGGAGCTCGTGCGCCGACGCAGTGGCGGGGGAGCGGTGCTGCTCGTGCCCGGCGAATTCGTGTGGCTCGACCTGGTGCTGCCCGCCGGTGATCCGCTGTGGAGCGATGACGTCGGCCGGGCGATGGAGTGGGTCGGTGAGCTGTGGCTGGGCGCGTTGTCGGAGATCGGCGTGCGGCACGCATCGGTCCACCGCGGCGGCCTGGTGCCGTCACAGTGGTCGCGGGCGGTGTGTTGGGCCGGAGTGGGCACCGGTGAGGTGATGGTGGACGGCGCCAAGCTGGTCGGCGTCAGCCAGCGCCGCACCCGCACGTACGCCCGTTTCCAGACGATGTGCCACCTGGCCTGGCGACCCGAGTGGGTTGCCGCGCTCGTCGCTCCACCCCGCCCGTCGGTGGCCGAGTTGACCGGCCTCGCCGCGTGCGTGCCGGATGCGGCCGCCGTGGCCGTGGCCGCCGCCCTCACCGCCGCCCTGCCCTGAGCGAGTGCCCACGGCCTCCCGGTTGGGCGCGACTTGTGTCGCGGGTGACCGCCTCAGCCCCCACGGGCGCGGAAATCCATCAGATCCGTTCAGAATCGCGCCCGCGGCGGCTCTGGGCACCCTGCTCGGTCAGTAGTCAAGGAGCGAGTGCTTGTCGGTGGGAATCACGTACAGCGTGCCCCTGGGGGAGCTCCCCCGGCCGCGGCTCGCCGGTGGCCGAGGGAAACAGCACGAACACTCCGTGCGTCGTCGGCACATAGCTGGCGTCGGGATACTGGAATCCAGGCGCGCCCTTGTGCCACCCGATCGCGTAGAACACACCCTTCTCGATCTCGAACGAGGCGAGCACGGCATCGGAGTGCCCTTCGCCGGTGGGTGCGCGCTCGGGCGAGGTGGCGGCGCACGGAGTCGGGGGTGACCCCGAGGATCTGCCGATGTGGGCCGCGTCGAGGTCTTCCCAGTACGTGAAGTACACGACCGTGCACTGTTGCACACTGAGTGCGGCGATCGCTCGCCGGACATCAGCCTGCGACTCGTGCGCCCTGAGCGCGGCGGGCAGCACTGCGTGCAGGTCGCGGGCCTGCCGTCGGCGATCGCTTCGGCGCTGGTCGTGGGCGGCGTTGGCCACGGCGCGGAACAGGTAGGCGCGGACATTGTCGATCGCTCCGGCGGTCATCGTCCGCTGGAACGCGGCGGCGACGACGTCGGGGGCGTCGTGCGGGCCGACCAGAAGGGTGGCGAAGCGCGTGAGTTCGGCGCCGTGGCGAATCCATGTCACTTCCGCCGTCTCGGGCCGATCTGTCATCACCCCGCCTTCCACACCCATGAGACGCCGCCGAGCGGCCGGTGCATGGACATCGTTGCCGCGAACGCGCAACTGGGTCGGAATCGTCCCGGGAGGCGGGACGAGACAGCCCCAGAAGCCCCGGTGGGACGAATCAGCCCCAGAAGCCGGGCCGGAGGGGTGCCAGCAGGTGACAGGTGGCGCGTGGTGGAGGGAAATGGGGAGAAGTGGTTGACTTTGGGGGAAACGGACGGCAAGATGGGGGACCAGTGGGGATCCCGGGCAGCGCCGTCGGGGTCCCGTCGAGGCAGGCGCCCAAGGAATCGAAGGGTGGTGAGCGGACGTGTTGTTCGTGGGAGCGTTCGAACGCAACCTCGACGACAAGGGCCGGCTGGCGTTGCCGGCCCAGTTCCGCGACGACCTGGGCGGCCTGTGCTACCTCGTCAAAGGCCTCGACAAGTGCGTCAACGTCGTGCCCGCGGCGGTGTTCGAGGAGGAGGCGGCGGTCATCGCCGCCAAGGTCCGCGCCGGCGAGATCACCCGCAACGAGGCCCGCGCCCTGTCCATCTCCGCGAGCCGCGTCTCGCTCGACAAGCAGGGCCGGATCAACATCGATGAGCCACTGCGCCAGTACGCCGACCTCGTGCTCAGCAGCGTCGTGATGGTGTCGGGCGCCGGCACCTTCGATCGGCTCGAGATTTGGTCACCCGAACGCTTCGCCCGCGTCAACGACGAGGGCACCGAGCGCCTCGCCGGTGACGACGAGTGAGCCGCAGCACACCGCCCACACCAGCACCACACACCAGCAACCAGCAGAAGAGGAGGATGAGGCAGCCGCACCACACAGCGGCACACCGACACCACACCGAGGAACCGTCCCACACCACATGATCGGCCGACCGCCTGCAGCCTTCCGGCCCGCAAGATGGCCAGCCCCCACTCCGCCCGCTGCCGTTTCGCTCGCCCGGGGAGACATCCCGGCGGCACCCGCGAGCCGGAGGGCCGCAGACGGCCGGTCGATCACGACAGGAGGACGATGAGCACCGAATTCCACCACCTTCCCGTGATGGTCGACGAGATCGTCGCCCTGTTCGAGCAGGTGCCACCCGGGTTCGTGCTCGACGCCACCCTGGGAGGAGGCGGCCATGCCGAGGCTCTGCTCTCGAAGTGGCCGCACATCGGGATCCTCGGCATCGACCGTGACGCAACCGCCCTCGCCGCAGCGCAGCAGCGGCTGGCAACGTTCGGTGATCGGGTGAAGGTGTACCACTGCCGGTTCGATCGTCTCGACGAAGCCATGGAAGCACTCTCCATCGAGTCCTTGTCCGGTGCCCTCTTCGACCTCGGCGTCAGCTCGCCACAGCTGGACCGGGCCGACCGTGGCTTCAGCTACCGCAACGACGCCGCGCTCGACATGCGCATGGATCAGGACCAGCTGTGGTCGGCCAAGGACGTGGTCAACGGGTACGGCGCCGCCCAGCTTGCCGGTGTGATCGCCAAGTACGGCGACGAGCGTTTCGCCAAGCGGATCGCCAACGCGATCGTCGCCGCCCGCCCGATCGACTCCACGGCGGAGCTGGCCGAAGTCGTCACCGCCGCGATCCCGGCCGCCGCTCGGCGCACCGGGGGCCACCCCGCCAAGCGCACGTTCCAGGCCATCCGCATCGAGGTCAATGGTGAGCTCGAGGCCCTGCCGGTCGCGCTCGACAGCGCGATCCAGAAGACTGCTCCCGGCGGCCGCATCGCCGTGCTGTCGTACCATTCCGGCGAGGACCGCCTCGTGAAGCAGGCGATGCTCTCGGCCTCGACCGGCGACTGCCCATGCCCGCCCGAGCTGCCCTGCGTCTGCGACGCAGTGCAGACGGTGCGCATCGTCCGTAAGGTGCCGCGCACCCCGTCGAAGGCCGAGCAGCAGCGGAATCGGCGGGCCGCCAGCGCCCGCTTGCGTGTCGTCGAGCGCATCGCCGACACGCCAACTCGCGGGCGGCGCTGATGGCACTTGCAGCCCGTAGTGAACGCGCCGCGGCCGTCCGCGCCCGCGTCCACGGTGGTGGCGCGGCCGACGCGCGGGCGATGGTCAAGCGCACTGCGCCCGTCGCCCACATCGCGCCCGCGCCCCGACTCGCGCTCGTGCCCCGGCGCAAGCGCAACGCCCGCCTCATCGCCGCCGGCAGCGTCGTGGTGTTCGGTCTGATGATGGGCGCCGCTGCCTTCCAGACCCAGATTGCCCGGCGCCAGCTCACGCTCGACACGCTCGACCGCGACATCCACACCAGCCGCGACCGTTACGAGGTCCTACGCCGCGAGCGGGCCGAGCTGCGCTCGCCGGGGCGGCTCTCCACCGAGGCGGCCGCGCTTGGAATGGAGCCGGCCTCGCAGACCGAGTTCGTGCAACTCGGCGCGGACGAGGTGGCCACGGTGCAGCGCAGCGGCGCGGCCTCCACCGACCCTGGCGCCGCGGCCGACGTCGAGTTCGAGGAGTACGCCGACGTCAAGGCCCAGGCCCAGGCGGAACCATGAGCGCCGGCTCCCGCCGCGAACCGCCGAAGCGGGGCCACGGCACGAGTACGGAGCGCTCCGGCGTCGTGCGCGGCTCGCGCGCGCACGGCAGGACGCGGGCCGCCTCTTCCCCCCGAGAGGCTGCCCCCGCTTCGCGCCCACGCACTGCGCCCGCCCGCCCCGCAGCCCGCCCGGCGGCCCGCCCCACCAGCCGCACCGCCGGCCCGACGGGCCGCCCGGCAACTCGCCCCGGTGTGCCGGAGACGCCGAATCGCACTCGCCGCGACTCGCGCACTCCGGCCCGTACGTCCTCGCGCGGCGGTGGCCGCACCCACGCCCGTCGGGGGATCGTCGCCCCTCCGCCACAGCCGCCCGCGACCACGATCTCGTTCCGCGCCGGCGATTCGCGCCGTCGCCTGGTGGCGGTGTTCATCGTCGCCATGCTGTTGTTCACCGCGGTCGTCGGGCGCGTCGCGTACTTGCAGACCACTGGCTCCGACAAGCTGAAGGCCGCCGGCAAGGCGCAGCGCACGACGGAGTCGGTGCTGCTCGCCCGGAGGGGCACGGTATTCGCCCGCGACGGAGGCGAGCTGGCCCTCAGCGTCCCTTCCACGACGATCTTCGCCAACCCCAAGCTCGTCACCGATCCTTCCGGCGAGGTAACGGTGCTCACCACCATGCTCGGCCTCACCGTCGAGCGGCAGAAGGCGCTCTACCAGTCGTTCCTCGACAAGTCGAAGAGCTTCGTCTACGTCGCCCGCCAGGTCGATGACGAGCTGGCGCAGACCGTGCTCGCGCTCAACCTGCCGGGCATCGACTCGATCCACGAGGACAAGCGGATCATGCCGAGCGGTGAGGTCGGGCGCAGCGTGCTCGGACGTACCGACATCGACGGTGTCGGCATCGCCGGCATCGAGATGCAGTACAACGACCTGTTGACCGGAACGAACGGCGAGCGCGTGCGCGAGCACGACAAGAACGGCCACTCGATCCCTGGCTCAGGCGCGACCACGGTGCAGCCAGTGGCGGGTGACGACCTCGTGCTCACCCTCGATCGCTCGTTGCAGTTCCAGGTCGAGCAGGCCCTCGTCGCCCGCGTCAAGGAACTCAACGCGATGGGCGGCACGGTCGTGGTGATGGACACCGCGACCGGCGATATCTACGCGGTGGCCAACGTCAAGCGTGGGGAGGACGGCACAGTGGCCGTCACCTCGGCCAACCTCGCCGCCGTGGAGGCCTTCGAGCCCGGTTCGGTGGCCAAGGTGTTCAGCATCTCCGCGGTGCTCGACAGCGGGGTGGCGACACCCGAGACCGTCGTCGACGTGCCGGGCAAGATCGTGTTCGACAAGAACACCGAGTGGGAGCAGACGATCACCGACGCGGAGCCCCACGGCACCCAGCCGATGAGCTTGCACGACATCATCGTGCACTCCTCCAACATCGGCACCCTGCTGCTCGGCGAGCAGATGGGCGTCACCGTCTTCAGTGGCTACATGAAGCAGTTCGGCTTCGGCGAGCCGACGGCGCTCGGCTTCCCCGGCGAGAGCGGCGGCCTCGTGAAGGACGCCTCTGAATTGCAGGGCACCGAGAAGAACACGGTCATGTTCGGCTACGGCTACTCGGCCACAGCTCTCCAGCTCGTCGCGGCGGTGAACACGGTTGCCAACGGGGGCGTCTACGTCGCTCCGAGGATGCTCAAGGCCACGATCGGCGCCGACGGTGAACTGATCGAGCTGCCCGCATCGGCGGCCCGCGAGGTGCTGAAGCCGGAGACTGCGTCCACGATGACGTCGCTGATGACCGACGTCGTCTGCCTGGGCACTGGCAAGGGCGCCCGCATCGATGGCATCTCGGTGGCCGGTAAGACCGGTACCGCGTACAAACTGCAGGACGACTCCACCTACGGCGAGACCGGCGACCGCCAGTACCGCGCCTCGTTCGTCGGCTTCCTCCCGGCGCAGAACCCGCAGGTCACGATCCTGGTGACGATCGACCAGCCGGATCCCACATCGCGCGACCGCTTCGGCGGTACTGCTGCGGCTCCGTTGTTCACGAAGGTGGCCACCGCCGCGATCCACGAGCTGCAGATAACCCCGACGCCCGGTGACACGGGCTGTCCGGCAGCGTGACCGGATGGAACGGTCGCTCGCTGACCTGCTGATGGGTGGCGTGATCCCAGGGGCGCTGGTACGCGGCGACGCCGCGACCAGGGTCGGCGACATCGTCTACGACTCGCGCCGGGTCGCCGCGGGGTCGCTGTTCTGCTGCCTGCGCGGCGGCACCGTCGACGGGCACGAGTTCGGCCCGGCGGCCGTGGCGACAGGCGCGGCGGCATTGCTCGTCGACCACCCGCTCGGCGTCGACGTGCCCCAGATCGTGGTCGCTGACACCCGCTCGGCGATGGGCCCCCTCGCTGCTGCGTTCCACGGCAACCCCTCCCAGCACCTGTCGATGGTGGGCGTCACCGGCACGAACGGCAAGACCACCACCACCCACCTCATCGCCGCCGTGCTCGAGGCCGCGGGCATGCCGTGCGGCGTGATCGGCACGCTCACCGGCAAGCACACCACCCCCGAGGCGCCCGACCTGCAGGCGCTGCTCGCCGGGTTCGTGGCCGGCGGCCGCATCGCGGTCGCGATGGAGGTCTCGTCGCACGCACTTGCGCTCCATCGTGTGGATGGCTGTCGCTTCGCCGTTGCCGTGTTCACCAACCTCGGCCGGGACCACCTCGACCTGCACCGCACTGTCGACGAGTACTACGCGGCCAAGGCAACGCTGTTCACGCCCGAGCTCAGCGACATCGCCGTGGTGAACATCGACGACCCCTACGGTCGGCAGATCGCCATGCGGGCCACGATTCCGACGGCGACGTTCTCGCTTGCCGATATCAGCGACCTCGTCGTCGCCCCTACCACACACGACTACACGTGGCGCGGCCAGCGCATCCACGTGGGCCTCGGGGGAGCGTTCAACGCGATGAACAGCCTGGCCGCGGCGACGGCCGTGGCCGCCCTCGGCGTCGCGCCTGACGTGATCGCCGCCGGCCTTGCCGCCGCCGCGCCGGTGCCCGGACGCTTCGAGGCGGTGAAGGCCGGGCAGCCATTCGACGTGATCGTCGACTACGCCCACACCCCCGATGGACTCAGCGCGGTGCTCGCCGCGGCGCGCGACACCACGCCCGGCCGCCTCGTCGTGGTGTTCGGTTGTGGTGGTGATCGCGACCGCGAGAAACGCCCGCAGATGGGCGCGGTGGCGGCCGAACTGGCCGACGTGGTGGTGATCACTTCCGACAACCCGCGTTCCGAGAATCCGCTCGAGATCATCAATGCCGTGTTCGCGGGGGTACCCGCGCACTACCGTGCCCGAGTTGTGATCGAGCCCGAACGCCGCCGCGCCCTTTCGATCGCGTTCAAGGACGCAGCAGTAGGAGATGTCGTGGTGATCGCCGGCAAGGGGCATGAGACGACGCAGACGATCGGCCGCAAGGTGCTGCCCTTCGACGACCGCCAGGTCGCTCGCGAACTGCTCGGGGCCGCTTCATGATCGCGGTCATGATCGCTGGTACGACGGCAATGGTGATCTCGCTGTTCGCGACGCGCACGCTCATCCAGTTCTTCCGCAACCGCGGCAAGGGCCAGCCGATTCTCGGCAAGGAGGATCTCGGTCCCGAGCACCACATGAAGAAGGCGGGCACGCCCACGATGGGTGGCCTGGCGATCATCGCCGCTGGCGGCATCGGCTATGTGTTTGCTCACCTGCGGCCGGGCATCGCCTTCTCCAACCAGGCGTTGATCATGTGGGTCGGAGTGCTCGTCATGGCCGCGATGGGGTTCCTCGACGACTTCATCAAGGTGCGCAGGTCGCACAACCGCGGCATCTTCTGGAAGCAGAAGAGCTATGTCACGCTCGGCTTCTCGCTCCTGCTCTCCTGGTGGCTGATCGCGGCGACGGGGGTCAGCGAGACGATCTCGTTCACCCGCGCCACCCTGCCCGGCTGGAACGTTCCATGGCCGGTCTTCGTCATCTTCGCCGGGCTCATCGTGTGGAGCACGAGCAACGCGGTCAACGTCACCGATGGCCTCGACGGCCTGGCCGGCGGCTCGGCCATGATGGGCTTCTTCGCGTTCGCGATCATCGCGTACTGGGCCTTTCGTAACCCGGAGGTGTACGGCGCGATCGTCAACCCGCTCGACCTCGCCGTGTTCGCCGCCGCCCTCGGTGGGGCGTGCGCCGGCTTCCTGTGGTTCAACGCCGCGCCGGCGCGCATCTTCATGGGGGATGTCGGCGCGCTTGGGATCGGCACGGCGCTGGCTCTCCTCGCGCTCACCACCGACACCCAGTTGCTGCTCATCCTCATCTGCGGCATCAACGTCATCGAGGCCGGCTCCGTGGCCGTGCAGATGGTCGTGTTCAAAGCGTCCGGCCGCACGAAGCGCCTTTTTCGCATGTCGCCGATCCACCACCACTTCGAACTCATCGGCTGGCCGGAGACGACGGTGATCATCCGCTTCTGGATCATCAGTGGAATCTGTGTCGCGGCCGCGCTCGGCATCTTTATCGGCGACTTCACCCACCTCACGGACAACTTGTGAGGCGGCCACGATGACTCGCACCGCACTCGTCTACGGGGTCGCTCTGGCCGGCGACGCGCTCGCCCACGCGCTCGTGCAGCGCGGGTGGACGGTGCTCGCGGCCGACGATTCGCCGACGGAGGTCAAGCGTGCGCAGGCTTCAGCGTTCGGGGCCGAGTTGGTCGCGGCGCCCGACGAGGCCGTGATCGCTCGCCTGCTGGCCACCGCAGACATCCTGTGCCCGGCGCCGGGCGTGCCCGAACAGCATCGGGTGATCTCGGCCGCGGTCGCCGCGGGCGTGCCGATCCGCACCGAGATCGACCTCGCCTACGAATGGGAGCAAGAGCGGCCCGGCGGCCCGCGACCGATGCTCGCCGTCACCGGCACCGATGGCAAGACCACCACCACGTTCATGGTCGCGCACATGCTCGCCACCGCAGGCCACCGCCCGGCCGCGGTCGGCAATACCGAGGTACCGCTCGTGGCCGCGCTCGCCGACGACGTGGACGTGTTCGTGGTGGAGTGCAGCAGCTTCCGGCTCAACTGGCTGCAGCACTTCCGCGCCGAGGCCGCGGTGTGGCTGAACCTGGCCCCCGACCACCAGAACTGGCACCCCTCGCTCGCGGCCTATGAGGCGGCCAAGGCGCGGGTGTGGGCCAATCGCCGACCGGGCGACGTCGCCATCGGTAACGCGGACGACGCGGTCGTGTTGCGCAACCTGCTCGCCGCCGGTGGCACCATCCGCACGTTCGGGCGCTCGACGGGCGACTATCGCGTGATGGACGGTCACCTCGTCGGCCCGAGCGGGAAGATCGTCGACGTCGCCTCGATGAGCCGCACCCTGCCCCACGATCTCACCAACGCGGTGGCTGCGGCCGCGCTCGTGCTGGAGAGCGGCCTCGCCACCGCGGCCGATGTCGCCGTTGCACTCACCACGTTCCGCCACCCGCCCCACCGGATCGAGCCGCTCGGCGAGGTCGGGGGAGTGCGCTGGTTCAACGACTCCAAGGCCACGTCACCACACGCCGCGCTCACCGCGATCCGCGGCTTCGAGCGCATCGTGCTGCTCGCCGGCGGCCGCAACAAGGGGCTCGACCTGGCGTCGCTGGCCGGCGAGCACGGCCGCGTCAAGGCGGTTGTCGGACTCGGCGAGGCGGGTGCGGAAGTGGCCGCTGCGTTCGCGCGCTATTGCCCGGTGCAGGTCGCCACGGACATGGCCGACGCGGTCGCCCGCGCCGCAGTGATCGCCGAGCCGGGCGATGTGGTGCTGCTGTCGCCGGCGTGCGCGAGCTTCGACTGGTACCCCGACGGCGGCTATCCGGCGCGGGGTGACGACTTTCGGCGGCTCGTGGCCGCACTCCGCGAGAGGGTCGGTGCGCCATGAGTTCCCAGGCGTTGTTGGGCGATCGTCGTCGGGCCGCGCTCGCGCGGGCTGATGCGATGCGCCGACATCCCACCAAGCGGGCCGACGTGCGGCCGGCGACGCCGCCGCCGACGGCGTTCTACGTCATGGCCTCTGTGGTGACCGTGTTCACCATGCTCGGCCTGGTGATGGTGCTGTCGGCGACGTCGATCAGCCAGTTCCACCAGGGCAACTCGCCGTGGCGCCTCTTCAACCGCCAACTGATCTGGGCCGCGCTGGGCACCATCGGCCTATGGCTGGCAATGCGCATGCCCACCCGCAACTGGCGGCGTCTGGTGTACCCCGTGTTCGCGATCGCGTGCGGGGCGATGCTGCTGCCGTTCGTGCCCGGCATCGGCGATCGAGTCAACGAGGCCAGCTCGTGGGTGTCGGTGGGCCCGGTGAACTTCCAGCCGAGCGAGTTCCTCAAGCTGGCCCTCCTCATCGTCTGCGCCCACCTACTTGCCTCGCGCAAGGAGGAGATGCACTCGCCTCGCCGCACCCTGCTTCCCGTGCTCGGGCTGGCCGCGGTCGGCTGCGGCCTGTGCCTCGTGCAGGGCGACCTCGGCTCGGCGATCGTCATGGCGGCGATCGTGTTCACCGTCGTGTTCGTCGCCGGCGCCCCGATCACTCTGGTCATGCTCTCGGGCATCGTTGCGGGTGGCGCGGCCTGGATGTTCGTGGAGTCCAGCCCTCGCCGCCAGGCCCGCTTCACCGCGTTCCTCGACATCGCAGCCCATAAGGATCACCTCAGCTACCAGACGTATCAGGCGATGATCGCCATGGCGCAGGGCGGTATCACCGGCTCAGGTGTCGGGCGCGGCAGCAACAAGCTCGGCGAGTTCCTGCCGCTCGCGCATTCCGACTTCATCTTCGCCGTCATCGCCGAGGAGCTGGGGATGATCGGCATCGTCGCCGTGCTCGGCGGGTTCATGGTGCTCGCCTATGCGGGCGTGCAGGTGGCGATGGCGACGCCCGACCGCTTCCACTCGCTGCTCGCCGGGGGCATCGTTGGCTGGCTCGTCGTGCAGACGATCATCAATGTCGGCGGCGTCACCGGCCTGATGCCGGTGACCGGCCTCACCCTGCCGTTCTTCTCCGCCGGTGGCAGTTCCCTCTTCGTCACGCTCACGGCCTGCGGACTGCTGCTGAACGTCGCCCGCAACGTGCGATGAGCACGTTCGCCGTCGTCACCGGCGGCGGCACCTCGGGTCATGTGCTGCCGGCGCTCGCGGTCGCCGAGGCACTCGTCGAGGCCGGCCACGCCCGCGACTCGGTGCACTATGTCGGTACCCAGCGTGGAGTGGAGACGCGGCTGGTGCCGCCCACCGGCTTCCCGCACACCAACCTCGACATCGTCGGCCTCCAGCGCAGCCTGACCCTGCGGAACCTGTGGCGCAACCTCGCCCTGCCGTTGCGACTGTGGCGAGCGGTGCGCGCGGCGAAGCGCTTGTTGCGCGAGCTGCAGCCGAAGGTGGTGGTGAACCTCGGTGGCTACGGCAGCTTCCCCGCGACGTGGGCGGCGCGCCGCCTCCGCATCCCGTACGTGGTGGTGTCGTATGACCGGCGCCCCGGCCTGGTGTCGAAGCTGATGGCGAAGAAGGCTGCCGTGTGTGCCGTCGCGTTCGAGGGTTCGGCGCTGCCCCACGCCGAGCACACCGGTGCCCCGATCCGCGGTGAGATGGTCCGCCTCGACCGTGCCGCGGCGCGGGAGGGAGCCCGCAATGAGTTGGATCTGCCCGCCGATCGCTTCGTCGTCGCGGTGGTGTGCGGCTCGCTCGGCGCGGCCGCGGTGAACGACGTCGTGTCGGCGGCCGTGGAGCGCCTGGCTGACCGCACCGATCTGGCGGTGTACCACGTCGTGGGTGACCGATTCGTCGACCGGGCCGCGCCCGCTCGTGACGGCGCGGCGGGCATCCTGTACCGCGTGATCGGCTACGAGCAGCGCATGGCTTGCCTCTACGCGGCAGCCGACTTGTTCGTCACCCGCGCCGGCGCGGGCACGATCGCGGAGGTGGCCACCGTCGGTGCCCCGGCGATTGTGGTGCCGTGGCCCGGTGCGGCCGAGAACCACCAGGTCGACAACGCCAAGGTGCTCAGCGACATCGACGCGGCGGTGCTCATCGAGCAGCCCGAGTTCACCGTAGAGCGCTTCGTCGCAGCGATCGAGCACTTCCGGGCCGACCCGGCAGCGCTCGCCGCGCTGTCGGGGCGAGCCTTCGCCGAGGGTGCCTTTCACCGCAGCGGCCGCCTCGTTCAGGTCGTCGAGCGCGTCGCAGCAGGGGGTCGCTGATGGCCGGCCCACCTCCTCCGCCGATCGATCTCTCCCAGCCGCGCCGTCTGCACGTCGTTGGTGTCGGTGGGCCGGGGATGAGCGCGATCGCGATCGTGCTCGCCGAGATGGGCCACGAGGTCAGCGGCAGCGACATCCGCGAGCGCAGTGTGCTCGATCGCGTACGCGCCGCGGGCGTGGACGTGAACGTCGGACACCGGCGTGAACTCGTGCACGGCCGAGACGCGATCACCTGGAGCACGGCGATTCCGAACCGCAACATCGAGCGCGACGAGGCCGACAAGGTGGGCGTGCTCTCCCTGCACCGTGCAGGCATGCTCGCCGCGATCTGTGCGCGTGCGCGATCGATCGGTGTCGCCGGAACCCACGGCAAGACATCGACGACGTCGATGCTGATGCTGATCCTCGCCGAGGCCGGCCAGCGGCCCAGCTTCGTCATCGGTGGCGATGTCACGGACATGGGCACCGGCGCACAGTGGACCGGCGGGGAGTGGCTCGTCGTGGAGGCCGACGAGAGCGACGGCACACATCTCCAGTTGCCCTTGTACGGCACGATCCTCACCAATGTGGAGGTCGACCACCTCGACCACTACGGCTCGTTCGCGGCGATCGTGGAGGGCTTCGATCAGTACCTCGGCCAAATCGACGGGCCCAAGGTGCTGTGTATCGACGACCCGCATACGGCCGAGCTCGCGCAACGCCACGACGTGATCACCTACGGCACGGCCGAGGGTGCGGAATTCCGCGCCATCGATGTCGAGTCCGCGCAGGGTTCGTTCACGTTCGGGGTGAAGCACAACGGCGAGCTGCTCGGGACGGTCTCGCTGCCGCTGCGAGGCGTGCACAACGTCCGCAACGCGACGGGCGCGCTGGCGATGGCGGTGACGATCGGCGTGCCCTTCGAGGTCGCGGCCGCTTCGCTGGCCAAGTTCGGTGGCGTCGCCCGCCGCTTCGACGTGCGTGGTGTCGACGGCGGCGCGACGCTGGTGGACGACTACGGCCACCTACCGTCGGAGATCGCTGCCGTGCTCGCCGCGGCGCGCGCCAGCGGCGACGGATGGAAGCGCGTCGTTGCCGTGTTCCAGCCGAATCGCTTCAACCGCATTGTGGCGATGTGGCAGGACTACCACTCGGCGTTCGTCGATGCCGACGTCGTCGTGCTCACCGAGATCTACGCCTCGGGCACGGCGCCGATCCCCGGCATCACCGGCAAGCTGCTCGTCAACGCGGTGCTCGATGCACACCCGCGCTCGCGGGTGGTGTGGCTGCCCAAACGTACTGACCTCGTCGAGTTCCTCGCGGGTGAGTTGGGTGAGGGCGACGTGTGCATCTCGATGGGCTGCGGTGACATCGCCGCGCTACCCGATGAAGTGATGACCCGCCGCGCCGAGATGCGCCTCGCCGGACGGCTCGCGTGAGTCACCGACCGGTGCTCGGCGCGGCGTTCGAGCGCCTGCGGGCGTTCTCCACAGAGAACGAGTCGCTTGCCCCCCACACCACCTACAAGCTCGGTGGCCCGGCGGCCGTGTTCGCCTCACCGCGTGACGAGGCCGAGCTCGCTCTCATCGGCGAGGTCGTGCGCGACTCGGGCCTGCCCGTGCTCGTGCTCGGGCGGGGCTCGAACCTGCTCGTCGCTGATGAGGGCTTCTCCGGCATCGTGGTGTCGCTCACGGCGATGGGCGAGTGGACCGAGTTCGCCGACGACGTGGTGACGGTCGGTGGCGCAGTGGCCCTGCCGGTGTTGGCGCGGCGCTGCTCGGCGGCCGGCCTGGTGGGCTTCGAGTGGGCGGTTGGCGTGCCCGGCAGCATCGGTGGCGCGGTGCGGATGAACGCCGGCGGGCACGGCAGCGACATGGCTGCCTCGCTGGTCGGCGCGCAGGTGCACGATCTGCGCCGCGGCCGCACCGGCTGGGTTCCGGTAGAACGACTCGGGTTGCGCTTTCGGGGTTCGGCGCTCGCCGATCATCAGGTGGTGCTGCACGCACGGCTGCAACTCGCCCACGGTGACGTCGCCGGGTCGGAGGCCGCGCTCGCGGAAATCGTGAGGTGGCGCCGTGAGCACCAGCCGGGCGGCCAGAATGCAGGTTCGGTGTTCGTCAATCCCCTTCCCGGAGAGCTGCCTGCCGCGCTGCTGATCGATCGTCTCGGTCTGCGCGGCCGCAGCGTGGGCGGCGCATATGTCAGCGAGAAGCACGCCAATTTCATCCAGGCTGCACCGGGCGCCACCGCGGCCGACGTGCGCGAGCTGATGCGCCAGGTGCGCGAGGTCGTTGCCGAAAGCACCGGCCATGTGCTGCGCAGCGAGGTGCGCCTCGTCGGTTTCGCCGACGTTGTCGATGAGCCGGCCGAAGGGGTGACGCTGTGACCGAGCCGCGTCTGCCCTCGCCCGATCAGGTGCCCGACAGTGTGCTGCAGGAGCTGCACGGCGCCTTCTCCGACCCGACGCCGAGCTACGACTTCGACGACCCCGCGATCGACCGCCTGCTGGGTTTGCCGAACGACGAGGCAGACGCCGATGACACAGGAGCCATGGACGACATGCCACTCGCCAGTGGTGTCCGTGATGTCCGCCACGACGCGGAAGAGCCCCACGACTCGGGTGCCCACCTCGACACGGCCGAGGTGGAGGTCGTCGCCGAGCCGCCGGCGCGGCGCACGATCGTCATCAGCGAGGACGAACTTCCCGACCCGGTGTACATCGATGAGGAGAAAGAGCGCGAGTTCTACGAGCGCCGCGAAGCCGTCGGCTCCACTTCCAGCCGCTCGACAATCGTCATCGACGATCTCGACGAAGGCCGCGTCATCGAGGTCGCCGAGGCGGCCCGGACCTCCTCGGGCATCGACCCCCGTATCCGTGCCCGCCGTACCGCCGTGCGCAAGGCCGAGGGCCGCAAGCGGCTGATGTGGCTGGGCGTCATCTTCGGCGCGTTCTCGCTCGTGGTGTGCGTCATCGCCGTGTTCGCATCGAGCTTGTTCGACGTGCGCAACGTGGAGGTGCAGGGTGTGGAGTACTCCGACCAGGAAGCGATCGACAAGGTCGTGCAGAGCCTGGCGGGCGAACCGGTGCTGCTCGTCGATACCCACGCCGCCGAGGTGAAGCTGGAAGCGATTCCGTGGGTCGAGCGGGCCAAGGTGCGCACCGACTTCCCGCACACGGTCTACATCGACATCAGAGAACGGCGCCCGGCGGCGGCGTTCCAGGGCGCCGACGGGCAGTTCCGCGTCATCGACGCCTCGGGCCGGGTGCTCGCCGTGTCGGCCGGACAGCCCGCCGACCTGATGATGATCGCCGGCACCAACCCGAACACGCCTGCTGGCACGTGGACGCCGACGACGTACCGCGATGCGGCACAGATGGTGGCCGCGCTGCCGACCGAGATCCGCCAAGTGACGTCGTACGCTGGGGTGGATCCGGCCACAGGTGGCCTGTCGTTGACGATCAACGGCACGGTGAAGGTGCGCCTCGGCAACGCCGAACACCTCGACGACAAGCTGGCCCGGCTGCTCGGTCGTTTGCGAGCCGGCATCAACGGCGTCTGCGAGCTCGACGTCACCACCGCCGAGGTGGGTACTGTCGCCTGCCCGGCCGCGTGACGCTCGCCACGCGGAACCCCTGCTAGCTGGGCCTCCACCTTTCGGGAGCGCTCAAAGGCTACGATCGCTCCAACAGAAAGCACGAGCGTGCAGATTCGACACAGTATTCACCGGAGGTTCACCTGATGGCCGGCGCACCACAGAACTATCTCGCCGTCATCAAGGTGATCGGCGTCGGCGGCGGCGGGGTGAACGCCGTCAACCGGATGATCGACGCCGGTCTCAAGGGCGTCGAGTTCATCGCCGTCAACACGGACGCGCAAGCGCTGCTGATGAGCGACGCGGACGTCAAGCTCGATATCGGTCGTGATCTCACGCGCGGCCTCGGGGCAGGTAGCGACCCCGATGTCGGCCGCAACGCGGCGGAGTCGCATCGCGAAGAGATCGAGGAGATGATCAAGGGCGCCGACATGGTGTTCATCACCGCCGGCGAGGGTGGCGGCACCGGCACCGGCGCGGCGCCGATCATCGCGGAGGTCGCGCGCAGCATGAACGCGCTCACCATCGGTGTGGTCACCCGACCGTTCAGTTTCGAGGGTCGCCGCCGCGCCGTGCAGGCCGATGCGGGCGTGCAGCGCCTGAAGGAAAAAGTCGACACGCTCATCGTCATCCCCAACGACCGCCTGCTCACGGTGGCCAACGAGAAGACGAGCGTGCTCAACGCGTTCAAGATGGCCGACGAGGTGCTGCTGCAGGGCGTCTCGGGCATCACCAACCTGATCACCACCCCGGGCCTCATCAACACGGACTTCGCCGACGTGAAGATGATCCTCTCCAGCGCCGGCTCGGCCCTGATGGGCATCGGCCAGGCGAGTGGCGACAACCGCGCCGTCACGGCCGCCAAGGCCGCCATCAGCAGCCCCCTGCTCGAAGCCGCGATCGACGGCGCCCGCGGGATCCTGCTCAACATCACCGGCTCGTCGAGCATGGGTCTGTTCGAGATGAACGCCGCCGCGGAGATCATCCACGGTGTCGCCCACCAGGACGCGAACATCATCTTCGGTACGGTCATCGACGACGAGATGGGCGACGAGGTCAAGGTCACCGTCATCGCCGCCGGCTTCGACCGTTGGGAGGGTGGCAGCTCGGGCAGCACGTCGTCATCGTCCTCGTCGACCACGAACACCGGCAATGTGCCCACCACGCGGTCGCAGATCAAGGCCGTGCCCGAGGCACCGCGTTCGGGTGGCACGATCAAGGATCTCTTCGCCGATGACCGGGGCGACCCGCTCGACGACGACGACGACTTCGACGTACCCTCGTTCTTGAAGTGACGCCGCCGAGCTGAGATGTTGCCGAGTTGAGATGTTGAGGGTCGACGTCGCCGGCGGGACGGCGGAGATCCGCTGCAGCACCCTCGTGCACGGCGACTTCCACATCGAGGCACCGCGTGCCGCGCTCGAACATCGTCGGCGCGCGTTCGCTCCTGGCGTGTGGACCCAACTCGACGAGGTGCACGGCACCGACGTGGTCACCGTGACTCGACCCGGCGAGCACGATTTCGCCATCGGCGATGCGCTCGTCACCCGCTTGCCAGGCGTCGTGCTCGCGGTGTGGGTGGGCGATTGCGCTCCTGTGGCGCTGGTGGGCGATGACGGGGCGCTGGGCGCCGCGCATGCCGGTTGGAAGGGCGTACTCGCGGGGGTGCTGCCCGCCACGCTCGCGGCGATGGGCTGCGCCGACGGTTCGGTGCGGGCCTACCTCGGCCCGTGTATCCACGCCTGCTGCTACGAGTTCGGCGCGGCCGAGCTCACTGCGTTCGTCGAGCGCTTCGGGCCGTCCGTGGCGGGCACGACTTCGTGGGGTACGCCCGCGCTCGACCTGCCCGCTGTCATCGGCTGCTCGCTCGCTGAGGTGGGCGTTGCCGTCACTGACATCGGTGTATGCACCGGCTGCCGCGACGACCTGTGGTTCTCCCACAGGATCCGCGTGCAACCCGGGCGTCAGGTGATGACTGTGTGCCGGAGGGTTGCCGCATGAGCGACCTTGACGCGCTCGTGGCCGAGCGCCTCGGCGGCGTGCGCGACCGCATCACCCGCGCGGGTGGAACCGATGTGGCCGTGCTCGCGGTGACGAAGATGTTCACGATCGAGCACTGCTGGGCCGCCTACCGCGCCGGGTGCGCTGCGGTGGGGGAGAACTACGCGCAAGAAGTCGCGGCGAAGTTCAGCGGCATGCTGCCGCCGTTCGGCATCCACTTCATCGGCCAGTTGCAGACCAACAAGGTGCGCCTCGTCGCGCCCCACGTCAGTGTGTACGAGTCGGTCGATCGCACCTCGCTGGTGAACGAGCTGGCCAAGCGGGTGCCCGGCGCGAAGGTATTGGTGCAAGCAGCGTGCGACCACGAGCAGGGCAAGGGTGGTTGTCCTGTCGACGAAGTGCCGGCGCTGGTGGAGGCCGCGCGAGGTGCTGGCCTCGACGTGCTCGGCTTGATGACCGTCGGCCCCACCACGGGTGGCGCCGAGGCAGCGCGCGCTGGCTTCCGCACCGTGCGCCACCTCACGGATGCCCTCGGCTTGTCGGTGTGTTCGATGGGGATGACCGACGACCTCGAAGTGGCCGTGCAAGAGGGGTCGACACAGGTTCGCGTGGGGAGTGCGCTGTTCGGGCAGCGTCCCCCTTCTGCGGATCCAGTGCGGTAGCCTTGATGGACGCAGGAGGGTAGATGGCGATGTGGAAGAGGGCGATGGATTACTTGGGCCTCGGGCCCGACGATCCCTACGACGACTATGACGTCGCGCCCGAGCCCGAACGACCCATGCGCCAACAGCGTCAGCCGCCGCGCGAAGAGATGGGCGGGCGCGCACCGCGTGGCTACTCGCAGCACGAGTACGAGCCCGAGCCGCCGCCCATGCGTGCCGCTCCCGCACGCCCCTCATTCCCCAGCGCGATGCCCGAAGTGAGTGTGCGCCGTCCCACCCCCGCGACCGACGATTCCAGCGTGCAGCCGCGGCCGATCAACCCCCGCCCGGTCGCGGCCCCGGTCAGCCGCCCGGCTCCTGCGTCGTCGGGCACGGATCCGCACACCGTGCGACCGCGTCGCTTCGACTCCGCGCAGGAAGTGGCCGACAAGTTCAAGGAAGGCCTGCCGGTCATCATGAACCTCGAGGCCGCCGACCGCGATGTCTCGCGCCGCCTCATCGACTTCGCCAGCGGCCTGTGCTATGGCCTCGATGGCAGCATGGAGAAGGTCGGCACCGGCGTCTACCTGCTGAAGCCGCTGCCACGGTCGAACGGGTACGACGACTCGATGTACGGCGCCTGAGCCGCCCCTGTGGGGTGAAGGCGGCTGCGAACGGCGTAACATCTCGGCATGGAATTCAGCCCGCAGACGATTCGCGACACCGCGTTCACGACGGTGAAGAAGGGGTACGACCCCGACGAGGTCGACGCGTTCAAGGATCACGTCGCTGAGGCCATCGAGGCCGCCCAGACCCACGCATCGCAAATGGAGGCGCGTGCCCGCGCCGCTGTCGGCCGGCTGCAGGAAGCCGCCGAGCAGGTGGCAGCCTTGCGCGAAGGTACGCCCTCGGGTGGCATCGTGCAGCCCTCGGTCGATGATGCCGAAACGATCAGCCGGACGCTCGTGCTGGCCCAGCGCACCGCGGACTCAACGGTGGCCGAGGCCCGTGGCCAGGCCGAGCAGATCACCACCGGCGCCCGCGAGGAAGCCAGCAGCGTGCTCGAGAAGGCCCGCACGACGGCGGCGAAGCTCGTGGACGACGCGAGGGTGGACGCCCGCAAGTCGAAAGAAGAAGAACTCGCTCGCGCCGAGAACGAGGTGCAGGCCCTGCTTGCCCGCCGCGACTTCCTTCTCGGCGATGTCGATCAACTCGAGCAGTACGTCCAGGCCCAGCGCGAGCGCCTGCGCGAAGCGGCACTCACGCTGAGCGACCTTGCCGAGCGAGTCCCCGGCGGCCTCGGCGACCTGCGCCGCCCGGTGCTGTCAGCCTCGGCCGAGCCCGTGCCCCACGATGACGAGACCCGCCAGATGCCCACGGTCGCGACGCCCGCACCACCCCCTGCCCCAGTGGCCCCGGCGCCCACTCCTGCAGTGGTCGCCGCACCTGCCCCCATCCCTACACCCGAGCCGATCACCCGGCCCGAGCCGCTCGTGGTGAAGGCACTCGACGTCGACGAGGAGGACGACGACCCGATGTCGCTGTTCTCCTCGGGTCCGCCGGCACGCCCCGCCGCCCGGCCTGCCGCCCGTGCACCGTTCGACTTCGCGGACGACGAGGGCGACGAGGATCCCTTGTGGGACGGCTTCGACGACGGTGCCGCCGCCACCCAGGTGGTGCCCCAGGTGTTCGACGATGTCACCGCGGAGGTGCCGGTGATCAAGCCGCCCGCCGTGAACGACCCGTTCCGAATCGGCGGCGACGAGCTGCGCTGAGCAGCGCTCGGCTTCTGGGAAGGATTCTTCTTATCGGAAGGCTCGTTCCCGGCTTCCGGGGCCAATCCTTCCCACAAGGCGCCGTCGCGCCACAGGAGCACACGTGAGTTACCCCAACGTCCAGCCGCAGCCCTCGTTCCCGAACGTCGAGCGTGATGTCCTCGCGCACTGGGACACCGATGGCACGTTCCAGGCATCGATCGACCGGCGCGACGGTGCCGACGAGTACGTGTTCTACGACGGCCCGCCATTTGCCAACGGGTTACCGCATTACGGCCACCTGCTCACCGGCTTCGTCAAGGATGCGGTGCCCCGCTACCGCACGATGCGCGGCCAGCAGGTGCACCGCCGCTTCGGCTGGGACTGCCACGGCCTGCCCGCGGAGGTGGTGGCCGAGAAGGAGCTCGGCATCAGCGGACATCCCGCGATCACCGCGTTCGGCATCGACAAGTTCAATGACGCGTGCCGCACCAGTGTGCTGCGCTTCACCGACGACTGGCATCGCTATGTCACCCGCCAGGCGCGCTGGGTCGACTTCGCCAATGACTACAAGACGCTCGACACCTCGTACATGGAGAGCGTCATGTGGGCGTTCAAGACACTGTGGGACAAGGGCCTGGTGTACGAGGGTTTCCGCGTGCTGGCCTACTGCTGGCGCTGCGAGACCCCGCTCAGCAACACCGAGACGCGTATGGACGATGTGTACCGCGACCGGCAGGACCCGGCGCTCACGGTGCAGTTCCACCTGGAGAGCGGCGAGCAGATGCTGGCCTGGACGACCACGCCCTGGACCTTGCCGGCCAACCTCGCGCTCGCCGTCGGCCCGGAGATCGAGTACGCGGTGATGGAGGAGTCCGGCACGCGCTACATCGTCGCCGAGGCGCGGCTCGGTTCGTACGAGAAGGAACTTGCCAACGCAGTGCGCGTCGGCACGATGGCTGGCGCCGACCTCGTGGGGCGCAAATACACGCCCCTGTTCCCGTACTTCGCCGACACGCCCAATGCGTTCCACGTGCTCGCCGCCGACTTCGTCAGTACCGAGGACGGCACGGGCGTGGTGCACCTGGCCCCCGGCTTCGGCGAGGACGATCAGAACGCGTGCAACGCTGTGGGCATCCCCACGGTGTGTCCGATGGACGAGCACGGTCGCTACACCAGCGAGGTCACCGACTGGGCGGGCATGCACGTGTTCGACGCCAATCACGACGTGATCAAGGCGCTCAAGGGACGCGGCGTGGTCGTGCGTCATGACAGCTACAACCACAGCTACCCCCACTGCTGGCGCTGCGCCGAGCCGCTCGTGTATCGCGCGATCTCGTCGTGGTTCGTGCAGGTCACCGCGTTCCGCGACCGCATGGTGGAGCTCAACCAGCAGATCCGCTGGGTGCCCGAGCACATCAAGGAGGGCAGCTTCGGGAAGTGGCTGGCCAACGCACGCGACTGGGCGATCAGCCGCAACCGTTTTTGGGGTTCGCCGATCCCGGTGTGGCGTAGCGACGACCCCGAGTATCCGCGCATCGACGTGTACGGCAGCCTCGCGGAGATGGAACGCGACTTCGGCGTCACCGTCACCGACCTGCACCGCCCGTACGTCGACGACCTGGTGCGGCCCAATCCCGACGACCCCACCGGTAAGTCGATGATGCGCCGCGTGCCCGAGGTGCTCGACTGCTGGTTCGAGTCGGGTTCGATGCCCTTCGCCCAGGTGCACTATCCGTTCGAGAACCGCGAGTGGTTCGAGAGCCATTACCCGGGCGACTTCATCGTCGAGTACATCGGCCAGACGCGCGGCTGGTTCTACACGCTGCACGTGCTCGCCACGGCGCTGTTCGACAAGCCGAGCTTCAACACCTGTGTCAGCCACGGCATCGTGCTCGGCGACGACGGCCAGAAGATGTCGAAGAGCCTCAACAACTATCCCGACCCGATGATGGTGTTCGACACGTACGGCAGCGACGCGATGCGCTGGTACCTGCTCAGCTCACCGATCCTGCGCGGCACCGACCTGATGGTCACCGAGGAGGGCATCCGCGACACGGTGCGCCACATCATCCTGCCGATCTGGAACTCGTGGTACTTCCTGTCGCTCTATGCAAACGCGGCCGGCACCACCGGCATTTTCCGCACCGACAGCACCGACATGCTGGATCGCTACATACTCGCCAAGACCCACGACCTCATCGGCGAGATGACGACCGAGATGGATGAGTACGACCTGTTCGGCGCGTGCGGTGCCGTGCGCTCGTTCCTCGACGCGCTCACCAACTGGTATGTGCGCCGCAGTCGTGATCGCTTCTGGGCGGGCGACCAGAACGCCATCGATACCCTGCACACCGTGCTCTCGTTGCTGTGCCGAGCGCTGGCGCCATTGCTGCCGCTCACCACCGAGGCCGTCTACCGCGGGCTCACGGGCGAGCGCAGCGTGCACCTCACCGACTGGCCCGACGTCGCCGACCTGCCCGCCGATGCCGCGCTCGTGGAATCGATGGATCTCGCCCGCGACGTGTGCAGTAGTACCCTGCGCGTGCGCAAGGAGCAGAAGCTGCGTGTTCGCCAACCCCTGCGGTCGCTGCAGGTGGCCGTGCCCGGTTCGCAGCGCCTCGCGGCCTTCGTCGACCTCGTTGCGGACGAGGTCAACGTGAAGCAGGTGTCGCTCACCGACGATCTGGCCGCGGTGGCCAGTTACGACCTGCAGGTTGTGCCGGCCAAGCTCGGTCCGCGCCTCGGTAGCCAGGTGCAACAAGTGATCCAGGCGGTGAAGTCGGGCGACTGGCAGCGGGCGGGCGACACCGTGGTGGCCGGCGGAATAGCTCTGCTGGAGGGCGAGTACGCGCTGAAGCTGGTGGTGCAGGGCGACGGCGCCAGCACCCCGCTGTCGGCCGGCGACGGTGTGGTGGTGCTCGATACCACCCTGACGCCCGAACTGGAGGCGGAAGGCGTCACCCGCGACCTCATCCGCCTCGTGCAGCAGGCCCGGCGCGACGCGGGGCTGCAAGTCAGCGACCGGATCGCGCTCACGCTCGGCGTGCCCGAGTCTGTGCGCCGCCAGGTGGCCGCCTTCCAACACTTGCTCACCCTCGCCACCCTCGCCACGTCGCTGGCGTGGGGCACTGGCGAACCGAACGCCGATCTCGACGGCGAGGCCGTGCACATCGGCGTCGTGGTGGCCGGTTGACCGAGGTCGTGCGGGCGCACCGCGACGGGGCGGTGATCGCCGTACGCGTCGTGCCCGGCGCGAGCGCGGCCAAGTTGGCCGGGCTGCATGGCGATGCCCTGAAGGTCAAGGTGTGCAGCCCGCCGGTCGACGGCCGGGCCAACGAGGAACTGCTGGCCGTGGTGGCCGCCGCGCTCGGTGTGCGTTCGCGCGAGGTGAGCCTGCTCGCAGGGCACGCGTCGCGGTCGAAACAGGTGCTCGTCGCGCTCCCCGCCGAGGAGGTCGAGCGGCGCCTGGTGGCGTCCATCGGCCCTCTCTCGGCCCGCGAGCGATAACATCCCGGCCTTACATCGACGACGTCGACGTACGGAGGGAAGCGCACATGGCCACTGCCAAGAAGGCACCGGCAAAGAAGGCGGCATCGGCGAAGAAGGTAGCGCCCGCGAAGAAGGTAGCGCCCGCGAAGAAAGCCGCGCCCGCCAAGAAAGCCGCGCCCGCCAAGAAAGCCGCGCCCGCCAAGAAAGCCGCGCCCGCCAAGAAAGCCG
>JAYRWH010000011.1:0-8232 GCA_041918155.1 Ilumatobacteraceae bacterium | reverse complement strand
GAGTGGGTCACCCGCGAGGCGATGCAGATCCACGGCGGCATGGGCTACGCCGAGGAGTTCACCGTCAGCCGCCTGTTCGTCGATGCCCGCGTGTTGAGCATCTTCGAAGGTGCCGACGAGACCCTGTGCCTCAAGGTGATCTCCCGCCGCCTGGCCTGACCCCCACCCGAGTGCCACGTGCGCACCTGGTGAGCGCCAGGCACTCGAAAGCCAGAGTCAGCAGTCGATGGCGGCGCGGACGGCGGCGCACACCTCGTGCCACCGTCCGGGCGCGACATGGCCCAGCAGGTGGGTGAGGTAGGCCTTGCGGACGGTGCCCAAATTGTCGAAGCTCACGACACAGGCGCGACGTAGTCCATCGGCTGATCCGAGGTCGAGTTCGCTGGGCAGGCCACGACGGGTGGTCGTGACCGGCGCAGCGACCACCGCGTCAAGACCGCCGATCGCCCGCTGCCGGGTGACTACCAGGTAGGGGCGGGGCTTCTCGTCGGGAAGTGCGCCCAGCCAGATGTCGCCCTGATTGATCACAGCCACTCCGTCCAATCCTCGTCGTCGAGGTCGGCGAAAGACTGGTGGTCGATGTGCGCCAGCTCGTCCGCTGTCTGTGGCATGCGGGCGTAGGCCTCGACGTACTGCTCGTCGATCTGCTTGCGGCGCTCGGCGGCGATGGCCGCTTCGATCGCGGACCGCATCGCCTCGGTTCTGCTGGAGTAGTTGCAGCGCACGACGAGCCAGTCGAGACCCTCGAGGGTCTCGTCGGGAAGGCGGAGGGCGAGCTGAGTCGACATGCGGTGAACATACCGAACTGGTATGCGTCATGCAACCCGCTATGTCAACCGATGCACGCTCACGGCGTAGTCGCCGCCTTCGTACGGATCGCGGTCCCACGTGGCGAAGCGCTCGAAGAGCGACAGACCGGCGGCGGAACAGCACGCGTCGTACTCCGCCAGCGTGGTCGCACCCGGGCGGGATTCCAGCGAGAAGCCAGCCACGAGCAGACCATCGGGTAGCAGGTGCGCGGCCAGGCTGGCCACGATTGGGCAACGGTGCTCGGGACGGCAGAAGAGCATCACATTGCCGGGCATGGCGACCACATCGAAGCAGCGCTCCAACGCGAGCTCGGAGAGGTCGGCGTGATGCCACGCGATGTGCGGCGCGTCGCCCCGGGCGAAGGCCAATAGGTCGTCATCGAGGTCGACGCCTTCCACCCCGATGCCGCGGCGGTGCAGCTCGATCGCCACGCGGCCCATGCCGCAGCCGGCGTCGAGCACGCGTCGTGGACCGAGCGCGGCGATGAAGTCGGCCTCGCCATGGGTGGCCCTTCCCTCGGCCTCCATCAGCTCGAAACGGGCCTTGTAGTCGGGTAGGGAGATCTGCCGACGCCACTGGGCCCAGCGGTCGCTGACGTGCGCACCCGGATCGGTCATCGCAGCAACTCGGCCAGGCCGTGCACCCGGTCGAAGTCGGCCTCCGGGTGATCATCGTAGGGGTCGAGCAGGATCGGGTGCAGGCCCGCTGCCCGGGCCCCGCCGACGTCCATCGTCACCGAGTCCCCCACGAACGCGACACGACTGCGGTCGATCCCAGGGAAGTGATCGAGCGCGAAGTCGAAGATGCGCGGGTCGGGCTTGGCGACCCCGACGAGGTGGCTGTCGACGATCACTCGCACCGACGTGAGCGGGCCCTCGCCCACCTGGCAGACCCCGCCGCGCCACAGCAGTTCGGCGATCTGCCCACTGGCGTTACTGACCACCCCCACCGGGATTCCCGCCGCCACCAACGCGGCGAGAGCTGCGACGCTCTCGGGGATCGCCCACCGCCATGTGTAGGCATTGCGGGTGCGGCCGAGCACCATCGAGGCGAACGCAGCTTCGTGTTCGGGCACGCCGACGATGCGCACATAGGCGTCGTTGTAGTCGTCCCAGTCGTGCTCCAGCTTGCCCGCCGCGCTCTTGGCGGCCATGCCCGCGTAATGGGCGCGCAGGTGGATGCTGATGGCCGTGTCGCCGCCGTGGTAGGCGAGCAACGGGCCGAGCACCGTGGGGTCAGGGAGCAGGAAGATCCCGCCCGCGTCGAAGAGGATCGCGTCGAAGTTCCGTGCAAGCACGATGTGAACCTAACCTTGAAATCATGCGTAGCCCCCGCGACTTCTTCAAGCCGCTCGCCGTCGGTGCCCCCGAGCCGGTGCGCGAGATCCCCTTCCGCCCCAGCCGCGTGATCCACTTCTTCCCGCCACAGAACGAGAAGCTGGTGTCGAAGCTGCCCGACATCATCCCGACCGTCGACATCCTGCTCGGCAACCTGGAAGACGCGATCCCCATGGCGGACAAGGAGGCCGCCCGCGCCGGCCTGGTGAAGGTGGGCAAGACGGTCGATTTCGGCGGCACCCAGTTCTGGACGCGCATCAACAGCCTCGATTCGCCGTGGGCGCTCGATGACCTGTGCACGCTCGTCACCGAGATCGGCGACAAGCTCGACGTGATCATGGTGCCCAAGGTGGAAGGCCCCGAAGACATCCACTACGTCGATCGCCTGCTCGCCCAGCTGGAGGCCAAGGCCGGCCTGAGGCGGCCGCTGCTCGTGCACGCGATCCTGGAGACCGCGCGTGGCGTGGCCAACATCGAGGAGATCTGCGCCGCCTCGCCGCGCATGCAGGGACTCTCGCTCGGCCCGGCCGACCTGGCCGCGAACCGACGGATGAAGACCACCCGCGTCGGCGGCGGCCACCCCGACTACCTCGTGCGCGCGGATCCGCCCGCGGGCCCCGACGGCCCCCAGTACGACGCCCCGCGCACCGTGTTCCAACAGGATCTGTGGCACTACACGCTGGCCCGCATGGTGGACGCCTGCGCGACGTTCGGCCTGCTGCCGTTCTACGGGCCGTTCGGCGACATCAAGGACACGGTCGCCTGCGAGGACCAGTTCCGCAACGCCTACCTGCTCGGCTGCGTGGGTGCCTGGAGCCTGCACCCGGTGCAGATCGACATCGCCAAGAAGGTGTTCAGCCCGCGGCCTGAAGACGTGCGCCAGGCGCAGCGGGTGATCGACGCGATGGGCGACGGCACCGGAGCGATCATGCTCGATGGCAAGATGGAGGACGACGCCTCCGTGAAGCAGTGCAAGGTGGTCGTCGCGCTCGCCCACGAACTCGCCGCCCGCGATCCGCAACTCGCTGCGTCGTACGGATTCTGAGCCGCACCACTACTGAGGAGATCTCCCATGGTTGAACTTCGTCCCCGCCGTTCGGTGCTCTACATGCCCGCGGCCAACGAGCGCGCGCTGGAGAAGGCCAAGACCATCCCCGCTGACGCGATCATCTTCGACCTGGAAGACGCGGTGGCCCCCGACGCCAAGGACGCCGCCCGCGCCAACGCAGTGGCCGCCGCATCATCGGGTGAGTACGGCAACCGCGAACTCACGATCCGCTGTAACGGCCTCGACACGCCCTGGGGCGTCGACGACCTTGCTGCCGCCGCCCAGTCGGGAGCAGCGGCCGTGGTGGTCCCGAAGGTCGGCTCGGTGAAGTACCTCGACGAGGTGGCCGACCGCCTCGACCGCGCCGGCGCCCGGCCCGACATGAAGATCTGGGCGATGATCGAGACGCCCACTGCCGTGTTCGACGTCCGCGAGATCGCGGCCCACTGGCGTGTCGAGACGCTCGTGATGGGCACCAACGACCTTGCCCGCGAGCTGCGCGCCGAGCTGAACGCCCCCGGGCGACACCCGTTCATCCAGCACCTCGGGGTGGCCCTGCTCGCCGCCCGCGAGGCCGGCAAGGTGGCCCTCGATGGCGTCTACAACGACATCAAGGACGAGGCCGGATTCCGCGCCGAGTGTCTACAGGGCTTCGAGATGGGCTTCGACGGCAAGACGCTCATCCACCCGTCGCAGGTGGATGTCGCCAACGCGGTGTGGTCGCCGTCCGAGGCCGACATCGAGCACGCCCGCGGCCTCATCGCCGCGTTCGAGGCCGGCCAGGCCGAGGGCAAGGGCGTCGTCACCTACAACGGCCGGATGATCGAACATCTCCACGTCGCCACGGCCAAGCGGGTGCTCGCTATCGCCGAGGCCGTCTCCGCCCTGGGTTAGTCGGGGTTCAGCCCGTCACGCCAGTGGCGGCACCGCCATTGCGTCGTCGTGGGGATCGCGCTGCGTATTGGCGCGTAGGTGGTGCAGCCCGCGGCCCGGATGGCATCGACGACCTCGCCGACCGTGAGCGGCCAGTGCGCCTCGAGCAGTGTGCCGAGCACGGCCGCCCTCGCCATCTCATCGTTCTTGTCACACACTGACCTCGGGAGTCCGTGGTCTGTGTGTGACACAAACCGGATGGGGGCCGATCCGAATGCCCGATATGGGCGCGACTGTCCAGCGGCCTGGGCGACACGGAGGAATCTGAATTAGGGGGAATGGGGGAACAACCCACGGCCCGGCCCGCCGCCACCCCTACCGCCCCGCCCCGCCCCGCGCTACAGCACCTTGGCGAGGAAGGCCCGGGTGCGTTCGTGCTGGGGGTTGGCGAGCACCTGCTCGGGGGTACCGGTCTCGACGACGGCACCGGCATCCATGAACACGATGCTGTCGGCGACTTCGCGGGCGAAGCCCATCTCGTGGGTGACGACCACCATCGTCATGCCGTCGCGAGCGAGGCCCTTCATCACGTCCAGCACCTCACCGACCAGTTCGGGGTCGAGGGCGCTGGTGGGTTCGTCGAAGAGCATCAGCTTGGGCTCCATCGCGAGCGCACGGGCGATGGCCACGCGTTGCTGCTGGCCACCGGAGAGCTGGGCCGGGTAGTTGGTGATCTTGTCGGACAGGCCAACACGTTCGAGCAACTTGATGGCACGGTCGTGGACGACGTTCTTGTCCTCACCCTTCACCGTCGCCGGGCCGAGGCACACGTTCTGCAGCGCCGTCATGTGCGGGAACAGGTTGAAGCGCTGGAACACCATGCCGATCTCGGCCCGCTTCGCGCACACCTCCCGATCGCGCAGTTCATAGAGCTTGTCACCCAGGAGGCGATAGCCGACGAGCTCGCCGTCGACTTCGAGGATGCCGGCGTCGACCTTCTCCAAGTGGTTGATGCAGCGCAGGAAGGTGCTCTTGCCCGAGCCCGACGGGCCGACGAGGCACATCACCTGGCCGGCACCAACCTCGAGGTTGATGCCGCGCAACGCCTCGAACGCTCCGTAGGACTTGCGCACACCGACGGCGCGCACCATCGGGACGCCCGACCGGGGACTCATCTGCTTCCTCGTTCGAACTGCGGCATGTCGCGACGGGTGGCGGTGATCCGGGCGAGGTGCTTCTTCAGCTTCTGGATCGGCGTGGGTGGCAGCTCGCGCAGCGCGCCACGGGCGAAGTGGCGCTCGACGTAGTACTGCCCGGCGGTGAGGATGGACGACACGATGAGGTACCAGAAGCTGGCCACCATGAGCAGCGGGATGGTCTGGTAGGTGCGCGAATAGATGACGTGAGCGCCGTTGGTGAGCTCCTCCACCGTGATCGCGGCGGCCAACGAGGTGGTCTTCAGCATCGAGATCACCTCGTTGCCAGTGGGTGGCGCGATCACGCGCATGGCCTGGGGCAACACGATGCGGCGCATCGTCTGCAGCCGGCTCATGCCCAGCGCGTGCGCCGCCTCGGTCTGACCCTCGTCGACGGAGATGATGCCGCCGCGCACGATCTCGGCCATATACGCACCCTCGTTGAGCCCAAGGCCCACGATCGCCGCGACATACGGAGTGATGGCCGTGTTCATGTCGATGTGCAGGAACGCGGGGCCGAACGGGATCCCGAGCGACACCTCGGGGAAGATGTAGCCGATCCCGTACCAGAACAGCAATTGCACGTAGACGGGCGTGCCGCGGAAGAACCAGATGTAGATCCACGACGCGCCCGACACGAGCGGGTTCGGCGAGAGGCGGAACACCGCCATGAGGATGCCGAGCAAGATGCCGAGCACCATCGCGATGACCGTCAGCTGCAACGTCACCACGAGACCCTTGAGGATGATGTCCGAGGTGAAGTACTTGCTGATGATGTCCCACTCGAAGCGATCGCGGACCCTGACGCCCGCCGCGCTCTCCTTGCGGATCTCCGAGAAGAACAGCGAGTGGATCCCCATCACCGCCAGCAGCAGCACGACGAGCGCGCCCGCCCAACGGCCCGGGTGTCGCACCGGAACCGTCGGAAGCGATGAGCGCTCGTCGTGCATGCGCTGGTCAGTCTGCGATCAGGAGATCGCGCCGTTGATCACCGGGTCGGTGAGAGCACCGTCACCGACGCCCCACTTGTCGAGGATCGCCGCGTAAGTGCCGTCGGCGATGAGGCCTTTCAGCGCTTCGAGGATCGCCGGGGCAAGGCTGTCCTTGGCCAGGGCGAGGCCGTACGGCGCTGTGGCGAACGGCGTGCCCGACACCACGAAGGCACCATTCGATTCCGCCGCGATGTAGGCGGCGATCTGCGAGTCAACGAAGCCGACTTCGGCGCGGCCGCTCGATACGGCCACGTTGGCATCGGTCTGCGAGTCGAACGACAGCACTTCGACGCCCCCCTTGCCAGCGGCCTTGCAGGCCTCGTCTTGGGCAGTGGCGTCGGCCTCCTGAATCGTGCCCTTCTGCAGCGCGACCGAGTGACCGCACAGCGACTCGAGGCCGTTCAGCTCCAAACCGCTCTCAGCGGCGACATAGAAGTTCTGGCCGGCCATGAAGTAGGTGACGAAGTCGACGACCGCCTCACGCTCCTTGGTGTCGGTGAACGACGAGGCGCCGACGTCGAACTTGCCCGACTCGAGGCCGGGGATGATCGTGTCGAATGTGGCGTTCTGCACGTCGACCTCGAGGCCGAGGGCCTGGCCGATGGCCACCACCAGATCGATGTCGAAGCCGACGATCGTGGAGCCATCCTCAGCGACGAACTCGCTGGGCGGATAGGTGGCGTCGGTGGCAACGACGAGCGTGCCCTTCGAGGCAACAGCCTCGGGCAGCAGGGCAATTGCCGCCTCGTTCTTGGCGACGTCACCGGTGGCGCCGGTGGTGGCGGTGGTGCCGTCGCTGCTGGGCTTGTCGTCATCGCCGCATGCAACGGCGAGCATGGCGAGCGCCGTGAGCGCCGCCACGCCGATCCGGGTACGTGACTTCATGAGATCCTCCTGGGGGTGACTCCGGTCATATTGATTCGCACATCCTGTCACGCGCGGCGCGTCCGGGACACGGCCGAGCGTCCACGAAACGTGAGATTCACAAGCTGGCGCGGAACAAGGCCACCGTGCGCTCGAAGGCCACGGCCGAGGCGGCCGCGTCGTACACCTCGGGGCGGTCGTCGTTGAAGAACGCGTGCTGGCAACCGGGGTGGATGTGCAGCGTCGCATCCTTGCCGAGGTCGCGCAGCGTGGCCTCGAGTGCGCGGGTGCTGGCGGGATCGGCCCAGCCGTCGTCCTCCGCGTACTCGCCCACCACCGTGGCGGCAAGCTCCGACCAGTTCGGCTGCGCGCCCTCCCACGGGATCGCGCCGTAGTACGGGGCGATCGCGGCCACAACATCGGGTCGCTGGCAGGCCACCACGTAGGCGAGACCGCCGCCCATGCAGAACCCGACCACGCCCACCTTGGAGCCGCCCGAGCGCTGGAGCAGCAGGTCGATCGCGCCCGACAGATCCTTGCCCGCTTGGTCGAGATTCATCGCCATCATCAGTTTGCCCGCGCCGTCGGGCTCTGTGGAGGCCTCGCCGTGGTAGAGATCGGGAGCGAGCGCGGTGAACCCGGCCGCGGCATAGCGATCGACGACCGACTTGATGTGGGGCACAAGACCCCACCATTCCTGGATCACCAGCACGCCGGGGCCGGAACCGGCGATAAAGCCGGCGCACGTGTGACCATTGCTCTTGAACGTGACCATTTCACCCATGCGGCGAACGTACCATTGCGTCATGCCTGCTCTCGACACTCGACCCGCCGATGCGTTCGTCAACGACCGCGCCCACGTCTTCCACTCCTGGAGCGCCCAAGGTGCACTCAGCCCGGCCGTGGTGAGCCGGGCCGAGGGCAGCTACTTCTGGACCGAGGACGGCACCCGCTACCTCGACTTCTCCAGCCAGCTGGTGAACATCAACATCGGCCACCAGCACCCCAAGCTGGTCGAGGCGATCAAGGAGTACGCCGACAAGCTGTGCACGATCGCGCCGATCCACGCCAACGACGCCCGCAGCGAGGCCGCCCGCCTCATCGTCGAGGTC
>JAYRWH010000010.1:0-124925 GCA_041918155.1 Ilumatobacteraceae bacterium | reverse complement strand
CGAACACCTCCGCCTGCTTCACCGTGTCCACACCCAGATCCGCCTCCAAATCCAGATCCGGATCCAACAACTCCGACGGATACCCCGTCATCCCCGCAACCAGCCCCGTCACCTGCGCCAACACCTCATCCACCACCACCGCCACAGCCACCGGCACAGCGACCACCGGCGCGACAGATTCGATCACGGTCGGCGCCACGGTCGGCGCCACGGTCGCCGTCACGGTCGCGCTGAACTGGCCTCGATAGGGCACCGGCACGGCCGAGTCGTGCCGCGACGAACTCGGCGCACCGACATCGACGACGCACAGGCGCCGATGGTCGACCTCGAGACGCGCGTCGGCGTGTCCGGCGAGCACGTCGAGCCAGCGTTGCCAGGCAGCGGAATCATTGATGCGATAGGCGAAGCCGAGCTGTTCGGGCGCCCGGCGCCGACCGTCCGCGACGGGGGTCCAGCGCAGGAGCGCCATGGCGACCTGCGACCCGAAACCGGCGGCGAGCCGCAACGCGTAGCGGACGGGATGGGGACCGCCCCTGGACAGGTTGAGGTTCCCGAGCTCTGGGTCGGGCTCGCGATAGTTGGGCACAGGCGGCACGATCCCGGTCTCGAGTGCCTTCACCGCGACGACATCCTCAATACCGGCACCCATCGCGTGCCCCGTGAAACCCTTGGTGTTGGTGATGACCACACGATCGGCACCTGCGCCGAACACACGGCGCAGGGCATTGATCTCGGCGGACGCGGAACCACCGCGGGCCGGTGTGTACGTCTCGTGGGAGACGAACATCGTCTCGCCAGCCATGGTCGAGCGGCTGATTCCATGCGACTCGGCCTGCTGGACGACGGCCTCCATGACCGCGCCGATGTGTTCGACATCGAGCCGAGTTCCATGGAACGCCGAGTTGGCGGTGACCGCTCCGAGCACCTCGCAGATCGGCTGCAACCCACGTTCTCTGGCGGCCGCAGCCGACTCGACCACGAGTGCCGCCGCCCCCATGCCGACGATCATCCCATGGCGGCGGCGATCGAATGGGGTTGCCGCATCTTCGACATGCTCATCGGTTGCGGCGGCACCGCTGGCCAGGAACCCGCTCGCGATCCACGGCATCAACGACTCGCCCGTGGCGTCGTCGGCGGCGACCACGATCACCCGACGACAACGACCGGCACGGATCCAGTCCTCGGCGAGCGAGATCGCCTGTGTGGTGGAAGCGCACGCGGCGTTGACCTGTGTGTTCGGGCCCCGTGCGCCGATGATTTCGGCGAACTGCGAGTGGCCCATCGACAGCACACGGAACAGGAAACGGCGATCGAACCCGTAGGGGTGTGCTTCCCGCTCGGCGCGCAGCTCGGCGATCAGACGGTCGACCTCGGCCGCGGCCGGCTCCGTACCGGCCATCTGGGCGCGCACGCCCTCCAGCGCCAGCAGGTGCTCGCGACGGGCACGATCGGCGGCGTACGCCTCGATCTCCTCCGCGAAACGGTCGTAGCCGGGGAACGCGCTGGCGAAGATCACGCCGGTGTCGTCGCGCAGCGAGTCGGGAAGTCCCCACCTGTCGGGCAACTGGGTCCCGAGGGTGGTGGTCTTGTAGCGCATCACCAGCGGGATCCCCGCGTCGCGTAGCGCATCGAAGCCCGCACCGATCGCAAGGCGCGTGGTGGAGTCGAGTGCTTCGTCGCGAGCCGTATCGACGGCGAACTGCTCGACGACATCGAGCGGCGCTCGGCGCCCGGCGAGCTTGATCACCTCGGCCGGATCGTCGATCGTCTGGAAGCTGGCCCCGCCCGCTTCGCTCTTGACGAGGCGGGTGATGCGCATGTCGACCATCCGCGCCCGAGCCGACTCCGAGAGCGAGCCGATGAACTGCTCGCCGGCGAGAATGCGCGCGATGTTGGCGTCGTCGAACACGTGCTCGACGCCGGGTAGCCCGAGCGCAGCACCGGTGATCACCACGGGTTCGCCGTCGACGCGGCGGCCGCCGGCCGCCGCCGACACAGGTCCGGCCACGGGGGAAAGCGTCGCCGATTCCGCGCCGTAGATGCGCAGTCCCTCCTGGATCACCCCGGCGAACAGCTCACCCAACTGCATGATCCGATCCGAAGAAAGGGTCGCCGATACCCCTGGCGTCGGCACGGGTGTCGCGGCAACGGCCGGTGCCGTGGAGTCGAATCCAACACCAGCGGCCCAGAGACCGCACAACGCCTGGTTGATCGACACCGCGTCACCGAGCTTGGGGTGGTTGGTGAACAGCGCCAGCACATCGTCATGGTGACCGAGCACGTCCTCCACGAACCCGTGGAGCGCTCGCTTCGGACCGATCTCGACGAAGACCCGCGCGCCCGCCGCGTACAGCGTGCGCAGGCCCTCCACGAACTGAACCGGTGAGGCCACCTGCTTGCCGAGGTAGTCGAGCATCGTGTCCGTCGTCGCGTCGACGGGGTAGAACTTGCCGGTCACGTTCGCCACGAGCGGGATGCGCGGTGGCCGCACGTCGAGACGTTCCAGTGTCGCGACCAGCGGTACCGCTGCCGGGGCAACGATCGAGGTGTGGAACGCATGGCTCACCGGGATGCGGATCGCCTGGATGCCTGCCGCGTTGAACTGCTCGACGGCGGCCAGGACCGCGCTGGTGGACCCGCCGACCACAGCCTGGTTGTTCGAGTTGACGTTGGCGACCACGACGTAGCCCGGTGTCTCGTCGACGATCCGCTCGATCTCTGCGAGCGGACCGAACACCGCCGCCATCGCGCCGTTGTCCTCCACCGACAAGCTGGCCATCTCGCGCCCCCGCGCGCTCACGGCCTCCAGTGCGGCGGCGAAGGTGAGCGAGCCGGCGGCGATCAGCGCGCCGTATTCGCCCAGGCTGTGCCCCATCACCATGTCGGGGCGCATTCCGTATGCGGCCAGCAGTCGGCTGATGCTCGAATCGGTGGCCAGCACTGCGGGCTGGGTGATCTCCGTCTGCAGCAGCTGCTGTTCGAGCTGGCTCACAGCCGAGGGATCGTCACCGTCAACGAAGATGTATGAGCTGAGCGAACGCCCCAGGAGTGGCGTCATCACCGCGTCGGCCTCGCGGAACGTGTCGGCCACGATCGGCTCGGTGGCGCGCAGACCCTTGAGCATGTTGACGTACTGCGAGCCTTGGCCGGTGTAGAGGAACGCGACCTTCGGGGATGGACCGCGTCCGACGAAGACACCCTGCTGGCGCAGCATGCGGAACATGGCAGGGTTGTTCGCGGTGAACGCCTTCACCAGTTTGTCGAGTTTCGCGGCGAGGTCGGCGGCGTCGGCGAAGTCGACCGCGATGCGTACGGGACAGGTCCCCACGCCTGGGGCCGGCCGCGACAATGCCGGAGCGCGACCGGCCTGGGCTTCGGTCAGGGCGCGATTCACCTGGGTCAACAGGTCGGTGTCGTCGCGCCCGCCGAGCACGAGCGCCCCACGCAACGGCAGCTTGCTCGGATCGGCCAAGCCATCGTTCGGAGTCGACCCGACTGCGGAGGTGACCGGACGGGCGGACGCGGCGGCGAACACGCGAGGCGCCGGCTTGTGACGCCCCGGCACGTGCTCTTCGAGCACCACGTGGAAGTTCGTGCCACCGAATCCGAAGGCGCTGACCCCGCCGCGGCGGATGCCGCAGGGAGGCACGGGCCACTCGCGTAGCGCAGTGTTGACCGCGAACGGAACGGTGTCCCAGTCGACATTGGGGTTGGGATCATTGAAGTTGAGGCTCGGGGCGAGCACCTTCTCGTGCAGGCTGCGGACCATCTTGAACAGCCCGGCGGCTCCGGCCGCTGCCTTGAGGTGGCCGATGTTCGACTTCACCGATCCCAGCGCCACGGCTCCCGGCCGAAGGCCCGCCGCGCCGAACACTTCTGTGAGGCTCTGCAGCTCGGTGGCGTCGCCGACGCGAGTGGAGGTGCCGTGGGCCTCGATCGCGGACACGGTGCCGGGATCTTGCCCCGCAACCGCCCACGCGCGCTCCACCGACAAGCGCTGACCGACCGGGTTCGGTGCGGTGATGCCCTTGCCCCTGCCGTCGCTGGAACCGCCGATCCCGAGGATGACGGCGTAGATCTTGTCGCCGTCGCGCTCCGCGTCCTCGAGCCGCTTGAGCACGAACAGAGCAGCGCCCTCGCCCATCACGAAGCCGTCGGCACCGGCGTCGAACGGGCGCGTGCCGGTGGCGGAGAGCGCTCCGATCTTGCAGAACTTGACGAACGCGGCGACCCCCATGTTGTGGTCGATGCCGCCGGTGATCGCGGCATCGAAGCGATGGTCGACGAGCCCTTCGACGGCGACGCTCATCGCAGCCAATCCCGACGCACATGCGGCGTCGGTGGTGAAATTGGGGCCGCGGAAGTTGAACAGGTTGGCGATCCGGCCAGCCATCACGTTGGCCAGTTCGCCCGGCATCGTGTCCTCGTTGATCTCGCCGAAATGAGCGAGGAAGTGCTCCCGTGTCTCGTCGACGATGTGCTGGCGTTGATCGGCCGAGAGCGCCGCAAATGAAGCGCCGCTCTCGAGGTCGCGCAGCACCTCGGGCAGTTCGATGCGCAGGTTCGTCTGGTAGTGCTTCTCTCCTCCGATCGCGTTGCCGATGATCACGGCGACGTTGTCTGGGTCGGTCTTCCAGTTTGGCCAGCCCGCGTCGACGAGCGCCGCCCTGGCCGCGCTGATCGCCCAGCGTTGGCCGTCGTCCATCTGCTCGGCGACCTTCGGGGGGATGGGGAGCTTCCAGCTGACCGGGTCCCATGGGTAGTCCCGTACCCATCCGCCGATCGTCGAATACGTCTTGTCGGGTGTCGCGTGGTCTGCAGAGAAGTAGAGCTCCGGATCCCACCGCCCTGGTGGCACGTCCGTGATCGAGTACCGACCACCGGTGATGTTGGCCCAGAACGAGTCGGCATCGATCGCCTCTGGCATGATCGCCCCGACGCCGACCACGGCGATCGGCGAACTGGGGATGGCGGCGCTCTCAGACATCGCGGGGTACTCCTGTGGCACGTGGGTTGCAGTGTCGGGTGGGGTTCATCCGCGGCGGCCGTAGAGCACGTCGGCGACACGGTCCATGTCGGCGAGCAGCCCGGCCTGAGCGCCGCGGATGGCTTCATGAGGAATCGAGGCGAGGAGCGAGGCGACATCGGCGCTGCCGGCGTCGATCGACCCGGCGACCCAGCGCACACCCTCCTGGCCGATCTTCTGAGCAGTCTCGCGGGCGAATACACGACTCATCGTCGCCAGCGCGTCTCCGTCGAAGCGGACGAGGCTCTTCTCGTGCGGGGTGCCGTCGAGCGCATCGGCTGCTCGACGGGCGAGCGACTCGGCGCATTCGGCGTACATGATCAGTTCCCCCAAGCGGAACAGGATGTGCTGGTTGCGGGTGAGACGGGCCACCCGGCAGGCCTCGAGCACGGCAGCGAGTGCTTGCGCCGCAAGCGCTGCGTACTGCGCCCCGACAGTCGGGTGGCCGGCGTGCAACCTCACGAGGGCAGCGGCACGGTCGGAGTAGTAGGCACCGCTCGTCTTGAGGTGCTGCTGCCACCGGTCGCGTGCGATCGTCATCTCCATGATCTCGGAGGTGCCTTCGTAGATGGTGGTGATGCGCACGTCGCGCTTGATCTTCTCCACCACGTACTCGCGTGTGTAGCCGTAACCGCCGTGCGCCTGGATGGCCGCGTCGGCCGCGGCATTTCCGGCTTCGGTCGCCATCAGCTTGGCAATCGCACCTTCGGTGTTCAACGCGCCGTTCTCGCCGAGCCCACGATCGATCTGATCGGCCGTCTCCTCGATGTAGCTGCGAGCGGCCTCGAGGCGGACGGCGTGCGGCACGATCAGCTTGTGGGTGAACCCCTGCTTCTCGGCGAGCGGCGAGCCGCCCTGCTTGCGTTCCAGCGAGTACGCGATCGCCCGGTCGAGCGCCTCCCAGCCACCCCCGAGTCCGAACGCGGCCACCATCAAGCGCGTGTAGCCGAACACCTGCTGGGCCTGGATCAAGCCCTTGCCCTCGACCTCGCCCACGAGTTGGTCGGCGGGCACAACAACGTCGTCGAGGAACAGCGCCGCCGTGTTCGACAACCGCAGGCCGTGCTTGTCCTCGGGATGGGCAGCGGTGAACCCGGGCGTCTCCCGTGGGACGATGAACCACGACGGGCCCTCTGGCGTGCGGGCGAGAATCGTGGCCACGTCGGCGATCGACCCGTTCGAGATCCACTGCTTGTTGCCGTTGATGCGGTACCCCGTGATCACGCCGTCCTCTTCGATGCGAACGGCGGTGGTCTTCATCGCGCCCAGGTCGCTTCCGGCCTCGGGCTCCGTGGCCCCGTAAGCGAACACGAGGCCCTGTTCGGCGATCGCCCCCAGCCAGCGGAGCTTCTGTGCCTCGGTGGCGCCGAACAGGATCGGGTCGCTGCCGAGGAACGTGGCGAACACCGCTGTCGCCAGACCGATGTCGTGGCGGGCCATCACCTCGCACACTCGGTACGAGTCGAAGGCGCCACCGCCCATGCCGCCATATGCCTCGGGCACGAACACCAGCTGCACACCCAGCTTGCTCGGATCGCTCATGGCGCGCACGATGTCTTCGGGACACACGTCGTCGTGATCGAGTTCGAGCTGCAGCTTCGGTGTGAGCGCGTGTCCGACAAACTCACCGAGTGCGTCGAGCATCATCGTGAGCGTGTCGTTGTCGAGCCCTGCGCCGGCCACATGCCCATTCGCGGGCGCGGGCGAGTTGGACATGTCGCGTTTCCCTTCGCTTGACGTAGTCGGCAGAAGACTAGGACAACGCGCTGGGCCTGCGAAACGGGCTTTGGTCAGGTTTCGCATTCGTGAGCGGAACGCCCGACCTGATGAACTGCCGGCTCAGTCGGGCCTGAATGGGCCGTGGCCGGCAGCCGGCTGCCCCAATTCGTACTCGACAAGGAGCGAGAACTCGTTGGCGAACCCCGTCGAGTTGGTCTCGCGTGAAGTGCGAGTCGTGGGAGGTCACGCCCGATTACTGCGACTGGAACCGTGAGCGACCTCGTCGCCGAACAACGTCGATGATCACCTACCTCGACACATCGGCGCTGCTGAAGCTGGTCGTCACCGAACAGGGCTCCGATCGCGCGGTGCAGGTGTGGGAGGCCGCCGACTCACTCGTCTCCGTGAGCCTGATCACCGTCGAGGCACGAACCGCGCTCGCCGCTGCGCACCGGAGCGCTCACCGCAGCGCGACGACCTGCCGCGGGTCGAGGAAGAACGGGGTGACCATGCCGGCCATGTCGGCGAGGGGCAGAACGGTGTCGGGCACGGCGTAGCCGAGGGCCTCGCGCATGAACGTACGGCGGGCCAGGCAGCGGCGCAGGACACCCGGGTGGCGGGCGGCGAGGTCGGCCTGCAACGCGGCGTCGGCGATGGCGATGCCCTCCTCCATCCGCGTCGAGCCGTACACGGGATGCGAGGGGATGATGTCCACCTGGAACACCATGCCCGAGCGCAGCACGTCGTCGGAGCCCTCGGCGATCGGTGACGACATCCACTCCTCGTGGGCGATGAGGTGCCCGGGGTTGAGGAACACGCCGAACAGGTCGTCGGGCAGCAGGCGGTGGATCATGTCGTACACGTCGCCGCCACGCGTGCCGGGCACCATCATCGCCAGCCATGCCGACATCGCCTCCACGTACGGGCCGACGAACACGTCCATGTAGTCGCGCGCAGCGGGCGCGAGGTCGGCCGGCCCGGCGGCCAGCCAACCGGCGCGGGCGATGTTCGAGCCCCAGTGGCAGATGTTGAACGCCAGCGGTTCACCGACCAGGATCCGTTGACCCGTCGCTCCGCTGAGCCCGAGGTCGCGGGTGCCGGCGGTCGCGAACGTCGGGTGGCAGCCGAGCGGCAGCCCGGCGACGCGCGCCTCGCGCATCACGTCGAAGTCGGTCCACCCCTCATCAGCGGCTCTGCGCAGCGACTCGATGACGGCCCACGCAGCCCGTGACGCCTCACCGTTGGTGTACTCCCACTGGGCGATCTCATCCGCGCCGGTGACGGCGCGCAGTCCGTACCCAGGGTGGATGAGCATGTCCGTCGCGTTCACCACGGCGTCCCACCCGGCGAGCGAACGTGCCGCGTCGGCGATGAGCGCCGGCGCGTCCACTGCGTGCTGCGGGTCGGGGTGCTCGAGTGCGGTCAGATACTTCAGGCCGATGACCCCTACCCGGGAACCCTGCCCGATCCCCTCCTCGCGCAGCACATCGACGAGGTGACGCGACGATGACCGCGGCTGCGAGGGCAGGGAGAACTGCTGGTGCAACTCGGTGCGCAACTCGCCCGTGGCGAGCAGCGGCGAGACCGCCACGAAGGGCAGGCACTCGTTGCCGGTCAGGACGAGCGGCACACGATTCGGGGCGACGACGAGCAGGGCCTCCTCGAAGCGCGGGTCGAAGCCCGTCGCCCACACGAGGTTGCCGACATGCTCACGGTCACCGTAGACGAGCACATGGGTCAGCCCCCGCTCGGCCGCAGCCGCACGCAGTGCCGCCAAGTGCGCCTGGTACACCTCGCCGGGCACCGCAGGAGGCGACGGAACCGCCTCGAAAAGGGGTCGGTCGAGTTCGATGAGGGTCGCTACCACGGCCGCACCCTACCCGTGGCATCTCGGGCCCTCTTTCGACTCCGGAAAACGCCCGAACCCCAGGCCAATGACCTGGGGTTCGTCCGTGGAGCTGAGGGGAATTGAACCCCTGACCTCTTCCATGCCATGGAAGCGCTCTGCCAACTGAGCTACAGCCCCGAACGAGTGTGAGACGCTACCAGCGCGCCCACGAAGCTCACAACGTGCGACGAGCACGCAACCGTGATCGCAGCGGGCCGACGGCCATGCGCATCACGAGCGTGATGAGGAGGGTGGAAATGACCACCCTCACCTCCATCGACAGGCGGGCGATGCGCGGCGCGATGAACACCGACGAGATGATCGCGACCGGGTACACCCACAGCACGTCGACGACGATGCGGTGCCACAGCGAGCGCTTCGGCTCGGCCCGATGGGGCAACTCGAACCACTCCTCCACGCCCACCGTGCGCACCACGCGCTCGGCGACCACGAAGTCCTTGGCCTTCTCCATCAGCGCGGCACGCTCGGGTGACTTCTCCCACGCCCGCAGGTGCATGCCGTCGACCATGCGGAACACGATCTGGTGCTCGCCTCCATCGGGGCCGGGCATCAGCACGGCGGCACCCAGGCAACCGTGCACCATGCGCAGCGTGGCGACCGCTTCTTCGGCCCAGCACAGGAATTGGCCCTCGTAGCCGGGGGCGACCGTGCGCGCCACCGTGATCGTCACCGGTTCGGGTGCGATTCGGGGAAGCTGGGAGGTGTCGAAAGTGCCGGAAAGCTGAAGTGACATTGCGCCCTACAGGCTAACGAGCATTCACATGGTCACAGGGTGATCCGCGGCACGTCGCGGTACAGGCGCTCGATCTCGTAGTACATGCGGATCTCCTCGGCGAACACGTGCACCACGACGTCGCCGAAATCCACCAGCACCCACTGCTGCTCGCTGACGCCCTCGGTGCGCAGCGGCGAGCGCCCGAGCTGCTCGCGCACTGCATCCTCCACCGCATCCACCACCGTCTTCACCAGCCGCCGGTTGCTGGCGCTGGTGATCACGAAGTAGTCGGTGATCTGCAACACCTCGCCCACCTGGAGGGTGAGGGTTCGGTCGGCCTTCTTGTCGTCAGCTGCCTTGGCAGCCACCGTCGCCAGCTGCAGCGCGGCCTGTGCCGCTGTCGACACGGTCATCCGGAGACGATCGTCGTCGAGGTAGTGGTGGAGGGCATCGCCGTGTCGGTGCTGTCGAGGAACTCGGTGCCCAACTGGATGATCACGTCGACGTCCTCGATCGGTTCGTCCGGCGTTTCGAACCGGCTGGCGCCGAACGCCGTGGTGACGCCACTGTCCTCCGCCTGGGTGCGGATCGAGTCCTGCTTCACGAGGAACGCCGTCTCGGCTTGCACGGGGCCGTTCAGGTACACCCACTTCACGTTGCCACCGATGAAGAGCACCGCGCCGATCGCGTGCAGCACACGGGCTTCATATCCAGGGGGCGCCTCGATCCGGAACGAGAGGCCGGCGGCCGGGGCCGACATCGACCGCGGGGCGATCATCGCCAGCACCATCACCGAGTCGGCCACGTTGAGCGCTTCGACATCGATCCCCGACGGATTGTCGGCCTCCGCCAGCACGTCGGCGGCGATCTCACGGGCCCCCACTGGGCCGGAGAACAGGTGGGCGAACAGGTCGTCAATCGTCGGCGGCAGCAGAACCGTGGTGGCGCCCTCGGCGACTTGACTGGTCGTCGTGGACGTAGTGACCGCGGCTGAGGCGGTGGCGGTGATCGCAGCAGCGATTCCCGACCACACCGCCGCCACGTTCGGGCGGCGGGCGCGGTCGTTCTGGCCCTCCTCGCGATGGTTGAGTACTTCCACCGCCTGGGCGGGGGTGAGCGTCGCCGCGCCGGCCGGGAAGTCAGCGCCAGCGGCGACCGGCAGGTTCACCTGGATCTCGGGCAGGTTGGCCAGCAGCGCCTCGGTATCGGTCGGCGACGCGGCCTGCCACAGGTCGATCGTGATCGCCATCGTGTTCTCGACGGCCGATTTCAACTCGTCGATGCCACCCGAGGCATAGACGGCCGTGAACGGGACACGTTCGTCGCCGTAGCCGAGCGTGGTGTCGACCGACACGGGCACCGTGACGGCGCTACCGCCGACACCGTCGGGCCTCAGCACCAGCAAGGTGATCGTAGTGAGTGTGTTGTCGGCATCAACCGTCGCCAGCAGGCCGACGGGCGTCGCCGGGATCGCCCGGCTCTCATTGGTGACCTGCTTGGCCCCTTCGTAACGACGCAGTGCTTTGTAGCCCGCGTAGCCGAAACCGGCCAGCATCATCAGCATCGCGAGGCTCACGGCCAGCATCACGGTCGTGCGCTTGCGGCGCACGCTGTCGAGCGCGGTCATCCACCCTCCTGGTACAGACCCATTTCGTACACCAATTCGAGCACCGGCCCCGTGACGAGATAATCGAGCGGCCGCCCGTCGCGCACCCGGTCGCGCAGATCGGTGCTGGAGACATCGAGGTGCGGCACCTCCACCCGCTGCCAGTCGAAACCGACCGGCAATTCCACTTGCTCTCCCGGGCGGTCGACGACAACGAGCATGCTGCGCTCGGCGACGGTCGCGTAACGATCCCAGGTGGGAAAACGCGCTGCCGCATCGTCGCCCATGATCGTGAACAGAGATGCGCCGGGGCGTTCGCGTGCCAAGGCCTCCAGCGTATCGGCGGTGTAGCTCGGGCCGCCGTGGACGATCTCGGCGTCACCGGCCTCTAATCCAGGCACCTCCGCCACTGCGGCGCGCACCATCGCCAGCCGCTGCGGCGCGGGTGAGATCGGACGCGAGCCCACCTTCTGCCACGGCTCGTTGGCGACCATGAGGATCACGGTGTCGAGCTGCATGGCATGACGAACGTTCACCGCGGTCACAAGGTGGCCCACGTGCGGAGGGTCGAACGTGCCGCCGAAGACACCGATTCGCTGGCTGTTGGTGGGCACCCGACGAGTGTAGAAGAGGCCCCCTGGCCTGGCCCGGCACCACCGCCCGTGCGCGCCACATGTCACCCTAACCGGATTCTCACCCGAATCGGCGGGACAACTCTTGACCGATGTAGTACTGTGACACGTCCCCCCAATTTCACCCCCCTGAACGTGGGAGGCCGGACGAACCGCCGAGTGTGCGGAATCCGAACCTCCTTCGCCGCGTGAGGTGTCGAACGACACATCATGTCAGCGGAATCTGAAGACGAAACGAAGAGTTGAGAACAGCACAATGAACGATTCCATCGGTCTCTACCTGAACGACATCGGCAAGGTGTCCCTCCTGAATGCCGAGGAGGAGCGCGAGCTCTCCCGCGTCATCGAAGCCGGCCGCGAGGCCGCCGAGCGCCTCGCCACCGGCGAGAAGGGCGCCGCCCTAAAGGCGTCGGTCGCCAAAGCCGCCGAAGCGAAGGATCGCTTCATCCGCGCCAACCTGCGCCTCGTGGTCTCCATCGCCCGCCGCTACCCCCTGCCCCAGGGCATGGACCTGCTCGACCTCATCCAGGAGGGCAACCTCGGCCTCGAGCACGCGGTCGACAAGTTCGACTGGCGCCGCGGCTTCAAGTTCTCCACCTACGCCACCTTCTGGATCCGCCAGGCCATCGGCCGTGCACTCGACCAGAAGGCGAGCCTCATCCGCATCCCCGGCGATCGTTCGGCCAGCCTGCGCGCGGCCCTGCGTCAGGCCAGCGGCGATGGCGAGACGCTCGATGTCGGCAACGCCGAACTGCACCGCCTCACCACCCCCGTCTCGCTCGACAAGACGATCGGCGACGACGGCGATGCCACCCTCGGCGACCTCATGGCCAACGGTGACGGCACCCCTGAAGACGCCGTGATGACCATGGTCGACAGCGAGCTGCTCGACGAGCTGCTCGGCACGCTCGACAAGCGTGCCCGCTACGCCGTCGAGGCCCGTTTCGGCCTGCTCGATGGTGAGCGCAAGAGCTTCCGCGAGGTCGGCGAGAACCTGGGCGTCACCGCCGAGGCCGCCCGCCGCCTCGTCAGCCGTGCGGTTGCCGGCCTGCGCGAAGACGCAGTCCGCATCCTCGCCGTCTGACACCACCGATTCCGTCTTCCTAACGGCCGGGTCCCTACGGGGGTCCGGCCGTTAGGCTTTCCCGCTGTGGCACGTGCGTGGACTCCCTCTTCGTGGCAGGCGTTCCCTGTCCAGCAGCAACCCGAGTGGCCCGATGCGGCCGACCTTGACCGAGCCCTGAAGCAGATCGCGTCCTACCCCCCGCTGGTGTTCGCCGGCGAGGCCCGCTCGTTGCAGGCCGGGTTGGCCCAGGTGGCGGCCGGCAATGCGTTCTTGCTGCAGGCCGGCGACTGCGCCGAGAGCTTCGAGGAGTTCTCCGCCAACAACATCCGGGAGAAGTTGCGCGTCATCCTGCAGATGTCGGTGGTGCTCACCTACAGCCTCGGCGTGCCGGTGGTGAAGGTCGGCCGCATCGCCGGCCAGTTCGCCAAGCCGCGCTCGGCCAACATGGAGAAGGTTGGCGACACCGAGTTGCCCAGCTTCCGCGGCCACATCGTCAACAGCGACGCCTTCACCGAGCTGGCCCGTGTGCCGAGCCCCGATCGTCTGGTGCAGGCGTACAACCAGTCGGCGGCCACGCTCAACCTTGTACGCGCATTCACCAAGGGCGGCTTCGCCGACCTCACCCGTGTCCACGCCTGGACGCAGGAGTTCGTGGCCAGCAGCCCCGAGGGTCAGCGCTACGAGCAGATCGCCAACGAGATCGACCGTGCCCTGCGCTTCATGCGTGCCTGCGGTGTCGACACCGAGAGCAACCACGATCTGCACGAGACGAACGTGTACACCAGTCACGAGGCGCTGCTCCTCGGCTACGAGGAGGCCCTCACCCGGCAGGACTCGCTCACCGGCCACTGGTACGACTGCTCGGCGCACATGCTCTGGATCGGAGAGCGCACCCGCCAGCTCGATGGCGCGCACATCGAGTTCCTCCGTGGCGTCGGCAACCCGCTCGGCTGCAAGATCGGCCCCACCACCGACACCGACTATGTGCTCGAGCTGTGCGAGAAGCTCAACCCGGCCCGCATCCCCGGCCGCCTCACGCTCATCAGCCGCATGGGCGCCGAGAAAGTGGAGGACTCGCTGCGCCCGCTGCTGCGTGCAGTGCGCGACGCCGGCCACCCGGTGGTGTGGGCATGCGACCCGATGCACGGCAACACGATCTCCAGTGAGTCGGGCCGCAAGACCCGCGTGTTCGACAAGATCTGCGACGAGATCGACGGCTTCGTGAGGGCGCACAAGGCCGAGGGCACCTGGCCCGGCGGCATCCATGTCGAGCTCACCGGCGACAATGTCACCGAATGCGTCGGCGGCGCCGACAACATCCTCGACAGCCAGCTCGATGATCGCTACCAGACGGTGTGCGATCCACGGCTGAACGGCCGCCAGAGCCTCGATCTGGCGTTCGCCGTGGCCGAGAACCTCCGCTCTACCGGCCTCGCCTGACCAACGCATGCGGGCACTCGAGCTGACAGCCGGGTGGCCGGTGCCCCACGTCGCTGCCGCGGCGGTGCTGCCCGACGGCACGGTCGCCACGATCGGCGACCCTGACCGCACGTTCCACATTGCCTCGCTCACCAAGATGCTCGTCGGCTGGGCGTTGCTGATCGCCGCCGAGGAAGGATCGCTCCCGCTCATCACGCCGGTCGGGCAACCGGGGTGCACCGTGCGCCACCTGCTCGCCCACGCGGGCGGGTACAGCTTCGACGGCGCCAACCCGATCGCCCGCCCCGAGGCGCGGCGCATCTACAGCAACACCGGCATCGCCCTCGCCGCCGACGCGCTCGCCACTGCCGCCGACATGCCCTTCGGCGAGTACCTCACCGAAGCAGTGCTGCACCCACTGGGCATGCACTCCACCACGCTGAGCGGCTCGCCGGCCTACGGGCTGACGAGCACGGTCGCCGACCTCGCGCGCTTCGTGCACGAGCTGCGCGCGCCACGGCTGTTGTCGGCGGAGTCCACGCTCGCCTTTCGCACCGTGCAGTTCCCTGGGCTGGCCGGAATGGTGCCCGGCATCGGCCGCTTCTCGGACTGCCCGTGGGGGCTCGGCACCGAAATCCGCGGGCACAAGCAACCGCACTGGACCGGAACCAACAACTCCCCCGCCACGTATGGTCACTTCGGGGGAACCGGTACCCTCTTGTGGGTGGATCCGGGGGCATGCACTGGGTTGATCGCGCTCACCGATCGGCCGTTCGACGAGTGGTCGCGCGACGCGCTGCGGCTGTGGCCCGCCATCTCCGACGCAGTACTCGTTGAGGTGGCCGGATGACGTTCACCCAGGGCGATCGCATTCGCTACGAGTGCACCGGCGACGACGGGCTGCCGCTCGTGCGCTACGGCTTCATCGGCGGGGTCGCCGCGAGCGGCGGGCCGCTGGTGGTGATGCTCGACGGCGAGATCTCCGGCGATGTCGTCAACGCTGCGCAGGTGCAGCCGGTGACCGTCACCACGGTCGAGTTGGTGTTGCACGGCACCGACCTCCTCGACGAGCCGGAACTGCGCCGCGGGCTGGTGGCGTTGTGGACGGCCGAGGCCGACACCGCCGGTCTCGACATCGACTGCCTGCGCCCCTACGGCGACGGCGAGTGCAACCCTCCCGGCTGCTGGTGCCTGGCCGACGTGCACGCCGGTGGCGACCGCTACGTCCTGCGCGCCGTGCAACTGCCCGACCAGCCGGACATGGTGCGGTTGCGGGCCGAGCCGGCCACCCAGCGCGTGTGAGCATCCGCCACCCAGCCGGTTGGTATCCGCTCCTGCTCGCCGCGGCCAGCATCGGCATCGCCAACAGCGTCGTCTTCTCCCTGCTCAGCAACCTGCAGGACAAGTACGGCTTCAGCGATGCTGGGCTCGGCCTCATCGCCGGCTCGGGCTTCCTCGTCGGCCTTGTCGGTGAGGTGCTGCTCGCCCCGCTCGCCGACCGCGGCCACTCGAAGCGTCTACTCATCGCCGGGCTCGGCATGGCCGTGCTGGGCAGTGTGCTGTTCGCCCTCGCCGGTTCGTTGCTGACGCTCGTGCTCGCACGCGCGGTGGTGGGCCTCTCCAACAGCCTGTTCGGGCCCGCCTCGCGGGCAATCGCGATCGGCGACTGCGACGCTGACATGCCCAAGCGCCTGGGCACGCTCACCGGCGTGGATCTTGCCGGGTTCGTCACCGGCCCGATGATCGGCGGCCTGCTCGTGGGGCCCTACGGCTTGCGCGTGCCGTTCCTCGTGGCCGGTTCGTTCGCCTTCGCGGCCGCACTGATGCTCATGCCGCGCCACCTCGCGGCTCCCCCGATCGACGACGTCAAGCGCCTCGCGTTCGACCTGCTGGGCCTGCCGCGCATCCGCGCCGGCATTCTGATGTGCGTGGCGCTGTTCCTGCCGATCGGATTCTACGACGCCACCCTTGACCGCTACCTCACCGACCTTGGCGGCAGCGACCGCTTGATCGGATTCAGCTTCCTCGCCTACGGCGTGCCCTTCGCCCTGCTTGCCACGCTCGGCGGGCGCCTGGCGGCCGAGCGCGGTGCGCTCCGCATGGCCACGTGGGGCACCTTGCTGGTGGTGCCGCTCACGATCTCCTACGGGTTCATCCATGTGCCGGGGGTGATCGTCGCGTTGAGCGCGGTGGAGGGCTGCACGCAAGCGCTCGCCGTGCCCGCCAGCCAGGCGATGGTGGCCCACGGCGCGCCGCCGGGCCGCGCCGCCGCCGCGCAGGGCCTTGCGGGCGCGGCCACCCTGCTCGTCGCCGCGATCACCGCCTACCTCGCGGGCGGGATGTACGGCGCGCTCGGGCCGGAATGGATGTTCGTGATCGCGGGCACCGGGGTGCTCGCGTTCGTCGGGTTGTCGGTGCGGGTCAGCCGCGCGGCCGACCGCACCGCTGCCGCTGCCAATGCCGGTGGGCTCAGCTGAGCCGTTCGATGATCATGGCCAGGCCCTGGCCGCCACCGACGCACATCGTCTCCAGGCCGTAGGTCTTGTCTTCCCACTGCAGGCCGTTGATGAGCGTGGTCATGATGCGGGCACCGGTCATGCCGAACGGGTGACCAAGTGCGATCGCGCCGCCGTGCAGGTTGAGCTGGCGGTCGATGTCGATGCCGAGGTGCTTGGCCGAGCCGATCACCTGGCAGGCGAACGCCTCGTTGATCTCGACGAGATCGATCTGGTCCATCGTCATGCCGGCGCGGCCGAGGGCCTGGCGCACCGCGCCGATCGGGCCGAGGCCCATGATCTCGGGGTTGAGGCCCGAGACACCGGTGGCGACGATGCGCGCCAGCGGGGTGAGGCCGAGCTCCTTGGCCTTGCCGTCGCTCATCACCACGACGGCGGCGGCGCCATCGTTGAGCGGGCAGGCGTTGCCGGCGGTGATGGTGCCGTCGGGGCGGAACACCGGCTTGAGCTGGCTCACCGCCTCGTAGGTGGTGCCGGGGCGGGGGCCGTCGTCCTTGGCGACGACGGTGCCGTCTTCGAGGGTGAGCGGGGTGATCTCACGCTCGAAGAAGCCGTTGTCCACGTGGGCGCAGGCCAGGTTCTGGCTGCGCACGCCGAAGCGGTCCATCTCCTCGCGGGTGACGCCTTCCTGCTCCACCACGTTCTCGGCGGTCTGGCCCATGGCGATGTAGATGTCGGGCATCAGCTCGGGATCCGGGGCCCACTTGCCCTGCCCGCCGCCGGCGCGGAGTTTGGTGCGCGCTCCCGAGGCCTTGAAGATCGGGTTCGGGGCGATGTCGCTGGCGCCCGCGGCGTAGCGGCTGACGGTTTCCACACCACCGGCGACGAAACAGTCACCCTCGCCGGCCTTGATCGCGTGGAACGCCATGCGGATCGTCTGCAGGCTGGACGAGCAGTAGCGGTTGACCTGCACGCCGGGCACTTCGTCGAGGCCGGCCATCAAGGCCACCACGCGGGCGATGTTGAAGCCGCCCTCGCCGGCGGGCTGGCCGATGCCCCACATCACGTCGTCGATCATGTTCGGCTGGACCTGTGGCACCTTGGCCATCAGCGCCTTGACGATCTGGGCGCTCATGTCATCGGGGCGCATGCTGACGAGGGAGCCCTTGTTGGCGCGGCCGATTGGGCTGCGGGCGGTGGCGACGATCACTGCTTCGGTCATGAGCTTCAGACTACCGCGCGGTAACCGGCCGTCTCATGGTCGAACGGCCGGGCGGCCCGAGCCGTTCAACTGGTGACGACGACGGTGTACGCCTCCGCGTAGCGCCCCTCACCGAGGCCCCGCGCCTGGGCTGTGGCCGCCATCCAACCGCGGACGCGGCCCTCGGTGGCCACCGGATCCTGGTGCTGGCTGGCGTGGCACATCAGCGCGGCGAGCTTGCGGTCGACCGCGTCGCTGACGTCGATGACATCGCTCGCGCTCGGGTGGGTGGACATCCACAACTCACGTACCGACCACGGCTCGAGCCCCTCCTCCAGCAGTTCAGGGAAGGCGAACGGGTTACGCGCGTCGGGGTAGACCGCGCACACCGTCGCCTCGCCGGTGGCGAGGTGGTCGGGGTGGCTCGCGAAGATCCGCTCGTAGTTGCGCTCGGGCGACTGGCCGAGCACCACGGTCGGACGCACCTGGCGGATGACGCGGCTGATGTCGCGGCGTAGGGCAAGATCCGCCACCACTCGTCCATCGCGATGGCCGAGGAAGATGAGGTCGTGCACCCCGAGGATGGCTGCCGCCGCCGTTTGCTCCCTTCGACGTATGGCGGCCATCTCGGCACGGGCGATCGAGTGGTCGAAGCCGCCCGCATCGCCGTCGGTGACCAGACAGTAGGTCACGTGCACGCCCTGATCGGCGAGCGTGGCGACGGTGCCCGCACTGCCGAAGTCGACATCGTCGGGGTGGGCCATCACCACCAACAGCCGTTCGATTTCTTCCGCTCCGAGCATGTAGGAGAGCCTAACGGTGGGTCCGGGCGGGCTCGCCCGCCCGGGTCATCTACGGTTGCCCTCGTGACCACACCCTTACGTGTCGAAGGCTGGCCGGTTGCGCTGACGCCCCTCGTCACACGGTGCCTGGCGATGCGATGGGTTGACGGTGGTTGGCGACGCCCCGGCTCGCACCGACCTGTACGTCGATCCCGGCGGCGACGGATCGGGCGATGCAGAGTCGATTGATGAACGCGACGATGCTGCTCGGTACGCCGCCAGCGGTTGACTTCCAGCTCAGCGCGAGGGTCACGGTCGAGTTCCGGTCTCAGTACGACGCCGGGGTCCTCATGCTGTGGATCACGGGTCGGTCGCGTCTACGCACTTCACGGGTCGATTCGATGGCCGCGTCTGGCGCTTGATCCGTGTGTTCAGCCTGGGCGATGCGCTGGCCGAGCACATGGTCGGGTTCGAGGCGCAGTCACCAACCGGCGATGGCTGCCGCGTCACCTTCGATCATCTGCAGTTCACGTCCGAGCGACTGCGGGAGTTGCGCGACGGGTCCTGAGCCGCAGCCGCGCCTACTGGCTGCGCGACTCGGTGGGGATGTGCTCGACGTCGCTGAGGCGGTTGAGCGCGAACGTGTGGCCGTCGCGCAGTTCCATACTCGACAGGCGGGTGATGCTGGCGTGTTGGGTGACGAAGCGGTCCCACTCCCACGGCACCGGGTCGAGGCCGAGCAGTTGGCAGAGCAGCACCCCGTTCGTGCCAGCGTGGGCGACGATGACGACACGGTGGTCCGGCTTGTCGAAGTGCCACACCGGCAGCGTCTGCTTGGCGCGGTACATGCCCCGGGCCGCCCAGTAGTCCGTGGCGCCGGAGCGCACCCGCTCGACGAACTCGCGCGGCGGTTCGCCCCCACCCTGCAGGCCGGTCCAACGCTCTTCGGCTGCCCGCGACCGCTCCTCTTCGTAAGCCGTGCGAGCCAGTTCGGCCGGGGTGCCGTGCCAGTCGGGCTCGCGGATCTCCTCCAGGAACGGCTCGATCGCCTCGCTACGGCCGAGCGCCGTCAGCAACGGCGCAGCGGTCTGCCGGGCGCGGCGCAGGGGCGACACGATCACCTCGTCGAACTGCTCACCTCCGAGCACGTCGGCGACGCGCTGGGCTTGGAGGTGGCCCCGCTCCGTGAGCGGGGGGTCGACGACGTTGAGGCCATCGCGGATCCATTCGGGTTGGCCGTGGCGGATGAGGGTGATCTCCATGGTGATCCGAGCGTAGAGGCCCATGGCCGGTAACGTTCGCGCCGTGGAGGCGACCCCGACCCCTGGATGGCACCCCGATCCGGCACGCCGGTTCGAGTTCCGTTACCACAACGGCGAGCGCTGGACGGCCGACGTCTCCAACCATGGGCAGCGTTATGTCGACCCGAACTGGCAGGCGAACGCCGCTGCGTTCAACACGGTCCCCTACGGCGCGACTCCTTACCAATCCGGGCCTGGCCGCGGGTTGGCGATCGCAGCGTTCGTGATCGGTCTCAGCTCGCTGCTCGTCGCCTGGGTGCCGTTCGTGTTCGTGCTCGCCGGCGCTGGCGCGATCGTGGCCTTCGTGTTCGCCGTGATCGCCCTGCGACGCGTCGCCGCCGGCACGGGGGCAGGCAAGCCGTTCGCGGTGTGGGGTGTGGTGCTGTCGCTCGGCGCGGCCGGGTTGTGCGTGCCCGGGTACTTCTTCACCCGCGAGGTATGGCGCACGATCGACGAATTGACCAACCCGGGCGACTACCAGATCACGATCACGAAATGCTTCGTCGCCGATGGCCGAGCACAGGCCGACGGGGTGATCACCAACTCCGACAACGAAACCCGCGACTACTCGATCGCCATCGGCTTCACCGACGGCACGCGGATCCTCGAACGCGACACGGTGCATGTCAACGGGGTCGTGGCCGGCGCGGGCGGCCGGTTCCACGCCGAAGCGTTCATCGGCAGGGACGACGTCGAGTGCGTGGTCGATTCGGTCAACGGCTTCCTGCCGTAGCCGCTGCCGGCCTTGTAGCTGTTCAGGCCCCGCTAGTCGACGCCACCCACGCCTGGTACATCCGCGAGTAGACCCCGCCGGCCTCCACCAGGTCCGTGTGCGAACCGTCCTCCACGAGGCGACCTCGATCGAGCACGAGCACTCGATCGGCGCGAGCCGCGGTGGAGAGGCGGTGAGCGATGGCGATCGTCGTGCGGCCCTCGGCGAGGTGCTCGAGGGCGCGGGCGAGGCGCACCTCGGTGAGGGCATCGACGGACGACGTGGCCTCGTCGAGCAGCAGCACCGCCGGGTCGACGAGCGACGCGCGGATCAACGCCACGAGTTGGCGCTCGCCCGCCGAGAGCTGTGACCCACGCTGGCCGACCTCGGTCTGGATGCCGTCGGGCAGGGTCTCCAGCCAGTCGCGGAGATCGAGCGCCAGTACGGCCGCCTCGAGGTCGGCGAGGGACAGCTTCGGGCGGGCGAAGGAGAGGTTGGCAGCGATGCTGCCCTCGAAAAGGAATGGCTCCTGAGGCACCACCGTGACCCGCTTGCGCAGATCGACGTTGGACACCTGGGTGAGCGACACCCCGCCCACCGACACCGTGCCCGCCGTGGGGTCAGCCAGGCGGGCGATGAGGCGGCCGAGGGTGGTCTTGCCCGACCCGGTCTCGCCCACCACCGCCACCTGCTGGCCGGCGGGGATGTGCGCCGACACGCCGAGCAGCACCGGCGGCTCGTCGGTGTCGCCGCGCGTGCGGTAGCTGAAGTCGACACGGTCGATCGAGACCGGGAGCGGGCCGGCCGGCAACTGGATCGGTACGTCGGGCTCGGGCGGCCCGATCGGGATCTCCAGCACACCGAGCACGCGGCGCATACCGGCCACGGCCGTCTGTGTGTTGTCGAGCACCTCGGTGAACTCGGCGATCGGCTCGAGGAATCGGTAGGTGAGGAACACGAAGCCCACGAGCGCGCCCGCGGTGAGCCCACCGCCCGGGCCGCGCAACACGCCGACCGTGACCACCGCGGACACGGTGAGCACGCCGAACACCTCTCCTGAGGGAAAGAGGAACGCGCCGATCGTTCCGGCCCGGATGAACGAGTCGGAGCGCTCACCGCTGGCCTTCTGTACTCGCTTGGCAAAGTGCGGCCCAGCGTCGTAGGCCCGCAGTGTCTCCGCGCCCGACACCTGTTCGCTGATCTGGGTCATCACCATCGCGTTCTTCGCGCGGCCGACTTCGTAGGCCTTCACCAGGTGGCTCTGCACCCGGCGCAACACGTACGCGAGCGGTGCGGCCACGATGAACGCGACCACCGCGAGCACCCAGTCGTAGGCCAACATCACGCCGGCGACGAGCAGCATCAGGGTGCCGTCGAGCAGCCAGGCCAGGCCGCCCCACTGGAAGAACTGGGCGAGTGTCTCCACGTCGCTGGTGACGCGAGCGACGAGCGCGCCCTTCCGCTCCTCGCTGTGGTCGGCGATGCTCAGGCGGTGGATGTGCTCGAACAGGCGGACGCGCAGCCCGTACAGCGCCTCCTCACTGCGCAACCCGAGTCGCAGTACGGCTGTGCGCTGGGCCCACGTGGCGAGCGCCACCACGACGAGCGCGACGGCGGCCAGCACCGTGACCACGCCCACCTTCACGCCGTCATCAGTGAAGCCGCGATCGATCGACTGCTGCACGAGGATCGGGATCACGACGCGCCCGCCCGCACCCAACAGCGCGAGGAACAGGGTGAGTCCGAAACCTGTGCGGATGGCCGGCGCGGCGCGCACGCCGCGCCCGATGGTCTCCACCGCGCTCCAGCGGCCAATCGACCCCATCGTGGGAGTGGGCTCGCTCAAGGCCGCGCTCACGGCTGCACCCCCGACTCCATGGCGGCACGATCGTGTTCGAAGGCCTCGATGAGGCGACGATACGCAGGGACGGCGGCCATCAGCTCGTCATGGCGCCCGTGAGCCACCACCTGACCGGCCTCCAAGAACAGCACGTCGTCGGCGAGGGCGATCGTGGAGGGCCGGCTGGCGACGACCACCACCGTCGTCCGGCTGAGTGCCGAGCGCAGGTTGGCGAGCAACTTGGCTTCGGTCGAAGGGTCGAGCGCAGAAGTGGTGTCGTCGAGCAGCAGCACCTGCGGGCTACGCACGAGGGCGCGGGCGAGGGCCAGTCGCTGACGTTGGCCGCCGGACAGGCCGACGCCGCGCTCACCCACCTCCGTGTCGAGCCCGTCGGGCAGGTCGTGCACGAAGTGCGCCTCGGCAACCGCCAACGCGGCCTCGATCGCCTCCTCGGCGAAGTCGGCGCCGAGGGCGATGTTCTCGCGCACCGATCCGGCGAGCAGGAACGGCTCTTGGAACACCAGGCGCACCCCACCCTCGGGGACGGTAACGGTGCCCCTGGTGGCTTCGACGAGGCCGGCGATGATGTGGAGCAACGAGGACTTGCCCGCGCCAGTCGCGCCGACGACCGCAGTCGTGCGCCCGCCTTCGATGAGCGCGTTCACGCCGGTGAGAACCTCGCGCTCGCCGTCGTGGGTGAAATGCACGTCGTCGAGCACCACGCTGCGGTCGTGCGAGTGGCGCAGGGCCAGCGCCGGGTCGGGCAGCACCGGCTGATCGAGCAGGCCGCGAATGCGGCTCCATCCGGCCATCGAGTGAGGCACCTCGGAGAGCATGTACCCGAACAGGCGCAGGGGGAAGACCAACAGTGTGAACAGGTACACCACACTGGTGACCTCGCCGATGGTCATCGCCCCGGCCCGGGCTCGGTACGCGCCGCCGAGCACGAGCAGGACTGTGGCCGCCGTGGGCACGCCATCGAGCAGGGCCTCGAACGTGCTGCGCAGCCGCACCGCGCTGATCCGGGCCTCACGTAGCCGGCTGGCGATGAGGGCCAGCCGCTCGGTCTCGCGTCGCTCGGCGCCGAACGACTTCACCACCGCGACTCCGTCGAAGCTCTCGTGCACCGCTGCGCTGAGCCGACCGAGCTCGTCCTGAGCCGCGTTGTAGTACCGGTCGACCCGGTTCTGGTAGCGCAGGTTCATCGTGATCACGATCGGGAACACCGCGATCGCGCCGAGCCCGAGCCACACGTCGGTGAGCAGCAACAGCACCGTCGAGAAGAGCACCATTACCGCCACGCCAGTGGTGAACGGCAACGGCTGGAGCACGGATGTGGCTGCCTCGGCATCGACGCCGGCGCGGGTGATGAGGTCGCCGGTGGACTGCTGGCGGTGCCACGGCACCGGCTGCTCGGCGAGCCGGTCGATCACATCGGCCGAGATCGTGTCGGTGGCGCGCCACACCGTGCGGCCGGCCCACACACGGCGCACGACCACTCCCGCGGCGCGCACGATGCCGACCAGCACGAGCAGGCCGAGCACCATCGCCACCTTGCCGGCGCGCACATGGCCCTCACGGAACCGCGGGCCGATCACGTCGTCGGTGATCATCCGCACCACGACCGCAGAGAACGCGGTGCAGGCACCGAACACCGCGGCCCCAGCGACTGCGGTGAAGAACGTTTTCTCGTGGTGGCGGATGAGGGCACGCACGAGATGGAACGCCTGCGACAGGCGCCCGCGATCTGTCGGAATTTCCGTTCCTTCCCCCACGACATGGTTCTAGCAGCGGCTGAACGCGAGACGCGACGGAATATGCGGGTCGTCGGTCACTGCCGTAGCCTTTCGGCCATGCAGCAGCAGTTCGACGTCGCCGTGCTAGTGCTCCGCGTCGTGTTCGGCGTGTTCCTCGCCGCCCACGGCTACAACAAGTTCTTCGGCGGTGGCCGCCTCAAGGGCACCGCCGGCTGGTTCGGCTCGATGGGGATGAAGTGGCCGAAGTGGCAGGCCCGCATCGCTGCTACCACCGAGGTCGGCGCCGGCCTGTTGTTCGCCGCGGGCCTGCTCACCGCACTCGCGGCCGCCGGCATGGTGGCGCTGATGTTCGTGGCCATCTGGACGGTGCACTGGAAGGTCGGCTTCTACATCTTCCGCAAGGGCGAGGGCTGGGAGTACTGCGGGTCGATCCTGGTCGTGGCGATGATGGTCGCAACGATGGGCCCCGGCCGCTGGTCGCTCGACCACGCGCTCGAGCTCGACTGGTTTCGCGAATGGCGGGGCCTGATCGTCGCCGCGGTGGTCGGCATCGGCGGCGCGTTGGCTCAGCTGGCCATCAGCTACCGCCCGCCGAAGCCGGCCAAGTGACCGATATCGAGGTGGCGCACCCGCTGCGCCGCACCACGGTGCGGATCGGCCTCGCGATCGGCTGTGCCGCGATCGCCGCGATGTGGATCTTCGCCATCTGGGGACCAGACCCCAAGCCGGTGTACCAGATCGAAGACCCCGCGTGGCGGCCGGCAGCGCTGGAGATCTGCGCCGTCGCGGACACGGCGATCGTCGCCCTGGCCGACACCGATGACGGGTTCATCACCAAGCCCACGCCCGAGCAGATGCGCCAGCGCGCCGACCTCGCCGACCAGGCCACCGACATCCTCGAGCAGATGATCACCGACCTCGTCGCGATCCCGGTGGTCAACGACGACGACCGGTTGCGCCTCGACACGTTCGAGGAGAACTACCGCATCATCATCGCCGATCGCCGTCGCTACACGGCTGCCCTGCGGCGCGGCGAGAACATCGACTACACCGAGACCGTCGTCGGTGGTGGCCCGGTCACGAACGTGATCACCGATTTCACCGCGGGCGTGAAGGGCAACGACGTGCCGCTGTGCTCACCTCCCGGGGACCTCAGCCGCTACATCCAGCCCTGAGCGGGCGGCCGGCTTCCCGGCTCACGCGACCTTCACCCAGCCCTCGCCCTCGACATAGCGGCGGACCACCTTGGCGGGGGCGCCGACGGCCACGCTGAACGACGGGATCTCGCCGGTCACTACGGAGTTGGCGCCGATCGTCACGTGCTCGCCGATGCGGGCGCCGGGCAGCACGACGGCGCCGAACCCGAGCCATGATCCGTGACCGATCACCACCGACTGCTCGGGCTGGGTCTGCTGCGAGATCGGTTTGGTGACGTCTTCGTAACCGTGGTTCTGATCGGTGATGTACACGTGATGGCCTGTCCACACGTCGTCGCCGATCTCGATCGAGAAGTGACCGACGATGCCACTGCCCTTGCCGATCAGACAGCGGTCACCGATGCTCACCACCGGGTCGGAGAGGCATGCCTGCCCGGGCACCATACCCGCGGAGAGGGTGACGCCTGGGCCGATCATCGTGCCGTCACCGATGTGGATGTAGCGCTCGTTGAAGATCGTGTTCGGCGGGAAGCAGATGATGCTGCCCTGCCCGAAACTGCCGAAGCGGCGGCCCGTGCGGTCGTTGGCGCCGATCGCGCCCGCGCGGCACAGCCACGCCCAGGTTCGGCGGACCCATTCGCCGCCGACCCGGTAGCCGACCGAACGGGCACGGTGGCGCAGGCGGGGCCTCATGGCAAGCGACGCTACCGGCTGGGGGGGTTAGCATGAGAACCGAATGGCCGCCCGCGGGTCGGCCCCAGCAGAACGAGTCCCCTACGATGCCAACCACTGTCAAGCACCCGGTCCTGAAGGGTTGGATCGTGCATTGCTTCACCGCCCTCGGCGCCGTGTGTGGCATGTTCGGCTTGATCGCGGTCGCCGACGGCAAGGACAAGCAGGCCATCACCTGGCTCGCGGTGGCGATGATCCTCGACGGCATCGACGGCCCTGCCGCACGTGCCTGGGCCGTGGCCCAGCACGTGCCGCGCATCGACGGCTACACGCTCGACCTGATCATCGACTTCGTCACGTGCATCGTCATTCCTGTGCTCTTCATGCACCGCTTCGGGATGCTGCCCCACGGGTGGTCGCTCATCATCGGTGCGTTCGTGTTGTTCATGTCGGCGCTGTGGATGTCGCGCACCGATCAGATGACCGAAGACCACTTCTTCAACGGGTTCCCGTGCGAGTGGAACATGATCGTGCCCACGCTCTACCTGCTCGATGCCGCCCCGTGGGTCACCGGCGTCGCCTGTGTGGTGCTGGCACTCACCCAGCTCACGAGCTGGAAGTTCCTGCACCCGATGCAGGTGCGTCGCTGGCGTCCGGTCACGGTCGGCGTCACCATCACCTGGCTCGGCGTGATGCTCGCGATGACCCAGAACCTGCCGCAGCACAACGATGTCGGCAAGTACATCATCCTCGCCTGCCCGATGTACATCGTCGGCATGGGCGTGTGGCGCACGCTCGGCGGCCCGGCGCACGAGGTCGCGTCGGCCGAACTCACCGAACACGCCGATCACCCCGCGGTGTCGTGAGCCTCGGCGGCTGCCTCACCGACATCGCCGGCGTGCGTGTCGGGCACGCTCAACGAGTGGGCGGCGGCTGGTGCACCGGAACAACCGTGGTGCTGCTACCCGACGGCACCACCGCCGGTGTGGATGTGCGCGGTGGCGGCCCTGGCACCCGCGAAACCGATCTGCTGCATCCGCTGGCGACGATGCCGTTCGCCAACGCCATCTGCCTCACCGGCGGCAGCGCCTACGGCCTCGCCGCGGCCGGTGGCGTGATGTCATATCTGGAAGCCAAGGGCATCGGCTTCGCCGTCGGGCCCGGCGCACACGACGTCGTGCCGATCGTGCCCGGCGCGGTGATCTTCGATCTCGGCCGCGGTGGCCGCTTCGCCAACCGGCCTGACGAGTCCTTCGGCGGTCGCGCTGCAGCCGCTTCCCGGGCCACGCCGTGCGCCAACGGATCGGTCGGCGCGGGCACGGGGGCCCGCTCGAAGGGGCTGCAGGGCGGCGTTGGCACGGCGAGCGTCAGCCTGCCCGGCGGCACCGTCGTGGCTGCGCTCGCGGTGGTGAATTCCGCAGGCACCGTCATCGACCCCGCGACGGGGCTGCCGTGGATGCCCGGCGCGACCCGCCTGCGCCGGCCTCCCGCCGGTGAACGCGATGCGTTGCGGGCCCACTTCGTGGCGTCGACGCCGGCGCTCAACACCACCATCGGCGTGGTGGCCACCACCGCCACCCTCACCAAGGCCGAGTGCAGCAAACTCGCCGCCGTCGCCCACGACGGCATGGCCCGCGCCATCCGCCCCGTGCACTCGTTGCTCGACGGCGACGTCGTGTTCGGCGTGGCCACCGGGCGCGACGAAGCACCGCCACCGGCCGACCCGGCGGACGCCGCACGGGCCCGCTTGCGCTGGCTCAACGACGTGCTCGAGGCCGGCGCGCAGGCGTTCGCCGCGGCGTGCACGAACGCCGTTGTGTCCGCAGTCGGCAAGTGCGGCGCACGGGCGTACCGTGACCTGTGTCCCAGTGCCTTCCCGCGCTTTCCCAATCCCGCCACGAAGGGCTAGGTTTCCCACTGCGTCGGGGTGAATGGCACCCCGGTCCCCGGAGGGCAGTCATACATGACCAGCACGACGCAGGGCCGCAGCAAGATCACCGTTCCCGACCTCGGCCGCATGAAGGCGCTCGATGAGCGGATCACGATGATCACGGCCTACGACGCCACGTTCGCGCGGCTCGTCGACCTGGCCGGGGTCGACATGATCTTGGTCGGTGACAGCGTCGGCATGGTGGTGCAGGGCACGGCCAACACGATCCCGGTCGAGCTCGACGAGATGGCGTACCACGTGCGCCTCGTCGCCCGTTCGCAGCCAAGCGCGCTCATCGTTGGCGACCTGCCCTTCGGCAGCTACCAGGTCAGCCCGCAGCAGGCCGTCGAGAGCTCCATCCGCCTGATGAAGGAAGGCGCCGAGTGCGTGAAGCTCGAGGGCGGCATGACGATGGCCGACACGATCCAAGCGATCACCCGCGTCGACATCCCGGTGGTGGGCCATATCGGCCTCACGCCGCAGAGCTACCACCGCATGGGCGGCCACAAGGTGCAGGGCAAGAAGAGCGGCTTCGAGGCCGGCGGTCGCGAGCGCCTGCTGGAGGATGCCCACGCCGTCGAGCAGGCCGGCGCGTTCGCCGTCGTCGTGGAGGGCGTGCCGCGTGACCTGGCCAAGGAGATCACCCAGAAGCTCTCGATCCCCACGATCGGCATCGGCGCGGGCCCGGACTGCGACGGCCAGGTTCTCGTGCTGCACGACGTGCTCGGGCTCAGCGACCTCACGCTGAAGTTCACCAAGCACTACGCCGACCTGCGCAACGAGGCCATCCGCGCCACCGAGGCCTTCGTCAGCGATGTGCGCGACGGTAGCTGGCCCGACGACGCGCACAGCTTCCACTGACCTCACCGATGGAGGTCTTCACGACTCCCGCCGCGCTCTCCGCGTGGAGTGATGCGCACCGCGTCGCCGGCCGCCGCGTCGGCCTCGTACCGACCATGGGAGCGCTGCACGAGGGCCATCTTGCGCTCGTCACCGGGGCCCGCGACCACGCCGACGTGGTGGTGGTGAGCATCTTCGTCAACCCGCTGCAGTTCAATCGCCCGGACGATTTCGCCGCCTATCCGCGCCCGATCGATGACGACCTCGCGATCTGCGCTGCCCATGGCGTCGACGCGGTCTACGCGCCGACGGCCAACGACATGTATCCCGAGGGCTTCCAGACCCATGTCGAGCCCGGAGCGCTCGCCGAGGTGCTGGAGGGCGCCCACCGAGCCGGCCACTTCCGTGGTGTCACCACGGTCGTGGCCAAGCTGTTCGGCGCGGCCCGACCGCATGTGGCCCTGTTCGGCCAGAAGGACTACCAACAGCTCACGATCGTGCGCGCCATGGTGGCCGACCTCGACATGGGGTTGGCGATCATCGCCCAGCCCACCGTGCGCGAGGCCGACGGGCTGGCGCTCTCCAGCCGCAACCGGCGCCTCACGCCCGAGCAGCGGGCGGCGGCATTGTGTGTGCCGGGCGCACTCGCCGCGGTGTGCTCCGCGCTCGCCGGTGGCGAGCACGACGTGGCCGCGCTGAGGGCCACGGGGCGCGCCGTCGTGCACGCCGAGCCGCTGGCCCGCTTCGAGCACCTCGAGATCGTGCACCCCGACACACTGGCCACGCTCACCACTGTCGACGGACCGGCGGTCGCCGTGACCGCGGTGTGGTTCGGCGACGTGCGCCTCATCGACAACACCCTGCTCGCCCCGTCATCCCCTCGTTCGTGACCTACACCGACCACGGGCGACCGTGGTCGGTGTAGGACACAACCGAGGGAGGGGGGGAGGCCTCGGTCAGTCGGGGGTCGAGCCGGAGATGATCTCCTCGACGATCGGCGCGGCGATGACCGCGGTGATGAGCAGCGGAACGACGTAACCGGTGTTGTGCCGTGCCTGGCGGATTCCCTCGGTGTTGCTCTGGATCGGGATGTGCGTCTGCACGACGATCACGCCGACGATGATCTGCGTCCCGAAGCATGCCAGCCAGGTCAGCGGGCCCCACCCAGCGTCCACCCACCGAGCCGTGAGGCCCACGTCGGCGCGCCACGCGCCGCTACCCCACCGACGACTCGCGTAGCGCCAGAAGAGCAGCGGCGGGCCGTACCCGATCACGGCGACGAGCACCACGTAGACAGCGATCGGCCAGCGGTACGTGGCTAGCGAGCGCAGGATGAAGCGGCTGGCGACGAGGGGCACGGCCAACGACACGAGCGCCCCGAAGGCCACCACCAACGGCAGCGTGGGGTGCGCTTCGCGGCCCTTGGCGGCCGCGCCGGGCACAACCACCTGCCCGCTCCAGGAGCCGCCGGTCCAGTACCTCAGCGCGCCGGTGGCGACGGCCGGATCGGGATACCAGCCCGGCGGCGGTGGTGGCAGCGTCGACATCGCCGTGCAGTCTGGCCCAATAGGCTCGGACCGTGCACGAGCTGAGCCGTCTTTCGTTGTGGCACGACACGATCGGAGTCGACGAGTGGGGGCCGGCGCGCCCGCCCCTCGCCGCCGACGCGGAGGCCGACGTTGCGATCGTGGGTGGCGGGTACACCGGTCTGTGGACCGCGTACTACCTGCTGCAGAGCGACCCGTCACTCAAGGTGGTGGTGCTCGAGGCCCAGGCCGTGGGCTTCGGTGGCAGCGGGCGCAACGGTGGGTGGTGCTCGGCCCTGCTGCCCATGTCGCTCGACGCAATGGCCGCCGCGAGCGGACGCGATGGCGCCGTGCGCCTGCAACAGGCGATGCACGACACCGTCGGCGAGATCGGTCGGGTCGTGGCCGCGGAGGGCATCGAGTGCGACTTCGCGCACGGCGGCTACCTGTCGCTGGCCCGCAACCAGGCGCAACTCGATCGCGCTCGCGAGCATGTCGAGCATCTCCAATCGTTCGGGTTCACCGACGAGGACTACCTCATGCTCGACCTCGCCGAGGCGCGGCAGCGGTGCGCAGCGACGCGCGTGATAGGGGGGATGTTCTCGCCCCACTGCGCGTCCGTGCACCCCGCCCGCTTGGCCCGCGGCCTGGGCCGTGTCGTCGAGCGGATGGGAGCCACGATCCACGAGCACTCCCCCGTCGTCGCGATCGAGCCGGGCGCCGCGGTCACCACCGCCGGCACGGTGAAGGCCCGCGTCGTCGTGCGCGCGACGGAGGCGTTCACAGCAGCACTCACCGGCCGCGGTCGCGAGGTGGCGCCGATCTACTCGTTGATGATCGCGACCGAGCCGCTCCCCGACGAGTTCTGGCGCGAGACCGGCCTGACCGCTCGCGAGACGTTCGCCGACGGGCGGCACATGATCATCTACGGCCAGCGCACGGCCGACGGCCGCTTCGCGTTCGGTGGGCGCGGCGCCTGGTATCACTGGGGCAGCACGATGTCGGAGGCCTTCGAGCAGAACCCCGCCGTGCACCGCAAGATCCACGAGTCGCTGCGCGAGCTGTTCCCCCACATGGGCGACGCGAGGGTGACCCACCACTGGGGTGGGGCCGTCGCTGCGGCCCGCGACTGGTGGTGCCATGTCGCCTACGACGAGGTCTCCGGCCTGGCCTCCGCGGGCAACTACGTCGGCGACGGGGTGGGCACGACCAACCTCGCCGGGCGCACACTGGCCGACCTCATCACTGGCGCCGACACCGACCTGGTGAGCCTGCCGTGGGTGGGCCACCGCTCGCGCAGGTGGGAGCCGGAACCGTTGCGCTACCTCGGCATCAACACCCTGATGGTGGTACCCAAGGGCCTCGACCGCAGCGAGGAGCGCCGGGGAACGCGGTCGAAGTGGCGCGAGGCGGCACTGGCGCGGCTCACCGGGGGAACTGGGTAGGCAACGTCGTGGCGAACAGCCATGTGGCGAAGAAGTTGGTGAGCGACTCGCCGGCCACGTCCTCGGCGAGCGCGATGAAGTCGTCGGTGCTGCGCGCGGTGCCGTTGTTCTCCGCCACCCATCTGCGCAGCACGGTGAAGAATGCTTCGTCGCCGATCTCCTTGCGCAGTGCGTGCAGCACCACCGCACCACCGTCGTAGCTGTTGTACCCGAACATCTCGGACACGCTCGGATGACCCGTGGAACCGGGGTACCGGGTCGCCAAGGCCCCTTCGGCGAGCGCGTCGAGCGACGCCCCCTCGTGCTCCATCCACAGCCAGGCGGCGTAGGTGGCGAACGACTCGTTGAGCCAGATGTCGCCCCACTCCTCGACGGTCACCGCATCACCGAACCATTGGTGGGCGAGTTCGTGGGCGTAGAGATCGGCCGGCGGGTACGGGCCGAGGACGTCGTCGCGGCTGAACATCGACCGCTCCTGGGTCTCCATCGCCAGGCCGGGGTAGCTGTCGGTGATGGCGATGCCGTAGCGATCGAGCGGGTATGGCCCCATTTGGGTCTCGAAGAACGCGATCTGCTCACCGATCAGGTCGAGCGAGGGTTGGGCGAGTTCGCGGTCGGCGTCCAGGACGGCGCTGGTGAGCGGCAGCCCGTGCGGCCCGGTGGCCTCGACGAGCACGTAGTCGCCCGTCAGAACCTGCACGAGGTAGGTGGCCATCGGCCGCTCTTCGCGCCACACGAAGGTCTCCTCGGCAAGACCCACCTGGCGGTCGGTGAGCGCGCCGTTGGCGACGGCCACCGTGCCGATGGGAACGGTGATGTGGAACGTGTACGACGCCTTGTCGCTCGGGTGATCGTTGCACGGCAGCCAGAAGCGGGCGCCCTCAGGCTCGTTGAGCACATACGAACCCATGGGGGTCTCGAACCAGCCGAGGGAGATACCGGTGTCGGAGGCCATCGACTGGGGCCGCACCTCGTACCGCACGGCCACCTGCAGCTGGTCGCCGGCGGCGGAATCTGGGATGTCGATGAGGAGCTCGGGCGGTTGAGCCTCGTACGGGACAGCGCTGCCGTCGACCTCCACCTCGCTGACGATCGGCCCGAGTGAATCGAGCGTGATCGTGTCGCGAGCGGTGGTAAGCACGATGTCGAGCGTGACCACGCCCGCGACGAGCCCCGAGCCAGGCACGTAGGACAGGGCGACGTCGTAGTGGGCGACATCGAGGCCAGGGTTGCCGAGGTCGGGGAACAAGGCGTCGCCGACGCCCTCGACGCCGGCGATGGGCACCGTCGGCGGCGCGGTCGGGTCGACCGAGCCGATGGGATCCACGCGCCGCGACCGCACTCCGGGGTCGGGGGCACAGGCGACGAGCACGCAGAGCGCGAACAGACTCCAGCGGTGGCTCACGGAGGAACATTAGCGCCACGCGGGTCTTCACAGAGCGCCTACGGGGTACCTCAAGAATTGGTCAAATCTACCGCGGACAGATACAGCACCCCGCCGCTGCGGCCGATGAAACAAGCGTCGGGGAAGACCGGAGAGCGAACGGAATGGCACGCAAAACAGCAGTCCTGGCGGTGTTGGCGACCGCGCTCTCGGCGCTGACCCTCACCCATGTCACACCGGCTGTCGCGGCTGATCCCGTTCCCCCGTTCATCGGCGCCGACGCCAACTGGTTGACCACCACGAACTACTACCGCGCGATGGCCGGGCTCGGCCCGGTGGTCGAGAACGCGAACCTCAGCGGTGGTGCCTACAACCACTCGTGCTACATGCTCTACAACGGCATCACCCACGACGAAACCCCCGGCAAGGCGGGCTATACGGCCAGCGGCGATACCGCCGGCAACAACGGCAACGTGGCCGTGAGCACGAGCTACGGCGCCTCGGTGCGCTCCCACATCGAACTGTGGATGACCGGGCCATTCCACGCGATCGGCATCCTGCGCTACAACCTCGCCAGCGTCGGCTTCGGCAAGTGCGACCAGTCGTCCACCGCCACCGGGTGGCACTCCGGGGCGACGATGGACATCATCAGCGGGCTCGGCAGTGGTCGGCGCCCGTCCACGCCGATCCTCTTCCCCGGCAACGGCACCACCACCAACCTGTCCACGTTCGTCACCGAGTCGCCGAACCCGCTCGACTTCTGCTCGGGTTGGTCCGGCACCGCCGGCCTACCGGTGATCGCGATGATGCCCGAGCCCGTTACCTCGGCCTCGGCCACCATCAGCGGCCCCACCGGCGCGCTACAGACCTGCCGCCTCTTCAGCGGCAACACGAGCGGCACCGCCAGCCAGATCCTCGCCTACGACAACGCCGTCACGGTGATCCCTCGCAACGCGCTCTCGCCGGGCCTCTACACGGTCACCATCACCACCCAGGCCCGCACCGTCAGGTGGTCGTTCACCGTCGATCCGACGGCGGCCACGGGCGTGATGCCGGTTCCCTCTGTCGAGCCTGCCGGGCCCGCCTCGGCCTACACCCCCGTCAGCCCCTACCGCTTCGGCGACAGCCGTATCAACCAGCGCATCACCAAGCTGCTGGCCAAGACGATCAAGAAGGTCAAGGTCACCGGCACGGTGAACATGCCGACCGACGCCACGGCGATCAGTGCCAACATCACCGTGGTCGGCCCGGCCGGGCCTGGCTTCGTGACGGTGTACAACTGCTCCTCGCCGATGCCGGTGGCATCGAGCATGAACTTCCTCACGAGTGAGATCGTCTCCAATGCGGGCATCTTCCCGTTGAGTGCGGACGGCTCGATCTGCTTCTACTCCCCTGTGGACACGGACTTGATCGTCGATATCAACGGGTACTTCCGCGCCGACTCGGCCAGCAGCTACAACGCACTCACTCCGACGCCGTTGATCAACACCACCACCCGTCTCAACGCGACGGGGCGCATGAGCGAAGGCCAGACGATCTCCGTCGACCTCAACGATGCTGGTGTCGGCGTGCCCGACGGCGCGACGGCGGTGGCCGTGATCATCACCGGCCTGTACCCGGGGGCGAACAGCTTCATGACCGCCTACCCATGCGGCGGCACCCTGCCAGTCGTGTCGAACGTGAACCCAATGGTGGCGGTCATCCGCTCGAACTTCGCGATCGTCCCGCTCAACACCGCCGGGCAGCTGTGCGTGTACGCGCTGAAGGCCGTCGACCTGAAGGTCGATGTGCTCGGGTACTTCACCGCGGGCGGCACCGGCTCGATCGTTCCCACCACGCCCACTCGTGTCACCGACACCCGCGACGTGTTTCGGACGGAGATGAACCTGGGCACCGGCGGAATGGCACTCGCCGCCGGCTACACCTACCGCCTCGTCCTGGGCGGCCAGCGCGGCATCCCCGCAAGCGCCAAGGCAGTATCGCTGAACGTGGCGTCGGTCTTCCCCACGGGTGGTGGCTCTCTGCGCATCTCGGCGTGCGGCACCACACCGAATGTGGCCTCACTGAACTTCGAGCTGAACCGTGTCGTGCCGAGCGGCATGCAGGTGGCGCTGTCCTCCAACGGCGAGATCTGTATCTATTCCACGGCCGCGACGCACATCATCATCGACGTCACCGGCTACTGGCGCTGACGCCGGTCAGCGGTGCAGCGACGGGTCGCTGACCTGCGCCCGTAGGCGCACGGTGTACACGGAGTCGCCCGAGAGCACTCCCCCACGCCCGAACAGCCGGCCGGCCTGCCAGTTGGAGAGCCCCAGCTCGGGCTGCAGCAGGGCGAACTGGCCGTCCACCCAGCGGGTGAAGCCGTCGCCCACGAACGGGGCATCAACGGCGCGGTAGAACCACTCGTGCTCGGCCGGGTCGTCGCTGATCAGGCTGGCGACGAAGTGCGGGCTGTACGCGTTGCACTGCTGCACGGCGTGGGCGACGTCGTCGACGACGAGCAGCGCCACCTCGGGCACGACGTCCCACTCGAACTCGTGGGCGAGTAGGGGGTCGTCGGGTTGGAGTTCGTGGATGACGGGTTCGGCGCTGCGGGCGGCGGCCGCCTCTTGGGCCGCGGCGTGAAACGCGGGCACGAGTTCCGTGGCCCGTTCGCGTGGGATGCACACGACGTTCACCGTGTTGCACACCTTGCGGTCGAGGCTGTGGCGGATCGACTGCGTGAACCGGGTTGCGTCGGCGGTGGCGCCGGCGATGAGCCACGCACCACCGGTGCCGTGCAGGCTGACGGGTACGCCGTGCTGGCGGGCCACGGCGCCCAACTGGGCGACGGCCGCGCCCGAACCGCGGGCGACGGCGAGCCCGAGGCGCGTGTCGGCGAACAGCGCCCACCCGGCGGCGTGGGCGGCGGAGTCGACGAGCGCGACGGCGCCGTGCGGGAGGCCCGCTTGGGCGAGCGCGGGCTCGACGGCATGTTGCATGATCGCCCGGGCCGTGCCGAGCGCGTCGCTGCCGATACGGAACACGACGGTATTGCCGGTGCGCAGCACGCCGGTTGCGTCGGCGAACACGTTGGGGCGACCCTCGAACACGAAGCCAACCACGCCGAGCGGATCGCGCCACTGCTGCACGGTCCAGTGTTCGTGGCGCACCTCGCCCACCTGCTGGCTACGCCGCGTGGGGATGTCGCGCCATGAGCGCAGGCCGTCGATCATGTCGACGCGCATCTTCGCACTGAGCGTGAGGCGGCCGGTGGCGCGGCCGCGCTGCGTTGCTTGTTGCACGTCGGCTTCGTTGGCCGCGGCGATCCGGGCGAAGGCCGTGTCGTCCTCCAGGAGCGCGGCGAAGCGCTCGAAGAAGCCACTGATTTGCTCGTCGGTTACTGCAGTGAGCTCGGTGAACGCTCTCGTCGCCCGGCCCACCGCTGCGGCGGCGACGGCGTGTTCGGCCGCGGGCAGGTGCAGCAGGTCGCCGGTCTCGTGCACCACGACGAGGCGGTCGCCTCGTTGGAAGGCGGCCGCGAGTTCGGCGGTCACGGTCGTGTAGCGGTCGCCGCCGTAAACGATCCGCTCGCCCTTGGTGAGTGATTGCAGCTGCTGCCCAGTCATCGACGCGAGCCTACGGGGGCCGTAGCGTTGGGGCCATGTCGTCTTCGCCGGACCAACTCGACCGCTTCTACTTCCGCCAGCTGCTCTCAGGCCGTGACTTCGCCACCCAGGATCCGATCGCCCAGCAGATGGTGAACTTCACCTATGCGATCGGCGACCGGGATGCCGGCGAGTGCCTGCTCGTCGATCCCGCGTACGACGTGAACGCGCTGGTCGACATCGTCGAGGCGGACGGTCTGCGCGTCGTCGGCGTGCTCGCCACCCACTTCCACGCCGACCACATCGGCGGCAACATGATGGGCTACCAACTCGAAGGCGCCGCGGCGCTGCAGGAGCGGTGCAGCTGCCCCGTACACGTGCAGCGCACGGAGACGCCGTGGGTGTTGCGCACCACCGGCCTGACGGAGGCCGATCTGGTGCAGCACGACGGCGGCGACGTGGTGGAGGTCGGCGACGTGCGCATCACGCTCGTGCACACGCCCGGCCACACGCCCGGCAGCCAGTGCTTCCACGTGGACGGACGGCTGGTGAGCGGCGACACCCTGTTCCTCGACGGCTGCGGCCGCACCGACTTCCCCGGCAGCGACCCCGCGGCGATGTACGACAGCCTGCAGACGCTCGCCTCGATGCCCACGGGCACGGTCGTGTTCCCCGGCCACCGCTACTCCCCCGAGTCGAGCGCGTCGATCGACGCGATCAAGCAGGCGAACTATGTGTACCGCCCGAAGTCCAAGGAGCAATGGCTGACGATGTTCGGCGGCTGATGGGGTCGTGAGGTGTCGTGGCGGCGGTGCCGGGTCCTCACACCCTTCACACCACGGCGAAAACGATCGTGGTCGTGCCGGCCAGCGCGAGCAGCACCAGCACCAGCACTCTGAACCTCTCGCCGTGCAGGCGTCTGCGGATGGGCCAGCCGACCAGTTGGCCCAACGCCCACGCGGGCAAAGCGATGGCCGCGGCATGGAGGCCCTCGCTCGTGATCTTGCCCCGCGCGATGAACAGCCCCAGCGCGCCGAAGTTGCACAGGGCGAACACGGCCGAGATGGTCGCCCGGAAGCGGGCGGCGTCGAGGTGGCGGGCCTGCAGGTCGAACACGAGGGGCGGGCCGTTGGTGGAGAGCGAGGTGTTCAGCACGCCGCTCACGAACCCGAGGCTCACGTCCATACCGTTGCCCACGTGGCGCAGGTCGAGGCGGCGGGCCAGCATCAGCGTGGCCAGCAGCACGGACACGCCGAGCACGATCTTCAGCGAGGTGTCGGGCACCACCTCCAGGATCACCAGGCCCAGTGGCATGCCCACGTACGCGCTGATTGTCAGCCGTCGCACCAATTGCACCTCGGCGTCCTTGCGCAGAAACCACGACTGCCAACTCGTGGTGAGCGCGCTCAGCACGGTGCTCACCACCACGGCCTTCTCCACCGGGATGGCGAGCGTCATGATCGGCATGCACAGCAGGGCGAACCCGAAGCCGGCGAGCACCTGCACGAACGCCGCCACGCCAACCGCCAGCCCGACGACGATGAGCTGGGCGGTGGTCACGAGCGCCGAGTCTGCCACCTACGCTCGCGGGCGTGAGGACTCTGGCGATCGTCGACCCAGCCGCTACGGACGCGGCCGAGCGCATCGACGCCGCATGCCGCACGGCGGGCTTCTTCGCCATCCCCTTGCCGGCCCCGCTGCGCGCCAGGCGCGACGAGCTGATCGCACTCATGGCCGAGTTCCTCGCCCTGCCCACCGAGGAGAAGGAACTCGTGTCGATGGCCGTCGGCGGGCGGGCGTGGCGCGGCTGGTTCCCCCTCGGCGGCGAGCTGACCTCGGGCGTGCCCGACCGCAAGGAGGGCTACTACTTCGGCGCCGAGCTGCCGCCCGACGAGCGCCCGATGCACGGGCCCAACGTGTGGCCCGCTCGCCCCGCCGGGCTGGGCAGAGCGGTCGGCGAGTGGATGGCGGCGATGGAGGCGCTCGGCCAGCAGGTGCTACGCCACATGGCCGTCGGCCTCGGCCAGGCGCCAGCCTGGTTCGCCACCGGCCTCACTGCCGAGCCAACTCCCCTGTTCCGCGTCTTCCGCTACCCACCCCACCCGACGGGTGACAACGCCACGTGGGGCGTCGGTGAGCACACCGACTACGGCCTGCTCACCCTGCTTGCTACCGACGGCACGCCGGGCCTGGAGGTGAAGGTGCAGGGTGAGTGGATCGCCGCGCCCGCCGATGCGGACCTCGTGATCTGCAACCTCGGCGACATGCTCGATCGGGTCACCGCCGGTCGCTACCGCAGCAACCCCCACCGGGTGCGCAACCACGCCGGCGGCGATCGGTACTCGCTGCCGTTCTTCCTCGACCCCGGCTGGAACGCCGTCGTCGAGCCGCTCGCCATCGACGACGGCTGGGTGACGCCGCTCGATGCCGATGCCCGTTGGGACAAGGCCGACCTGCGCGACCTCGGCGGCACCTACGGCCAGTGGCTCACCGCCAAAGTGTCCCGCGTGTTCCCCGACCTCGCCGCCCACCAGGGCATGTAACTCAGCGCCGCGCCGGCCTGTATGGGCGCGGTTCGTCCCACACGGTGGCACGAATCGCACCCGTGGGGGCTGGGGCGGTCAGAAGCGGGAGGAATCGCGCCCAACCCGGATGGGGGCATGTAGCTCAGCGGGACAGGGTGTAGGTGCGGTCCGCGCGGTCGACGGCGGTGACGTTCCAGCCGTCGGCGAGGTGGGGGGCCATCGCCTCGCGGAGCACGAGCCGGGCGTGCATCGCCTCGGGCGCGCCGACGGCGATCTGCTCGGGCGTCACCGCCGGCACGGTCATCACGAACGTCTCGGCGAACACCGGCGGGTTCGCGGGCGCCAGCTCCCACTGCACCGTCAAGCGATCCGAAGGCAAGCCACCGTTGATGCCACCCATCGTGCCGTAGTGGTTCACGTGGTAGGTCACCCCGATCGCCCCGAGCTTGTTGAGGTTGAGGTGCGCGTTGGCGAGCTGCAACGGGTCGAACGTCCAGCGCATCGCGGTCACCCCGTTGTCGAGGCACCACCGCGCCTGCGCGTGCTTCAGCCGTTCGCCCAACCCACTACGGCGATGATCGGGGGCGACGGCGAGGTAGTGCGAGTGCAGCACCCGCTCCTCGAACGTGCGGAACCCGAACGCCGAGCCGACGATGCGCTCGCCGGCGAACGCGCCGATCGCCACCCCGCCCTCCTCCAGGCAGGCCACGAGCATGTTCACCGACACACAGTCGTCGTCGCCACCCCAGATGCTTCGCTCGAAGGGCGGCAGCGCGGACAACTCCTCCGCCGTGCGCAACACTCGCAACTCGACGGGCGGCACCGTCACGGGCGCACGACCTCGGTCTGTTCGGTCACCTCATCGAGGAACGACCGATCGAGGGTGACGCCGATCCCGGGACCCGCGGGCACGGGCATGATCCCGTCAGTGGTCTCCAGCGCCTGCTCGACGATGTCGTGGGCGTAGGTGCGGCTGGCCGACGCGGTGTCACCCGGGTACACGAACCCGGGCATCGTGGCCAGGTGGATGTTGTGGGCGCGGCCGATGCCGGTCTCCAGCATCCCGCCGCACCACATCGGCACGCCGAGGCCCACACACAGGTCGTGGATTTCCCGCGTCGCCTGTAGGCCGCCCACCCGGCCGACCTTCACGTTCACCACGCTGCAGGCGCCCATGTCGACCGCCGCCTTCACCCGCGCCGGCGAAGTGAGCGTCTCGTCGAGGCAGATGTTCGTGTGCAGCAAGGTGGCGAGGTGGGCGTGCTCGACCATGTCGTCCCAGTGCAGCGGCTGCTCGATGTAGTGCAGCCCGAACTCGTCGAGCTGACGCAGCACGGCGATGTCGGCGAGCGTGTAGGCGGAGTTGGCGTCGACGGTGAGCTCGATGAACGGGAACTCGGCGCGCACCGCCGCGAGCAGCTCGACATCCCAACCCGGCTCGATCTTCAGCTTGATCCGCTTGTAACCCTGGTCGACATGGCGGCGCACGTTCTCCACCGTCTCGGGGACCGTGTTCATCCCCAGGCTCGCGCCGACGGGAATCTCCGTGCGCTGGCCACCGAGCAGCGCGCGCAAGGGCAGGCCCTGCTGGCGGGCGTAGCAGTCCCACACCGCCAGCTCGAGCGCGGTCTTGGCCATCGGGTTGCCGCGCCAGCCGACCCATCGGGCGACCAGCTGCGACGGGTGCTCGCAGCCGTTGGCGATCAGCTCGGGCGCGAACGCATTGCGCAGCAGGTGCCACGCGCCGGCGATGCATTCCTCGCGGTACACGGGGAACGGATCCATCACGCCCTCGCCGTAGCCCTCGACGCCCTCCGAGCGCACGGTGACGATCACCGCGTGCTTCTCCCGCTCCTCGGCGAAACTGGTCTTGAAGGGCGAACGGTACGGGAGGCGAACGAGCCGCAACTCCACTTCGTCGATGCGCATGAGGTGGTTCTACCAGCTATCGATGTTGGCCCGCTTCTTGCCGGTACGCGGGGCCTGCGCGGGCGCCGCCTCCAAGATCGCCGAGATCCAGCGGCGGGTGTCGGCCGGGTCGATCACGTCGTCGATCTCGTAGTGGCTGGCGATGTTGACCGCCTTGCCGAACTCGTACATCTTGTCCACCATCTGCTGGAACGTGGCCTCGCGATCGTCGGCATCGGCGATCGCATCGAGTTCCTTGCGGAAGCCCAGCCGCACCGCGCCCTCGAGCCCCATCCCGCCGAACTCCCCTGTCGGCCAGGCCACGCATGCCAGCGGTGCCTTCGTGCTGCCGCCCATCATCGCCTGCGCGCCGAGGCCGTAGCTCTTGCGCAGCACGATGCTCACGGTCGGCACGGTGACGTTCGCTCCGGTGAGGAACAGGCGCGAGCAGTGGCGGACGAGGGCGGTCTTCTCCGCCTCCGGGCCCACCATCATGCCGGGCGTGTCGACGAGCGTGACGATCGGCAGATCGTGCGCGTCGCACAGCTGAATGAACCGCGCCGCCTTGTCCGCGCCGTCGCTGTCGATCGCACCGGCGAGGTGGCCCGGGTTGTTGGCGACGACGCCGACCGCACGGCCCTCCACGCGGGCCAAGGCGGTGACCATGCCGAGCCCGAAGTCGCGACGCAGTTCGAGCACGCTGCCGCTGTCGAACAGGCCCTTGATGACGGCGTGCACGTCGTAGGCGCGCTTGCGGTCCTCGGGGATCACATGGCGCAACTCGCGCTGGTCAGCGCACGTCCACTCATCTTGGACCCGTTCAGTGAAATAGCCGAGGTACTGCTTGGCCACTGCGACTGCTTCCACCTCGTCCGCCACCGCGATGTCGACCACGCCGTTGGCCTGCTGCACGTCCATCGGCCCGATCTCGGTGGGGGCGAACACGCCGAGCCCGCCGCCCTCGATCATCGCCGGGCCACCCATGCCGATGTTGCTGTCGGCGGTGGCGATCACGACATCGCAGCAGCCGAGGATTGCCGCGTTGCCAGCGAAGCAGTAGCCGGCATTGATGCCCACGAGGGGAACGAGGCCCGAGAGCTGGGCCCAGTACCAGAAGGCGAAGCAGTCGAGGCCGGACACCCCCGGCATGTCGGTGTCGCCCGGCCGCCCTCCCCCGCCCTCGGTGAAGAACACCACCGGCAGGCGCAGCTCTTCGGCGAGCGCGAACAGGCGATCCTTCTTGCGATGGTTCTGCCCGCCCTGCGTGCCGGCGAGCACCGTGTAGTCGTAGCTCATCGCGATCACCGGGTGGCCGGCGACCTTGCCGATCCCGCCGATCATCCCGTCGGCGGGAGTGTGTGCGATCAGGTCGTCGATGTCGCGCCGGCGCCGTTGCGGCGCGATCACGACCGGCCCGTACTCCACGAAGCTGCCGTCGTCGACGAGGTCGGCCACGTTCTCGCGGGCGGTACGCCGGCCCAGCGCCCGCCGCTTCGCGACCGCATCGGGCCTCGCGTGGTCGAGCCCGATCTCGTGGCGGGCGATCGCCTCCGCCAGGTCGGCCCGGATGTGGGCCGGGTCTTCGAGGGTCTCCGCCTGCGGTGCGGCGACCGTGACCGCTTGCGGCCGAATGCGGGCGACGAGCGCACGCTCCATCACCGTTGCCCCGGTCGCCACGACCAGCTCGCCCACGACCCCGTCGTGCGTGCTGTCGATCGAGTGGTGCATCTTCATCGACTCGATGAGCATCAACTGCTGCCCGGCGCGCACCTGCTGCCCCACCGCCACGACGATGGTGACGATCGTCCCCTGCATCGGTGCCGTGATCTCGATGACGCTGCTCACGCGTGCGACGGTAGCCCGAGCCGGTGCGCCGCCCTCGCCCCACGCCCTTCTTGTCATACACCGACCACGGTGCCCCGTGACCGATGTAGGTCAGAACCGGTGGATGGCCGAGCTCGCTGCCGGCTCACACAGCACTCGCTAAGGTCACGACGATGAGCGAGCCGGTCGACGTGAAGGTTGCGGGGCGCACGCTCACGATCACCAACCCGGACAAGGTGTTCTTCCAGACGCGTGGCGACACCAAGCTCGACCTCGTGCGCTACTACCTCGCCGTCGAAGAGCCGGTGATGCGGCAGATGTTCGACCGGCCGGTGCTGCTGCAGCGCTTCCCCAACGGTGCCCACGGCAGCAACTTCTTCCAGAAGCGGATCCCGGAGGGCGCGCCCGAGTGGCTGCACACCGCGACGGTCATGACCCCCAACGGCACGCCGTCGCGGGCGCTCGTCATCGCCGATCTCGCCCACCTCGTGTGGGCGGCGAACATGGGCTGTCTCGGCTTCCACTCGTGGCCCGTGCGGGCGAGCGACCAGGAGCACAGCGACGAGCTGCGGATCGACCTCGACCCCGGTCCGGGCACGAACTACGAGATGGCCAAGGAAGCGGCGCACGTCACAAAGGGTCTGCTCGACGACCTCGGGGTCACCGGTTTCATCAAGTCGTCCGGCAACCGCGGCCTGCACGTCTACGTGCGCCTCGCGCCCACTCACGACAGCATCGCAGTGCGCAGCGCGGCCGTCGCCGTCGCCCGCGAACTCGAGCGCCGCCGGCCCGACCTCATCACCGCCTCGTGGTGGAAGGAGGAGCGCGGCGCGCGCATCTTCATCGACTTCAACCAGAACGCCCCGCACAAGACCGTCTTCGCCCCGTGGAGCGTACGTGCGCTCGACCACGCGCCCGTCTCGTTCCCCTTCCCGTGGGAGTTGCTCGACACACTCAAGCCCCACGACATGACCATCGCCACCGTGCCCGCATGGGTGGCCGAACACGGCGACGCGTGGGCGGCGATGAACGACGACCCGCAACCGCTGCAGCCCTTCCTCGACATGGTGACCCGCGACCAGGCTGCCGGCCTGGAGGACGCCCCGTGGCCGCCGGTGTACCCGAAAATGCCCGGCGAGCCCTCGCGGGTGGCGCCCAGCCGCGCAAAGAAGCCCAAGATCTAGCGCGAGAACCGCATCGTGGTGCCCCAGCCCACCAACAGCGTGTCAAACGCGAACTGGGCGGAGCATTCCTCTTCGGCGTTATCGGCCGCGACGGCGAGACAGTTCAGGAAGTCGTCGAACGCGTTGTCGAGGGTGCGTTGGGTGGCGATCGACATCGACCACCCGAGCGGCAGCGCCATTTGCGGCTTCTGCTGCGGGGCAACCGTCATCACCTGCGCGGGCAGCACTCCCTCCACGGCCGCCTTCAGCGCAGCGACCTCACCGGAGTACTCGTCGGGCAACCACTGGCCGGCGATCACCGCCGACTGGGCGAGCAGCTTCTCGGGCTTCACCCCGCCCGCCTGCGCTCCGCTGTTCAGCACCGGGATCGTCGCCTCGGCCGCGGCCTTCGCCTCGGCCGGGTCGCTCTTCTGGCTCGCCGCCACGGTGTTGTGCAGGTAGATCACGACCGGCACGATCACCACACCGTCACCGCCGGCGGAGAGGGCCTCCGCGTTGTGACGGCGGACGAGCGGCATGACCTGGGCGAGCGCGGCGTTGGCGGTGTCGATGCCGGTGTTCTCTGCATAGCCACCGTCGATCGATTGGTCGGCGAAGCCACCGGTGCAGTTCTTCAGGAAAACCCCCGAGGGGGTGACGTAGGGGAACCGCGCCGCGAGCAACGATGCGGTCGTGATCGGCAGGCCTTTGTAGCAGGGCTGCTTCAAGAACAGGTCGTAGGCGCCGGGCACCTCGTTGCCGGCGGTGTCGCAGTCGTTCACCGCCGCGTCGGTGACGATCTGCACGTCGGAGAGCATGACCCGGCAGTCGTAGCCCACCGACGTGCCGTTGAACACCGTGCGCCACGGCACGTTCGGCGTCGGGTCGGGGAAGGTGGTCGTTGCCAGCGCTGGCACCTGGCGCTCCCACGCCATCTCCATCAGGCCGGCTCGGTCGGGGAATCGATCGAGCCCGTCGGGTGTGTCGGCCGGATCGATCTCCAACCCGAACGCCCCGGCGACGAGGTCGCGCACGAGTAGGCCGGAGACACCCGCGGCGAGCGCGTCCTGCGCGGCCATCCTTTCGACCGCGGCGAGCGAAGCCTGCTGACTCTGCCCATCACCGGTCGCGGCCATCACCCCGAGGCCCACAGCGCCGCCGCTCACTCCGCTCGCGAGCAGCACCGAGTTCGCACCGCACTCGGTTGATGCCACCTTCGACATCACGTCGATCGTCCACCACGCCGCGCGGATCCCGCCTCCCTCGGCCGCCACCATCACCAGTGGCTGCACCTTCTTCACCGAACCGCTCCCTGTCACGGCGAGCGCGCAGGGCCACGCGCCGCCAGCGCTCGCACGCGCCGCCCAGTTGGCGTAGGCCTCGCCGATGAGCGGCCGGTGCACGTTTGACGTCGCCTTCGGCGCACGCGCCGCGTGCAGGTCGGTGTCCTTCACGAACACCACCGCGAGCAGAGAGATGACGAGCACCAGCTCGAACGCCGGTGTCCGCCGCATGCCGAGCACACGGAACAGGTACGGCGCAGTGAGGTTCTGCGACAGGATGAGCATCGCCATGAAGAAGGCCGCCAGCATCGTCAGCGACAGACCCACCGTGCCGACCAGCCCGAGTAGGCGCGAGGTGCGCAAGGGCGCGATCAACAACGGCACCGCAGTCACCACCGTGAGCAGCGCGGACGGAACCACCGACACCACCGCACCGGGCACCCGGGCCATGCGCGCCTTCGCCTCGTCGCTGGTCGCGTGGCGCAGTTCGGCCGTGCTCGGTTGACCGCGACCGACCATCTGCGGATCGACGACCGCAGACCACGAGGCGTCGCTCGGGAACATGCGCGGTCGCGGCGCAGAGCGTGCGGCGGCCCAGGCGAGCGTCAATGCAGCGAGCCCCGCGCAGCCGACGATCCTCACCGTGATCGACACCGCCGACGCATCGGACAGCAGCAGTGGCGCGAACAGCGACCGCGCCATCGCTATCAGCAGGATGACCGGGATCGCGACCGACAGATAGCGACCGACCACGAGGGCCATGCGCCGGTCGCGCATGACGACCGCGCCGGTGGTCTGCGCGCGCACCCTCCACGGCTTGGGTCGGAAGCTGCGAACGATCGCCCCGATGGCCGGCACAGCGCCGATGACGATTGCGGTCATCAGCGCGACCTCTCCGTTCACGCGGGCGTCGCCGATGAGGTGGAGCACCTCGAAGACGATGAACAGCGAGGCGATGACGATCGCGGTGGTCAGGGCTTCACGGCCGAGCTCCCGTAGTGCGGGGTTCTCGAACGGCTGCTCGGAACCCTCGCCGTGACCGAACGCAGGCGCGGCCCGCACACTCGCCAGATAGCGCAGGACGACGGCCAACAACCCGAACGCTGCCAAGCCCCACAACGCCGACGACCAGTTCGGCTCGTCGAGCAGCCACGAGCGCAGCACATCGACGCCCTGCTCGAGGATCGGGGGGCCGGGCACCACGAAGAGCACGGCAAGCAGAACCACGATTGTGAACTGGAACCGCTGCACGCCTATCGCCTGACCGATGCGCGCAAGGGTTTCGCGCTGGGTGGGCAGCGACCGGATCTTCCACGCGACGCGGCCGAGGAAAAGGATCGTCACCACCCACGTGAGGTAGGTGACGCCCATCAACATCCACCACGTGCCGGCCCACAGCACGGCGACCGCAATCGCCGCCCACTGCGCGGCCCAGGCGATGGCAGTCGCCGTCACCCAATTGCCGACATCCAACGACATCGCCACGGCCGCCAACCGGGAGACGAGCCATAGTGACACCACGAGCAGCGCCTGCACCACGAGGAACCACCACAGCCAGCTCTGCACGTGGGTGTCGGTGGCGGCATGCCAGGCGCTGAGGGCCTGTGGGGCTTGGTGTACGTGCAGCGGGTTGGTGAGAACGCTCGGCCCGTACCCGTCGCCACCGACCGCGACATCGCCGATCACGCGCCCGATCTCGTGGCGCCCGCTCAGCGACACCAGCGCCATCACCAGGAAACCCGACATTCCCGAGGTCCGTCGGGTCACGAATTCGCGGAGCTTCCCCGGTACAGGCATCGCTATCCCCTCCCGTGTCCGCCGCAGCCTAGGCCACTCCGCAGCGACGACTTGGCCCTACAAGCCGAGCTCGGCGGCGCGGGCGAGGACTCGCTCGCGTTCGGCGCCGATGGTGGTGCTGTCGCCGTGGCCGGTGTGCACGACCGTGTGGTCGGGCAGGGCGAGTAGCTTGTCGCGGATCGAGCGCAGGATCGTCGGCTCGTCGCTGTAGCTGCGGCCGGTGGCACCTGGGCCACCGCAGAACAGGGTGTCGCCGCTGAACACGACACCCGACGAGGCGTCGTGGAAGCAGCAGCAGCCCGGCGAATGGCCCGGCGTGTGCAGCACCCCCAACTCGTGGCCGGCCACCGTCATCGCCAGACCGGGCACGATCTCACCGTCGGGGGCGAACGTGGGCCATACGACATCCCACAGCATCCGGTCGGAGGGATGCAGCAGGATCGGCGCGTCGACGGCGTCGCGCAAAGGCACCGCCGCGTTGATGTGGTCGTTGTGGCCGTGGGTGAGCACGATCGCCTTCACCCGCCGGCCGTGGACGGCCTCAACGATCGGGGCGCACTCGTGGGCCGCGTCGAACACGACGACCTCCCTGTCGTCGCCGACGATCCAGATGTTGTTCGTGACCTGCCACTCCCCGCCGTCGAGAGCGAAGATGCCGTCGGTAGTGACCAGTTCGATAGTCATTGTCGCGGCCGGTCAGAGCACCACGACGCTGCGCAGCACTTCGCCGCGCTCCATCTTGTGGAACGCCTCCTCGACGGCGTCGAGCGAGATCGTCTCGCTGACGAACTTGTCGAGTGGCAGGCGGCCCTGCTGGTGCAACTGCACCAACATCGGGAAGTCGCGCGAGGGCAGGCAGTCGCCGTACCAGCTGCTCTTCAGCGAGCCGCCGCGACCGAACACCTCGATGAACGGCAGCTCGAGCGTCATGTCGGGCCGGGGCACGCCCACGAGCACGACGGTGCCGGCGAGGTCGCGGGCCTCGAACGCCTGGCGGTACACCTTGGGGTTGCCGATCGCCTCGATGCACACATCGGCGCCGTTGCCACCGGTGACCGACTTGATGTACTCCACCGGGTCGACCTTGGACGAGTTGCACGTGTGCGTCGCACCGAAGCCTTTCGCCCACTCCAGCTTGCGGTCGTCGATGTCGACGGCGACGATCGTGCTCGCTCCGGCGAGCAGGGCACCGGCGATCGCCGCATCGCCCACGCCACCACAGCCGAACACGGCCACGGAGTCACCACGCCCGACGTTGCCGGTGTTGATCGCCGCGCCGATGCCGGCCATCACGCCACAGCCGAGCAGACCCGCCGTCTCCGGCGCCACCCCGGCATCCACCTTCGTGCACTGGCCGGCGGCCACGAGCGTCTTCTCCACGAACGCGCCGATGCCCAGCGCCGGCGACAGCACGGTGCCGTCGGTGAGCGTCATCTTCTGCGTCGCGTTGAACGTGCTGAAGCACAGGTGCGGCTTGCCCTTCAGACAGCTGCGGCAGGTGCCGCACACGGCGCGCCAGTTGAGGATCACGAAGTCGCCCGGCTGCACATTGGTGACGCCGATACCGACGCTCTCCACCACACCCGCGGCCTCATGGCCGAGCAGGAACGGGAAGTCGTCGTTGATCCCGCCCTCGCGGTAGTGCAGGTCGGTGTGGCACACACCGCACGCCTGCACCTTCACCACAGCTTCACCCGGACCCGGATCGGGCACCACGATCGTTTCGATCGTCACCGGCGCACCCTTGCTGCGCGCCACCACACCACGTACCTGCTGAGCCATTGCTCCTCCTTCGAGGTGCCGAGGTTAGCGAAACTCGGCGAGCACGTCACCGAGCCACTCGATGCTCTCCTGGTTGATCGGGTCGACGACGAGTTGCAGCTGCGCGGCGCCCACGGCGGCGAACTCCGCCAACCGCGCGGCAACATGCGCGACCGAACCCGTGATGGCACCCGCACCGGCAGGGTTGCTGTCGCCCATCAGACGACCGCGACCACCCGGCGCACGCACGTGCACGGCGGCGGTGCACTCGACCTCGGCAGGGTCGCGACCGATGGCCGCGCACCGCTCGCGCACCGTGCGCGCCACCTCGGCGAGCCCCTCGGGGCTGTTGCCGAACTGCGTCCACCACGCATTCCACGACTGCACATGGGGCAGGGTGATGTCGAGCATGCGCGGCCCGATCGAGCCCACCATCAGCGGCGGACCGCCTGGCCGGGGTGACGGCGGGTCGATCAGGCACCGCTCGAGTCGGTAGAACCGCCCCACATGGTCGACCGTCTCGCCGGCGAGCAGGCGGCGCACGAGACCGAAGGCCTCGGCGAAACGGGCCACACGATGGTCGAAGGGATGGCCGAAGGCGCGGTACTCGCGCTCGTTCCAGCCGGCTCCGAGGCCAACGATCAAGCGACCGCCGGAGATGGCGTCGACCGTGGCCACTTTCTTGGCCAGCATCGCCGGCTCACTGAAGCCGATCGAGGCCACGAGCGGTCCGAGCTCGACGCGCTCGGTGACGGCAGCGAGCGCCGCCAGCGAGGTCCACACCTCCCACGGCCCACGGACACTGCCGTCGGGCAGGTCGTAGAGCAGATGATCGCCGACCCAGATCGAGTCGAGGCCCACGGCTTCGGCCGTGCGGGCCATGGCGATCAGCTCCGGCCACGCGACCCGCCGCTCGACCTCGGGCAGTTGAACTCCGATCTTGCACGGTCGCGACATTGCGGCAGCGTAGGTCGGATCCGCCCGCGGTCGACGGCCGACCCGGGCGGGATCCGGCAGCGGTCAGGCGGTGGGGCCGCCGCGCAGCGCAGTCAGCGACGCGCGGTAGTCATCGGGGCTGATCTCGCCACGGGCCAGCCGCTCGGCGAGGATCGCCTCGGCGTTGGCGGTCGGCGACGGAGCAACCGGCATCGCCGGCGCGGCGTGATGCACACCACGGCCGCGGGTGAGCGCCCAGGCGACGAGTGCGGCAGCACCGGCGACGAGGACGATCATGAGCACCATGGCGAACCACGGGTGGCGGTCGCTGTCGCGGTGCATGCCCCAGCCCGGGCCGGCGGCGAATGCGGGCGCGGCGAGCAACAGTGCGGCACCCGTACCAGCGGTAGCAGCAAGAACCAAGCGCTTCATCGGGAACTCCTTCGATTGAGCGAGCGAGTCGCGCTCACACGATCAACGTATCGACTCGTGTCGCACGGTGGGTGAGAGTCTGGTGTGAGTCGGCCTTCGCTCAGGAGCGGGTGCCCTCGGCCTGCCCCGTCGTGATCGCCAAGTGCAGCCGAGGCAGCCCCAACGCATCGACGATCATCTGCTGGAGAGTTCCGAGGCTGCCGCTCTTCGGGGAATCTAGTTGCACAGGCCAACAACATAGCCACACAGTGTCGGTTCGACACCCACCTGGTGATCGGCCGCTCCGCGCCGGGATCGGGCATGATGTTCGGCATGCCACGCCCGAGGCTGTGCCTCGCCTTCGCCGCGCTCGCCGCCCTCACCACCGCCTGCAGCCCGAGCGGCCAGGGCACCGACCCCGCCACCACGGCGCCCGCGGGCACCACGACCACCACCACCCCGGAGTGGGTGGGCGGCGCCGAGGAAGCGCACTGGTGGGCCGTCGACGCCCGCTGCCACGCCGCCAACGATGCGGCCCTGGCAGACGCCCGCGACGTGCTCACGCTCGGCACCACACCCGATCCGGCCGAGCTGGCCGGCTACTACCGCCGCCGCGCCGATCAGGTCGACGCCCTCGTCGCGGATCTCACCGGCGTCACTCCCCCGGCAGAGACCGCCGACGGCTGGACCGACGCGCTCGCCGGCCTGAGCCGCTACGCGCAGTGGGCACGCTCGATCGCTGACACGGTGGAGGCCGACGGGCTGAAGACCGACCAGACCCCCGACCCGGGCCTCGAGAACTTCCGCACCGTGATGTTGTACGGCGCCTGCCACGTGCTCCTCGACGTGAACTGACCACACGTGAAGTACCGCCGCGACATCGAGGGTTTGCGGGCGATCGCCGTCGCCGTCGTCCTCCTGTACCACTTCGGGGTACCCGGCCTGCGCGGTGGGTTCATCGGCGTCGACGTTTTCTTCGTCATCTCCGGCTTCCTCATCACCTCGCTGCTCATCGACGAGCGCACGCGCAAGGGGCGCATCTCGATCTCCGGGTTCTACGCCCGCCGGGCGCGCCGCCTCCTGCCGATCTCCGCCACCGTGCTGGTGGCGACCGCGATCGCCGGTGCGTTCCTGCTGCCGGCAACACGCCTGCCCGATCTCGCCGCCGATGTCCGGTGGGCCACCGCGTTCGCGGCCAACTTCCTGTTCGCCAAACGCGGAGCGAACTACCTCACTGCGGATCTTGCCCCGTCCCCCCTGCGGCACTACTGGTCGCTCGCGGTGGAAGAGCAGTTCTACGTCGTGTGGCCGGCGCTCATCATGCTCGTCACGCTCGGCGCCCGCAGTGTGCGCCGCCGGGTGGGTGTCGCAATGGCGATCCTCATCGCTGCCTCGTTCGCGGCCAGCGTGGTGCTCACCTCGCGCGCCCCGTCGTGGGCGTACTACGGGCTGCACACCCGCGCCTGGGAGCTGGGCATCGGCGCCCTCCTTGCCACCCTCGTGACCCAGGCCGACCGCATTCGGCCGGTCGTGCGTGCCATCATCGGGTGGCTCGGCATCGCCGGGATCGCCTACGCCGCCTGGGCCTACGGCACGGTCGCGTTCCCCGGCTGGGCCGCCGCGGTGCCCGTGGTCGCCGCGGCGATGGTGCTCGTCGCCGGGCCGGTCGTCAGCGGCTCACCCGCGTGGCTGCTCTCGACGCCGCCGATGCGCTGGCTCGGCACCCGTTCGTACTCGCTGTACCTGTGGCATTGGCCCGTCCTCGTGATCGCCGAGGCCCACCTCGAACGGTCGCTGACCGGCCCGGAGAAGGTGGCGGCCGTGGCTGCCGTGGTCGTGCTCTCCGAGGCCGGCTACCGCATCATCGAGCACCCGATCCGCTCGTCGCCCCGACTCATCGCCCGCCGCGGCCTGTCGCTCGCCATGGGCGCATCGCTCGTCGCCGTCGCCCTCGTCGGGGCGGCGGTGCTGAACGCCTACCGGCCCGACCTCTCCACCGGTGTCGTGGCCGCGGCGCCGGCGGCACCGATCGTCACCACCGCGCTGCCCACCGCGCTGCCCACCCCACCGCCCACCACCACAGGGCCGATCGAGACCACCACCACGCTGCCCACCACGCCGGCCGCCGTCACCACCGAGAGCGCCGCCCCGCTCGACGCCATCGTCGCCGCGCTCGGCGTGGATGTCCTGCCGGACAACCTGAAGCCCGGGCTACGCGAGGCAGGTGGCGACGTCCCCGGGCTCTACTCGGACGGCTGCCACCAGTGGTTCAAGACCACGGTGAAGAAGCGCTGCATCTTCGGCGACCCGAACGGCACCGTCACCATTGCCTTGTGGGGCGACTCGCACGCCGCGCAGTGGTTCGCCCCGCTCGAGGCCATCGCCACCATCCGCCACTGGCGGCTGCTCGCCATGACCCAGGGCGGTTGCCCGTACCTGGATGTCCCGACGTTCAACGAGTCGGCCAACGCACCGCTCGAGAACTGCGCACCGTGGCGTGACTCGGCGCGGGCATTCATGGTCGAGCAACACGTCGCTGTGGTCTTCGTCTCGCAGGCCTATGCCGAGGTCGCGTTCAGCACGCGCCAACCGATCGCCGCCGACGATTGGACGGGGCACCTGCCCGAGGTGCTCAACGGTCTCCGCGCCGACGGGATCGAGCCGATCGTCCTCGGTGACGCTGCCGACCCCACAGCAGAGGTGCCCTCCTGCCTCTCACAGCACCGCAATGACATCTCCGCCTGCGAGGCCCACAATGACGACCCGCACACCGCGAGCGTCATCGCCGCCATCCGTAGGGTCACCACCGAACTCGGGGTGGGGTTCATCGACCCGACCCGCTGGCTGTGCAGCGATCACCGCTGCCCCACCGTCGTCGGCGACATGCTCGCCTACCGCGACGGCCATCACCTCACCAGTTCGTTCGCGCTGTGGTTGACACCCCTGCTGGACGCCCTGATCGGGCCGTTCGTCGACGACCTGTTGCGTTACCGCATGCTCAGCGTGGGCTGAGTTCGCCGGCGAAGTGGCATGCCACCTGGTGACCAGGCCGCAGCTCACGCAACTCCGGGCGCTCCTCGACGCACCGATCGGTGGCGTACGGGCACCGCGTGCGGAAGCAACACCCGCTCGGCGGGTTGGCCGGCGAGGGCAGGTCGCCCTGCAAGACGGTGCGGTGCCGGCGGTCTTCCACCTCGGGGTCCGGGACCGGGACTGCCGACATGAGCGCGAGCGTGTAGGGGTGCAGTGGTTCGGCATACAGCGCCGAAGCCGGTGCTTTCTCCACGATGCCACCGAGGTACATCACTGCAACCGTGTCAGCGATGTGATGCACCACTGCGAGGTCGTGCGAGATCAGCAGGTAGGTGAGGCCGAGGCGTTCCTGAAGCTCTTCGAGAAGGTTGATCACCTGGGCCTGAATGCTCACGTCGAGTGCGCTCACCGGTTCGTCGGCCACGATCAAGGACGGCTCGGCGGCGAGGGCCCTGGCGATCCCGATGCGCTGGCGCTGCCCCCCGGAGAACTCGTGGGGATACCGCGTCGCGGCACCACGGGGAAGGCCGACCGCATCGAGCAGTTCGAGGACACGCTGGCCCACCGCCGACCCCTCGTACAGCGAGTGGGTGCGAATCGGCTCACCGACGATCGAGCCGACGTTCTGGCGGGGGTTGAGGCTCGCGTAGGGGTCCTGGAAGATCATCTGCACATGCCGCCGGGCGCGACGTAGGTCGACTCCCTCCAACATGGTGAGATCGACCCCGTCCTGCACGATCGTGCCCGTCGTGATCGGTACGAGCCGCACGATCGCCCTGCCCACCGTGCTCTTGCCACAGCCGCTCTCCCCCACCAAGCCAAGCGTCTGCCCATCAGCGATGTCGAGATCAATCCCGTCGACAGCGCGCACTGCACCCACCTGGCGGTCGAACAACAGGCCCGACGTGATCGGGAAGTGCACCCTCAGGTCACGAACGGTGAGCATCAGCCGACCATCCGAACGACAGCGTTGGTAGCGGGCGACACACAACGCACCCAACAGCCATCGGCGGCCGCCGTGAGCGCAGGCGGTGTGCCGAGGCAGTCCTCGCTCACCGCCGCGCACCGTGGGGCGAACGCACAACCGTCGGCCCAGGCGATGACGTCGCGCGGCGAACCAGGGATCGGCCGCAATGGGCCACCCACGAGATCGAGGCGCGGTACCGAGGCGAGCAGGCCGCGCGTGTAGTGATGCCGAGGATGCGCGAACAGGGCATGGCGCTCACCGCTCTCCACGATGCGGCCGCTGTACATCACGTGCACGCGATCGCACATGCCCGCCACCACACCGAGATCGTGGGTGATGAGGACCAGCGCCGTACCCGAGTCGGCCACCAGCCCGGCGAGCAGCTCGAGCACCTGGGCCTGGATGGTGACGTCGAGCGCCGTCGTCGGCTCGTCGGCAATCAGCACGGCCGGTTCGCACGCCAACGCCATCGCGATCATCACCCGTTGGCGCATGCCGCCCGACAACTGGTGCGGGTAGTTGCCGAGGCGCTCGGCCGGCTCGGGGATACCAACACGCCGCAACAGATCGGCAGCCCGCCCAGGCGCTTCGTGCCGGCTGCACACATCGTGGCGCATCAGCACTTCGGTGATCTGACGACCGACGGTGAGCACCGGGTTCAACGAGCTCATCGGGTCTTGGAACACCATCGCCACCCGCCGTCCGCGGATCATCTGCATCACGCGTTCGGGGGCGCCGATCAGTTCTTGGTCGTCGAGACGGATCGATCCACCGATACTCACCCCGCGCCGCGGCAGCAGGCCCAACACGGCAAGTGCTGTCACGCTCTTGCCGCTGCCCGATTCGCCGACGATGCCAACCGTCTCGCCCGCGCTCACGGCCAGCGAGAGGCCATCGACGGCGCGCACCACCTGGCTGCCTTTCGTGCCGAATGTGACATGCAGGTCGTCGACGACCAGGATCGGATCGGTGCCGGCGCCCATGCTCATCGCCGCAGCTTCGGGTCGAGCGCTTCGCGCAGGGCTTCGCCGAACAGGTTGAACCCGAGTGCCGTGAGCATGATCATCACGCCGGGGAACACGGCGATGTGGATGGCGACGTTCGTGTAGCGCTGTGCGTTGGCGAGCATGCGACCCCATTCGGGAACGGTGGGGTCGGCCGAACCGAGGCCGAGGAAACTGAGCGCTGCCGCGTCGATCACCGCGGTCGCCAACGCCAAAGTGCCCTGCACGATCATCGGCCCAATCGAGTTGGGCAGGATGTGCGACATCACCAACCGCCGCCGGGGAATGCCCACCGACACGGCGGCGTTCACGTAATCCTTCTGCCGTTCGGCCAACATCGAGCTGCGCAACAGACGAGCGAACAGAGGGATGTTGGGCACGGCAACGGCGATCATCACCGCCGTCTGGCTCTGCCCCATCACTGCCGCCACGGAGAGCGCCAGCAGCAGGCTCGGCACCGCCAACAGCACATCGGTGACGCGCATGACGGCCGAATCGACCCAACCCTCGAAGGCCCCAGCCAGCAGGCCGAACATGGTTCCGATCGTGGCGCCCACGGCGAGCGACACCACGCCGATGACCAGCGATGCACGAGCGCCGTAGATCACTCGCGACAGTTCGTCGCGACCGCTCTCGTCGAGGCCGAACCAGTGCGCGGCCGACGGGCCCGGGATCGAGGACGGGCGGATCTGGTCGAACCACGACTTGTCGCGAGCGCCATGCGGCGCCAACCAGGGAGCAAAGACGGCGACGAGCACGAAGAAGACGATGATCCCGCCTCCCAACACGGCGAGGCGGTTGGCGCGCACGCGGCGCCAGGTTTCGCGCGTCAGGCTGGAGCCCGACGCCTCCACGACGCGATTACCCATGAGCGACTGCAGGTGGTCTTGAACGGTGGACATCAGCTCACCCGAATCCGCGGATCGATCACGGCGTACATCATGTCGACGACGAGGTTGACGACGACGAACACCACAGCGAGGAAGAGCACGCCCCCCTGGATCACGGGATAGTCCTTGTCGAGCACCGCCCCACTCATCAGCTCACCCAGGCCGCCCCACGCGAAGACCTTCTCGGTGAGCACTGCCCCAGAGAGGAGCAGGCCCGTCTGCAGACCCACCACCGTGACGATGGGCAGCAGCGCATTGCGCAGCACGTGCCGGCGGTCGACGATGCTGCGCTGCATGCCCTTGGCCCGCGCCGTACGGACATAGTCCTCGTTGAGCACCTCCAGCACCGATGCACGTGTGATGCGGGCGATGATGGCCAGCGGGATGGTGCCCAGCGCGATCCCTGGCAACACGAGATGCTTCACCGTGTCGACGAACGCACCGAAGTCGCCCTCGATCACCGAGTCGATGAGGTTGAAGTTGGTGTGGTGCTGGAGTTCACGCGCCGGGTGGAGGCGGCCGACCGTCGAGAACCACGAGAGTTTCTGGGCAAACGCGAACTTCAGGATCTGGGCGAGGAAGAACACCGGCACGCTGACGCCGATGAGCGACGTGAGCATCGAGGTGTTGTCCACCCAGGTGTGCTCGCGCTTGGCCGCAGCGAATCCGAGCGGGATTCCGAGGCCGACCGCGAAGGCCATGGCCGCCAGCGACAGTTCGACCGTCGCCGGGAAGCGGCGCAGCATCTCGTCGGTGACGTCCTTGCGCAGCGTGATCGACTGCCCGAAGTCGAAGCGGACGATTCGTCCGAGGTATCTCACGTACTGCTCGAGCAGCGGCTTGTCGAAGCCGTACAGCCGGTTCACCTGGGAGACGCGTTCGGGCGTGGCTCGTTCGCCGAGCAGCGCCGTGGCCGGCCCGCCCGGTAGGGCGCGCACCCAGATGAACAGCAAGAAGCTCAACCCGAGCAGGATCGGGATGAGCAACAACAGGCGGCGGACGACGAACTTGAACATGGTGGCATCGCGCAGGTCGGGCCGGCGGAACGAATCCGCCGACCCGACCTGTCAGTGCAATGGTGGTCAGCCGAGCGAGACCGTGGCGAAGCTCTCCAGCGCGACCGGGCCCGGCACATAGCCGGTGACACCCTTGGCGAAGGCGAGCGCCGGCTGGGTGTGCACGTACGGCACGCCGGGCAGGTACTCCATGATGAGCTTGTTCGCGGCTTCGTACAGCTTGGTGCGCTCCGTCAGGTCAGCCGTGTCACGCGCCGTGGTGAGGGCATCGAAGATCTCCTGATTCTCGAAACCCCATGCCGGCTGTGGTGTGCGGAAGAACGTGCCCACGAAGTTGTCGGGGTCGCCGTAGTCGCCCGTCCAGCCGAGCAGATAGATCTGCGCGTTGCCGGAGTTGACGTCATCGAGATAGCCCGAGCGCCACGGGGCGGTCTTCGGCACGATGGTGAACCCGACGGCTTCCAGGTCGGCCTTGAACGCCTCGAAGTTGGCGGTGGGATCCGGCATGTACGGGCGGCTGACGTCGCTCGGGTAATAGAACTCGAGCGTCAGGTCGGTCACACCGCTCTCGGCAATGAGCTGCTTGGCCTTGTTCGGGTCGTAGGTGTACTGCGGCACGTCGGCACTCCAGCCGAACAGCTGCGGCGGCATGAATTGGGTCGCGACCTCGGCACCCTCGGGGTACTTGGCCTTCACCAGCGCGTCGCGGTTGAGCGCGTAGGCGATGGCTTCGCGGATCTTCGGGTTGTCGAGCGGAGCCTTGGCCTGGTTGAAGCCCACGTAACCGACGTTGAACGCCGGGCGCATGAGGATCTGGAAGCCGCCGTCCTTGAGCGCGGCGAGGTCGGCCGGGTCGACGCCGTCGAAGCCCTGGATCTCACCGGTCTCGAGCGCCGTACGACGCGCCGGGCCGTCGGCGATCGGCTTGAAGATCACCTTGTCGAGCAGAGCCTTGGCGCCCCAGTACGCATCGTTGCGGACGATGGTGAGCTTGTCGCCCGGAGTCCAGCTCTCGAACTTGAACGGTCCGGTACCGATCGGGTGCTCGGTGCCGAATGTGCCGTCGAACGTGGGTGCGTCCTCGGTGCCGCCGACCTTGTCGGCCTCGTACTTGGTGAGGGCATCGGGGCTGGCGATGGCGAAGGCCGGAACGGCCAAGCCGCTGAGGAACGCCGCCGACGGTGCCGTCAGGCTGATCACGGCCGTGGCGTCATCGGTGGCCTCGCAACCCTTGTAGAGGCTCTCGGTGGCACCGTCGGAGAAGCCGCCGAAGACGGTGCTCCAGTAGTACGACACCGACGCGCTCTGAGCCACACCGGTGAAGTTGTACCAACGTTCGAAGTTGACGCACACGGCTGCGGCGTTGAAATCGGTGCCGTCGTGGAACTTCACTCCGGTCTGCAGGTTGAACGTCCACTGCAGGCCGTCGGCGCTGGCCGACCACGACTTGGCGAGCAGCGGCTGCACCTCGGTGCCACCTGGCTTGGTGGTGACGAGCGTTTCGAAGATCTGGTAGATCACACGCATCGACTCGCCGTCGCTGACGTACGCGCCGTCGAGCACCACCGGATCGGCGGAGGCACCGAACACAAGCGTGCCACCTGACTTGCCCCCGGTTCCTCCATCGGAACCCTTGTTGTCATCGCTGCACGCGACCACGGCGAGCGCCGCGACCAAGCCCAGCGCAAGGACCTTCTTGCGAGATTTCATTTGTCTCCCCACATGTAAGCCGAGCAGCCTCGGTCACCGGTTTCCGAGCAGAGTATCCAATCTGCGAGCAGCGCTGGAACATCTATGCCGGAGCGGCCGGTTCCCGGCGGTGTGCCGCACGGAACAGTCCGCGAACGGTGTCGCGACGGTCGTCGCCGACGGTGTTGACTGGGAGCCATGAGCCGTCATCGCCTCCTGCCCCGCCGCCGGCGCGGCCCCGACGCTGCTCTGGTGGCCGACTTGGAGGCCGCGATCGGGCGCGACCGGGTGCGCGCCGACTCTGCCGAGCGCGCCCTGCTGCGCCGCGATGCCTCGGTGTTCGAGGGTGGCGTGGCCGGGCCGGTGTGCTTCCCCGGCAGCACTGCCGATGTGCAGGCCGTCGTGCGCACCGCACTGCGCCACGGCCGCGCGGTGGTGCCTCGCGGCGCGGGCACCGGGCTGGCCGGCGGAGCGATCCCGCTCGGCGCGCCGGTCGTGGTGTCGCTCGCGCGGATGAACCGCATTCTCGAGGTCGACCTCGACTCGCGGGTCGTGTGGGTCGAGCCGGGCGTGGTGAACCTCGAGCTCACCCGCTTCCTCAGGCCGCTCGGCTTCCACTTCGCGCCCGACCCCTCCAGCCAGCACGTGTGCACGCTCGGGGGCAATGTCGCCAACAACTCTGGCGGCCCACACTGCCTGGCCTACGGGGTCACCAACGCCCACATCGTCGCCGTCGAGGTGGTGCTGCCCGACGGCGAGGTCGCCGTGCTCGGAGGGCTCGACGCCGAGCCACTCGGCTACGACCTGCGCGGCGCGTTCGTAGGCGGCGAGGGCACGCTCGGCATCGCCACCCGCATCGCGGCTCGCATCACCCCGAACGCACCGGCGGTACGCACACTGCTGATTTCGTTCGACGAAGTGCGCCACGCGGCGCAGACCGTGAGCGCCGTCATCGCCGCCGGCATCGTGCCCGCGGCGATGGAGGTGATGGATCAGCTGATCACCCGCGCGGTGGAGAACTATGTCCACGCCGGCTACCCCACCGATGCTGCGGCCGTTCTGCTGGCCGAGGTGGACGGCCTGCCCGACGGGGTTGACATCGATGCCGAGGCGATCGCCACCATCGCCCGCGCGCACGGCGCCACCGGGGTGCGCGTGGCTCGCGACGACAACGAGCGGGCGCTGCTGTGGAAGGGCCGCAAGTCGGCTTTCGGCGCGATCGCCCAGATCGCCCCCGACTACTACCTGCACGACACCGTGGTGCCCCGGGCACGCCTGGCCGAGGTGTTGGCGCAGACGTACGAAATCGCCGCCCGCCACGACGTGATCGTGATGAACGTGTTTCACGCGGGCGATGGCAACCTCCACCCGTTGCTGCTCTTCGATGCACTGGTGCCCGGCGCGATCGAGCGCGTGCACGCCGCCGGCGCGGAGATCGTGAAGGCCTCGCTCGCCGCCGGCGGGGTGTTGACGGGCGAGCACGGGATCGGCGTGGAGAAGCGCGACTACATGCGCTTGCTGTTCTCCGAGGACGACCTCGACCATCAGAGCCGCCTGCGCCGCGCCTTCGACCCCGACTGCCGCGCGAACCCGGGCAAGGTGCTGCCCACCGGCCACAGCTGCGCCGACATCCAGATGCTCATGAGCGTGCCCGCGGGCGTGTGGGTATGACCGCTCCCCCGCTCACTGACGATCCGGTACTCGTCGCCTTCGCCGCCGAAGTGGGCAACGAGGGCGCGGTGGCGGTGGACGGGGCGCGTACTCGTTGGGGCGTCGGGGGCGAGCCGGCGCCGGGAACACGCCTGGCGCGCGCGCCATCGGGCATCGTCGCCTACCAGCCCGAGGAGATGACCGTGTGCGTGCGTGCGGGCACATCGGTTGCAGAGCTGTCCGCCGCGCTGGCGGCCCGCGGGCAGCGGTGCGCCCTGCCCGAGCGTGGCGGCACTGTCGGAGGGGCAGTCGCCGTCGGCGAGAACCACCTCGACGTGCTCGGCCGCGGCACTGTGCGGGCCAGCGTGCTCGAGGTGCGCTATGTGTCGGCCGAGGGCCGCCTCATTCGCGCCGGCGGCCCAACGGTGAAGAACGTCACCGGCTTCGACCTGCCCCGCATCCTCACCGGCTCGCTCGGCACGCTCGGTCTGTTCGCTGAGCTCATCCTGCGCACCAACCCGATCCCGGCAGCCACGGTGTGGGTCGTGGCCGAGGGCGCCGACCCCTTCACCACCCGCGACCATTTAGTAGGCTCATCTACCGTGTTATGGGACGGAGCGCGCACCTGGGTCGGCATCGAAGGTCACGCCCCTGACGTGACGGCGCAACTCATCGCGCTGAAGCGCGTCGGTCACTTCACCGAGACCGACGGGCCCCCGCCGTTGCCGCCCCAGCGCTGGTCGCTGACGCCTGCCGACGTGCGCACGCTCGCCGGCCACGACACGGGCGCGTTCGTCGCCTCCATCGGTGTCGGGGTGGTGCACGCCGAGCGCCCACAACCCCCACGCACCCTCCCCCTGCTCGTGGCCGAACTCGCCGCGCGGCTGAAGGCCAACTTCGACCCCACCGGGCGGCTCAACCCCGGCCGCGACCCTGGGCGGCGCTGATGGACCTCGGAATCGACCCGATCGAGCTGAACACCTGCGTCGAGTGCGGCTCGTGCCTGCCGGCGTGCCCGACGTACCGGGTGACCGGCGACGAGGCGTACTCCCCTCGCGGCCGCATCATCCTCATGCGCGAGGTGCAGTTCCACGGCGCGCCACTGACCGACGAGGTCGCCGACGCGCTGGCGACGTGCATCCAGTGCCGCGGCTGCGAGTCGGCCTGCTCGTCGGGCGTGCCCTACGGCCGGCTCATCGAGCAGGCGCGTGCCACGCTCTCCACCGATCGCCGCCTCACACCACGGTGGGTGCGCCTCGCCTACGCCCCCCTCACGAGGCCACGATTGCTGCGCGCCGGGTCGGTGCTGCTCGGCGTCGCCCAGCGGATGCACCTGGTGCCATCACGCCTCGGCCTGCCCGCGCGCCTCCCCCTGCGCCAGCCGCACCTGCACGCCTCGGGCACCGACGTGTACCTGTTCACCGGGTGCGTCATGGACGCGTGGCAACGCGACGTGCACGCGGCCACGATGCGCGTGCTGGAGGCAGCAGGTGTCGGCGTCACCCCCACGCTCGGCGACGCGCCGTGCTGCGGTGCGCTGCACGCCCACTCGGGGCTCACCACCCAGGCGCGCGCCGCGGCGGAACAGCTGATCGGGGCATTGCGTCGCGACATCCCGATCCTGGTGAACTCCGCTGGGTGCGGTGCGGCGATGAAGGAGTACGGCCACCTGCTCGGCACCGCCGAAGCCGCCGCCTTCTCCGCCCGCGTGTTCGACGTGCAGGAGTGGCTCGCCGGGCACATGGATCGGCTGCCGAAGGTCGCCCCGCTCGATATACGGGTGGCGATCCAGGACCCATGCCACTTGCGCCATGTGCAGCAGGTGGACGACGAGGTCCGCAGCGTGCTCGCTCCGTTCGTGCGCGAGCTGGTGGAACTCGACGACGATGGCCTGTGCTGCGGATCGGGAGGGTCGTACTCGCTGCTGCAGCCGAAGATGGCCGGCGAGGTCCGTGCCCGCAAGATCGAGTCCATCCAGCGCTCGCGTCCCGACGTCGTCGCCAGCGCGAACCCGGGCTGTTCGCTCAACCTCGCCGCCGGCGGCATGCCCGCACGGCATCCGATGATGATCATCGACGAGGCGCTGGCGGGCGCGCGCCGCTGACCGGCGCGCGATACTGACGAAATGTTCATCGCCGAAGGGGCCATGGGCGGCGGGGGCGGTGCCCCCGTCGGGTGGATCGTGTTCGCTATCGCGGTTGCCGCCGCCGTTGTGGCCGCGGCGGTGCACCACTCACGGGCCACACAAGCGCGCAGCCGCGCGGGCAGCCATCTGCATCCCGACCTCGGCCTCGTGACCCTGCACGACCTGCCAGCGCCGGGCAGCCCGCCGTCGATGGCCGTCGGTGTGGCCCTGACCCCTGACACCGCCGGCGCCATCACGTTGGTGGAGGGCGGATGAACCTGCCCCCGCCCACACCCCAGGGTCCGCCCGCGCCGGCTCAGCGCGAGTGGGCGCCGCCCGCCACGCCCACGGCGCCGCTCACCGCGAGGTCGCTGCTGTTCGACACCGCGGACCCGCAGCTCGCCGTCGCCGGTGGGCCCGAGGGCGAGGCGCTCGATCGCCTGCCACCCGCCCTGCGCACCGCCGCCCACAAGGAGGCCAAGCGGGCGGTGCTCGCCTCGCTCGACATCGCCCTGCCCGACATCATCATCCGCGGCTGGCTGCGCCACCGGGCCCTGAAGGCCGCCGCCGAGCGCACCAAGGAGAGCGGCCGCGAACTCGTGGCCCTCGCCGATCACACCATCAAGTCGGTGCACCGCCCGCGGATCACCCTCACGATCGACGGGATGCCGCTCACCGTGCTGTCGCTCACGATCGACATCTCGCTGAAGCTGATCGGGCTCACCGCCGTCGTGGAGAAGGCCGCGCTCGTCGGGCTGGAGTCCGGCGCGGTCGTCGCCACCGCGTCGCTGAAGGTCGGCACGGACGTCGTGGCGACACGCTCGCAGCGGCTTGACGCGCACCACGCGATCCCGATCGACCATCCGCGCCCGCTGCTCACCGAGAAGGCGAGCGACCAGCAGCAGTGAGTGACGTTCAGCGCGGCGCGGGCGAGTGGCCCGAGTGGCCGTCGGCGGGAGGCACGTACGGGGCGATGTAGGCCCGCACCTGCAACGCCGTGCGCGCCAGCGACGCTTCGTAGAGCGCCCGCTCGTCGGCGGTGAGGCCGGGGCTCTGCAGCTCGGTGAGCACGTCGCGGATGACGTATCCGTGGGTGCGATCGACCCATGTTGGGTGCACCACCGGGGGCTCGACGGTCACGTGCCCGTCGGCGCTGATCTCCATCCCCACCGTAATCACGACACCGTCCTGCGTGGCGGGCGGGTACTTGTCGCGCGTCGGGTGGTCGCTGAGGCTGTTGCCCATCCCGAACACGGTCCAGACGCCGTTCACCTGCTCGATCGGTTGCACCATGTGTGAGTGGTGGCCGACGATCAGGTCGACGAGGCCGCTCTTGGTGATCTGCTCGGCCCACAGTCGCTGGCCGTGGGTGACCTCGGCGAGCGGTTCGCTACCCCAGTGCAGGCTGAGGATCACCACCTGGGCGCCCATCTCGCGGGCCGTGCGGGCGTCGGTGATGATCCGCTCCGGGTTCAGCTTCGCCGACCGCCACCATTCGCCGTTGGGCGTCGGTTCGCCGTTGTAGCCGTAGGTGTAGGCGAGGTGCGCGACGAGTACGCCGTTCACGTTCAGCAGGCGCGGTGCGATCTCGGCCTTCGTGCGCGCCATGCCCGACTGGGTGAGGCCCTGGGCGTCGAACTCGGCGAGCGTTGCATCGATACCCGCCGCGCCCTGATCGAAGGCGTGGTTGCTAGCGGTGCTGCAGTTGTCGTACCCACCCGCGGCGATGCCGGCGATCAGCTCCCGCGGCGCGCCATAGCGCGGGAACGTGGAGGGCGGCTTGCCGGGCGCGGCGAGCGGCACCTCGAGATGGCACACGGCGAGGTCGACCGAGTCGAGCAGCGGACGGATCTCGGCGAACATCGGCGCGAAGTCGTAGCCGCTGCCGCCCGCGTTGGCCTGGGCCGCGAGCCAGACATTGGAGTGGATCAGGATGTCACCGGAGAAGGCGAAGCTGACGTGTCGCTGGCCGGCCTCGGTGGTGGGCGTGGCCTCGGTGGTGGGCGTGGCCTCGGTGGTGGGCGTGGCCTCGGTGCTCAGCGCGGCCTCCGCCTCGGTGGTCGGCGTGGCCTCGGTCGTGGTCACCTCCGCTGGTGCCGGCGTGGTGACGGTTGTGGTCGGCGGGCTATCGGCCTGCGCACCCGAGCACGCGGCCGCGATCAGCGTCATCGCCGCGAGCGCGGCCAGGTGCGCGCGCAGTGGCGGGCGGTGGGTGATCACGGCCGACAGCGTACGCGGCGCGCGGCTGGGCTCCGCCGACTCAGCCGTCCTCGTCGCGCACCCGCACGGGCAGGCGCCCACCGAGGCGGCGCGAGGCCCAGTCCAACCCACGGTCCAGCACAACGGCGCACAGCACTACGGCCGCTGTTGCGGGCACGAGCGCGTATCGGCCAGTCAGCTCGGGCAGCAGTATGACGGCCGTCAGCGGGGCCCTCAGCCCCACCGCGACGGCCACGGAGCCGGCGAGCACGACGAGCGCCCACACGTCCGGGGTGCCCCAGCCGAACGCGTGGCCGGCGAGCACGGCGAGCATCGCCGCCCCACCGCCGACCACGATCGTCGGGGTCATCGCCCCGCCCGCGCCACCGCCGCTGATGATCGCCGTGCTGCCGATCGACTTGCCGACGGCCATCGCCACCGACACGGCGGCGACCACGGCGACGGCGGGGGCGACGTGGCGCAGAGAGTCCATCCCGTTGCCCGCGGCCAGCGGGTAGCGAGTGACAACGGCACCGGCGACCGCGGCCGCGAGCAGCACCACGAGCACCCGGACGGCCGGCCGGGTGACGTGCTGCTCGCGAGCATCACTGAGCCGGTTGCGCACTTCCAGCAGAAGGCGCGCCGCGAGCGTGGCCGGCACCACCGCCACCGCCCCGGCCACCACGAGGTGCGACCAGCTGCTGTTCACTTCGGGCAGGATCACATCCACGCCGTAGAGCTGGGTGGCGAGCAGGAACCCGACGAGCGCACCGGCGACGGTGAAGAGCGCACCGCGACGGCTGCCGCGCACCCGCAGATGCTCCTCGATGTAGACGATGGCCGCGAGGGGTGCGTGGTAGGCGGTGGCGAACGCGGCCACCGCACCGGCCGCGGCGAGGGCGGCACCGCGGCCACCGAAGCGGCGGCCGAGTGTGGAGCCGATCGCACCGCCGGTCTCGAGGATCGCCGCTTCGCGGCCGACCGGGGCCATTCCCACCACCATCAGCCAGGTGCCGGTGCTGCGCAGCAGTGTGGCCTGCATGGAGATGCGGCGGTCCTCGCCGCTGGCCGTGGCGGCGATCGCCTCCAGGCCGGCCTGGCGCGGCCAGCGGCGGGCGGCGATGCGGCCGAGCCATGCCGCGACGAGCACGGAGGCGGCGACGACCGCGAACGTGACCACGCCGGGCAGTTGGGCCGCAGCGTGGGTGGAGTCGCGTGAATCGCCGTACCACCCCACCAGCCGCAGGCCGAGTTCCCTGAAGCCCGCCGCCACCGACACCGAGAGGCCGACGACGACGAAGAACAACAGCAACGTCACCGAGGGTCGACGGTTCGGCGGGGTGTCGAAACCTGCCGTGCTGGACATGCGTGCCATCAACCCGGCATCGGGAACGCGCGGAGCGGGTCGCTGCCGTCCCAGTTCGCGGCGGCTTCACGGACAAGCCGGCCCATGCCGATGGTGGCAGGGTTGAGCTCCATGATCTCGACCACGGCGGCGGGGCCTCCCGGTGGCTCGACGTAGGCGTACTTAGTGGTCTCGTTGCCGATGTCGGTCCACACCACCGGCCAGCCGAGCGCGGCCACGACGGCATCGACATCATCGACCCAGTAGGCCAGCTGGTTGAAGCCGACCTGACCCGAGACGAGGAACTCGCGGTAGATGCTCGGGCCGTCGTTGTCCTGGTGGATCAGTTCCACCTGCAGCTCGCCCGAGTTGGCGAACGCCACTGAGATCACGACGGTCACCTCCTGGCCGCGGTACGAGCAGGTCTGCTCGATGTTGCGCACCGTGTAGAACGGCCCGACGCCGAGCTGCAGCCAGGTGGCCATGGCGTCGTCGAGGTCGCGGACGACGAAGCCGATCTGGCGGACCGCACCGGTGAGGGCGGAGGTGATCTGTGTTGCAGTCATGCGGGTCTCGCGGTCAGGAGTTGATGAGGACAGGCAGGTTGTTGAGCCCGCGGAAGAACGTGACGGCGCCGCGCTCGATTCCGGCCTCGTCGAGCTCATACTCGGGGAAGCGGGCGAGGAACTCTTCGTACATCACCTTCAGCTCGAGCCGGGCGAGGGCCGCACCGAGGCACAGGTGGGCGCCGAAGCCGAACGTGAGCGGCCGCGTGATCTTGCGGTGGATGTCGAACAGCTCAGGGTTCTCGTACTGGCGCTCGTCGTGGTTTGCCGCGCCCATTATGAGCATCACGCGTGAGTCCTTCGGGATCGTGACGCCGTGCAATTCGACATCGCGGGTGCACCAACGACCCTCGAGCGGTGCCGGGTTGTCCCACCGCAGGATCTCCTCGACTGCACCGGGGATCAGCGACGGGTCGCGCACGAGCTCGGCGCGCTGATCGGGATACCACCACAGCGCGACGGCACCGTTGCCGAACGTCTTCATCACGGTCTCGTGACCGGCCGAGGCGAGCAGGCGGAACTGGGCGACGATGCGGTCGTCGCTGACCGGGAAGGAGTCCCCCGCCTCGTCCGTAAGTTCCGCCGTCGCGAGCATCGAGATGATGTCGTCACCGGGGCTCTTGCGCCGTTCCTTCACGATCTCGGCGAACAGCGCGCGGGTCTCCATCGTCGCCTGGCGAACCGTCTCCATCACCTCGGGGCCGCCGCTCGCGTCGCGGATCACCGAGCGGTTGGCCAGGTCGTGGATGTGCTCGCGGATCCCCACCGGGATGCCCAACAACTCGCTGATGACATCGAGCGGCATGCGCAGCGAGAAGTCCTGCACCAGGTCGAAACAGTCCTGCTCGCGTGCCTTGTCGAGGTACTCGCCGGCCACGCGGCGGATGAATGGCTCGAGGTCGGCCACGCGCCGCGGTGTGAACACGCGCGAGAGCAGCTTGCGGTACATCGTGTGTTCGGGATCGTCGAGCTGGATCAGGCCGCCGCCGCCCTTGTCGACGCCTTCGAGTGTCACGCCCTCGCCGGAGATGAACGTCTTCGCGTCGAGGAAGGCAGCGAGCACGTCGTCGTAGCGGGTGAGCGCCCAGAAGTTCATCACCGGGTTGTGGTACACCGGCGCCTCGTCGCGCATCCGCTTCCACACCGGGTACGGGTTGGCCTGCACGTCGGCGGCGTACGGGTTGTACTCGAGCATGACCGCCTCCTTCGTGAGTTGGGCGCAGATTAGCTGTGAAGGGCGGCACACGCGGGGCTGCCGGACGTTCATCCCGACGTAACTGGCGCGTGATGAAGGCGGCGTACCGTCATCGGTGTCTCCACCCCCGATGAAAGAGGCAACAGTGCTCCGACGTTTCACCCCCCAATCACTCCTCCCAGACATCAGCCTGTTCGAGGGCAGCAAGCGCGCCCAGCTACGCGATGCCGCCAAACTGCTCACCGAGGTGCACGTGCGCCCCGGCAAGGTGCTGCTCACCGAGGGTTCGTCTGCCTCGCAGTTCCTCATCGTCGCCGACGGCCTGGTGAAGGTCACCACCGCCGACGGCGACGAGGTCCGTGAATTGGCGGTGCTCACCGCCGGCGATGTGCTCGGTGAGATGTCCTTGCTCTACGACGTGCCCCGCACTGCCACTGCGGTCGCCCTCACGTACACGGTCGTCCTGGCGGCCACGCCCCAGGAGTTCTGGCAACTCATGCACAGCGTCCCCTCAGCCGCCGACTACATCCACGCCGCCGCCGAGCGCAGAACCGTGGCCAACCTCGCCGCCTGAGGAGAATCAACCGCCGCCCGACCTGAGAAGTGCAGCAGCCGCCACGAAGGACGGCTGCTGCAGGGTTCACCGGTGTCGGAGGATCGGACGACTGATTCCGGCATCGGTCATTGGCGGCTTAGACGCCACGTCGTCGGGCGAGAGTTCAATTCGACTCTGCTCCGCAACAGCCTGGACCAAGCCTTCACTTAGTACACTCACGACATTATGGCTGTTCGACAAACCTTGAGTGTGACGACACTACTGCTTGCGGTGCTGGCTGCTGGTTGCAGCAGCTCATCGTCCAGATCGAGCATTTCATCAAACACGGGGGCGTCCGCAGTCACGACGATAACCGTCGCGACGTCGGGCGAATCGAACGTCCCGAGTGTCCCACCCACGTCGGCGGTTCAGCCGGTACTTGGAATCGGAAGCTGTCCTTTGATCGACCCTGCCGTCGTATACGAACAGTTCACTGATCTGCAGTTGGTGAATGTGAGCAGCTTCGATCAGAACGGAGCGATATGCGCATTTTCGACGGCTGGTGTGCGGAGTCGCGACGAATGGGGTGGTAAGACGCCGCTCGTCTTCATAAAGCTGGCACATGATGACGGCAAGGAGAACACGCTCGCTGGGCTCTCAGAAGGTGAGCAGTGGTCACCACCAGTTGTCTACAACACCGTAGAAATCTACGAAGTGTGTGCGCCGAAGACGTACGGCAGCTACCGGGCCTACGCGATTGGTCAACATGAAGTGCACCTCCGGGTTGAGTTGTTTATTCCTCCAGTTCTCACGTGTTCATCCGCGATTGACGAACGGGTTGTGCAGTTTACGGAGTTCGCGCTGGATCATCTCGTCGATGAAGCTCGAAAGGCGCTTTGACGTGCCCGATAAGGCCTGGCTCCTGTGGCGGGTGCGCTCTCTGTAACACAGCACCCGCAAACTGCACAGGGAGACTCCTTCGGATGATCGAGCCGTCGAGCCGCATGGCGATGACGGAACCGCCGTAGGCGGAAGGCCCTTGACATCGAATCACAGCAGTGTCATTCTCGGGGCACCCCAACAGGGCACGTACAGGCAACAACGTGTGGTCGGCCTAAGAACAGCAGGGCGCGAAAGCCCGGGCAGCAGAGAGACCTTGAAACAAGCCTGAAGACGACGGCCGGGGATCATCACCCGTTTCAAGGAGTTCTGCTGTGTACTGCTCGCCTCGCGAGCTGTGCTCTGGCGTCGATGCGTTGTACCTGTCGGCTCAGGGCGTGGCCCCTTCGTCGCTACTCTCCGACCTCGAAGCTGCTCGCCTGCAGGCTGAGGCTGACGGTCTGCCGGTCGACTTCTCGCTTGGTGGGTATCCGGCGAAGGTGTTGCCGCGCGCCTTTGGTCGCTATCGGTACGCCGTGGCTCATGAGCTGGGAATGATCGGCATCACTGCGAGCGACAACCTGCCGGTGGTCCGCGTACAGCCGACTGCCGTGGCGATACACGCGCTCGGGCCGTCAGGGACCGTGTTGTGGGCAGAGAACGTGCTCGACGCCACGGGGGTCGACGCGTCGCTGCATGTGGCGCGTCTCGATTTGCACAGCGACTGGCAGGGATTCGAGGTCAAGGCACACGAGCGGTCGAACTTCGTGACCTACTCGGATCGTCGGGCGCTGTACGAGGTTGCCGAGGAGATGTCGGGGCTGAACTTCGGCAAGCGTGGCGGGAAGCTCTATGCGCGCATTTACGACAAGTCGCGCGAGATGGTCGAGAAGGGGCACGACTGGTGGCCCGAGGTGTGGGGCGCTGCGTACGACCCTGAGCGCAAGGTGACACGCATCGAGTTCGAGTTCTCGCGCGCGGGACTTGTCGAGTTCGGGATCGACACGCCGACAAAGGCACTGACTCGCATGAGCGAGCTGTGGGCTTACGCCACGATGCAGTGGCTCTCGTTGAGAACGCCGACCGATGATGACACACGGTCGCGCTGGCCGGTCGACCCGCGCTGGGAGCTGGTTCAAGCTTCGACGCTGGCCGGCGGATGTGCGCCGGCGCATCGCATCAAGGCCGCGCAGCGCCAGGGCCAGCTGCGGACCTACCGCAAGCTGGCGACCGGCGTGCTGTCGAGCATGGCGCTTCCCATGGGCACGGTCGCTCTCTCCGACACCCTGCAGGCTGTCAAACACGAGCTTCGGAACCACGAATTCACAAGCGGACGGGGCTTTCGCCGATCGCATCGCGGAGAAGGAACGGCGGAGGCTGCCATGAGCGAGCATCCGGCGTGGGAGATCGTCGCCAAGATCCTGGTCGACGTCGAGCTGCGTAGAGTCTTGGCCCAGCAAGCACAGGAGGCGACCGAGCATGTTGACGATCGGCTACATCAGAGTGTCGACGGAGGATCAGATCGACTACTCCCCCGATGCGCAGAGGAAGCGCTGCCTACAGCACGCGATCAGTAACGACCTCGGATCGATCACCTTCCTCGCCGACGAAGGGAAGTCGGGCAAGGACCTCGAACGACCCGCGATGCAGGAGATGATCCGGCTGGTCGAGGCCGGTGAGGTTGCCAACGTCATCGTCTGGCGGCTCGACAGGCTGTCGCGCGACAACGGCGACCTGAGCCGCCTCATCAAGCTGTTCGAGCGCCAGTGCGTAGCGCTGCACTCGGTGAGCGAGGGACGGGTGGACGTGAACTCGGCTTCGGGGCGCATGCAGGCGGGCATCCACGGCGTACTCGCCCAGTACTACCGCGAGGGCCTGGTGGAGAACGTCAAGATGGGCAACCATCAAGCCATCGCGGAGAAGGGCCGCTGGCTCAATCGTCCACCGAGCGGGTACGACCTGGTCAACGGCGAGCTGGTGCCCAACGAGCTGGCCCCGCTGATCTGCCGCGTGTTCGTGCTGCGGGCCGAGGGACGGTCGTACCCGGAGATCGAGCGGGCGACCGGAATCAAGTACTCCACGGTGCGCCAGATCTGCCACAACCGTGTGTACCTCGGAGAGACACGCCTGCGCGAGCAGTGGTACCCGGGTATTCAGCCCGCGCTCGTCACGCCTGACTTGTTCGAGGCTGCACAGCGAGGGAACTGCACCGGCAAACGAGTTGGCAAGGATCTGCTCTCAGGTCGTGTCGTGTGCGGCGAGTGTGGCCGCCGAGTTCCGATCGACTCCAACGGCCGCAACGACCCGATGTACCGCTGCAAGCATCGAGGCAACGGCTGTCACGTTCCTGGGCGTTCTGCGTCCGGTCTGCTTCGGGCCGCCGTGCTCGCGCTGAAAGTGCTTGCCGAGGATGAGGAACTGCAGACCGCAATCCGCCACGAGCTGGGCGGACGGGCACCGGAGGCGCGGGCGGCGGAGCCGTCGCGCTCCGGGGCCGTCGCCAAGCTCCGTCGCGACCGGCAGAAGCTGCTCGACCTCTACTACGCCGACAAGATCACCCCGACGCTGTTCGCCGAGCAGGAGAGCAAACTGACTCGGCAGATCGAGGCGATCGAGGTCTTGGCGACGGAGAATCTGAAAGACGTGGAACGGCGACACCACCTCGCCGACCAGTTCGAGCGCGTCGCCGAGACACTGCGCCACCTCGACACCGACGCCATCTGGAACGCCGCCAACGACCGCGAGCGGCGCATCCTCGTGAACGAGCTAGTCAATGCCGTACGGGTCCACACAGACCGGCTACAGGTCGAAATTGCAGGAGCCCCGCCGCTGACTGTCCTACTGGAGGAAGTCGGCCTGCGGGGCCCTGGTACGGGAATCAGTGTGTCGGAGGGGGGACTTGAACCCCCACGAACCTAAGTTCACTAGCCCCTCAAGCTAGCGCGTCTGCCTATTCCGCCACTCCGACGTGGGGATCAAGAGGTTACCGCGGCCGCGTCAGCGGACCAACAGAAAACTCAGTGCGACGACCGAGCCGATCCAGATGACGCCGAACACCGTGGTGATACGGGTCAGGTTGCGCTCGGCGGCGGTGCTGCCGAGTGCTGTCGAACCGGCGCCGCCGAACATGTCGCTGAGACCGCCGCCACGACCGCTGTGCATGAGCACACCGGCCACCATCCCGAGGAGGGACAGCAGGTTGAGGACGATCGAGAAGTACATGACGAAATCGCGCACGGTTCGGAATCCTATCGGAGCGAGATCAGTCCGCGTCGTTGCGGAAGCTGACCGGAGTCGCGATTTCGGCGAAGTGGCAGGCCACCGGGTGACCCTGGCCGCGGTCGATGAGGGCCGGCTCCTCCTGCGCACAGATGTCCTGGGCGATCGGGCAGCGGGTGCGGAAGCGGCAACCCGAGGGCGGGTTGATCGGGCTCGGCACGTCGCCCGTGAGGACGGTGCGCCGGCGGGCGCGCTCGGTGTGCGGATCAGCCACGGGCACGGCCGACATCAGCGCCTTCGTATACGGGTGCGCCGTCTCGTGGTACACCTGGTTGCGCGACCCGATCTCGACGATCTTGCCGAGGTACATCACGGCGATGCGGTCGCTGATGTGGCGAACCACGGAGAGGTCGTGGGCGACGAACACGTACGAGAGGCCGAGGCGGTCCTGCAGATCCTCCAGCAGGTTGATCACGCCGGCCTGGACGCTGACGTCGAGCGCTGATACCGGCTCGTCGAGCATGATCAGCTTCGGGTCGAGTGCGAGCGCGCGGGCGATACCGATGCGCTGGCGCTGACCGCCGGAGAACTCGTGCGGGTACCGGTTGCCGTGCTCGGGGTTGAGGCCCACCAGCTCGAGCAACTCCGCAACGCGGGCGCGCCGCTCGGCGTAGCCGGCACCCTGCACCGCCAACGGCTCGCCGACGATGTTGTTCACCTGCCACCGCGGGTTGAGCGAGGCGTACGGGTCTTGGAACACGATCTGCATCTCGCGGCGCAGGCGGCGCATGTCGTGCTTGCCTTGCGCGCGCACGTCGCGGCCGTCGAACAACACCGTGCCCGAGTCGGGCTCGTGCAGGCGCAGGACGGCGCGAGCGACAGTGGACTTGCCACACCCGCTCTCCCCCACCAGGCCGAGCGTCTCGCCCTTGTTGACGGAGAAGGAAACACCCGAGACGGCATCGACCACGGCCGTGGTGCGGCCGAAGAAGCCCCCCTTGATCGGGAAGCGCTTCACGAGGTCGGTGACCTGCAGGATCGGCTCGCTCACGCCGTCACCTCCGGGGCGAACAAGCCGCGCACTTCGTTCACGTCGAGCTCGTTGCGCCGATGGCATGCCGCCGCGTGCCCACCGTAGTCGAGCTTCTCGAGCGCGGGCGTCTCCGTGCGGCAACGGTCGACCGCGATCGGGCAGCGGCCGGAGAACGCACACCCGGGCTTCATGTTGATGAGCGACGGAGTGGTGCCCCTGATCTGGCGCAGCTTCTTGCCATCGCTGGCCTCGCTGGGGATCGCGCCGAGCAGACCGATCGTGTAGGGCATCTTCGGCCGGTAGTAGATGTCGTCGACCGTGCCGATCTCCACCGCAGCACCCGCGTACATCACCATCACCCGGTCGGCCATGCCGGCGACGACACCGAGGTCGTGGGTGATGAGGACGATGGCGATGTTCGTGCGCTGCTTGATCTCCATCAGGGTCTCGAGGATCTGCGCCTGCACCGTCACGTCGAGGGCCGTCGTCGGCTCGTCGGCGATGAGCAGCTGCGGGTTGTTGGCCATCGACATGGCAATGATCACGCGCTGGCGCATGCCGCCCGAGAACTCGTGCGGATAGCTGGACACACGTTCGTTCGGGTTGGGGATGCCCACCAGGTCGAGCAGCTCCACGGCGCGATCGTGAGCGCGTGCCCTGCTGACCTTGTTGTGCGCGCGCACGGCTTCGGCGATCTGCCAGCCGACCGTGTACACCGGGTTCAGCGAGGTCATCGGATCCTGGAAGATCATCCCGATCTCGGCGCCGCGAAACATAGTCTGGCGCTTGCGCGGCAAGCCGACGATCTCGTTGCCGTCGTATTTGATCGAGCCGTCGATCCGCGTGCTGCGCGGCAGCAGGCTCATGATCGCCAGGTTCGTGACCGACTTTCCGGAACCGGACTCGCCGACGATGCCGAGTACCTCACCGCGGTCGACGCTGAACGACACGTCGCGCACAGCGTGGACGACGCCGTCCTCTGTGGGGAAGCGCACGTTGAGATTGTTGACTTCGAGCAGCGCCATGGTCAGGCCTTGATCCTGTTCTGCTTCGGGTCGAACGCGTCGCGCAACCCGTCACCGATGAAGTTCACACACAGGCAGATGATGATGATCGTCGCCGACGGGAACCAGAACAACCACGGGCGGGTCTTGAACGCGCTGAGGCCGCTCTGAATCAGGTAGCCGAGCGACACCTCGGGGGGCAGCACACCGAGCCCGAGGAACGAGAGCGCCGTCTCGGTGATCATCGCCCCGGCGATGGCCAGCGTGGCCGCCACGATGATCGGGCCGGCGAGGTTCGGCAGGATGTGGCGGAAGATGATCCGCCGGTCCTTCGCGCCGACTGCCCTGGCCGCCTCGACGAACTCCTTCTCGCGCAGCGACATGAACTCGGCACGCACGATGCGGGCTAGGGAGGTCCAGCCGAAGAAGCCGAACAGCAATGGAATGATGTACCACGGCGCACCCTCGTAGCCCACCGAGGTCACGGCCACGATGATGAGGAGTGGAATGGTGAGCACCAGATCGGTGAAGCGCATGATGATCGCGTCGATCCAGCCACGGAAGTAGCCGGCGATAGACCCGAGGGTCACACCGATCACCGTTATCATCAGCGAGGCGATGAGCGCGATCTCCAGCGAACGCTGAGTGCCGCGCATGACGCGCCCCAGGCCGTCCTTGCCGAGCTCGTCGGTACCCATTGGGTGCTTCCATGACGGCGCGACGCTGAGTGCCGACTTGTCGCGCGTGGTGTACGGCCACTTCCAGAAGATCGGGAAGACGAAGACGAACAGGGTGATCAGGGTCAGCAGCACCAGCGAGATCATCGCCGGACGGTGACGCAGGAAGCGGCGCATGATCGTGCGCCACTGCGAGCGGGCCTCGACGGAGAACTCGCCCTCGTCGAGCTCCAGTTCAGGGTTGGCGATCTCAGTCAATGCGGATCCTCGGGTCGAGCTGGGCGTAGATGATGTCGGCGATGAGGTTGAAGATCACCACGGAGATGGCGGTCACCATCACGAACGCGAGCAGGGAACGCGGATCCTTCTGTGCGAGCGACTCGGAGAAGAAGCGGCCCATGCCCGCCCAGCCGAACACCGTCTCGGTGATGATCGCGCCACTGAGCAGGGCACCGAAGTCGAGCGCCACGACCGTGATCAGCGGGATGAGGGCATTGCGCACGCCATGGAGCACGATGACCCGCTTCTCACGAATGCCCTTGGCACGAGCGGTACGCACATAGTCGCTGTTCATCACGTCGAGCATGGAGGCACGCATGTAGCGGCTGTACCCGGCGAAGCCGATCATGATCAGCGCCGTGGTCGGCAGCAACATGTGCCAGAAGTAGTCCTGCATCCGCGCCGAGAAGGAACCCTCGAAGCCGGGGGTGGTCTGGCCGACGGTGGGGATCAGCGGCTTGGGATTGCGCGCTCGATAGACGTTGCCGTCCCACCCGATCTTGAAAATGAGCACCACACCGAGGGCGATGCCCAGGCCGGCCGCAGCACCGAGGAGGTACTTGCTCCGTGGACGTTCGCGCTCGTACTTGTAGCGGTTGCGCATCACCAGGTAGCCGGCGACGAGACCGAATACGGCGAGGATGATGAGTATCACTGTGGACATGCTGGGTCGTCGCAGCCACGGGTTCATCTTGATCGCACCCCACTCCTTCAAGAACCCGGCCAGAACGGCGGCGGGAATCGAGTAGAGGAGAAACGCGAAGAAGGTCATTACATAGTCGAAGGCCGTGTACTGACGGATGGCCCCGACGATGCCCACCAGCACCCCGAGCGCGACCGACATCATCGATGCCGCGACGAGCAGGCGGACGGTGACCTGAATCCGCTGCCACATGAGGGTGCGGATGTCCTTGTTGTCGTAGTTCTTGCCCCAGTCACCCTTGACGAACCCGCTGACCCATTCCTTGTAGCGCTCGAAGTCGGGCTTGTCGATGCCGAACTGACGGCGCAGGCTGTCGATCTGGGTCTGCGAGTGGTTCGGTTTCGCGATCGCGTCTTCGATCTTCTTCGGCGTACCGATGTTCGTGACCAGCAGGAACGTGATGATGCTGGAGAAGAACAGAAGTGGGATGGCGACCAGAAGGCGCCGCATGACGAAACGGAACATGAAAGGGACCAGGTTCTCCCATAGCGAATGGGCCGGGCCCCGGGTAGGGGCCCGGCCCATTCATTGTTGGATCGGAATGATCAGGCCGTGATGGCCCATTCGTTGGCGTTCCAGGTGACACCGAGCGGGCCGTTGAAGACCACGTTCGACACTGTGTCGCTGAAGGCGACCATCTCCTGGAACTGGAACAGCGGCAGCGTTGCCATGTCGTCCCACAGGATCTGGTCGATCTGGTCCATCAGCTCGGCGCGGGCCGCGTCGTCGAACTCGGCGTTAGCCGCGTTGAAGAGGTCGGTAAGGGCCGGGTTCTTGTAGCTGTTCCAGTTCTGCGCGCCGTCTTCCACGTAGATGGCCTTGTTGGAGGACAAGAACGGGGTGGCGACCCAGGCGAAGAGCGCGATGTCGTAATCGCTGGCGGGCAGACGCTCGGCGTTGAAGTTCTCCGCCGCGTCGTCGGTCAGCTCGATACCGGCTTCCTTGCACTGCTCAGCGAACAGCTCGTTGGTGCTCTGGCGACGCGGGTTCGGGTCGCGGCGACCGAGGCGCAGGCTCAGGCGGTTGCCATCGGCATCGGCGTAGATGCCATCGGCACCCAGCACGTAGCCGGCGGACTCGAGCTTGGCCTTGGCGGCATCGACATCGCGGGCGAGACCACCACTGTTGTCCTGGTAGTCGGCAGCGGACGGCACGTAGATGTGGTTGTTCAGCACGGTCGCATCCGGGTTGATCGGGGTCACCAGTGTGGTGACGATCTCCTCACGGTCGATGCACAACGCCAGAGCCTGACGAACCTCGAGCTTGGCGAGGTGCGGGTTGGCCTGATTGAAGTCGTAGTGCTCGAAGGTGAGACCCTGCTCGACCGACGTGGTGACGCCGGCGATGTCCGCCAACTGAGCGACGAGGTCGGCGTTCGGCTGGGGCGAGATGACCTGAACGTCACCGTTCTCGAGGGCGGCGGGCTGAGCCGTCGCATCCGGGACCTGGAGGAACACGATCTCGTCGAGGGTGCCGGGGGTGCCGTAGAACGCATCGTTGCGCTTCAGGATGAGGTTCTGGCCAGCGGTGAACGAGTCGATGCTGTACCAGGCGCCCGAAAGGGCCATCGCCGGGTCGAAGCCCGAGAAGCCGGTGCTCCACACTTCGCCAGCGGCCTCAGAATCGGCCGACGTGGCGGCCGGGTCGATGGTGGTGATGTCGGCGACGCCGGACGTGTTCTCCACGACGTGCGCCGGGATGAGGCCGCCGAAGAGGCCCTTCCAGTCGGCGTACGGGTTCGCGTACGTGGTGGTGAAGGTCTTGCCGTCATCCGAGCACTCGACCGAGGAGATGTCCTCGTAGCCGGTGGTGCTGGCGGTGTTGAAGTCGGGCAGTTCCGCCGGGACGGGGTTGCCGTCGGCGTCGACCTGGCCCTCACCCGTGTAATCGGGGTTCGCGTGGTTGAGCTTGCCATTGCCGGAGATCCAGGCCAGGTAGAAGTCGTCGCAGTCGATCGGTTCGCCGTCGCTCCACACCGCGGCGGGCTGGATGACGTACTCGACGATCTGCGGGTCGGTGCTGGTGACCTCGGCCGAGACCATCATTTCGGTCCAGAGCTGGAACGTGAGGTCGGGCATCGAGATGAACGGGCCAGGCTGCACCATGTTGAGCACGAGGGTGTTGGCGAACAACACCTGGTCGGCCGTGGCGTTGTTGTACGCGGTGTATTCCTGCTCAGCGGCGTAGGTCACGGTGCCGCCCGAGGTCGGGGTGGTGGACGCGGTTGTACTGCCACTTGTGCTGTCGCTGGTGGCGGTGGTGTTGTCGGTCTTCTCGTCGTCGCCGCAGGATGCAGCAATGAAGGCAAGGCCGACCGCGAGAGCGGCGAACTTGCCGCGCTTCGTGGTCATCACGAGGTTTCCTCCTATGTGAAACGGAGGGAGGTGGTGGTGGGTGGCTGGGAGCCGCCCGAACATCCGTATTGTCCTCCCCGATCAATACGAATAGCCGCAGGTTAGCACGGTGCGTTACCGCGTGGTAGGTACCGCGTTCCGAATTGCGGACATCTCTGGAAGAGATGTTCCGGCGGGTCCGAGTCCCTGACCGCTAGCGGCCGAGCTTGCAGATGCGGGCGAACTCGTCGGGGTCGAGGCTCGCACCGCCGACGAGGGCACCGTCGATGTCGGGGCAGGCGATCAGTTCGGCGATGTTGCTGCCCTTGACGCTGCCGCCGTACTGGATGCGCACACTTTCGGCAGCATCCGCGCCGGCAATCTCGCGTACACAAGCGCGAATCGCCGCGCACACCTGCTGCGCATCGTCGCTGGTGGCCGTACGGCCGGTACCGATCGCCCATATCGGCTCGTAGGCGATCACCAACGAGGCGATCTGCTGATGCGAACGCCCGGCAAGACCAGCCTTGACCTGGCCGATCACCTTGGATTCGGTGGCTCCGGCCTCGCGCTCCTCCAGCGTCTCGCCGCAGCACATGATCGGGGTCATCTCGTGTTGCAGGATCGCGGCAACCTTCTTGTTCACCATCTCGTCGGTCTCGCCGAAGATCTCGCGCCGCTCGCTGTGCCCACAGATGACGTACTGCACGCCGAGCTTCTGCAGGAACACCGGCGACACCTCACCCGTGAACGCGCCCTTGTCCTCCCAGTGACAGTGCTGTGCGCCGAGGCCGTAGCCGAGCTTGTCGCTGTCGATCACGGTCTGCACAGAGCGGATGTCGGTGAACGGAGGGTGGATGCTGACGTCGGCGTGCTCGAGCTCGTCCTTGCCGACGAGATAGGCCAACTTCTGGACGGTCTGGATCGCCTCGAAGTGGTTGTGGTTCATCTTCCAGTTGCCGGAGATGAGTGGCTTACGCATTCGGTGCCCCCCTCAGTGCTTCGAGCCCGGGCAGGTCGCCCAACTCGAGCAGCTCCAGCGATGCGCCACCGCCGGTGCTGACATGGTCGACCTCGTCGTCGAGGCCGAACTGGGCGAGCGCCGCGGCGCTGTCGCCGCCACCAACCACGGTGAACGCCTTGGTATCCGCCATCGCCTGGGCGACGGTGCGCGTGCCGGCCTCGAACCGCGGATCCTCGAACATGCCCATCGGGCCGTTCCAGAACACGGTGCGGGCCTCCATGATGACGTCGCTGAACGCGGCGGCCGAGCCGGGCCCGATGTCGAAGCCCTTCGCGCCGTCGGGCAGCGAACGCCCGAACGTGAGCACCTCACCATCGGCATTCGTGCCGACGATGTCCTCGGGCAGATGGATCGCTTTCCCGCCGGACGCGGCCTGCGCCAGCAGGCGCTTGCACGTCTCCACCTGGTCGGGCTCGAACAGTGAGTCGCCGATCGTGTGGCCCTGTGCGGCGAGGAACGTGAAGCACATCGCCCCACCGATCACCAACGAGTCGACGGTGGCGAGCAGCGTCTCCACCACGCCGAGCTTGTCGGAGATCTTGCTGCCACCCAGCACGGCGACGAACGGGTGCTTGGGATCGTTGCGCAGGCCGAGGAGCACCTCGACCTCCTTCTGCAACAGCAGGCCCATCGCCGAGGGCAGGCTCTTGGGTGGGCCGACGATGCTGGCGTGGGCGCGGTGGCAGGCGCCGAAGGCATCGTCGACATACATGTCGATGCCCTCGATGATCTTGGCCACGAAAGCAGGATCATTGCCTTCCTCGCCCGCGTCGTAGCGCAGGTTCTCCATCAACTCGACGCCGGGTGCGAGCTCGGCCAGGCGAGCCCGCACCGCATCCATCGAGTACTTCGGGTTGGGCTGGCCCTTGGGCCGGCCGAGGTGCGAGGCGGTGACGACCTGCGCACCGCGCTCGGTGAGCCAGTTGATCGTGGGCAGCGCGGCGCGGATGCGGAAGTCGTCGGTGATGACCCCACCGTCCATCGGGACGTTGAAGTCGGTTCGCACCAAGACCCGCTTCCCGCGCACGTCGCCGAGATCGGCGAGTGTGGGGATGCGGCTCATCGGACTACTTCTTCGCCTTGCTCTTGGGGAGCTTCGCGCCGGTGTAGAGCGTGGTGTCGATGAGGCGGTTGCTGTAGCCCCACTCGTTGTCGTACCACGCCAGCACCTTCACCATCTTGCCCATGCTCATCGTGAGACCGGAGTCGAAGATGCTCGAGTGCGGGTCGCCGACGATGTCGCTCGACACGATCGGATCCTCGGTGTAGCGCAGCACACCCTTCAGCGGGCCGTTGGCGGCCTTCTTGAAGGCGGCGTTGATCTGGGCAACCGTCGCCGCGGTCTTGAGGTTGGCGGTGAAGTCGACGATCGAGCCGGTGGGCACCGGAACGCGCAGCGAGGTGCCGTCGAGCTTGCCCTTCATCGAGGCGAGCACGAGGCTGGTGGCGCGAGCGGCACCGGTGCTCGTGGGCACGATGTTGATCGCGGCGCCACGAGCGCGACGCAGATCCTTGTGCGGGCCGTCCACGAGCTGCTGGTCGCCGGTGTAGGCGTGCACGGTTTGCATGAGGCCCTGCTCGATGCCAAACGCATCGTCGAGCACTTTCACCACCGGCACGAAGCAGTTGGTGGTGCAGCTCGCGTTGGAGATGACCTTGTGCGTCTTGACGTCGAAATCCTTGTGGTTCACGCCGTAGACGAACGTGCCATCGGCGCCGTCGCACGGGGCCGAGACGATGACGAGCTTGGCGCCGGCGGCGAGGTGAGCCGCAGCTGCGTCGCGCTTGGTGAAGAAACCGGTGCTCTCGATGACGATGTCGACGCCGAGCTCACCCCACGGCAGGTTCTTGGGGTCGCGCTCGCTGAGCACACGCAGCTCGTCGCCATCGACCGAGATGCCGTTCTTGCTGGCCTTGATGTTGTTCGGCAGCACACCGAGCACCGAGTCGTACTTCAGCAGATGCGCCATCTGGTCGAGCGACCCGAGGTCGTTCACCGCCACGAAGTCGATGTCAGCGCCGCGCTGCTTCGCCGCGCGGAAGAAGTTGCGCCCGATGCGCCCGAAACCGTTGATGCCTACCCGAACCGTCATGGCTGCGAGTCCTTTCCAAGGGGAGTTCCTACGAGTTCAACCCTACTTCGGCTGCGGGGGCCGCTGACCAGTCCCGAAAGTCCTAACGACTGAGGTCGCGATGCCCCACTCGCACGGCGAAACCGTGCTCGCGAATACGACGCGCCAGCTCCTCCGCGACGGCGACGCTGCGGTGGCGGCCACCGGTGCAACCGATGGAAACGGTGAGGTAGCTCTTGCCCTCGGCCGCGTACGACGGCAAGAGCGACAGCATGAGGCCCTCGAAGCGGTCGAGGAAGTCGCTCGCCTGGGCCCGCTCGAGCACGAAGTCGCGCACGAGTGGGTCGTGACCAGTGAGCGGGCGCAGCGCCTCCTCCCAGTGCGGGTTGGGCAGGAAGCGCACGTCCATCACGATGTCCGAATCGATCGGAAGGCCGTGCTTGAAGCCGAAGCTCTCCACCGCGATGAGTAGTCGCTGATCGTCGCCGGCTTCGTCGAACGCGGCGAGCAGCTTGGCCTTCAACTGGTGCACGTTGAGCTCGCTCGTGTCGATCACGAGATCGGCCGCGTCGCGCACCGGCTGCAACATCTCGCGCTCCAGCTCGATCGCTTCCACGAGGCCGGGCGCCTCGCCATCGAGCGGGTGCTTGCGCCGCGTGGCGTCGTAGCGCTTCACCAGCGCGCTCGTGCTCGCGTCGAGGTAGAGCATGCGTACGCGGTGGCCCTCCGCCCGCAGCGCCGCCACCTTGGGCAGCAGCTCGACGTGCTGACGGCCGGCTACGAGCGCGAGGCGTTCGATGTCGCTGCCCGGCTTGCTGACCAACTCGACGATCGTGTCGACGAGGCTGGTGGGCAAGTTGTCGATGACGTACCAGCCGAGGTCTTCCAGCACCGCGGCCGCGCCCGAGCGACCCGCCCCGGACAAGCCGGTGATCAACAAGATGTCGGCCATCGCCCCCGATCGTAGGCGCAGACGACTCCCTACAGGCGGCGCGTGCGCAGGTAGAGCAGGCGCGGGATCGTTGACGCCTCCTGGTACTCCTCGGCCTTGGCGAGGAAACCTGCGGGCGGTGCCGGCTCTTCCATGCGTTCGAGCAGCAGCCCGTTCGCCGCCAGCGCGTTGATGTAGCGGCTGAGCGGTCGGTGGACGAACGGGATGAACACGTCCTTCTCCACCTCCTCGATCGTCTCGTCTTCCACCAGGTACGCACCGATGCGCCAGTACTGCTCGGGCGGATCGAGGAACTGGTCGTCGATCCAGCCGCTGTTCGGTGTCTGCAAGAGAGGGTGGTTGAGAAAGAAGCAGAAGCGCCCGCCGGGCTGCAGCACGCGGGCGACCTCGGCGATGGCGGCGTCGACCTCACGGATGTGCTCGAACACGAGGCACGCCACCACCGCGTCGAACGTCGCGTCGGGGAACGGGAGTTGCGCAGCGCCGGCGCGGGCGAACGCTCCCCCGCCGCGCTCGTGGGCAACGCGCACGCAGTTCCACGTGGGGTCGATGCCCACGACGTGCGCACCGAGGCGGGCCGCGAGGCGGCTCACCTGGCCGTCGCCGCAGCCCACGTCGAGAACGTGCGTGGCGCCCGCGAGTTCACGCGCCGCGAGCGGCAGGATCTGCTCTTCGTACTCCGGGTCGACACCGTCGGTGAATCCATCGATCCACCACTCGGCGTGTGTCTCCCACAGCCCGTCACCTGCACCGTCTTGGTCGCTCACTCCGCCATCGTACGGCCGCGCCCCCACCCCTCCCCGGTTGGGCGCGATTCGTCTCGCCGCAGGGCCACCTCGCGCCCACGGGCGCGCTTCTTGCCGGCGCGCGGGATGAACCGCGCCCGTTCGGGCCGCGTTGGGCGGCGCGCGGCGACCTGGCGATCCAGCCACAGGCGAAGGTTTAGGGTGCCTGCATGAAGTTCGCCCTGTGGCCCGCCTACGACCGCTCGTGGGACGAGACGCTCACGCTCGCCCGCTTCGCCGAGCAGAACGGCTATCAGTCGTTCTGGTACGCCGACCACATGATGCCCGACCGCGCCGACGGCACTCCCGACCCGGGCGACGCGCTCGACTGCTGGACCGTGCTCGCCGGCGTCGCCGCGGTGGTGCCCCGCGTGCGCCTCGTGTCCATGGTGTCGCCGCTCACGATCCACCACCCGGTCGTGCTCGCCAAGCGGGCCACCGCGGTCGACCACATCTCCGGCGGCCGCGCCGTGCTCGGCCTCGGCGCCGGCTGGCAGGTCAACGAGCACGCCGCCTACGGTTTCGAGCTGCCCGGGCCGGGGCCGCGCGTCAGCCGCTTCGCCGAGGGCATCGAGATCATCCACGGCCTGTTCCGCGAACCGTCGTTCAGCTTCGCCGGCAAGTCGTTCACCATCACCGACGGCCCGTTCTCGCCCAAGCCCGTGCAGTCCCCGCTTCCGATCCTGGTGGGCACGAAGGGTGCTCGCATGCTGCGCCTCACCGCCCGCTTCGCACAGGAGTGGAACACGTGGGGCAACCCCGACCTCGCCGGCACCCGCCTCGCCGACCTGCGTGCGGCGTGCGCCGACGAGGGCCGCGACATGGCGACGATGCGCACCTGCGCGCAGGCGATGGTGTTCCTCACGAGCAGCCAGAAAGAGCTCGACGACCTCGGCGACTTCGCCAAGGCGCCCAACGTGATCGCCGGTTCGGCTTCCGCGTTGCAGGAGATCCTCGGCGCATACGTCGAGCTGGGTTTCGACGAGTTCGCCGTCCCCGACTTCACGCTCGGCGACACCCCGGCAGCGCGGGCCGACAAGCTCGCCGAGGTGCACGACACGATCATCCGCCCGCTGATGTAGTCCTCCGACGTCAGGCGGGTGGGTGGAACTTGGTGTGGATCGCCTCGGCCACGGCGTCGGGGAGGAACGACAGCGCCTTGAGGTCGTCGAGGCTCGCCTTCTTCACCGCGTTGACGCCACCCATCACCTGGGTGAGCTTCTTCTTGCGTGCCTCGCCGAGGCCGGCGATGCCGTCGAGCGAACTCGCCGTCATCCGCTTGCCACGCAGCTCGCGGTGGAACGTGTTGGCAAAGCGGTGCGCCTCGTCGCGGATGCGCTGCAGCATGAACAACGCATCGCTGCCGCGGGGCACCTCCACCGGTTGACTACGCCCGGGCAGGTAGACCTCCTCGAAGCGCTTGGCGAGCGACGCCAGCGGGATCTCGTCCTGCAGCCCGAGGGCGCGCACCACCCGCTCGGCGACCGCGAGTTGGCCCTTGCCGCCATCCACCAGCAACAGCTGCGGTGGGTAGGCGAACTTCTTGGGGCGCTTGCCGTACTGACTGCTGGCTTGCCCGTCGACCAGGTCGTCGTCGAGCGGTTGGTCGCGCTCGTTGAGGTATGCCTGCAGGCGACGGGTGAGCACTTCCTCCATCGCCGCGTAGTCATCATTGCCGGCGACTTCCTTCACCTTGAAGCGGCGGTACTCGCGCTTGTTCGGCAGGCCGTCCTCCAGCACCACCATCGACCCGACGTAGTCGGTGCCCTGCAGGTGCGCCATGTCGTAGCACTCGATGCGCAGCGGCGCTTCGGGCAGCCCGAGCAGATCCTGTAGCTCGGTGAGCGCCCGGCTGCGCGCGTTGTGATCACCCGCACGACGCAGGCGGTGGCGCATGAACTCTTCCTTCGCGTTGCGCGTGACGGTCTCGTGCAGGTCGCGCTTGTCGCCACGTTGGGGCACACGGATCTGCACCCTGCTGCCGCGCAAGTGGGTGAGCCACTCTTCGTAGGTCGGGGCATCGTCGGGGTCGACCGGCACGAGCACCTGCTTGGGCACACCGGCCGGCGGATCGTCGCCGTACAGCTCTTCCAGGATTCGGTCGACGAGGCCGCCTGGCGTGAGCTCCTCCACCTTGTCGAGCACGAACCCCTTGCGCCCCACGACGCGGCCCTTGCGCACGAAGAACACCTGCACGGCCGCTTCGAGGTCGTCATCGGCGATACCCACGACGTCGATGTCCTCGCTGCGCTCCGCGACCATCCGCTGCTTCTCTATCGCGCGGCGCACAGCGAGCAGGCGATCGCGCACACGCGCCGCACGCTCGTACTCCAGCTCCTTGGCCGCCGCGGCCATCTCGCTCTCGAGACGCTTCACGATCTCGTCGGTGTCGCCATCGAGGAAGTCGCACAGCTCCTGCACGAGCTGGCGATACGGCATCTCCTCGATCTCGCCCACGCACGGGCCGCTGCACTTCTCGATGTGGAACAGCAGGCACGGCCGGCCCAGCCGATGGTGTTCGTTGAACTTGCCCGGGCTGCATGTGCGGATCGGGAAGCTGCGCAGCAACAGGTCGAGGGTGTCGCGGATCGCGTACGCATGGGCGTAGGGGCCGAAGTAGCGAGTTCCTTTGCGCTTGCGACCGCGCATCACCATCGCCCGCGGGAACTGTTCGTCCTCGGTCACCGCGAGGAACGGATAGCTCTTGTCGTCGCGCAGACGAACGTTGAAGCGCGGGCGGTGCTGCTTGATGAGGCTGTACTCGAGCATGAGCGCCTCGACCTCGTTGCGCACCTCGATCCACTCCACCGACGTGGCCGTGGCCACCATCTGCGCCGTGCGCGGATGCATGTTGCGCGGGTCCTGGAAGTAGTTCGACAGCCGCTGACGCAAGCTGGACGCCTTGCCGACATAGATGACGCGGCCGTCCTTGTCCTTGAACTGATACGACCCCGGCGACTCGGGAATCGTGCCGGTGGGCGGTCGCGCAACCATCACGCCGACTCTAGGGGCCCCGAGCCTACGGTCGGCCGTGTGGCAGCGCGGGTAGGGTTGCGCTCGTGCCCGGTCGCTATCAGTTCTCCCTGCCCGAACGACCCAGCCGCGACGGTTGGTTCCGCGTCGGCAGTATCGATGTCACCACCACCGCCCTGATGGTGGCCCTCGCCATCGGGTCGATGTTCTGGTACGCAGTCGACAAGGTGTCACTCGGGAAGCTGGTGTTCGCCGGTGCCCTGGTGCGCGAAGGCGACGTGTGGCGTGTCGCCACGTGGCCGATCGCCAACCCGCTCGACCAGCAGGCGATCTGGATCATCCTCACGCTGGTCTTCTTCTGGTTTCTCGGGCACCGCATCGAAGAACTCGCCGGCCGCACCCGCTTCACCTGGCTGCTCGTGGCGATGACCATCGTCCCGGCCGCCCTCGTCACCGCCATCCACTTCGACAGCTTCGGAGCCTCGTACGGACTTCGTGTGCTGAGTATCGGGCTGGTGGCGGTCTTCGCTCTCGAGTACCCGAACGTCAGCTTCTTCTTTGGCGTGCCGGCGTGGGTGATGGCGCTGATCTACATCGTGATCGATGCCCTGTACTACGTCAGCGACGAGCGCTACGAGTCGTTGCTGCTGGAACTCCTAGTGATCGCTGTCGGCATCGTCGGCGCACGCCAGTGCGGGCTGTTGGCGGAACTCGGGTTCATTCCCCAGGTGCTCGGCAAACGACGCGGCACGGCTTCGACGCCGGCCAAGCGCCGCAAGGGCTCGGGGCCTACCGTCGTCGCCGGCCCGTGGGGCGACTCGGCACACACCAGCGCCGATCAGACCGAGCTCGACCTGTTGCTCGACAAGATCAGCGCCAACGGCATGGACTCGCTCTCCAAGGGCGAGAAGGCCCGCCTCAACGAGCTGTCGAAGAAGCTCCGCGGCCGCTGACCCACAAGTTGGCGTTCAGGCGGGCTGCAGGCCCGGCTCAACGCCAACTTGACCCGGACTCGGTCAAGCGAGTGAGCCCTGAGGAGCAGCCCACTCGGCCGCCTGGCCGGTGACATCGGCGATGAGGTCGAAGTCCTTGTCGTAATGCAGCACCGTCAGGCCGTTCGCCTCGGCGCACGCGGCCAGAATCAGGTCGGCCGGCGACGGTGCGCGGTGAGTTCCCCGCCGGACCATCAGCCCTTGCACGTCGATTGCCCGATCGAGAATCGCCTCCGTGACCGGAACGCGCGGCATCAACGCCAGGTTGCCGCGAACACTCTCGAAGTCGTCCGCCGAACGCGCCGACACCAACACCTCCAACATGAGCACTCCGGTCGCTGCGATCCGTCCCGACAGAAGCGAGTCGCGGTGCCGATCGAAGACCTCGGGCAGACGCAGCCGAACCCACGCCGACTTGTCGATCAAGTGGGTCGCCATCAGTCCCAACTATGGAGGATCGCGTCAGCCTCCTCGTCGGTCATCGATCGCATGCGCTCGAGCAGTCGGGCTCGCCCCTCACGGGCGATGATTTCGGTGAGGGCCGCGTCGATGGTGGCGGTCGTTCCCTTCGTGCCAAGCACTTCGGCGACGCGCCGAACCTTCTCCCTGTCGATGTTCAGCGCTGTCTTCGTCACCATGCCTCAAAGGGTAGACGGCAGATGACCGATGGTCAACCTTCCAGGAGCGGTCGCAGGAACCGGCCGGTGTGGCTGGCGTCTACCCGCGCGACGTCTTCCGGGCTGCCCTCGGCAACCACCAGGCCGCCGCCGCTGCCGCCCTCGGGGCCGAGGTCGACGATCCAGTCGGCGGTCTTGATCACGTCGAGGTTGTGCTCGATCACGAGCACCGTGTTGCCCTGATCGACGAGCCGCGACAGCACGGTGAGCAAGCGCCGCACGTCCTCGAAGTGCAGGCCCGTCGTCGGCTCGTCGAGCAGGTAGATCGTGTGGCCCGTGTTGCGCTTGGCCAGCTCGGTGGCGAGCTTCACGCGCTGGGCCTCTCCGCCCGACAGCGTCGGCGCTGACTGCCCGAGGCGCACATAGCCGAGACCGACGTCCATCAGCGTCTGCATGTAGCGGTGGATCGCCGGCTGGTTGCTGAAGAAGTCGACGGCCTCGGCCACCGGCATGTCGAGCACCTCGGCGATGTTCTTGCCCTTGAACTGGATGTCGAGCGTGTCGCGGTTGTAGCGGCCGCCCTTGCACACCTCACACGGCACGTACACGTCGGGCAGGAAGTGCATCTCGATCTTGATCGTGCCGTCGCCCGAGCACGCCTCGCAGCGGCCACCCGCCACGTTGAAGCTGAAGCGACCGGGCATGTAGCCGCGCACCTTCGATTCGGCGGTGGTGGCGAACAGCTTGCGCACATTGTCGAACACGCCGGTGTACGTCGCCGGGTTGCTGCGCGGCGTGCGCCCGATCGGCGACTGGTCCATGTCGATGACCTTGTCGAGGAACTCGATGCCCTTGATGTTCTTGTGCTTGCCAGCCGCGGCCTTCGACTTGTAGATGCGCTGCATCAGCACGGGCAGCAGGATGTCGCGCACGAGCGTGCTCTTGCCGCTGCCGCTGACGCCGGTGATGGCGACGAAGCACCCGAGCGGCAGGCGCACGTCGAGGCTCTGCAGGTTGTGCTCGCGGGCGCCGTTGATCTCCAGCCACTGCAGGCCCGGCGGCCGCCGCTGCGCGGGCACCGGGATGCTGCGCTTGCCGCTGAGGTACTGGCCGGTGATCGATTCCTTCACCTTCAGCACGCCCTTGACCGGCCCGCTGTACACCACCGCGCCGCCGTGCTCGCCCGCGCCGGGGCCGATATCGACGAGCCAGTCGGCCTCGCGGATCGTGTCCTCGTCGTGCTCCACCACGAGCACCGTGTTGCCGAGGTCGCGCAGGCGGATGAGCGTGTCGATGAGGCGTCGGTTGTCGCGCTGGTGCAGGCCGATCGACGGCTCGTCGAGCACGTAGAGCGTTCCCACCAGCCCGCTGCCGATCTGGCTGGCGAGGCGGATCCGCTGCGCCTCGCCACCCGCGAGCGTGCCCGCCGAGCGCGAGAGCGACAAGTAGTCGAGGCCGACATCGAGCAGGAACCCGAGGCGGGCGTTGATCTCCTTGGTAACCCGCTCGGCAATCATCTTGTCGCGCTCGCTGAGCACCAGCCCGGAGAGGAAGTTCGCCGAATCGGCGATCGCCATCTCGCAGACTTCAGCGATGTTCTTGTCGCCGACCGTGACCGCGAGTGTGGACGGCTTGAGGCGCGCGCCCGAACAGGCATGGCACGGCACCTCACGCATGTAGCCCTCGTACTGCTCGCGCGACCAATCACTCTCCGCGCCTTCGCGGCGGCGGTTGAGCCACGGCACGACGCCTTCGTAGGCGGTGGCGTACTCGCGCATGCGCCCGTAACGGTTCTTGTACTTGACCTTCAGGTTGCCGTCGACACCGTGCAGCACGACCTTCTGCTGTTTGGCGGTGAGCTTGCCGTAGGGCGCGTCGAGATCGATGCCGTACTCGGCGGCGACCGCTTCGAGCATGCGCGAGAAGTACTGGGTGCCACTCGTACGCCATGGGGCGATCGCACCTTCGTTGATCGAGATGTCGTGGTCGGGGATCACCAACTCGGGGTCGACCTCGAACGTGGTACCCAGGCCCAGGCAGCCCTCGCACGCGCCGTAGGGTGAGTTGAACGAGAAGTTGCGTGGCGCCGGCTCTTCGTAGCTCGTGCCGCACTTCGGGCAGGCGAGGTGCTGGCTGAACGTGAGTGTCTCACCCTCGACATGCTCGGTCTTGTCGGCGTCGCGGGTCATCAACTCGACCTCGGCGACACCTTCGGCCAGCTTCAGCGCGGTCTCCAGCGAGTCGGTGAGGCGCCGCTCGATGCCATCGCGGCGCACGAGGCGGTCGACCACGATCTCGATGCGGTGCTGTTCGTAGCGGGCCAACTTCTCGTCGCGCTTCAGGAACTCGGCGATATCGACGACCTCGCCGTCGATGCGGGCTCGCACGAAACCCTGGGCGGTGAGATCCTCCAACAAGGTGCTGTACTCACCCTTGCGGCCACGCACCACGGGAGCGAGCACCTGGAAGCGCGTGCCGTCGGGCAGCAGCAGGATGCGATCGACGATCTGCGACGGCGTCTGGCGCTGCAGACGGGTGCCGTCGTTGGCGCAGTGCTGCACGCCGATGCGGGCGTAGAGCAGCCGCAGGTAGTCGTAGACCTCGGTGATCGTGCCGACCGTGGAACGCGGGTTGCGGCTCGCGCTCTTCTGGTCGATGGAGATGGCGGGCGAGAGTCCCTCGATCACATCGACGTCGGGCTTGTCCATCTGGCCGAGGAACTGGCGGGCGTACGCGCTCAGCGACTCGACGTAGCGGCGCTGGCCCTCGGCGTAGATCGTGTCGAACGCGAGACTGCTCTTGCCCGACCCCGACAAGCCGGTGAACACGATCAGCCGATCGCGGGGCAGGTCCACGCTGATGTTCTTCAGGTTGTGCTCGCGAGCACCCCGAACGATGATCTTGTTCTCTTGGGCGGGGGGCATGGCGGCGAGGCTACCCAGCGACCGAACGGACGACTTGTTGAACGGATGGTGAACCTTCGGAGAAGCGACAGAACGTCGGCTGCCTGCTGAAGGAGGCGTCGATACCTTCGCCGCCGTGCGCCTGAACCGAATCCTGCTTGCCCTGTCCGTGCCCGCCCTGCTCGTCGCCTGCTCGGACGGCGGCGGCGAGGCCTCGCCGTCCACAGCACCGGCGACCCCCGAGGCGACCGCCCCGGTAACGACTGCTGCCGTCACGACGGTTCCCGAGACCACTGCCGCAGCCGAGCCCTTGCTGATCCTGGTGACCAACGACGACGGGATCGAGGCTGACGGGCTGACGACACTGGTGCACGGCCTCGAGCAGATCCCCGATGTGGAAGTAGTCGTGGTGGCTCCCGCGGAGAACCAAAGCGGCAGTAGCGACAAGACCACCGAGGGCGAGATCGTCCACACCGATGTCACCACCGCCGCAGGCATCGCGGGTGTTGCAGTTCAGGGCTTCCCGGCCGACACGGTGAACGTGGCCGTCGACGAGTTGGGCATCGAACCCGACCTCGTGGTGTCGGGCATCAACTTCGGTCAGAACGCATCCTTTGCGGTGCCACTGTCGGGGACCGTGGGCGCCGCTCGCACCGCTGCCCGTCGCGGCATTCCGGCGATCGCAGTGAGCGGCTCGCTCGAAGGTGTCGACTTCGAGATCGCGGCGCAGCTCGCCGTCGACGAAGTGACCACCCACATCGCCGAGTACGGCTTCGGCATGAACACCGAACGCACCGTGGTGAACATCAATCTGCCGGTGTGCTCCGCGGGTGAGGTGCGCGGCATCGTCGACGTACCGGTTGCCTACGAGGCAATCGATGGTGCCGACTTCTTCAGCCCCATCGACTGCACCTCCACCGAGACCGACCCGGCCAACGACGCACTCGCACTGGTCATGGGCTACGCCTCGCGCAGCATCGTGCCCGCGGACCTCTGAACGGCCGTTCACGGATCAGCCCGCGTCCCTGATCTCGCGGCGTAGGTCGTTGATCTCGTCGCGCAGGCGGGCGGCGTACTCGAACTTCAGCTCGGCCGCGGCCTCGTGCATCTCTTCTTCCAGGGTCTGGATGAGGCGGGCCAGCTCTTGCTGGGGCAGCGTCTTCAGCTCGCGCTGCACCTTGTCGCGCTCGCGGTTGCGGCGCTGGCCCTTGCCCGGCACCGGTGCCGTGTCGTCCGGACGTAGCAACGAGAGGATGTCGCCGACGGCCTTGCGGATCGTCTGCGGGTTGATTCCGTGCTCGAGGTTGTAGGCGATCTGCTTGGCCCGCCGTGTGCGGGTAGTCTCGATCGCCCGCGTCATGCTCGGCGTGACCTTGTCGGCGTACATCACCACCTGGCCATCCACGTTGCGGGCGGCGCGGCCGATCATCTGGATGAGCGACGTCTCACTGCGCAGGAACCCTTCCTTGTCCGCATCGAGGATCGTCACCAGTGACACCTCGGGCAGGTCGAGGCCCTCACGCAGCAGGTTGATGCCCACGAGCACGTCGAACTCGCCGAGGCGCAGGGCGCGCAGGATCTCGATGCGCTGGATCGTGTCGATGTTGCTGTGCAGGTAGCGCACGCGCAGGCCCTGCTCGAGCAGGTAATCGGTGAGGTCTTCGGCCATCTTCTTGGTGAGCGTGGTGACGAGCACACGGTCGCCGCGGGTGATGCGGTCGTTGACCAGCTCGATGAGATCGTCGATCTGGCCTTTCGTGGGCTTGACGATCACCTCGGGGTCGACGAGGCCGGTGGGGCGCACGATCTGCTCGACCACCTGGCTGCTGTGCTGGATCTCGTAGGGCGCGGGCGTGGCGGAGAGGAACACGCACTGGTTGATGCGCTCGATGACCTCCTCGAAGCGCAGGGGCCGGTTGTCGCGAGCGCTCGGCAGGCGGAACCCGTGCTCCACGAGCTCGTCCTTGCGGCGCAGGTCGCCCAGGTACTGGCCGTGCAGCTGGGGCACGGCCACATGGCTCTCGTCGATGACGAGCAGGAAGTCCTTCGGGAAGTAGTCGAGCAGGGTGAACGGCGGCTCGCCCGGGCTGCGCCCGTCGATGTGCATCGAGTAGTTCTCGATGCCGTTGCAGTACCCGACCTCCTGGATCATCTCCAGGTCGTACTGGGTACGCATGCGCAGGCGTTGCGCCTCCAGCAGCTTGCCGTTGGCCTCGAACCAGGCCAGCCGCTCTTGCAGCTCGGCCTCGATACCGATCACGGCCTTGCGCATGCGCTCGTCGCCGGCCACATAGTGGGTGGCCGGGAATACCATGATCTGGTTCATCTCCGACAGCGTCTCGCCGGTGAGCGGATCGACCGTGGTGATGCGATCGACGGTGTCGCCGAACATCTCGATGCGCAGCACGGTTTCGTCGTACGCCGGGTGCACCTCGATGGTGTCGCCGCGCACACGGAACTTGCCGCGGCCGAGCGTGAGGTCGTTGCGGTCGAACTGCAAGTCCACCAGCCGACGCAAGATGCTGCGCATGTCGTAATCGACGCCCACGTGCAGCTCGAGCAGCTGCCCCTTGTACTCCTCCGGATCGCCCATGCCATAGATGCAGCTGACCGACGCGACCACGATCGTGTCGCGCCGGGTGAGCAGCGCCGCCGTGGCCGAGTGGCGCAGGCGATCGATCTCGTCGTTGATCGACGAGTCCTTCTCGATGTAGGTGTCGCTGGAGGCGATGTACGCCTCGGGCTGGTAGTAGTCGTAGTAGCTGACGAAGTACTCCACCCGGTTGTTGGGGAAGAACTCGCGCATCTCCTGGGTGAGTTGCGCGGCGAGCGACTTGTTGGGGGCGAGGATCAGTGTGGGCCGCTGCACCGCCTCGATCGTCCAGGCGATGGTGGCGCTCTTTCCGGAACCGGTGATGCCGAGCAGCGTCTGGAAACGATCGCCGCGGTTGATGCCCTCGGCCAACGAGGCGATGGCGGTCGGCTGATCGCCGGCGGGCTCGAACAGGGAGACCATCTGGAACCGAGGCGTCGTGACGGCGGACATCGCTGTCATGCTAGCGCCGAACAGACGTTCGTGTCAGCCAACCGCCTCGTCGACCCGGGCGAACAGCAACTCGAGGTCGTCCGCGACGCCCAGCTTCTGCGCCCACTCGCGCAGGTACCCACGGTCGAGGGGTTGCGACGCAGCGATCTCCACACAGTCGCGCCACTGCACCTCCGAGCGGGTGTCCTTCCGCCAGCGCACCTTGGAGAGCACGACATCCTCCGCCGTCGCCACGAACGTGGGCATGCCGAGCACTTCCAGCGGGACGCGGCGAGCGAGCCGCCGCCGTTCGAACTCGTCATCGGGTAGGCACACGAACACATCGACCTTGCCCCCCGAATCCGGGTGCAGAACGTTGAACGAGCCGCCTCGTTCCAGCGCCCCCGCGGCCTCGGCCACGGGCACGTAGAGATCGTCCGCGATCAGTTCGTGAAGCACCGCCGCGGCGCCACCGGGCGGCAGCACCAACACGACGTCGACGTCGCGAGTGGACCGCACCACGCCCCACGCCGCCGATGCCGTCGACCCGACCACGACATAGTCGACGTGCGCTGCATCGAGCGCCTGCACAACTCGGCGGAACGCCTCTGCGAGTGACATCACCCCGCCGTTCGCTCGGCCCAAGCAGCCACCGCGGCGGCGAGTGGTGCGCCGTGACGGCGGCGGACGAGTTCCAGTGCAACCTCGCGCTGGCTGAAGTCCGGATGGAGCCGACGAACCGCCTGCTCCTCCATTGCGGCGAGCTCGTCATTGAGGGCTTCCCACATGGCCAAGCGCCGTGCCGGCGACATGGCTGCGAGAGCACGCATCTGTGCCCGCCACACCTCCGGCGAGGTGTCGGCGGGGATCGCTGTCTCGCGCCGAAGGCTCATGTCGCCAACTGTACCGAAGGGGTGTGCGCCCGTGGACGGGTTGGTTATGGTCGCACCGTGCTGCCCCTGCGGACCGAACGCCTCACTGTGCGGATGATGCGCGAGGTCGACCTGCCCGCGTTCATCGCCTACCGCAACGACTCAGAGCTCGCCCGCTACCAGGATTGGGCGCTGCCGTTCACGGAGGCCGCCGGCCGGCGGATCATCGACGACCAGGCGACACTGGCGGGCCCCACGCCCGGCACCTGGGTGCAGCTCGCGGTGGACCGCGGCGGCGTGATGGTGGGTGATGTCGCCGTCGGACTCGACGATGCCGGCACCCAAGCCACCGTCGGGTACACCCTCGCCGCGGCGCACCAGGGCAAGGGGTACGCCGGCGAAGCCCTCGCGGCTGTCGTCGATGCGCTGTGCGCCGCTGGCGTGCACCGCTTCGAGGCCTCGCTGTATCCGGAGAACATCCCGTCCATGCGCGTCGTCGAGGCCGTCGGCTTCACGTTCGAGTCGCTCATCCGCGAGAGCGTGGCGCTGCCTGACAGTTGGGCCGACGACCTGCGCTACTCGCTGCTGGCGGCCGACCGACACGCCTGGCGCGAGCGCGACCTGTCCCCCGTGCGTGACGTGCGGCTGGTCGCACTCGACGGCGACAACCTCGACGCCTACATGGCGCTCGCCACGCACTGGTCGCAGCAGAAGTTCGTGCGCCCCGTTGCCCCGTCGCTCGGCCAGGCGTCGGTGCCGATCACGGTGCGCGGCGGCCTGTTGCAGGCGGAGTCATTCGGCATCGAGGCCGATGGCGCGCCGGTCGGGTTCCTGCAACTCGCCGACCGATCGCTCACCCACGACGAGCCGTACCTGTGGCGCCTGCTCATCGATCGCTGGCACCAGCGCCGCGGCATCGGTACCCGCGTGCTCGACCTCGTCCTCGAGCGCACCAAGGCCGCTGGCCATCGCACCCTCACCGTCTCCTACGGCGAGTACCCGGGCACGCCCCGGCCGGTGTACCTGCGCTTCGGCTTCGTGCCCACCGGCGAGATCGTCGACAACGAGGCCGTCGCCCGCCTCACCTGGTAGCTAGACGCCGTCCTTGCGGGCTCCCGCAGCGGTGGCGCCGGGCGGCAGCTGCGGCAGGCCCGCGACCCACGCCCACAGCCGCTCGATCTGCGGCTCGATCGCCGCGACTTCACCACTGTTGTCGATCACGAAGTCGGCAGTCGCCAGGCGGGCCTCACGAGTGGCCTGGCGGGCGATGCGGGCCCGGGCGTCGGCCTCGTCGAACTGACGGAAGCGCACGAGGCGCTCGACCTGGGTCTCCACCGGCACGTCGACGACGATGATGCCCTGCAACCCTTCGCGGGGATTCTCGGTGAGCAGGGGGATGTCCATCACCACGATCCGCTCGGTGAGCGACGCGGCCTCCAGCCGGCGGGCGATCTCCTTGCCGATGGCGGGGTGCACGATATTGTTGAGATCGGCGAGCGCCTCGGCGTCCCCGAACGCGAGCGCGGCGAGCACCGGCCGGTCGAGCGCGCCGTCGGCGGTGAGGATCTGGGCGCCAAAACGATCGGCGAGCTGCACCAGCAGGGGCTCGCCCGGCTGTTGCAGCTCACGTGTGATCGCATCGGCGTCGATGATGACGGCGCCCCGCGCGGCCAGGGCCGCGCTCACCGTTGATTTACCCGAGCCGATGCCGCCGGTGAGCCCCACGAGGATCATGGGGCAACCGTAGCGTCGGCTCGTGTGTGGTCAGGCCTCTTCGGCGGGAGCCTCGGCCGCAGCCGCGGTCGGGGCGGGTGCCTCGACGGGTGCCTCAGCTTCGGCGGGAGCTTCGACAGCAGCCTCGGCAGCAGCAGCGGCCGCAGCGGCCTCGGCAGCTTCCGGGTTCTCCTGGTAGTACTCGGCCCACGCGGCTTCGCGTTCGGCGTCGTCCTGACCGGCGGTCCAGTTGCCGTGCTCGTCGATCTCGAAGTGCTGGCGGTACTCCTCGGCCAGCTCGCCGCCCTCGGCGGCCTGCTTGATCGACAGGCTGATGCGGCGACGGGCGAGGTCGAGATCGATGATCTTGACCCACAGCTCTTCGCCCGGGGTGACGACCTGCTCGGGAGCATCGACGTGGTGCGTGGACATCTCCGAGATGTGCACGAGACCCTCGATGCCGTCGCCCACCTGCACGAAGCCGCCGAACGGCACGAGCTTGGTGACACGGCCGTAGACGAGCTGGCCGACCTCGTGTGTGGAAGCGAACTCCTGCCACGGATCCTGCTGGGTGGCCTTCAGCGACAGGCTGATGCGCTCACGGTCGAAGTCGACGTCGAGTACTTGCACGGTGACCTTGTCGCCCACGTTGACGACCGCACCCGGGTGGTCGACATGCTTCCACGACAGCTCGCTGACGTGGATGAGGCCGTCCATGCCGCCGAGGTCGACGAACGCACCGAAGGACACGACGCTGCTGACCACGCCCTCGCGGATCTCGCCCGGCTTGAGGTTGGTGAGGAAGCTGTCGCGGCTCTCCTTCTGCGTCTCTTCGAGGAAGGCGCGACGGCTCAGCACGACATTGTTGCGGTTCTTGTCGAGCTCGATGATCTTGGCCTGCACGGTCTTGCCGACGTAGGGCACGAGATCGCGCACACGGCGCAGCTCGACGAGCGAAGCGGGCAGGAAGCCACGCAGGCCGATGTCGACGATGAGGCCGCCCTTGACGACCTCGATGACCGGACCCTCGACGGTGCCGTCGGCTTCCTTGATCTTCTCGATGGTGCCCCAGGCACGCTCGTACTGAGCGCGCTTCTTGGACAGGACGAGGCGGCCTTCCTTGTCTTCCTTCGTGAGGACCAGGGCCTCGACCTTGTCGCCCAGCGAGACGATCTCGCTCGGGTCGACGTCGTTGCGGATGCTCAGCTCGCGAGCGGGGATGACGCCCTCGCTCTTGTAGCCGATGTCGAGCAGTACTTCGTCCTTGTCGACCTTCACGACCGTGCCGTTGACGAGCTGACCGTCCTCGACGGAAACCATGGTGCCGGCGATGGCATCGGCGAAGGACATGCCGAGATCGTCGGAGACGATCTGGCGGGGGGTGTAGTTGCCCTCTTCGTCGAACGTGCCCCAGGAGGAGTCGGTCGAGGATGAGGTGGTAGTGGTATCGGACAAGGGACGATCGCTTTCGGACAGGAACACTGAAGAGCCCGGCGGATTCCGGACCCCGGAACGTTACCAGCCACCTCCGGGAACGTCATCCCCGGCGCGATGAACGAATTGTCAACGGCGGTGGGCCAGCACCAGGAATTCGGGCGACTCGACCGTCGGTTCCGCGAGCGCGTACTTGCCCGGCTCGACGCTGCTGATCGAGTCGACCGTCATGCCCGCGTTGTGCAAGAGCACTCGCAGCTCACGGGGCGTGTAGCAGCCCGTCCACAGCTCCACCTCCTTGGGCGCGCCGGCTTCGTTGCGCACCTCGGTGTGCTCGTGGTTCACGCCGGTGTCGGCATTGAACGTCGCGCCGTTCTGCCCGTCGAAGTACTTCACCGCGAAGTACGCGTTGAACGCGCTGAGCGCCAACCTCCCTTGTGGCTTCAACGCCTGAGCCATCAGCTTCAGGATCAGCTGGTCGTCGCCGTTCGCCGTCATCAGGCCGAACGCGCCCTGGCACAGGCAGATCACTGCGTCGTACACCTGCTCGAACGACATCCCACGGGCGTCCAAACGCTGGAAGATCGCCCCCGACGGCGCGTCCGTCTGCGCGATCTCGATGAACCGCTCGCTGATGTCGATGCCGTGCGCCAGGATGCCGCGGCGGGCCAGTTCGTGAGCGTGGCGGCCCGGGCCACAGCCAACGTCAAGTACCCGCATCCCCGGCTGCAGCCCCATCGCGTCCACGAGGAAGTCGATCTCCTGCTGCGTGCCCTTCGTGAACGAATACCGCAGGTACGCGGCCCCCAAGTGCTCCGCGATCGGCTCGAACCAGTGGTGATGGTCGGGATTCGGTTCCATCTCAGCCCTTGGCGTCGGCCCAGGTGGCGCCCCAAGCGACATTGACCTCGAGCGGTACATCGAGTTCGGCCGCGCCGCGCATCAGGTCGATCACGAGCGGGCCGACCCTGTCGCGCTCGGCGACGGGCACTTCCACGAGCACCTCGTCGTGCACCTGCAGCACCACCTGGCTCTCGACACCTGCCGCGTCGAGCGCCGCGTCAATGCGCACCAGCGCGACCTTGAAGATGTCCGCAGCGAGGCCCTGGATGCCGGCGTTCATCGCCTGGCGCTCACCGGCCTGGCGGATGCGGAAGTTGCTGTTGGACAGCTCGGGGATCGGACGGCGACGGCCGAACAGGGTCTCGGTGTAGCCGCGCATGCGGGCCTCGATCACCGTGCGATCCATGTAGTCCTTGACGTTCGGAAAGGCGGAGAAGTAGGCGTTGAGGATCACCGCGGCCTCATCGACCGGAATCGCCAACCGCTGGGCGAGGCCGAACGCCTCCATGCCATAGGCGAGGCCGTACGACACCATCTTCGCCTTGGAACGCTGCTCGATCGTGACGTCGGCCGGGGCCACACCGAACACCCGCGAGGCCGTGGCGTTGTGGATGTCGGTGCCGCTGGTGAACGCCTCGATGAGGCCCGGATCCTGGGCGAGGTGAGCGATGCAGCGCAGCTCGATCTGGTTGTAATCGGCGACGAGCAGGGTGCAACCGGGCGCCGGGACGAAGGCGACGCGGAACTGGCGGCCCTCCTCACTGCGCACCGGGATGTTGTGCAGGTTCGGCTGGTCACTGGAGAGTCGGCCGGTGCGGGCGACGGTCTGGTTGAACGTCGCGTGGATACGCCCATCGGGGGCCACCTCGGCGAGCAGGCCGGTGCCATATGTGCCGCGCAGCTTCTCCACCTCGCGGTACTGCAGCAGCGGGTCGATGAACTCGGGCCACTGGTCACGCAGCTTCTCCAACGTCGCCGCGTCGGTCGAGAACCCGGTCTTGGTCTTCTTGCCCGGCGCCAGCCCGCGCTCGGTGTACAGGATCTCGCGCAGCTGGATCGGCGAGTTGAGATTGAACGGCCGCCCGGCCACGCGCACGAGCTCGGCACCCAGCCGCTCGACCTCGGCCGTGAGGCGATCGTTGAGGCGCTTCAACTCGGTGACATCGACGGCGATGCCGACGTGTTCCATCTTCGCCAGCACCGCAACGAGCGGGTTCTCGATCGTGCGGTACAGCTCGGCCATGCCCTGGTTGTCGAGCGCAGCCTCCAGCGACGACGCGAGATGCGAAACGGCGAGCGCCTCGCGTGCGGCCAGGCGCCGGTCGTCGGGCCCACCCCCGAAGTCGAGCTGGCCGGTTGCCTGCGCCGAGTCGTCGGGCAATTGGAAACGCGTGTAGCGATCGAGCAGGTCGCGCAGCGCATAGCGGGTGTCGGCCGGGTCGATGAGGTAGGCCGCGATGGCGGTGTCGAGACGCAGCCCGGGCACGGTACCCCCGCGGCCGAGCAGCCAACGCATCAACGCCTTCGCGTTGTGGCCGCGCCAGCCGCGGTGAGCGCCGAGCGCCTCGATGACCGCCATCGACGTGCAGAGCGCGCCGGGGATCCAGCTGACCTCTGCCGCGTCGGGATGGGTGACGACCGCCAGACCGGTGACCTCGCTACGGCCAGCTTCGCCCGACCACGCGGGGATCACGTCGAGCACCGCGAGCGAGGCGATCAGTGCCGTCGCTGCGGCCTCGTCGGTGACGTCGGTGATCTCCGCCTCCAGCACCTCTCCCGTCGGGTTGGTGACCGCACCCCCGCCCGCGCCGATCATGCCGAGCGCCTCGTAGAGACGGTCGTACAGCGCACGGAACTCGAGGAAGTCGAACAGCCGCTTCACCTCCGCGTCGTTCGGCTGCACGGACAGTGCCGCGAAGTCGACCTCCACCGGAGCGTCGTGGCGCAGGATCATCATCATCAGGTTGTGGCGGGCGCGCTCTTCGTGCTCGATGAGCGACGCGCTGAGCTTGGGGGTCTGCTCGGCGGCGTGCGCGAAGATGCCGTCGAGGCCGCCGTATTGATTGAGCAGCTTCGCCGCGGTCTTCTCGCCCACCCCGGGGACGCCTTCGAGGTTGTCGCTGGGGTCGCCGCGCAGGGCTGCGTACTGCGGGTACAGCGCGGGCGTGACACCGGTCTTGTCGAGGATGCCTGCCTCGTCGTACAGCGAGTAATCGCTGACGCCGCGCTTGTTGTAGAGCACCTTCACGTGCGGGTCGCTGACGAGCTGGTAGCTGTCGCGGTCACCGGTGACGATCACCACGTCGTGCCCCGCGTCCACGGCCTGCGTCGTGAGCGTGGCGATGATGTCGTCGGCCTCCCACCCGGCCACATCGAGCGTCGTGATGTTCAGCGCTGACAGCACCTCACGCACGAGGCCCATCTGCTGACGCAGGATGTCGGGCGCGGCCTCGCGCTGGGCCTTGTAGGTCGGATCGGCCTCGTGGCGGAACGTCGGCTCGGGCCGGTCGAAGGCCACGGCGATGCCGTCGGGCTGCTGATCCTTCACCATGTAGGCGAGCATCGAGGTGAACCCGAACACGGCGTTGGTGACCTGCCCCGAGGCCGTGGCCATGTCCGTGGGCAGGGCGAAGAAGGCCCGGTAGGTGAGCGAGTTGCCGTCGAGCAGGAGGATCTTCATGCCTGGCCGACTCTAGGCCGGAACGGCGCCTACGGGCGGAGGGTGCCGGCGATGATCCGGTCGGCGACGTCGCGCATGCGCGAGCGCTCGCTCATCGCCGTGCGCTGGATGAAGGTGAACGCCTCGCTCTCCTTCAACCCACAGTCGTCGATCAGCACGCCCTTGGCCCGGTCGATGAGCTTGCGCGACTCGAGTTGCTCGCCGAGCGCATCGACCTCGCCGCTCAACTGCACCAACTCCCGGAAGCGCCCGATGGCCACCTCGATCGCGGGGATCAAGTCACTCTTCTGGTACGGCTTGACGAGATAGGCGAGGGCGCCGGCGTCGCGAGCTTCCTCCACCACTTCACGCTGGCTGAACGCGGTGAGCATCAGCACTCCGCAGATGCGCTCCTGGCTGATGATGCGGGCCGCGTCGAGGCCGTCCATGTGCGGCATCTTGATGTCGAGGATGGCAAGGTCGGGCTGTAGCTCGCGCACGAGATCGACCGCATGGTCGCCGCGACCCGTCTCACCGACGACCTCGTAGCCCTCCTCCTCCAGCGTCTCGCGCAGATCGAGACGGATGATGGCTTCGTCCTCGGCGATCACCACACGGATGGTCATGCCGCCATTCAAGCAGGCCGACAGCCGCCGCCCGAAGGAATCCGGTCACATCCGGTCGAGCAGCTGGTCCTGGCGGGTCTGCAGCCGGACGATCTCGGCCACCACATGGGCCCGGTGGCGCTGCATGGCCGCCTCGTCGGCGCCTTCTTCGAGCGCCATCAGCTGCTCGCCGATGACCTCCAACTCCTCACGGCGGGACCGCAGACGGGCCCCGATGCGACGCAACTGCCAGGTGATGAGCGGAGAAGCCATGCTCGCGAGTGTACGAACCGCAACAATGGCCGGGAGGAGGCGCACGTGTACGACGAGTGGGGCATCGCCCGTGGCTATCACGACGTGGAGGGCAGGTGGCACGACACCCCTGCGGCGACGCACGAGCAACTGCATGCCCTGCTCGCGGACGCGACCGCCGGTGACCCGCTGTGGTTCGTCGAGCACGGCACCGGCCATGCGCTCATGGGCCGCTGCCGGTTGACCCTGGAGGACGGCGGCGAGTTCGGCGGAATCGACGCCCTGCCCCCCACCCTGCCGAACGGATACCACCGGCTGGCCCCGCTCGATGGCGGGCCGGTCACCACACTCGTCGTCGCACCGCCGCGCTGCCCACCACCGCGGCGCGGATGGGGCGTGGCCGCCCAGGTGTACTCGCTGTGGCGCGGCGACGGCTGGGGGATTGGCGACCTGCGCGATGTGGAGGAGCTCGGCCAGCGCGTCGCCACGCTCGGTGGTGTCGCCCTGCTGCTCAGCCCGCTGCACGCGCCCGCGCCGACGATGCCGCAAGAGCCGAGCCCCTACTACCCCAGCTCGCGCCGCTGGCTGAACCCCCTGCTCATCCCGATGGCCGGTGACGCTCCGGGCGAACTCTCCAACGACCCGGGCACGCTCATCGACCGCGATCGAGTCTGGTCGGTGAAGCGCCAGACCCTGTCGGCCCGGTTCGGGCGCGAAGCGAGCGACCCGGTGTGGCGCAGTTGGGCCCGCGCCGAGGGACAGGAGCTGTGGCGCTTTGCCACCTGGTGCGCGCTCGCCGACCGGCACGGTGCCAACTGGCAGGCCTGGCCGCCGGAGTTGCGCCACCCCGACTCGCCCGCCGTCGCCGACCTGCCGTTGCACGATCACGAGTTCGCCCGCGCCTGCGAGTTCCACGCGTGGCTGCAATGGCTCACCCGCAACGAACTGCGCCGCACCGCGCATGGGGCCGGCCTCGCGCTCATCGCCGATCTCGCTGTAGGCAGCTCCCCCGATGGCGCCGACGCCTGGCTGCACCAAGACCTGATGGCCCTCGGGGTACGAATCGGCGCCCCGCCCGACCCGTTCAACCCGGCCGGGCAGGACTGGGGCCTTCCGCCGTTCGTGCCGTCGCGCCTGCGCGCCGCCGGCTACGCCCCGTTCATCGCAATGGTGCGCGCCGCCTGCGAAGGCATGGGCGGTTTGCGCATCGACCACGTGATGGGGCTGTTCCGCCAGTTCTGGGTGCCCGCGGGCGGCGGCCCTGCGGACGGCGCGTACGTGCGGATGCCCGCCGACGAACTGCTCGCGATCGTGCGCCTCGAGGCCTCGCGCGCCGGTGCCTTCGTCGTCGGTGAGGATCTCGGCACGGTGCAGGCCGGCGTGCGCGAGGCATTGGCCGATGGTCGCATCCTCGGCACCAAGGTGTGGTGGTTCGACCCGCACCCCCGGGAGTGGCCCGAAGAGAACCTCGCCACGGTGACCACCCACGACCTGCCCACCGTCGCCGGCGTGTGGGCGGGAACCGACGGCAGCCCGGAGATGCGCGCCGACCTGGTCGCCGCCACACCCGGCGCGACCGATGCCGACGCGGCCTCGGTGGCGCTGCACGGTCAAGTGATGAGCGCCCCCTGCGTGCTCACCCTGGCCAGCACCGATGATCTCGCCGGTTGCGAAGAGCGGCCCAACCTGCCGGGCACAGTGGGCGGTGCGAACTGGCGGCGACGGATGCCCGCGTCGACCCAACGCATTCTCGACGACCCGCCGGGCGCCGACATCGTCGCGGTGATGCGCAGCGAGGGCGAGGGCCGATGAACAGCGCTACAAGTCCCGAACCGCCCGCAACACGTGACCTGTTGCTCGACTGCGTGGAGCGGCTGATGGTCGAGAAGGGCTACGCAGCGGTCACCTATCGTGCTGTCGCGCGCGCCGCGGGGGTCACTGGTGGACTCGTGCAGTACTACTTCCCCACAATCGACGATCTGCTCGTGGCGTCGGTTCGACGCTCGTTCGAACGCAACATCGGCAAACTCGAACAGGCTCTGCGCTCCGGCGCCGACCGCCCACTCACGCGGCTGTGGGAGTACAGCCACGACGAAGCGAGCGCAGCCTTGATCAACGAGTACATGGCGCTCGGCAATCACCGTGAGTCCGTTCGTGCCGTCGTCGCCGAGGTCACCGATCGAGTGCGTACAGCCCAGCTCGCGACGCTCGGCAAGCGGTTCGGTCGCGACAATGACGACGCACCGTCGCCCGAGGCACTGCTGTTCCTCATCACCGGCGTTCCCAAGCTGCTGCAACTGGAGGAAGGCCTGGGCGTCACCCGCGGTCACGCCGACGTGGAACGGCTCTTTGCCGCCTTCCTGCAGCGCCTTGAGACCGAAGCTCGCAACGCCTGACGCCGGTCAGACCCCGGCCGGCCCCGGGCCACCGTGGACATACAACGTCTGACCCGAGCAGAAGCTCGAAGCATCCGAGGCGAAGAACAACACCGGCCAGCCGATCTCGTCCGGCTCGCCCAGGCGACCCATCGCGTTCGTGTCGCCGAGGAGATCGACGTCGAAGCCCAGCCTTTGGGCCTCATCGGTCAGGGTCGCGGCTCTCACCGCGCCCGAGGCGACGCAGTTCACCCGAATGCCCTTGCGCGTCCAGGCCGCGGCCATCGAGCCGGTGATGTTCACCACACCGGCCTTCGCCGCGCCGTAGATCGCCGCCTGCGGCATCGCCAACAACGCCGCACCGGAGGAGATGTTGACGATCGCGCCCTTGCCCTGCTCGAGCATCGGCCGCGAGGCACACCGGGAGAGGAACCACACGCTCCCCAGGTTGAGTTGCAGCAACTCCTGCCACTCGTCCTCGGTCCACTTGAGGATGCCCTTCGTCGGCCCTCCGCCGGCGCTGTTCACGAGGATGTCGAGGCGACCGAACTCCGCGAGCGTCGTCGCCACGAGCGCCTCGCATTGCGCCGGCACGGTGACGTCGGTGGGGATGGCCAGCGCGCGCCGACCGAGGGCGCGGATCGCGTCCGCGGTGTCGTCCAGCGGTTGCGATCGACGGCCGGCAACCACGACCTCGGCACCATGTTGCGCGAGCACGAGCGCACTCGCGCGCCCGATGCCCGTGCCGCCACCGCTGACGAGGGCCACTCGCCCGCTGAGGTCGAAACGGTCCGCATTCATACGACTGCTCCTCCATTCACCCCGATGATCTGGCCGGTGATATAGCTGGCCGCGTCCGAGCACAGGAAGACGCACACCGCGGCCAACTCCTCGGGTTCGCCCAGGCGGCCGGCGGGGATCATCCGCGACAGCACGTCGTCGCCCGGCAAACGACCCGCCTCCTGCCTGGCACGCAGCAACGGCGTCGCGGCAACGAACGGCGCCACCGAGTTGCACGTGATGCCGCGAGCCGCGTATTCGAGAGCGATCGTCTTGGTCATCGCGATCACCGCGCCCTTCGTGGCCGAGTAGTGCCCTTGGCGCAGCGCGCCCACCTGCCCAGCCGCCGAGGAGAGGGTGACGATCCGGCCCCAGCCGGCGGCGAGCATGTCCGGCACGGCCAACTGCAAACTGTTGAAGGTGCCGGTGACGTTGACCGCGAAGTGACGCTCCCAGTCGTCGAGCGTGATCGACTCGAAGCGGGTGAAGCCAGTAATCGCGGCGCTGGTGACGACGATCTCGATCGCGCCGAATTGGGAGCGCACCTGCTCGTACGCACCAGCAACCGACGCACGGTCGGCCACATCGACGTGGAGCCCGATCGCTGCTGCGCCCCCGGCGGTCAGTTCCGCCGCCACCTCCGTGGCCGTGTCGCCGTCGAGGTCGAGCACCGCGACCCTGTAGCCCGCGGCAGCCAGCTGCTCACTGATCGATCGGCCCAAGCCTGAGCCACCACCGGTGACCACCGCGACGCGCCCCATTCCGTCTCCTCCCATTCCGTCAACTGTGGCATACTATACACTCGTATAGGAGCACCAGGAGGCGAAGGAACATGAGCGATCTCTACTACGACCCGTGGGACGTCGAGATCGACGCCGACCCGTATCCCGTGTACCGGCGGCTGCGCGACGAGGCCCCGCTGTACTACAACGAGCGCCACGACTTCTGGGTGCTCAGCCGCTTCGCCGACGTCGAGGCGGGCCTCAAGGACTTCACGCGGTTGAGCTCGGCCAAAGGCGACATCCTCGAAGTGGTGAAGGCCGACCCGGTGATGCCGCCGATGGTATTCATCAACGAGGATCCTCCCGCCCACACGGTGCACCGCAACCTGGTGTCGCGCATGTTCACCCCCCGGCGCATCAGCGACCTGGAGGCGAAGGTACGCGCGTTCTGCGCGGCATGCCTCGATCCGCTCGTCGGACAGGACAGCTTCGACTTCGTGCTCGACCTCGGTGCAGAACTGCCGATGCGCACGATCGGCATGCTCGTCGGCCTGCCCGACGCCGACCAGCCGGCCCTGCGCAGCCAGGCGCAACGCAATCTGCGCAACCGGCCGGGCGAACCGTTGCAGGTGAAGAAGGACCACTACTTCGACGGCAACATGTTCACCGACTATGTGCACTGGCGCGCCGAGAACCCCTCCGACGACCTCGTCACCGAACTGCTGAACGCCGAGTTCGACGACGCCCAAGGGGTGCACCGTCACCTCACCCGCGAAGAGATCCTCATCTTCATGGCCGTCGTCGCCGGCGCCGGCGTCGACACGACCAGTCGCCTGTTCGGCTGGATGGGCAAGGTGCTGTCCGAGTATCCCGATCAGCGCCGCGAGTTGGTGCAGCAACCCCAGCTCATCCCGACCGCGATCGAGGAACTGCTCCGCCTCGAATCACCCGGCCCGCGGGTTGCCCGTTACGTCGCCGAGGATGTCGAGTACCACGGCCGCACCGTGCCCGCGGGCAGCGCCATCCTCTTGCTGCTGTCGTCGGCGAACCACGACGAGCGCGAGTTCCCCGATCCGGACCGCTTCGACATCCATCGCAAGTTCGCCCGCCATCTCGCCTTCGGTTACGGCACCCACTTCTGCATCGGTGCCGCGTTGGCCCGTCTCGAAGCACGGGTCGCGCTCGAAGAGGTGCTGAAGCGCTTCCCCGACTTCGAGGCCGACATGGCCAATGCCCAGCGGGCCCGTAGCTCCACCGTACGCGGGTGGCACACGATGCCCGTGTTCGTGCGCTGACGCGCCGCGCGAATCAGCCGAGCAGTTCGCGCAGAAGATCGGTGGTGCGGCGCACCGACGCACCCCGGTCCGGGCCGGCGGCCACGATCGACGCCCAGAAGTCCGTGGCGCCTGCATCGATCACGCTCTGGATGCCCCTGCGTACCGTGGCCTCGTCACCGATGATGGCCGCGTCGACCGCCGACGAGGCACCGCCGACCTGCAGCACCCGCTGATAATTCGCGTGGTGCTCGTAGAACGCTGCAAGGCGGGCAACAGCGCCGCGCGCCTCGTCGATGTCGTCGTGTACCACCACCGGAAGGCCCGAGACGACACGCGGCGCCGGACGTCCTGCGGCCGCGGCGGCGTCGCGCACCTGCTTCGCAAGTTGCTCGATCGCGGGTGCCGGCGCAATCCACAAGATCGCGCCGTCGGCCAGCGCACCCGCAGCCCGCAACATGCGGGGCGCGAGTGCAGCAAGGAGCACGGGTACCGGCTGGGCGAGGTTCACCATTGCCGCCGGGGCGTGTGACGACCACTCCTCACCGTCGAAGGCGATCGCCTCTCCGCGCAGTGCTGCGCCGAGGATCGTCAGGTACTCCTCGGTGTTGCGCGCCGGTCGGTCGTACGACATGCCGTAGTGCTCGCGGACATTGGCCTCGTGGGACGGCCCGATGCCCAGGGTGAACCCCGGCCGGCCCATCGCTGACGCGACGGAAGCGACGCGCTGGGCCTGCAGCAGCGGGTGGCACGGATACGTCTGCAGCACCCCGGTACCGAGCTCGATGCTCGACGTCGCCCGCCCGGCGAGCGCCATCGCCACCAGCGGGTCGCCCTGTACGACGCTCGCGTACCAGAGCGACGCGAACCCGTCGGCCTCGGCCTTCTGCGCCTGCTCGATGAGCTTTTCCGGGGTCGCCGCCCCGCCGGTGAGTCCGATGCGCATGTTCAGTTCCTGCCATCCGTAGTTGCTCCCAGGCGGAGCACCAAACCGTCGATCAGACTACGCACTGCGAGCTCGAACGCGACGGCCGGGTCGGGTGCACGATCGATCGCGTGGCGCATGTTCGGCAGCGACGAGAGATGGGGCACACTCGGGGCCTCGACCGGACGGCGGGACTGGCCGACCATCGCCACCACCCCGCCGAGCGATGTGATCGCCGCTTCGAATGCTCGCGCCTCGGGCAGGTCGCTCGTGCGCCACAAACCGATCCAGCTTTCACCGAAGGCCAGCAGGGTGGTGGTGGCCTCGCCGGCCATCTGCCCGGTCACCTCCCAGAGGGCCGGATGGCGGCGCGCGGCGGCGAGCAGCCAGCGGGCCAACAGCCACAGATCCTCACGCCACCCTTCACCCGAGGGTGCGGGCATCGGCTCCTCACGCAGGCTGACATCGATCATCAGGGTGATCAGCTCCGCCCGGTCGGCGACATGGTGGTACAGGCCCATCGGCGACGAACCCAGCTCTGATGCAACAGCGCGCATCGTCAACCCGGTCGCACCCTGACGGTCGAGCACGACGAGGGCGGCGCGAGCAATTGAGTCACGGTTCAACACGGCCCGGTGCGTAGCACTGGCTGTGCCAGCGGCGGGCGACACGTCAGCAACTCATCCGACGACGACCCGAACACGACCGAGGTTCTGCACGCGGGCGTAGTTCGTGGCGAGATCGCTGCCGCGATGCGACGTGATGCGGACTGCCGGGAAGTACGTGCCGGGCGCCGAGAAAGCATGGGTGGCGCGGACGGTCATCCGATCGAGCGACCCGTCGATGGTCGAGTCGCTCTCGGGGAAGTCGCCATCGCCCTCGAAGTCCCACTCGACGGCGACGATCGTGCCGGTGCTCGGCGCCGCGAGCGCCTCGGCCACGAACTCCACCGGCTGGCCAACGGCCACCTCGGCCCGCTCGTGACCACCGACGAGGAGGCGCACCGTCGGCTGGATCCCGCCGCGGGTGGTGGCCGGATCGGTCACCAGCACCTGCGCATCGACGAGTTCGAACTTCGTGTCGGGGGCCGGCGGGATGCCGAGTTCCACCCAGGCGATCACGTCGCGCACGGCCTGCTCGAGCGCCCCGCTGTAGTCGATCGTGCGCGTCAGGCGTGACGGCCGCGGGCTGTCGCCAGGAACCACCACCGGCGAGGGTGAGCCGTGCATCGCGTGCTCCATGAACCACAAGCGGTGATACTCGCCGGCATGGTCACCGCGGATCTCACGAACCCGGCGCTGGTACCACGCGGCCTGCCACGGGTACGCCGCCTCGTCGAGCAAGGCCGCCAAGCAGATCATCTTTCCTGCGAACCGGCCCGACTGGTGTTGCCCCCAACTGCCGCGGGCGAGCCGCGGCCCGACCAGACGTTCGCGCTGCGGGTAGATGCGCGAACCGGCGGCGACGTACTGGTCGAAACCGTCGAAGCCGTCCATCACTTGGTGGCGGGCGAAGGTCTGGAACGCGAGGAAGTCAGCGTTGTCGATGACGACCTCATCGCCCGGCTGCACGCCGGCGAGTCCGAGGTTCGAGCCGACGCTCATCCCGACCGCGATCAAGTCGTCGACCACGGCCGCCACGTAGAACTTGCGTCCCGCCGCGGCGCCGCTAGCGATCTCGAACGTCGCGCCGAAGGCGTCGACATCACCGAGCCCTTCGACCCGAACGGCGATCGGCAGATCGGCGTTGTCATTCGAGAAGGCGCGTGACATCGGGATCGGCAACCCGTACTTGTCGGCGTCGGAGATACCGATCGTGCCGCTGACCGTGACCCGCAACTCGTGCCGCGCCTCAGCGAACGACGCCGGCGAATCCGCACCGAGGTATCCGGGCACCGACCAGAAATCGGTGAAGTACGCCGCGTCGAGCGCTCGGATCTGCTCGGCGAACACCCCCCACATGCTCGTGTACCCGCTGCGGATGCGGTTGACGTCGAACCACACCTTCGGGTTGAGGCCGAAGCGGGTGACCTCGGCGAGTGCCTCGCGCTGCCCAGTGGTGAGTCCGGCATACATGTCGCCGCTGCCACCCGGCTCGAGCGCGTCGGTGATCTGTGGGAACACCCCGTCGAGTAGGCGCATCGCGTGAGCCTGGATGGAGAAGCAGTTGGGAATGGCGATCGGGCTGCCCTGCACGAACGGCACCGCGCCGTCCCACACGTCGGGAGCGTTCTCGAAGCAGGCGATCGTCTTGAACGCCCCGCCGCTGCCACCGTACACATACCCGTACGGCCGGTGCTCGCCGTACACCTCGCCATAGACCTCGGCGGCAACAGCACGCGAGAAGCGAGCTGCAGCAGCACTGCCACGAAAGCCGGGGATGGACGGGTCGGGCCCGGGCATCGGGCTGAGGCAACCCATGTTCGACTCGACCATGTACGCACCGCTGTCGAAGGCGAATCCGGGCGAGCCCGGCTGGCCGTACATCAGCCCGCTGGTCGCGGCGTGCTCGGTGCCCGAGATCATCAACACCGGCTGCAGGAAGCGTCCGGCGTAGCGCTCGACCGGCGGGAAGTAGTACGAGAACCTCAGGTCGGTGTCGGTGAACCCGCCGTGGATGTAGCGATGGGGCTCGGGATCCTCGCGCCACTCATCGACGTCGATGTACGGCGTTGCGTACAGCGCGTCCACGGCCCGATAGCGACCCGCCGCCGCAGTGACCAGATCGCCCGACGGCTTCGACACTTCTTCGGTGGAGCTCATGCTTCCCTCTCGACAGGTGGGATCGTACGCTGTACGGTCCAGTATGTACGACGTACGAAGAATACGTCAATGTCCTCCACGGGGAAGGCCACGTCGATGACCATCGCTCCACTCAGCACACATGTCGGCGTCGAGGTCAGCGGGCCCTCCGGCAACGAGGCGTTCGATCGCCGCCTCGCCGACGAGTGCCGCACCTTGCTCGACCGGTACGGGGTCGTGGTGTTCCGTGAGGCATTCATCGACGACGACACGCTGGTCGAGTTCAGCAGCCACCTCGGCACTCTGGCGGTGGTTCCGACGGGTGAGCACGATCGGCCCGAGATCCAGACGATCACGATGCAACCCGGTCGCGCCAACCCGGTCCTGGCCGCCTACCGACGCGGCAACTTCCTGTGGCACATCGACGGCGCGACCGAGGAGGTCCCACAGAAAGGCACCTTGTTGATCGCCCGCGAGGTCGCCGATGCCGGTCAGGGCGGCACGGAGTTCGCCAACACGTACGCCGCCTACGAGGCGCTGTCCGATGCCGACAAGGCGCTGATCGAGGATCTGCAGGTCGTGCACAGTTTCGCCACGGCGCAGCAGCGGGCGAACCCCGACGCGTCGCCCGAAATGCGCGAGAGCTGGAAGCGAGTGTCCGATCGCATTCACCCGCTCGTGTGGAAGCGCCGCGACGGCCGCCGGTCGCTCCTGCTCGGCGCCACGGCGAGCGACGTGATCGGCTGGTCGCCCGAAGAGAGCGACGCGCTGCTGCAGCGTTTGCTGGACTGGTCGACACAGCCCGAGTTCGTCATCCACCACGAGTGGCGCAAGGGCGATCTCGTCACGTGGGACAACACCGGAATGCTGCACCGGGCGATGCCGTTCGAGCCGACATCGCCGCGGCTCATGCACCGCACCACGCTCGTCGGCGAGGAGGCCGTGGAATGACGTACGACGAGATCGACGAACTGATCGAGCGGATGACGCTCGACGAGAAGTGCGCCCAGCTGGGCTCGCTGTGGCACCTGAACCTGCGCACGGCCGACAGCCGGCTGGACATGGACAAGGCTGCTCCCCTGCTCATCAACGGCATCGGCCAGATCGCCGCGATCGCCGGCATGTCGCTCGACCCGACAGACGCCGCGGAGGCGAACAACACGATCCAACACCATCTGCGCGACCACACCCGCCTCGGGATTCCTGCGCTCGTGCATGAGGAGGCGCTGGAAGGCCTGCTCGGCCCTGACGCGACCCAGTTCCCCCAGGCGATCGGCATGGCCTCCGCCTGGGACCCCGCACTCGTGCAGGAAGTGGCCTCCGTGTCGGGCCGTCAGGCACGTGCTCTCGGTGCCGGCTTGATCCTCAGCCCGGTGCTGGACATCGCTCGCGAGCCGCGCTGGGGACGCACCGAGGAGACGTTCGGAGAAGACCCCGAGCTCGTCAGCCGCATGGGTGTGGCCTTCGTTCGCGGCATGCAGAGCAACGGCGTCGAGTGCTGCGCGAAGCACTTCATCGGGCACGGCTCACCGCTCGCGGGCCTCAACCACAACGAGGTCATGATCGGGCCTCGCCGCCTCCGCGACGTCGATACCCTGCCGTTCCGGGCCGCGATCCATGAGGCGGGGCTGACGACGGTGATGAACGCCTACCACGAGCTCGACGGCCTTCCGTGCGGTGGCTCGCCCGAGATTCTCACCGCGCTGCTGCGCGACGAACTCGGCCTCGGCGACGACGGCCTCGTGGTGGCCGACTACTACGCGGTCGACGATCTCGAGGGGTTCCACCACGTGGCCGCGGACAAGCCGGAAGCGGCCCGCCTGGCGCTCACCGCCGGCCTCGATGTCGAACTCCCGAAGTACGACTACTACGCCACCCTCGCCGACCAGGTTCGATACGGCGACCTCGACGAAGCAGTGGTCGACCGCAGCGTGCGGCGCGTGTTGCGACAGAAGGCGCGACTCGGACTGTTCGAGAACCCGTTCGTCGACGTCACGAAGATCGCCATGGCGATGAACACCCCCGACGACATCGCGCTCGCACGGCGCGCCGCGGCGCGCACGATGGTGCTGCTCACCAACGACGGCACCCTGCCCCTGCGTCCGGACGTACGGGTCGCCGTGCTGGGGCCTTCCGCCGACAACGCGCGCTGCCTGTTCGGCGACTACTCGTTCGCGTTCAAGAAGGCTCACCTCTCCAACGCCGAGGTGGCAACGGTGATCGACGACGGATCGTCGACTGCCCACGTGCTCACCCCGCGCGGAGCGCTGGCCGAGCGCTACGAACTCGTCGACGACGCCGCCGCGGCCGACGTGGCCATCGTCTTCGTCGGCGGCATCAGCGGAGCGATGCTGCACGAGACCTCCGGCGAGTTCCTCGACGCCACCGACTTACGCCTGCCTCCCGAGCAGCTCGCCCTCATCGAGGCCACTGCCGCCACTGGCACGCCCACCGTCGTGGTGGTCATCGGTGGCCGGGTGCATTCACTGTCCGAAGTCGTACCGCACGCCTCCGCACTGGTGATGGCCTGGCTACCGGGCGACGAGGGCGCACACGGCATTGTCGACGTGCTGAGCGGGGACGTCGACGCCGGCGGCCGTTTGCCGATCTCGCTCCTGCGCACCGTCGGCCAGGTCGGCGTCTACGCCGCTCACCGCCACGGTGGCGGTCGCAGCGTGGTCTATGGCGACTACATCGACGCACCCTCCACTCCCCTTTTCGCGTTCGGCTACGGGCTCTCGTACACCACGTGGTCGTCCAGCGATCTCGTCGTGACCGCCGGCTCCACGGCTGACGACATCACGGTGAAGATCGCCGTCACCAACACCGGCGATCGCGACGGCGAAGAAGTCGTGCAGGTGTATGCCCGCGACGAGGTCGCATCCGTGGGCGTGCCGGCACGACGCCTCGTCGCATTCCGCCGGGTGGCCGCCGCTCCAGGTCGGACCGTGCCGCTGACGTTCACGATCCCCGCGGGACGCCTTGGTTTCCACGGCGCGGACATGCGGTTCCGGGTTGAGCCCGGCGAGGTCACCTTCCTCGTCGGCGAGTTGTCGTGCACCGTTGCCCTCAGCGGACCGGTGGTTCACCCGGACCCCAACCGAGTCACTCCGTTCTCCGTCACCCTCTGAGCACGGTCGCTAGGAGTACGTGCGCGAACGAACGTCGGCGTAGCGCCCACGCACTTCGGCCGCGGCCGTCGACGCCGCGCTGCGGACCACGGCGTGACCAGCGCCGAGACCCCAACGGGCTGCCACCTCGGCCGTTTCCACCCCGCTCAGCACCGATGCCGCCTGCACGCATGCCCCGGTCGCCGCGGCCTCGTCGGCGTCCACCACTTCCACGCGCAGATCGCACAGATCGGCCATCACCTGGCGCACGGCAGCTGAGCGCGACCCTCCGCCACAGATCATCACCCGACCGTCGACCTGCACATGCCGGCGCAGCGCATCGAGTGCATCGAGCGCCGAGCAGACCACGCCCTCCACGGCGGCGCGAGCCAACTGCTCGCGGGTGACATCGGTGCGCAGCCCGGCGAGGGTGCCGGTGGCATCGGGCAGGTTCGGGGTGCGTTCGCCGTCGAAGTACGGCAACAACACGAGGCCGCCCGCCCCGGAGGGGCCGGCGAGGGCCAACTCGTCGAACGCGGCATGATCGACACCGAGCAGGCGGCGCACCGCCTCCACCACCTTCGAACCATTCAAGGTACATACGAGGGGCAGGAAGCGTCCGGTGGCGTCCGCGAAACCGGCGACCGCGCCGGTGGGGTCGGCCACCGCTGACTCACTCACCGCGAATGCCGTCATCGAGGTGCCGAAGGACACGACGGCGTCGCCCGGCCGCAGCCCCAGGCCGAGCGCGGTGGCCATGTTGTCGCCCGTCCCTGGGCCCACCACGGCGCCACGCCACTCACCGGCAGCCTCACGCGGACCGAGCACCTGCGGCATGACCGTGGACCAGTCGCGCTCCTTGTCGATGATCGCCAGCACATCGGCGCGGTAGCCGCCGTCTGCGGGGCTCCAGTACCCGGTGCCGCTGGCATCACCGCGGTCGGTGACGAAGCGGCCCGTGAGCCGATAGGTGAGCCAGTCGTGAGGCAACAGCACATGGGCCAGGCGAACCCAGGCCTCTGGCTCGGTGCGGTGCAGCCACGACAGCTTCGTGACCGTGAACGATGCCACCGGCACACTGCCGACGGCGCGCGCCCACGCCGCCGCGCCACCCGGGAGTTGCTGCAGCAGCCAGCCGGCGTCGGGGGCCGACTCGGTGTCGTTCCACAGTTTCGCCGGGCGGATCACCTCACCGGCTGCATCGAGCGCCACCATCCCGTGCTGCTGCCCGCCGACGGAAATCGCGCCCACCTGCCCGACCCCAGTTGCCGTGAACGCGGTCTCGAATGCGGCCCACCACGCGGCAGGGTCCTGCTCGCTGCGCGGTGGCGTGGTGGCCGGGTGCGGCGCGGCGCCACGGGCCACCACCGCCCCTGAGTCGAGCTCGCGGACCTCGACCTTCGTGCTCTGCGTGGACGAGTCGACCCCTGCTACCCGCGTCATGACCCGTTCTTACCAGACGGCGCGGCGCCGTAACCCGTGTGCGGCCGCGATCTCAGTCGCCGGCGACGACCTCGCCGAACAGCTCGCTCGCGTCATCGGGGACGATGTCGTCGAATAGGGCGACGGGCCGCTGCGCCCGACCGTCGAGGAACAGGAACGAGATGAGCGCCGCCAGGAACACGATGCCGGCACCGACGACAAAGGCGAAGTGCACGCCTTGCATCCACGCCTGCCGGGCGGCAAGCGCCAGCTTGTCGCCGTTCGCGCCACCGATCTGTTCGCTGACGTACAGCGCCCCACCGAGGGATCCTTGCACCGCGTCGCGGGCCGCTGCCGGCAGGAGCGAGATCTGCGAGGGCAGGTTGCCGGTGTAGGACGACGCCAACAGGCTGCCGAAGATCGCGACACCGAGCGTGGTCCCCAGCTCGCGGGTGGTGTCGTTCATCGCCGAGCCCATCCCGGCCTTGTCGCGAGGCACCGACGACATGATGAGGTTGGTCATCGGCGACGTGGTGAGGCCCATGCCTGTGGTCATCACGAACATGCCGGCCAGTACCTCGGAGTACGACGAGTCGATCTGCAGGCGGCTGAACATCAACACGCCGATGCCCGCGAGCAACATGCCCACACCGACGACGACGCGCGCGCCGAAACGCACCACAAACCGCGGTGACAGTACCGACATGACGATCATCGCCGGCATGAACGGGAGGACCCGCACACCGCTCTCGAACGGACCGTACCCGAGCACGAGCTGGAAGTACTGGATCGAGATGAAGAAGAACCCGAACATCACGAGGAACACCAGCGTCATCCCGAGCGAGCTGACGCCGAAGCGGCGGTCGCGGAACAGCGAGATGTCCAGCATGGGCATACGCGCGTGCCGCTCCCACTTGGAGAAGACAGTCAGCAGCACCACACCTGAGCCGAGCGCGAGAATCGTGGTCATCGACAACCAGCCCCAGTGCGGCGCTTCGATGAGGCCGAGCACGAGCAGGCACAGACCGGCGATGGACAGCAGGGAGCCGACCAGATCGACCTTCGGCGCGGCCGGATCTTTGGAGGTCGGCAGCAGGAGTCCACCGGCGACGAGCGCGAGGGCACACACCGGCAAGTTGATCGCGAACGTCGAGCCCCACCAGAAGTGCTCGACCAGCCAGCCACCGAGCGCGAGGCCGACGGCGCCGCCGACACCGGCGATCCCCGACCAGATCGCGATCGCCTTGGCCCGCTCACGGGCCGGGAACGTGTTGACCAGGATCGACAGTGTGGTCGGCATCACCAAGGCGCCGCCGAGGCCCATGACCGCACGGGCACCGATCAATTCACCGGAGGTGTGGGCCAGCCAGGTGGCGTACACCGAGCCGAGACCGAACACCACCAGGCCGGCCTGCAGGAACCCTTTGCGGCCAAAGCGGTCCCCGAGCGTGCCGGCCGTGAAGAGCAGGCCGGCGAACACGAGGGCGTAGGAGTCGACCACCCATTGCATCGACGAGGTGGTGAGCTGGAGATCGTGCGCCATCGTCGGCAGGGCCACGTTCATCGACGTGTTGGCCAAGACAATGACCAGCAGGCTCAAGCAGAGCACAACGAGGATGTACCAGCGGCGTTCGTAGACGCGTCGGGGAATCTCCTCGTCGCGCACAGTTGCGGGGTGGCTCATGGGGGGAATGGCCTCTCACAGGTGGGTTGTCTCCATTCAAGTGTCACTTATGCCATTATGCAACGGTGACATCCGGCACCGCTGCACGGTGGCCATAACATTCCCCCAGCTCAGGCTTGGTTACGCTGACGTCGTGGCCATGCCCAATGCGTCTCTTCGCGACCGCAAGAAGGACGCGACGCGCCAACTCATCGAGGACGTCGCCTGGGAGCTGTTCAGCACCCAGGGCTTCGACGCCACGACGGTGCAACAGATCGCCGATCGAGCCAACGTCGCCCCACGCACGTTCTTTCGTTACTTCCCCAGCAAGGAGGCCGTGCTCTACCCCGAACTCGACGGCTTCATGGAGCGCATGGGCGAGGCGTTTGCCGCCCGGCCGGCCGACGAGCCCGCCATGGTGGCGATGCTCAACGCGCTCGACATCATCAACCAGGAGTTGATCAGCGACGCCGGTCGCCAGTTCGAGCGCTACGAACTGCTGAAGCGATCCACCGCGGCGAACGCGAGCACGTTCATGCACGACCGCGTCGCCACGGCAATCGCCCAGATGATCCGCCACCGCTACGAGAACGACCCGGACGCCGATGTGCGGGCCCGGCTCGCGGCCGGCCTGGTGAGCACGGTGATGACCATCGCCAACGAGCGCTGGCTGAGCACTGGCGGCCGCGCCGATCTCGACGAAGAGGCACGCCGCTGCGTCGAGGTGTTGCGTTCCCTGCTCGTGGGCTAACACGATGGACGACAGCACCACGGAGCATCCCTTGCCGAGCCCGGCCCTGCGCTGGCTCCTCGCCACGCTGGCGATCGCCGCGGGAGCGATCCACCTGGTGATGGTGCCCCAACATGCCCAGGACTCGACGAGGATGGGCGTGGCCTTCGCGGTCGCCGGATGGTGTCAGCTCGCGCTGGGCGCGGCGCTCCTCACCAGCGGGCGCGCCCGCTGGCTGTTCGCCACGATCGTCAGCAACTTGGCCTTCATCGCCGTGTGGGCCGTCAGCCGCATTGCCGGCCTGCCCAACTGGTCGGGTGACGGCGGCCAGCAGCCCGCCGCCGCGATCGATGTGCTGTGTGTCGTGCTCGAAGGCGTGCTCGTCGTCACCGCGATCGCCGCGCTGGTCGCCCCGCACCTCCTCGCCAACTTGCGCCGCTCACTCCTCGCCGCAGCGGCGGTCGTGCCGGCCGGCGTGTTGGTGGCCACGACGATCGTGCTCACCGCTCCCAGCACGGCCGAACACGTGCACGGTTCGGCCGTCGCCATCGGCGACGAGGCCGCTCACGACCACACCAACGCCACCCTCCCCCCGGTCACCGACGCCGCGGGCGCCACGGTGCCGACCACGGCCCACGAACACGCCGAAAGCGACATCACCTACGCGGAGCTGCCGCCCGACACAAAGGCGGAGGTGGACGCCGTCATCGCGAGCTGGCAGAACAGGTTCCCGACCGCTGCCGACGCAGTGGCCGCCGGGTGGACGAAGAACACGCTCAGCCTCTACGGCATCGGCGCCCACTATCTCTTCCACGGCGATCTCGGCACCGGCACGTTCGACCTTCTCGCGCCGAACATCTTGCTGTACGACGGCGAGGGCCCGGACGCCGAGTTTGCCGGCGTCAGCTATGTCGTCAAGAACACCGCCCCGGACGGGTTCACCGGCCCGTACGACGTGTGGCACGCTCACGCTGAGGTGTGCACCGTCGGGGGCCTTGTCACTTCGCTCATCGAAGACGATTCCGACATCTGGCTGAGCGAGAGCGACTGCCTCGCCCGCGGTGGCAGGCTGTACCCCCTCGCCAACGACCAGATGATGCACCTGTGGATCGGCCCCGACTACATCACCACCGGGCCGATCATGTCGCACGATCATCCGCTTCTGCTCGACGGCTACAACCCGCAACAGGACGGCTGAGGTCAGCCCTCGGCGCCGACGGCCTCCCGAAGTGCCGCCTCGAACTCAGGGGTGGGCAGCCACGGGTTGAGGTAGTTGGCCGGGCTGGACTTCACCAGGATGTCGTCGAACTTGGTCCACGGGGCGTCGTCGGCGCGGTGCCGCGAGACGGCCTCCACGAGCGCCGGCCACACCTTCTTGTCGCGCATCAGCACCCTCATCGGTGTGTCGAGCGCGTAGCCCGGCGCGGGATCCGCGGCCATCGCGTAGTTCCAGGTGTGCGATCCGCCTGCGACCTCGTGGACCGCCCCGTCGGGGTGACGTGGCAGCACGACGGTGGCGGCGACCCCTTCGGGAATCGTCACGTGGAGATCCAGCGAGTCGCCGTCGATCCGCCACGACACCTCGAGGCGCCCGCGGGGTGTCTCGTGCGCGGCGCTGGCGTGCGTGAGGCCGTCACCCGGCACGGGGGCGATCCGCACCGCGCTGTACGCAACGCCGGTGCGCTGTAGCCCGATTACCGTGGCATGTAGCCATTCCGCAACGGCACCCAGCGCGTAGTGGTTGAACGAGGTCATGCCAGTGCTGTTGAGGCTGCCGTCGGGCTTCATCGCGTCCCAGCGCTCCCACACCGTCGTGGCACCCATCGTCAGTGGGTAGAGCACCGAAGGGCACTCGGTGGTGAGCATCATCCGGTAGGCGAGGTCGGTGTAGCCCGTGCGCGTCAGCGCGGGCAGGACGTACGGAGTGCCCGCGAAGCCCGTGGTGATGGTGCGCCTGCCCCACGCGACCAGCGAGGCGAGGCGGCGACCGGCGACCTCCATCTGGTCGTCCTCGAACGCACCGAAGCAGACGGCGAGCGAGTAGGCCGAAACGGTCTCGTTCACAAGGCGGCCGGACGGCGTGATCCACTCGCGACGGAAGGCGTCGCGCACGCGACGGTGCAGCGTCCAATAGCGTTCGGCGTCGGCCTGCTCGCCCAAGACCTCCGCGATCTGCGCCATCTCCGCCGTCGTGCGGATGTAGAACACGCCGGCGATGAGGAACGTGTTGGTCTTGCCCGCTCCCGGGTTCTTCGGCGGCGCGTCCGGATCCACCCAGTCGCCGTACTGGAAGCCGGTGGAGATCAGGTCGTTCTCGTCGAGCATGGTTGCCTCGACGCCGTCGATGTACGACTTGGCCGACCAGTACTGGCGCTCGAGCACCTCCCGGTCGCCGTACTCCTGATAGAGGTGCCACGGCAGGCTCACCGTCACGTCGGCCCACAGAGCGGTGAGCGGCATCGGGCTGCCGCGGAACAACTCGGGCGCGAACATCGGCACGCCACCGAATCGCTTCTGGCCGGCGGCAAGGTCCTCCAGCCACGAACCCAGGATTCCGTGCACGTCGTAGAGGAATGTGGCGGTCGGCGCGAACGCGTTGATGTCGCCGGTCCAGCCCAGGCGCTCGTCGCGCTGTGGGCAGTCGGTCGGCAACGACACGAAGTTGCCGCGGGTCGACCACACGACATTGGCATGGAACTGGTTGATCATCTCGTTCGAGCACTCGAACCAGCCCGTGCGCGCCATGTCCGTGTGGATCACCACACCCGTGAACGCGGCCGGGTCGAGTTCACCCGGCCAGCCATCGATGTCGACGTAGCGGAAGCCGTGGAACGTCAGCCGGGGTTCCCACGTGACGGGACCGTCGCCGGCATGGATGTAGGTGTCTGTGGTGAGTGCCGTGCGGTTCGGCTCGAAGTCGGGCTCGCCATGGATCATCACCTCGGTGTGGTGCAGCACGATCGTGGTGCCGGCCGGCGCATCGAGGGTGAAGCGCACCCACCCGGCGAAGTTCTGACCGAAGTCGAGCACGGTGCGGCCCGCAGCAGTGCGGATGACTTCCCTCACCGGGAGGAGCTCGATCTCGCGTACTGGGGGCGCGTCGGTGACGAACAGGGTGCCGAGGTCCCAGTCGGCAACCTCTGCCGCCGCCCACGCGGAGTCGTCGAACCCCGGCCGGTCCCATCCGTGCGGGTACAGCCGGGCGTCGTAGGTCTCGCCGTCGTAGATCGAGTCGAACACGATCGCCCCGCCGCCGAGGCGCCAGCTGTCGTCGCTACCGATCACCTCCGTGCGATCGCTGTACTGCAGCTCGAGTTGCACGAATCCCAGCGCGCGGTCGTTCCACACATGATTCACGCGAGTGAACCCCATCGAGCCGACGGCCCAGCCCTCACCGAGGATCGCCCCGAGTGCGTTCGCCCCGAGCACCAGCTGCGCAGTGACATCGAACGTGCTCACCCGCACTCGGTCGGCGTACTCCGTCCAGCCGGGCACCAGCAGTTCGTCGCCCACCCGCTGCCCGTTGAGCCACAGCTCGATCAGCCCGATCGCGGTGAACGACACGGTGGCCGCGACCAGCCCGCCGCCGACCTGGAACTCTTTGCGAGCATAGACGGCCGGGAGCGGCTGCTTGGCCTCCTCAGGGTCGGGCCGCGCTACCTGCGGGGCGGCGATGAACGATGCGCTCCAGTTGTGACTCATGGATGGACCTTTCTGGTGGACGGTTCGCATCCGATGCGCGAGCGCCCGTCGTCGAGTGAGTGGATGGCACCGATGGCGATGCCTTGGATGATCGCATTGCCGATGGCGGCGGCTTCGGCCGAGCCGACGCGCACCGACATGCCAGTCAGCGCGGCGAGCCGTTCCACCAGCAGCGCCATGCGCGCCGCTCCGCCGAAGAGCACGATGTCGTCGAAGTGCTCGACCTCGCCCAGCTGCGCCACGACTTGCGCCGTCCGCCCGGCGATCGATTCGATGATGCTGCGCGTCACCAAACCCGGCTCCGTGTCGCGGGGCAGACCGGCGAGCGCCGTGTACGCCGCGAGCATCTCGGCTGGTGCCCGCAGGGACTCGTCGTCGACGTCGACCAGCGGCACCGCGTCGCCTTGACGTACGGCCGACTCGAGCAGCTCGCCGAGACTCAGCCCCGGCCATTGCACACGGCACTGTTCAAGCAGCCAGAAGCCGGTGACGTTGCGCAGGAAGCGGACGCCGCCGAGGGCACCCGCCTCGTTCGTGTAGTTGCGCGATCGAGCCCACTCGGAGGTGTCGGCTTGCGGGCGCTCGATGCCCGCCAGCATCCAGGTGCCGGAGGCCACGAACACCGAGCCGCCCATCGCGCAACGACCCATGCCGATGACCGCCGAGGCCGTGTCGTGACCGCCCACGAGCGACACCGGCACGCCGCGCCATGCACCGACCACGCTCCCGGCCGTGACGAGCGCGCCGAGCAGGTCGGCGTTCACGCCGGCGAGGGCGAGCATGTCGGATGACCAGTCATCCTGGGCGAGGTCAACGAGGCCCGAGCAGCCCGCGCTCGTGCGTTCGGTGACAGCGACGCCGGTGAGGTGGTGCACCAACAACTCCGGCAGCCACAACAGGCGACGGGCGCGACCCAACTCGTCGCGGTCGTGATTCGCGAGCTGGAAGATCGTGTTGAACGGCTGCAGCTGCAAGCCGTTGATGCCGTACATCGCCGCCGCCCCGTAGCCGTCGACGATGGCGCGGTAGGCGTCGGTGCGGTGGTCGCGGTACGAGTACGGCGCGCTGAGCAGCGCACCGCTTTCATCGAGCAGGCCGTAGTCGACGGCCCAGGTGTCGATGCCGATGGAGGCCAGCGGACCGAGCGCGAGGCACCGCTCCAGCCCCTCCTCCACAGCCCGCGTGATCAGCTGCCAGTCCCACCGCAGATGACCGGCCGCGTCGGCGACGGGCGCGTGCGGTACGCGGTGCACGACCTCGGGCACGAGCCCCGGCGCATCGAGATCGATTCGGCACACGCGCACCGAAGTGGCGCCGCAGTCGACGGCGGCGACGATGGTCATTCGCCGGCTCCGCTGATGATGACGATCAGCGTGCGCGGGCCGTGCACACCCTCCACCCGATGCAGTTCGATGTCGCTCGTGGCCGACGGGCCGCTGATGGTGGTGAGCGGTGCCGTGCGATCCACCAGCGCCAGCGCCTCAGGCACGGTGCCGGCGACCGAGCCGCGAGCGACGAGGCACACGTGCACGTCGGGCACGAGGCTGAGCGCCCGCCGACCGCACTCCGGCGAGGCGTCGAGGATGATCGTGCCCGTCTCCGCGATCGACGCGACCGAGCCGGTGACGACCGCCGGGGTGGCGTCGAGTTCGCGCACATCGATGCCCACGTGATCGGCTGCGGAGCCGGGCAGCAGGTCGCCCAGGCCGTCGACCAGGCCCGGCGCCAGCAGGCAGCGGGTGATGCCGCGGGCGGCGAACTGCTCGCGGATGCAACGGGCGATCTCGGCGAGATCGTCGGCGCAACGCACGACGGTGGCCTTGTAGTCCTCCACCCGTTCGGCGAACAGGTCGACGACGGGGTCCGAGCCCACGGAATGCTCGCCGACCTGCACGTACCCACGCACGATCGGCGGCGCCACCGTGTCGCCGATCGCCCCACGGATACGCAGGAGCACATCGCTGCGGGCGTCGGTCATGATGGCTCACCTCCACGTGTGCGTTCCCACCACTCACGGAACGTCTCCGTGGGCGGGGTGGGCAGATCGCGGGCGCCGGTCCAGCGCTCCACGCCGGGCACCGGCGCCACCAGACGGCCGCGCCGCAGGAACGGGCGACCGAGACGGGTGAGGCGGCCGAGCTTGGCCCACCGGCCCGAGTCGGTCATCACCCAGGATGCCGCCTTCATGGCCATGGCTTCGGGTGACGGCACTCCCGACTGCGCGGCCCGGGCGGCGACATGCTCGCGACGAAGTTGCACGAGCATCGACGGCAGGTCGATCTTCACCGGGCAGACCTCGTAGCACGCACCGCACAGCGACGAGGCGAACGGCAACGAGTCGTTCGGGTCGTGGCCGCCGGTGAGACCGGTGAGTTGCGGCGTGAGTACCGCGCCGATCGGGCCCGGGTATACCGAGCCGTACGCATGCCCGCCGGCACGCTCGTACACCGGGCACACGTTGAGGCAGGCCGAGCAGCGGATGCAGTGCAGCGCGGTGCGGCCGAGTTCGTCGGCCAGCGCGCGGGTGCGGCCGTTGTCGAGCAGCACCAGGTGGAACTCCTGCGGGCCGTCGCCGGGGGTCACGCCCGTCCACAACGATGTGTACGGGTTCATCCGCTCACCCGTCGACGAGCGCGGCAGCAGCTGGAGGAACACCTCGAGGTCGCGCCATTCGGGCAGCACCTTCTCGATGCCCATCACCGTGATCAGGGTCTGCGGGAGGGTGAGGCACATGCGGCCGTTGCCCTCGCTCTCCACCACCACGATCGTGCCGGTCTCGGCGATTGCGAAGTTCGCGCCGGAGATCGCCACTTCGGCGCGCAGGAAGCGCTCGCGCAGGTGGGTGCGAGCGGCGCCGGCGAGCACCTCTGGCTCGGTGGTGAGCGCGGCGTGGTCGACACCGGGCATGTGCTGATCGAAGATGTCCTTGATCTCGGCGCGGCCGCGGTGGATCGCGGGCACGAGGATGTGCGACGGCCGGTCGTCGGCGAGTTGCACGATCAGCTCGGCCAGGTCGGTCTCCTTGGCCTCGATGCCGTGCGCGGCGAGTGCCTCGTTGAGGCCGATCTCCTGGGTGGCCATCGACTTGACCTTCACGACCTCGCGCACACCCTTGGCCTGCACGAT
>JAYRWH010000009.1:0-3034 GCA_041918155.1 Ilumatobacteraceae bacterium | reverse complement strand
GGCTTCGTCGACCGGGGTCCTTTGTGCGGCGCCCGCGCAGTCGGTCAGGGTCAGGTCGGTGGTCAGGTCGCTGTCGTCCTCCTGGGTCACGCCGGCCGGCAACCAGGCGATCTCGGTGCTGGCCGGCAGCGCGGCGGCGAGCGTCGCGTGGTCGAAGTGGCGCGCCTCGACGATCGTGCTGGTGCTGGTGCTGGTGCTGGTGCTGGTGCTGGTGCTGGTGCTCGCGGGCGTGGCCGAACCCGGCTCGGAGCCGCACCCGCTCAGCACGAGCACACCGACTGCTACCCACGACATGGCCGTCGATCGCATCCTCGAACGGTAGTCGCCTGTGCCGAAGTAACACATAGTCGCCGGTGCCCCCCCAGGGGCTCGAACCCTGAACCAATGGATTAAAAGTCCACTGCTCTTCCATTGAGCTAGAGGGGCCGTGTTTGTCGGTGTGTCTGCCCACGCAGGCTAGCCAGCCCATGACGCGCCCGTACCGGCTCGAACACCGTGGTGCTGCGAGCCGGTGACCCGAAATGGGTTGGGGCGTCAGGCCGCCGCCTTGGTTCGTGGCCGGTGGCGGGCCGCGGGGTTGCCCTTCGGTGGGCAGTGCACGATCGTGCCGTCGATCAACCGCAGTCGCAGGTCGTGCACGCCACCGAGGACGGTGACACCAGGGCGGTGCTTCTCGGTGTGGTGGTGGCGACACCACATGACCATTTCGTCGATGTCGGTGCGGCCGCCGTCGTCCCAGGCAAGCAGGTGGTCGATGTCGCACCACGCGGCCGGGATGTGACACCCCGGCCAGCGGCAGCCGCCATCGCGGACCGCCAGCGCCTTGTACTGCGCCTCGGTGGCGTAGCGAACATCGCGGCCGAGGTCGAGGATGTGGCTGCCGGCCATCAACACCCGTTGCAGCACCGCGTCTTCGGCGAGGCGGCGCACGACGTGGGCGGGGACACGGTCGCCGTGAGCGGTGACGCCTTCGCCGGTGTTGTTCGCGTAGTCCTCGGCGTCGATCGTGATGAGGATCGTCGGCTTCTCGCGCCCACCCTTTACCTCGCCCTTGGCGTGGGCGAGCGCGAGCTGCACGAACCCGTCGGCCAGGCGCTGAGCGGTAGTACGGAGGTCGGCCTCGCACGGCTTGCCCGCCACGTTGGAGATCGCGTTGGTGACCTGACGCAGATCGAGCAGGGGCAGGATCGCGGTGAGCTGTCCCATGCCGTCGCCCAACGGTTTGGTGGTGACCGAGCGCTTCTCGCGCCGGCGCTGCTCGGCCTGCTCGGGTGTCTCCGTGGCGAAGGTCTTCTTCCAGGTTTCGCCGGCCTCGCGCGCGTCTTTCGGGCTGGCGCCTTTGCACGAGTCGACCAGCCCGTCGATGTCGGCCGGCGTCGCCCCAGGGGTGTCGGTGACCGCGTCGAACAACGACTCGGCGGTGGCGGCGGAGACGTCGCCGTTCTCGGCTGCGTGGCGCAACGCGTCGGAGGCGTTCAGCGCGGCACCAAGCCGGGCGCGGGAGTTGGCGTCGCCGTGGGAGGTGTTGGTGACCCCGGCGAGCCAGTCGGCGACGTCGCGTGCGCCGGTGCCGTTCCACATCCCCCGTCGATCGGCCGCGTGCACCAGGCCGGCGTGGACGATCTTGAGCCGGTCGAGGTGCCGTTGCACACCGATTACGGCACCGCGCAGCTCCGCGTCCGAAAGAGGTGAACTGGCGCACATGGCCACGCCGCTGACGGCGAGTTCGAGAAGCTCCAGTGCGTCGTCCATGGTTAGGATACTACAGTACATACGTTCGACTGTCAACCCAGAAATTGGGCCCTCTGCTGGTCGCGGCGTGCAAGGCGGACGATGGGCGGGCTCTCCGGCATTGGGTCGACGTCACGCTCCGGCGGTGGGGTCGTCCGAGCCGCTCTGCTGAACACGGTCGCCGACGGGATCAGACGTAACGGAGCGCGTCGCCCGTCTTGATCCGCGTCGCCCGGCGGACGGGGCCGACGACGATCATCGCCGCGAGCACGACCGTGACGGCGAGCACGATGAGTGCGGTGGTGAGGTCGAACACGGTGGCGATCTCGAGCTCCATGATGGTCAGCGTCAGACGGGCGAGGCCCCACGACAACAGGTACCCGAGTGGGAGGCCGATGACCCACCCGACTCCGGCCTGCAGCACGCTCTCCGCCGCGAAAGCACGGCGGATGTCGCGTGCGCGGGCGCCGACGCAACGGAGGATGCCGATCTCGCGGGTGCGCTCGATGACGTTCATCGTGATTGCGTTCACGAGGCCCACCATCCCGATCGCCACCACGACGCCACCGACGACGACGATCATGTTCAGGATCGCATCGTTGGCCGCTTTGTTCTCCGCCTTCAGCGCGTAGAGCTTCTGCGGCGCCACCCGGTAGCCCGCGGCCGTGAGCGCATCCTCGACCACGTTGGTGGTGCGGTCGATGCCACCGTTGTCGGTAGCGGTGAACGACATCCACAGCATGTTGCTGGTGTCACCCCATCCGGTGGCCGCTTGCAGCCAGGACAGCGGCACGAAGAAGGCACGCCCGCTGTCCTGTTGGCTGTCATCGACCCCGACGACCTGGAGATCCGCCGCACCGCCGGCCGTCGTGACGTTGATCGTGTCGCCCGGCTCGAGCCGCTGCTCACGCGCGAGGTTCGGCCCGATGACGGCCACCGCCGCGCCCCCGGCCGCTTCGTCGGCGCTGAACCAGCGCCCGGTGCGTGGCCGCGGTGTGTAGAGCGCGGTGCTGGTCAACCCGTACACCGTGTACGTCTCGCCCGCGTAGCCGATCGTGTTGAGCAGCACCGGCTCGACGCGCTCCACCCCGGCCGTTCCCGCGACGACGTCGCGGGCGGCAGCATCGAGCTGTGGGGTGCCGGGTGGCGCGTACGCACTCGCGTCCCACGGGATGACCGCGTAGTCGTGGTCCAGCGCGCGGCCGAACGAGATGGCCATGTTGAGGAACCCCAACGCGGTCGCGACCGCGAGCGAGATCTGCACCGTCGTCGCAACGGTGCGGCGCTTGTTGCGCACCAGGTT
>JAYRWH010000008.1:0-46193 GCA_041918155.1 Ilumatobacteraceae bacterium | reverse complement strand
GCGCTGAACACCACCACGTCACTGGCCATACGCGCCGAGCAGCTGGGTTTCACCCGCTTCTGGGTGGCCGAGCACCACAACGGGCCGTCCGTCGCCTGTACCTCCCCCGCCGTACTCGTTGCCCACCTCGCGGCCCGCACGGAGCGCATCCGCGTCGGGTCTGGTGGGGTGATGCTGCCGAACCACTCGCCGCTGCTGGTGGCCGAGCAGTTCGCGACGCTCGAGGCCCTGCACCCGCACCGCATCGACCTCGGTATCGGCCGCGCCCCTGGCACCGACCAGGCCACCGCGGCGGCGCTGCGGCGCTCCCCCGACCGGCTCGGAGCCGACGATTTCCCCCACGACCTCATCGACCTCATGGGCCTCCTCGGCGATGCTCGCGCCGACCGCGGCATGTGGAATCAGTTCCGCGCCACGTCCGCGGCCACATCCGCGCCACCGATCTTCCTACTCGGCTCCAGCAACTACAGCGCCCAGCTCTCGGCCCAGCTCGGCCTCGGGTTCGCCTTCGCCCACCACTTCGCCATGCACCACGACATGGCCGGCACGCTCCAGGCGTCGGAGATCTACCACCGCATGTTCCGCCCGTCGCCGGCGCTCCCCGAGCCGTACCTGATCGTGTCCGCGAGCGTGATGGCCGCCGACAGCGCCGAGGAGGCGCAGTGGCAGGCCGCACCCTCGCGTCTCATCGAACTCGGTCGCCGGTCTGGCCGTTCCACTCCGCTGCTGCCTCCCGCGGTCGCTGCCGCGCACCCGGACATCGACCAGGCGAACGGCATGCCGAGCAACCGCATCATCGGCGCCGCGACCTCGGTGGCCGAGCAGCTGCGCGACCTCGCTGCCCAGACCCGTGCTCGCGAACTGATGATCACCGCCGTGGCCTACGACCTCGAGGCGCGCCTGCAGAGCATGGATCTCGTCGGCCGCGAGTGGGGGCTCCCCGCCGCTCGCCCCTGATCCCTCGCCTTGCGCGCCGAGGCGGCCTACAGTTCCAAGCACGCAGCGAACAGGCCACCCGCATCGCGACGCGACCCAACGTCGGGCACGAGCCGGCCGAGCCGCGCTCTTCTACGCGGTTGGCGCCGTGGCGTGGATCGTGGCCTCCGATCTGATCGCGGACGGGCTCGACTTCAGCTCCCCATCGTTCAACATCGCCAAGGGCTTCTTCTTCGTTGCCACCACCACGGCGCTGCTCTGGCTGGCCTTCCGCCGGCACGAGAACGAGGTTGCCTCGGTGATCGCCGACCTCGAACGGGCGAGCACCGAGCGGATCGCGGCCCTCGAAGGCGTCACCCGGGCCATGGGTGCGATGATCGAGGCTCGCGACCCTTACACGGCCGGCCACCAGCAGCGTGTGGGCGAGCTCGCCCGGCAGATCGGCCGTCGCCTCGGGCTCGACGACGAGCAGGTCGAAGGGCTGCGTATCGGCGGCTACATGCACGACGTCGGCAAGATCGCTGTCGACGAGGAAGTCCTCAACTTCCCGGGCCCCCTCAACGCCGAGCAGCGCTTGCACGTGCAGCAACACAGCGCGAGTGGCCATGAGATCCTCCGTGCGGTGCCCTTCGTCTGGCCCGTCGCCGAGATCGCCCTGCAACACCACGAGCGCTTCGACGGTTCCGGCTACCCGCACGGCCTGCGGGGACGCGAGATCCTGATCGAAGCCCGCATCGTGGCAGTCGCCGATCTCTTCGACGCCATGACATCGGAACGGCCATACCGCGAGGCCGGCGCCGTGGCTGCTGCGGTGGAGGTGCTCACCGAAGGATCCGGAACGCTCTTCGACCCGGAGGCGGTGCAAGCGCTCCTCGCGATCCTCGCCGAGTGAGCGGGAGTGGAACTCTTGGGACGGCTTTCAAACCCTCCCGAAGCCGTCTCCACCATCGCTGACCAGGGGCGGAGCGAGCGACGGCGTCCTCCGCGAGCGAGTCGGCCCACGGCGGCGCCGGATGGAAGACGCCGCCGCGCCGAGCCGAAGGAAACGATACGGCCTCCAAACGCTGCGCGAGGCAGACTCTCCCGAGCGGAGATCGAGGAATTGGTCGGCCAGTACCGACACGGTTCCTCGATCGACACGCTCTCCCGGCCAAACACTTCGCCGGTACTCGGGCGCTGAGCTGAACTTCAGCACTCGTCGTCGGATCGTTGAGGCGGATACTGAACTCGACACAGAGAGATTCATCATGCTCTGGCTGCAGAGCCTTCGGCACCACCCGCCACCCATCGGTACGGGTCAGGACCCGGTCGTCGTGTCCGGCGGGATCCCGCACACATCCGTCATATATGCGTCGAGGCGCGTAGCGGCGGCGTCGGCGTTGTCCATCGTGCTCGTCATTTCGGCATTCTCGGGGGCCGTTGACAGCGCCTGCATGTCCCAGTCGTACTTGTCGAAGATGGAGATGATCTTGTCGAGGGCGATGGTCATCGTGTGCACGTCGGCGGCGATCTCCGTCGGCGGGTTCTTGTCGAGGTCGTGGAGCATCGACTGCTCCGTCGCGAACGCGTTCTTCGTCGCGGTCGCATCGCCGCTGTCCATGATGATCGAGCCCATCTCGTCGCGCGTGATCCTGTAGGCCTTGAGCTTCGAGCAGTAGTCCGCGTCGGAGGTGACCGTGCCCGGTGAGGTGGAACCGATCCCGGGAGCAGTGCCGGTCGATGCGGCGCCCCCGTCGGACTTCTTGTCATCGCTGCAGGCGCCGAGCAGTGCCGTCACGGCGAACGCGCCGAGCAGCAGGGAGGTGGAACGCTTCTTCATCTGCACTCCAGTCCATTTCCAGGGGTTGCCAGAAGCGTCAGCAAGGGGCGGCCGACATGATCCGGCAACCAAGACGTTAGAGCTCTACGTCATGCTCACCACCAACGAGGATGGTCGCCCGACCGATTCGAGCACCGACGCGCCGCTCACAACGGCAGACCGAGTGTTGAGACCACAACAACGAGTGGGCGTGACGGGACTCGAACCCGGGACCTCCACCGTGTCATGGTGGCGCTCTAACCAACTGAGCTACACGCCCGTGTAGCGGACGTTGAATCTATCAGTCAGCGCAGCCGCAACGACACCTCGTTCGCGAGCAACCGCCCGCGACGGGTGAGCCGCACTCGAACACCGTCATCCACGACGAGGTCGTCCAGGCCGTCCATGTCGAGCGCTTCCACGGGGACGCCGCCTCGCAGCCGCAGGGCCAATTGCAGACCCTCCACCCGCCGGGTCTCGGCATCGAGGTCCTCGCCGGCGGCCTCGGTGGTCTCCCCCGCCTCGACCGCGGCGATGTAGCGCTCCGGCGTGCGCAGGTTCCACCAGCGGCGACCGGCGGCATGGCTGTGGGCCGCGCTGCCGAAGCCCCGATAGTCGCCCTGTTCCCAATACAGCACGTTGTGGCCGCATTCGTGGCCAGGTAGCGCCCAGTTGCTGACCTCGTAGTTGGCCAGGCCGGCGGCGGTGAGCAGGTCGTCGGCCAGCTCGTACTTGTCGGCTAGGTCGTCGTCGTCGGGGTGCAATTCGGGCCGCTCGGCCAATGGCGTGCCCGCCTCCACGGTGAGTGCGTAGGCAGAGACATGGGTGGGCCCGAGCGCAACAGCGGCCTCCAGCGTCGCCTGCCAGTCGGCGAGCGACTCCCCCGCCGCGCCGTAGATGAGATCGAGGTTGAAGCGCTCGATGCCCGCGGCCCGCGCTGCCATGACCGCCCGCTCCACGTTCTCCGGCGAATGGCCGCGGTCGAGCGCGGCGAGCACGTGAGGCACCATCGACTGCACGCCCATGCTGATCCGGTTCACGCCGCCGGCCCGGTAAGTGCGCATCATCTCCACCGTCACGTCGTCGGGGTTGCACTCGATGGTGACCTCAGCGCCCTGCACCGTCGGGATCGCCGCCAGCACGGCCATCAGGCCCGCCGGCTCCACCATTGTGGGCGTACCACCTCCCACGAACACGCTCGTCACCGGCGGCAGGCCGGCGCGCTCGATGTCGGCGCGCAGGGCGGCGAGGTAGCGAGCCTGGAGATGACCGCGGTCGGTCCAGGTCGCGAACGCGCAATAGCCACAGCGGCGCGCACAGAACGGGATGTGGACATACACACCGAACGGGATGGTCACCCGTTCGACGCTAGCGGTGAGTGATCAGGGGCGGTACAGCAGGTCGAGCGCGTCGAGACGCTGGCCGACCTGATCAACCGGCACGTCGAGCATCGCCGCGATCGCGCGCGTGTCGTCGCCGCGGACGGTGATGACCTTGCCGTTGAAGTCCTGGCGCTGCACCTGGATCATCTTCAGGAAGCGAGTGAGCATCTCGAAGGGCTGACCGGTGAGCTGGGTGAGCTTCAGCAGATCGATCGCCAGCTTCTTGCTGGCCGGGGCCTCGTTCTCGCTGGGAGCGGCGACATCCTCGCGGGGCAACAACTGATCGACCGGCACGTTGTAGAACTTGGCCAGACGCTCGAGCCGTGGCACCGAAATGGCCCGCTCACCGCGCTCGTACGCACCGAGCACACTCGCCTTGAACTCCTCGTTGGACGTGGCCTCCACCTCTTGCAGCGAGAGGCGCTTCTGGCGGCGGATCACGCGCAGCCGCTCGCCGACCTTGCGGCTGTACGGGGAGGAGATGGCGTCGTCGTCGAATTCACGCATGTCCACTCAATGCTCCTTCCGGGCCCCTCAAAGAATCGACCCTACGTGGTCAGTCTGTCACAACCTGCGCTCGGATTACAACCCTGCGTGGTACGAGTTCACGCAGCGTCACACGACCCGGTGGTGACGGCCGAGCACGGCGGCCACCAGCGCCGCTGTCTCCACCCGCAGTACGGTGTCGCCGAGCGACACCGGCGCCGGTGCGGCGGCCAGTTCTTCGGGGGCGAACCCACCCTCGGGACCGATCACGATCGTGCCCGCGGCGCGCCAGCCCGTGCCCGAGGGATCGGCGATCACGACATCGCCCGCAGCCACCACCGTGGCGTATGGGACCGGGCCGCTCAGCTCGGTGAGCCGCACCTGCCGGCTCTGCATCGCCGCTTCACGCACGACGCGACCCAGTCTCGCCATCTGCTTGGCGGCACGCTCGCCGTCCCAGTGCACCACGCTGCGGGCACAGTCGACGAGCACGATCCGCGACACTCCCACCTCGGTGAGCTTCTGCACCATCCACTCCAGCCGTTCGCCCTTGGGTACCGACGCAGCGATCGTCAGCGCCGGCCGATCGGGCTCGCGCACGGCTTGCCCGGTGGGGCGCAACGCGCCTCGCGCCAATGTGCACTCGCGCCACGAGCCGCGCCCATCGCTCGCGGTGACCGCCTCGCCGTCGCGCAGGCGCAACACACGCGCGAGGTGGTGCGCGTCCTCGGGGCCGAGCTCGGGCGCGTCCAACGATTCGACGAACACATGCGCCGCGCTCGCCCGCAGCGCGGGGTTCACTGGAACGCCGACTTGATCCGCGAGAACAGACCATGCTCGGTCTGTACCTCTTCGCCACGCGACTCGGCGAACTTCTTCAACAGCTCGGTCTCGAAGTCGGAGAGCTTGGTGGGCACCTGCACATCGACGCGCACCTTGAGATCACCGCGGCCACGGCCGTGCAAGCGCGGCACGCCCCGGGCGCGCAAGACGAACTCATGACCGGGCTGGGTGCCCGCGGGCACCACGATGTCCTCGTCACCGTCGAGCGTGGGCAGAGTGAACTTGGCGCCCAACGCCGCCTGGGCAATCGACACCCGCAGCTCGGTGACGAGGTCGTCGCCCTCACGACGGTAACGCCCGTGGGGCGCCACCCGCAGGTGCACGTAGAGATCGCCCGTGGCGCCACCCCGTTTGCCCACGGCACCACGACCCGTGAGCCGCAGAGTGCTGCCCGAATCGACGCCGGCAGGGACGTCCACCTGATACGTCTTGTCGGCGATCACTCGGCCCTCGCCGGTGCAGGTGGGGCACGGGGTGACGATCACCTGGCCGAGCCCGCCGCACTTGGGGCAGGCGCTGGCTGTCACCATCTGGCCGAGCATGCTCTGGCGCACGCGCTGCACCTGCCCGCGGCCGTTGCACTCGCTGCACGTCACTGGTTTGGTGCCTTCGCCCGCGCCACTGCCCTTGCAGTCGTCGCAGCGCAGCGCCGTGCGCAGCGTGACCGGGATGGTGGCGCCGAACACGGCTTGCTCGAAGGTGACGTCGGCGACGGCCTCGAGATCCTGCCCCCGCGGCGGGCCGGCCGGGCCCCGCTGGCCGCCACCGCCGAAGGGGCTGCCCCCACCTCCACCGGCGCCGAAGAACGCCTCGAACAAGTCGCCGAGGCCGCCGCCTCCGAACATGTCGCCCATGTTCTGGCCGCCCGCCGCACCACCGACCCCCTGCTCGCCGTAGCGGTCGTAGCGGGCCCGCGAATCGGAGTCGCTGAGCACCTCATAGGCCTGGGCGACCTTCTTGAACTGCTCCTCGGCCGCGGCATCGCCGGGGTTCGCATCCGGGTGCAGCTCGCGGGCGCGCTGGCGGTACGCCTTCTTCAACTGCTCCGCGGACGCATTGCGCGGCACGCCGAGCAGCTCGTAGTAGTCAGCCATTCACACCACCGTCGCCGAGGCGACGCCCCAACCGGTCGCTCACGGCCTCGACCGTAGCGAGCGCCTGCGGGTAATCCATGCGTGTCGGCCCGAGGACACCGACGGTGCCCACGTGCTCGCCATCGACCACGATCGGGCGCACCACCACGGAGCAGGCCGCGAGCGGCTCGACCCCGTGCTCGACACCGATCGCCACCGAGAGGCCACGGTGCATCACGTCGCGCACGAGCGACACGAGGACGTACTGCTGCTCGAGCGTGTGCAGCACGGAACGCACGGTTTCCACCGTGTCGAACGCCTGTGCCATCGAGGCGGCACCGCCGACGAACACCGTCTCGTCATCGGTCGCCGCGCCGAGTGCGTCGGTGGCGGCGTCGCACAGCGCATCGAGCTCGCGGTCGCCGGTAGCGGGGACGCTCGCAGCACGGTCGAGCGAGCGACCGCCGAGGTGTTGCTGCAAGTGGGCCGACACGGCTGCGAGGCGCACATCGGAGGTGTCGAGCGGCAGCTCGATCGTCTCGCTCTCCACCGCACCATTGGACAGCACGGCAACAACCGTCGCATGCCGACCACCAAGGCCGACCACCTGCACCGAACGCACCGAGGCCGACTCGCCACTCGGCCCGACGACGAGCGCCGCGTGGTGGGTGACCTGGGCGAGCAGGTTGGTGGTGCGGTGCAGCAGCTCTTCCAAGCGGCCGTGGGCGGTGTCGAAGAACTGGCCGACCTGTTCGCTGGCGACACGGTCGAGGCGGCCGGGACGCGCCATATGGTCGACGAAGAAGCGGTAGCCCTTGTCGGTGGGGATGCGGCCCGCGGACGTGTGCGGCTGAGCGAGGTATCCCTCCTGCTCGAGCACGGCCATCTCATTGCGCACGGTCGCCGAGCTGACCTTCACCCCGGCCGCGTTCGCGACATGCGTGGAGCCGACCGGCTGCGCGGTGGCGATGTACTCCTCCACCACTGCCTTGAGAATGGCTGTCTTGCGTTCGTCGAGCATCGAGCTACCTGGTTGGGGCATTGACGGCCGCCGGAAGTGCCGACCGGTTCGCCGGCCGCTTGTGGGGCGACTGGCACTCAAGGCTACCGACTGCCAGCCTTCGCGTTGCGATACCGGGCCAGCGCTTCGGCCCGCTCGACGGCGTGGTCGATCATCGGGGCCGGATACACATCGGGCCGCCGGAGGCCGGGCTCGTGCACCGCGGCCCCCTCGATAGGCGCCAGCTCGGGCACCCACCGGCGTACATAGTCGCCGTCGGGGTCGAAGCGCCGGCCCTGCGCCGTGGGGTTGAACACGCGGAAGTAGGGTGCCGCGTCGGTGCCGGTGCCAGCGCACCACTGCCAGCCGTGGTTGTTGGAGGCCAGATCGCCGTCCGCGAGGTATCGCAGGAAGTGGCGCGCTCCCCACTGCCACGGCAGGTGCAGATCCTTCACGAGGAAGCTGGCCACCACCATTCGCAGGCGGTTGTGCATCCACCCCGTGCCGGCGAGTTGGCGCATGCCGGCATCGATGAAGGGGAACCCGGTGGTACCCGCTCTCCAGCGCTCGAAACGGCGCAGCGCGTCGTTATCGGTGTCCACCGCCATCGCATTCATATTCGGGTTGAGGTTCTCCCACGCCGTCTCCGGCCGCCGGAACAGAACGTCGGCGTAGAACTCGCGCCACGCGAGTTCCCCGGCAAACGTGTCATGCCCGCGATCACCCGGTTCGAGGTCGGCGAGCAACTGGCGCGGGTGCACACAACCCCATCGGATCGCGGTCGACAGCATGCTGGTGCCGTCGTGGTCCGGGCGATCGCGCTCGTCACGGTACCCACAGAGGCTCGGCCGCACCTCGGCCCAACGCGTCTGCGCCGCCGCCTCACCGACCGGCGCCTCGATGTAGGCAGAAGAGCCGGCGGGCATCGGCAGCGACGCCAGGAGCGCGCGCCCGCGCCAGCGCACTTCCGGCGCTCCTGTCGGCGCTTCCCACCCGCGCGCCTGCCAGGTGCGGCGGAACGGAGTGAACACGGCGTAGGGCGTACCGTCGGCCTTGGTCACGGAGCCGGGAGTGACCGCGTAGTTGCTGCCGACGCCGACCAGGCGAGAACCGGCTGCGGTGAGGGAAGCGGCGACCGCGGCGTCGCGCCGCCGCCCGTACGGACCGTGGTCGCGAGTGACGTACACCGCTGTCGCTCCCGTTTCGCTGGCGAGGCGGGGCACCTCCACCAACGGATCGCCCGAGCGGAGCACGAGCGCACCGTCGAGCGAACGGTCGAGCGCGAACAGCGCTTGGCGCATGGCCGAGTCGCGCACCGTGCCACCGGTGAACGCGGGGTCGACCACGAACAGGGGCACGACTTCCCCACCGTCGGCGGCCGCCGCGTGCAACGCGGGAAGGTCGGCCAGGCGCAGGTCGCGGCGGAACCACAGAATCAGGCGCCGGGTCACGGCAGGGAACCGACCACGGCCTCCTGGCGGGCGGCCGCACCTCGCCGCCACAGGACCGCACTACCGACAGCGACGGCGAGGAGAGTCGTCACACCGCCGTAGCCGAGGCTCCATTCGGCGCTGACATGGTCGGCGATCCAGCCGGTGATCGGTGCCCCGATCGGGGTACTACCGAGGAACGCCACCGCGCCGAGGGCGAGCAGGCGCCCGCGCATGTCGGGCGGTGACTCCTGCTGCACGATCGCGTTCTGCGCGGCGATCACCGCTGCCCCGCCGATGCCGAGTGGCACGGACATGACGAGCGCAACCCAGGCGTTCGGCGACCACGCGACGGCGAAGGCGGTGACACCCATCACGATCCCGGCGCCGAAGAACCACCGAGTGGTCACCACCTTGCGCCCGGCCGTGAGCAACGAGCCCACCATGCTGCCGAATCCGGTGGAGGCCAACAGGTAGCCGAACCACTTCTCCCCGCCGTACCGCAGGTCGGCCAGCTTCAGCAACGACACGCCGTAGTTGAAGCCGAATGTGCCCACGAGCGTGAACACGACGAAGACCACGAGCAACCGGCGATCGCGCGCCACGAAGTGCACTGCGTCGCGCACCGGGGTGCCGCCGCGCTTGGCCGGCGGCGCGGTGTGCAGCTGCGAGCGGTCGATTGCCAGCAACGGCCACAGGATTGCAGCGAACGACACACCGTTGATCATGAACAGCCATCCGGCGCCGAGCGGTCCCTTGAGCGCGGCCGCGAAAGCTGGGCCGAAGATGCGGGAGCCCGTCATCACCGCGGTGTTCAGCGAGACTGCGTTCGGGATCTCCTCGGGCTCGACGAGTTCGGTGACGAACCCGCGGCGAGCCGGATTGTCGAACGCGGCGACGACACCGAGAACGACGCTGAGGAAGTACAGCGTCGGCAGGTCCTTGATGTGCACGAGGTAAAGGCCCCCGAGCGTGAAGGCCTGCAGCGCCATCAGGATCTGGGTGAACAGGGTGAGGCGCCGCTTGTCGTGGCGGTCGGCGACCGCACCGGCCCATGCGCCGAGCAGCATCATCGGCAGGAACTGGCAGAGCAGCGTGATGCCCACGTCTTGCGCCTTGCCGGTGAGCTCGTACACGAGCAGCGACATCGCGGTCATCTGCATCCAGGTGCCGACATTGCTCACGAGGAGCCCGAAGAAGAACAACCGCGCGTTCCGGTGCCGGAGCGACTGGAACATCGGCGACTGGGACATGGATGTTCTTTCTACTGCGGCAGGATGGAGAAGTGACACCCGTGCTCTCCTCCGACGCCCTCGTGGCCGCCGCGGCAGCGGCCGGGCGCGGGCCTGGCGAGTTGGTGGGGCTGGCCGTGTCGCCCGATGGTGTGGTGGGCATGTGCGTGGGCGGCAACGAGTTGGCATCCATCGACGGAGCCGCGGCTGTCGCCGGCGTGGAAGCCACGACCAAGCCGCGCTGGGTTCTGTGGTCAGGAGCGACGGCGGCCACCCTGCTACCCGCGGGCCTGCGCCTCGGGCGGGCGTGGGATCTGTCGGCTGTCCACCGCATCCTGTACGGCGGGTGGCGCTCGGACACGGTGAGGGTCTGGTGTGCGCTCGCTGGGCTCGATCACCACAAGGCGCCCGTGCTCGGCCAGCTCGACCTGCTCGGCGCGGCCCACGACGACGGCGATGCGGCCTCGCCGGTGCGCGACGACGGGTTCCTGCGGCCCGAGTGGGTCGCCGGCGCGTGGGCGCACGATCCGGTGGCGGCCGCCCGCTGGGCGGCGACGGCGCTCGACGTGGCCCAGCAGCAGCAGGCGCTGCTCGCCGGATTGCACGTCGCCGGCGATGCCGCCGCGCTCGCCCGGGCGGAATCCACCGCCGAGTTGCTGTGCGCGGAGTTGGCCCACGACGGCCTGCCCGTGGACGTGGCCGTCGCCGAGGCGATCATCGGAGCGCTCGTGGGACCGCGGCCGCGCACGGAGGCAGCGGCGGTTGCCGGGCGCGAGCAACGCGACGCGGAAGTGCTGCGCCACCTCGACGTGCCGACGGCGATCGATCTACGCAACCCCGCCGATGTCAAGGCGATGCTGCGCCGCGTCAGCCTCGACCTGCCCGACACCCGCGCCTGGCGGCTGGAGTCGGTACGAGGGCAGCACCCGGTGGTGGATGCCCTGCTGGAGTGGCGCAAGGCAGAGCGCGTGTCCACCACCTTCGGCTACGGGTGGATCGACCAGAACGTCGCCGGTGGGCGCCTGCGCGGCGAGTGGTCGGGCAGCGACGGCGCAGCCGGCCGGATGACCGCCTCGGCCGGGCTGCACAACCTCCCCGCCGAACTGCGCCCGATGGTGCGCGCCGAGCCGGGTCATGTGTTCGTGCGCGCGGATCTCGGCCAGATCGAGCCGCGGGTGCTCGCTGCCGTCTCCGGCGACCCCGCGCTGACCAAGGCTGCCGCCGAGGACGACTTCTACGCCCCTGTCGCCGCTCGCCTGAATGTGGATCGGCCGACCGCCAAGATCGCCGTGTTGGCGGCGATGTACGGCCAGACCAGCGGTACCGCCGGCCAGGCCCTGCGCGGCATGGAGAGCGCCTATCCGGTGGCGATGAAGTTCCTCGCCGACGCCGCCCGGGCGGGCATGGAGGGTCGCGACCTGCGCACCTACGGCGGGCGCCTCGTGCGCATGTGGGACATCGAGGACGCATCCGGCGAGCAGCGCGCCGCGGCCGCCGCGCGCGGCCGCTACGCCCGCAACGCGATGGTGCAGGGCGCCGCTGCCGAGCTGTTCAAGGTGTGGGCGGTGACGGTGCGCGCCCGCGGCGCGGAACTCGGCGCCCGCATCGTGCTCTGCCTGCACGACGAACTGCTCGTGCAGGTGCCCGCCGATCACGCCCAGGCGACGGTCGCCCTGCTGCGCGACTGCCTCGGCGAGGCCGCCCACCGCTGGCACCGCGGCGCGGGCGTTCGTTTCGTCGCCGACATCTCCGTCGTCGACAGCTGGGCCGACGCGAAGGGTTGACGCCCCACCGCATCATCGCGGTCAACCGAGCTCGGCCCGCACCAGCTCCAGTTGCTCCCGCTTGTCGACGTCCATGCCCGCCTCGGCGAAGGGCCAGACGACAGCTCTGACGTCGACGCCGAGCGACCGGCTCGCGCGCGCGACCACCTGGTCGATGGTCACCACCCGCATCGCCGCGAGGAGCAGGGTGCTCCAGCCGATCACTCTCGCCTGGCGCGCTGCGCTCTTGCGGCGTTCGAGCAGCGCCCGCCACGTGGCCTCGTGGCCGAACAGGGCAGCGACCGTGGATGCGTGCACATCCGCGCCGCAGTAGGTGCCGCCACGCAGCGCCACATAACTCCGGCGCGACGACGGGAAGCGGGCTTCCATCACCCGCTTGGCGACCACGCCGTAATGGATGTCGGCAGGGTCCTCGGTGATGCGACCGGCGAGCCAATCGATGTGCTCGGGCTGCAGCAGCGGAACGTCGGCAGCGACCAGGATCACCCGCTCCGTGGCCGGCTCCGCGGTCAGCACCTCGCGCACGCCACGGGTGACGTTGTCGACGATGGCGTCACCGGCGACGGCGAGACGCAACGGTTTCTCGCACGCGAGGCCCCAGGCCTCATCGCCGCCGACGACGACCACGCCGTGGATGGCCCGCGCACGTCCCACCGCGTCCACGACGCGCTGCACCATCGACCTACCACCCACCTGGACCAACGCCTTCGGGCCGCCGCCCGCCGCGGGATACAGCGCGTCACCCGGCCCGGGCACGCCGCCGGCGAGCACCACCGCCCACATCAGCCGGCCGCCAGTTCGTGCAGCTGTGGGGCGATGCCGAGGCGGTCGACGAGTTCGGCGCACTCCGCCGGCGTCAGCTGACGGTGCGAGCCAGTGGCGGCAACGAGCGCCGCCTCCAGTGCGTTGGTGCCGAAACTGCGACCCTCGAACACCGGCGTCGTCGTCATCACGGCGCGCACACCAGCTGCACCGAAGCGCTCCATGTCGGCTCGGGTGGTGGTGTTCGTGACGATGATCGTGCCGTCCATCCGGTCGGGCATGTGTCGCTTCACATAGTGGCAGTCACCGGCGACAACGGTGGCCCACTCGAACCAGCGGGTGAACCGCGGGCGACGTTCGTCCTGGTGCTTGCCCACCGGATACAACCAGTGGAACGGCAGGCGGCTCACCACCGGCACGAGTGCGCCGGCGAACCGCTTCAGAGCCGCTGGTGAGTGCAGCGCGATGGGTACGTGCAGAATCGCCATCAGATCGCCGTACACGGTGTCGAATCCCGCCGCCGGGAGACTTGCAGCGAGCCCCCAGCGATCAACCCCGACCACGACGAACGCCCGCCGCCCGCGCTCGTCGAGATAGCCCCCGAGCCGCTCGTTCAGCACTCCGGCAGCGCGGTTCTCCAAGCTGTTCTTCAGCCCGCTGCCATCGACCACCGGTGTCCGGTGCACGTCGCGCACCAGTCGCTGGACCGACCGGAACCGGTGGAACCGCCCGTCGATCACGGCGCCCAGGTCGGCGCCACCCACTCCGAGCGCAGCGACGTTTCCATCCAACTCGGCGAACAGGCGCGCGGCACGCGCCATGTCGCCATCGGTGCCGATGCGCTCGATCGACACCGGCTCGCCGAGTAGCTCCACCACGACGGCCGCGTCGCGGGCGGACGACCCGAGGCTGACGCTCACGGCACGCTTCACAACTCGAATGTCGCGCCGCTTCGGCCCCCGGGCCACCGGCGAAGGTCAGTCGTCGAGCTTGAGGGCGCTGATGAACACGTCGCCGGGCACTTCCACGCGCCCGATCGACTTCATCTTCTTCTTGCCCTCTTTCTGCTTCTCGAGCAGCTTGCGCTTACGGGTGATGTCGCCGCCGTAGCACTTGGCGAGCACGTCCTTGCGCTTGGCCTTCACCGTCTCGCGGGCAATGATCTTGCCGCCGATGGCCGCCTGGATCGGCACGTCGAACATCTGGCGCGGGATGAGTTCCTTCAGCTTCTCGCACATCCGGTTGCCGTAGGCGAAGGCCTTGTCGCGGTGCACGATCGTGCTGAACGCGTCAGCGGGGATACCGTTCAGCAACAGGTCGACCTTCACGAGGTTGCTGCGCTGGTAACCGCTCAGCTCGTAGTCGAGGCTGGCGTAGCCCTGGGTGCGGCTCTTCATCTGATCGAAGAAGTCGACCACCACCTCGGCGAGTGGGATGAGGTAGTGCAGCTCGACCCGCTCGGGCGACAGGTACTCCAGCTTGGTCATGTCGCCACGGCGGGTCTGGCAGAGATCCATCAGGGTGCCGGTGTAGTCCTTCGGGGTGATGATGCTCACCCGGAAGTACGGCTCCTCGATGTAGTCGATGCTCTGCGGCATCGGCAGGTCGGCCGGGTTGTCGCACAGCTCCACATCGCCGTTCGTCTTGTGCACCCGGTACTCCACGCTCGGAGCGGTCGCGATGAGGGCGAGGTTGAACTCGCGCTCGAGCCGCTCCTTCACGATCTCCATGTGCAGCAGGCCGAGAAAGCCGCAGCGGAACCCGAACCCGAGGGCGCCCGACGACTCGGGGGCGTAGGTGATGCTCGCGTCGTTGAGCTTCAGCTTCTCCAGGCTCTCGCGCATCAGCTCGAAGTCGTCGCCGTCGATCGGGAACAGGCCGCAGAACACCATCGGCTTGGGGTCGCTGTAGCCGTGCAGCGGCTCAGTCGCGCCGTGGACGAACGTGGTGACGGTCTCGCCGGAACGGGCATGACCGACTTCCTTGATGCCCGCGATGAGGTAGCCGACCTCGCCGGGCCCGAGCTCGTCGACCGGTGTGGGCAGCGGGCGGCGCACGCCGACCTCGATCGGTTCTTGCTGGGTGCCGGCCTGCATGAAGAACAGCTTCGACTTGCTGTTGAGCCGCCCGTTCATCACCCGCACGCTGGAGACTACGCCGCGGTACTGGTCGTACTGGCTGTCGAAGATGAGCGCCTGCAGCGGCGCCTCCGGATCACCCTTGGGGGCGGGAATGCGCTCGATGATCGCGTCGAGCAGGTTGTCGACGCCTTCACCCGTCTTGGCCGAGATGCGCAGGATGTCTTCCGCGGGGATGCCGAGCACCGTCTCGATCTCCATCGCGTAGCGATCGGGGTCGGCGGCGGGCAGGTCGATCTTGTTGAGCGCGGCCACGATCTCGAGGTCGTGCTCCAGCGCCAAGTAGCAGTTGGCGAGCGTCTGCGCCTCGATGCCTTGCGCGGCGTCCACCACGAGCACGACGCCCTCGCATGCTGCGAGGCTGCGGCTGACCTCGTAGCCGAAGTCGACGTGGCCGGGCGTGTCGATGAGGTGGAGCACATGGCCGTGCCAGTCGACGCGCACGTTCTGGGCCTTGATCGTGATGCCTCGCTCGCGCTCGAGATCCATCGAGTCGAGGTACTGCGAGCGCATATCGCGCATCTCGACTGCGTGGGTGAGTTCAAGGATGCGGTCGCTCAGCGTGCTCTTGCCGTGATCGATGTGAGCGATGATGGAGAAGTTGCGGATGCGTGCGAGGTCCATGGCAGGTCGCCCGATCCTACCGGCATGCGTGCACTGAAGGTTGGGGCCGGCGGCCCGTCGCTGCTAGCCTTCAACAGCCGTATTCGGGCAAGATTTCGCGTCAAAGGGTTCACAGTGGCCAACATCAAGAGTCAGAAGAAGCGCAACCTCACGAACGCCAAGCGCGCCGAGCGCAACAAGGCCGTGAAGAGCGAGCTGAAGACCCGCGTCAAGACCGCCACGGTCACCGCCGGTACCGAGCAGAACGACGAGGCCCTGCGCCTCGCCGTCAAGCGCCTCGACATGGCCGCCGCCAAGGGCGTCATCCACAAGAACCAGGCGTCGCGGCGCAAGAGCCGCCTGATGAAGAAGGTCAACGCCGCCGGCTGATTCCAGCAGTTGCCAGCGCACCAGGCCCGGGCCAGCCGCCCGGGCCTTTTCGCGTGTGCTGCCTCACCGGCGGGCGCGGGCGGGGCCGAGGCGCGACAGGCGGGCGACGAGCACCTCCATCACGAGATCCTCGGGCCACTCCTTGGCACCGCGCAGGTCGAGGTCGGCCTGGGCGAGTAGGCCGATCGCCTTGGTCACCCCGCTGCCGCCCATCCGCCGGTATTGGTCGAGCGCCTTGCGGGCGGGGAACCCGGGCTTGATGCCCATCGCCGTGGCCGCCGCCGCCTCGTCGTGGGCGTCGGCACCATCGAGCGACAACAGCTTGGTGTAGTGGCCGTGAAGGATCGACATCACCTGCAGCGGATGGCGCTCGCCGGCGCGCATCATCCGCTGCAGCAGTTGCAGCGACACCGTCGTGTCACCGCGGTCGATCGCATCGGTCAAATCCCACGGCGGAACGCCTCCGGCATCGCCGAGGAACGGGGCGACATCCGCGCTGCGCAGGGTGCGGGTATCCCCGTAGGTGGCGAGCAGGGTCTCGAGAATGCCCTGCAGGCGGCCAGCGTCCTCGCCCAGCCAGGTGGTGAGCAACTGCACCGCCTGCCCGTCGAGCTTCAGGCCGCCAGCGCGGATCTGCTCGTCGAACCAGCCCGAGCGCTCGCGGGCTCGGCTGGGCGGAGCGGTCTCGATCGTCGTCGCGCCCGCCTTCTTCAGGGCATCAGTGAGTGCCTTCGGTACCCGCCCGCCACCGGCCACGAGCACGAGATCGGTGGAGGACAGCGGGTCGTCGAGGTAGTTGACGAGCGGCGCCACATCGTCGGCGTTGAAGCGGCCGACGCCACGGGCCAGCACCACCCGCTTGTCGGTGAGGAACGGCGGCGTCTGAGCGGAATCCACCACCGAACGCACCTCGAACTCGTCGCCGTCGAAGTCGTCGACCATCAAGGTGCGATCGCCCGCGCCGACGAGCTTCTTCACCAGTTCGCCGATCGCCGAGAGCAGGAGCGACTCGTCGTCGCCGGTGATGAGGTAGCACGACATGGGACCTTCAGATTGGCACACCGCCGGGGGCGCGTCGCGAGTGACGCCCGTTACGCCGCCACCACCCCAACCATCCGCCGACCACGGCCGCCCATCCGGCGAGCGACCACCCCGTCGACGGTTCGACCGTCGCCGCCACACGGGCCACCGTCGCCACCCAGCGGGTGCCGGCGACGTTGGGCGCCATCAGCATCTGCCGCAGCGGCCCTGGCAGCGACGGTGCAACGACCCCCGACGGTACGCCGTAGAGCATCACTGCACCCGCGACGGGCACTGCGGCAAGGTTGGCCAGGGGCGACACGAGTGGCAGCCGATGGAACACGAGCAGGCTCGGCAGCGCCACACCGAGCTGTGCCCCAAGCGTGATCGCCAGGGGCGCGCGCAGCCACACCGGCCCGGGCAGGCGGGCCAGCCACCACGGTCCGGCAAGGCAGACACCCGCGGTGGCACCGACGGACAGCCAGAAGCCGACCGACCACACCAGGAGCGGATCGGCGAGCACAAGCACGCCGAGGGCGAGCGCGAGGAGGCGGACGGGCGACGCCTGACGACCGAGCACGAACGCCGTCGCCGCGAACACGGCCATCACCCCCGCACGTAGGACCGACGGCTCGAAGCGGGTGATCGCCATGAACCACCCGATCAACCCCACCGTCGCCGCCCACCGCCACCATGCGCGCAGGCGCCGCAACAACGGCAACCCCGCAGCGAGGATGAACGCGACGTTCTGACCAGAAACGGCGGTCAAGTGGGACAGGCCCGAGCGGCGGAAGTCGGCGATGAGGGCGGGTGGCTCGGCCCCGTCGTCGCCCAGCACCAAGCCGGTGAACAGCGCCGCCTCGCTCGCGGGCATCGAGGCCGCGGCCGCCGCCCGCAGCCGACTACGCACCCGATTGGAGGCCTGCGCGAGTGCCGCGCCGGGCACGACATCACCCACCACCTCAGTGTCGAGACGGCCGACCACATGGCGCACGGCGGCCCGATGAGCACCGCTGCCGAGCTCCCGGCGCTCACCCTGCACCCAGACGTACTCCCCCGCTTGGCGCGGTGTCATCCGGGTGTTGCGGCCGCCGTACAGCCAGGCGTCGAAGCGCTCACCCTCGATCTCCACCGTCACCCGCAGGCCGCCGCCGTAGGGCGCCGGATCGGCCATGATCCGCGCCCACCCGGTGTAGGGGCCGAGGTGGCGGGGGTGGGCGTGTTGCCATGCGAGTCGACCGGTCACCGTTCCCGCGACAGCCAATACCAACGAAAGCGCGAAAACTCGCCAACTCCCACACCCGAGCACCCGGGCGCCCGCGGCGACCGCCAACACGACAAGCACCGCCCACGTGCCACCCCACACCCCGGCCACGAGGGCGAGCACCACTGCGACGACGTCGCCGTCGGCAAGCGGATGCTCCTCGACGCGGGAGCGCAGCTCGTAGCCTCGCATCATGCATTCCGAGCCGGTGTACGCATCGCCCGTCCCCCATGGTCCGCGCGCCTACCGTCGTCGGCTGCGCCGGTTCGGTCCCTTCGCCGGCATCGTGCCGGCCGCAGCGATGAGCCTCGCCTCGTTGGCGGCGTTGCACAACAACAGCTCGTCAATCCGAGGTCTGACGGGATTCCTGCTCGCCGTGCTCGCGGCGCCGACGCTGCTGGTTGCCGGTGCCCCGCTGACCACCGGTACGCCGATGTACGGCGCTGCCATCGTGGCCAGCGCGCTGATCTGGCTCGCGATCGGCTCGCTGTCCTCGCGCCGCGCGACGCGAACTCCCGTGGCCAGCTGGGGTGACTTCTGGCGCGAGTTCGTGTGGCTCGCGGCCGGTGTGTGGGTGGGCGTCCTCGTGTCGTTGGCCGCGATCGACCTGCTGCTCGGCCGCCCCTTCCTGTAGCGCTCACACCGTCACCAGCCCACGGATCGCCTCCAACTTGGCCGGCCCGATCCCGCGCACGTTGCCGAGGTCGTCGACCGAGGCGAACGGGCCGTTCTGCTCGCGGTGGGCAATGATCGCGGCCGCGGTTGCGGGGCCCACGCCGGGCAATGTGTCGAGCTCGTCGACCGTGGCCGTGTTCAGGTTCACCGGGCCGGTGATGGCGCCCGACCCGGAACCCGTGCCCGAGTCGCCCACCGGCACCGCCTCGCCCACCCGGGGCACATACACCCGCTGGCCGTCGGCGAGGCGCGCCGCGAGGTTGACGGCATCGGGGTTAGCGTCGAGCGCCATGCCGCCCGCGGCCTGCACAGCCTCGATCACCCGAGCGCCCTCGGGGACCTCGTACACCCCAGGGTGCACGACTGCCCCAGCGATGTGCACAACGAGGGCATTCGCCGCGGCCGACACGCCGGGCGCGGCCGCAGCCTCCGTTGTGGTGGTCGGGTGCGGCGCGGCGTACGGCAGCTTCGATTCGGTGGTGGCCGCGGGCGGGCGGACCAGCCAATAGCCGGCGCTCAGCACCGCGAGCACCACCACCGCCGACCCGACCAACCGGCCCGGCCCTACCCATTGCAGCCAACTCCGCAGCCGCTCCGTGGGCGAGCGCGGCGGCAGCGGGCGATCAGGTAGATCGGGAAGCGTGGTGTGCACGGCGACTCCCTCCCTTGGACGGGCGCGCCCGTCAGACGATCATCGGGGGAAGTCGAAGCCGAACATAGCGGCCGGATTCAGCGTCTGCGACGCAGTTACGAGGCGACGCGCTCGGAGAGCTGATCGCGCACCGCAGTGGCGAGCTGGCGACGGGCCACCCAGTCGGCCTCGATCTCCATTGGGATGCGGCGGTACGCACCCTTGTGGCCCTTGCGGCGCACGCGCCAGACCACATAGCTACCGAGGTAGCGCACCGTGAAGCCGAGCACGCCGTAGCGCCGCCACTGGCGCACGTGCACCAGCTCGTGGCGCAGCAGGTACGGCGTGTCTTTGCCCTGGCGGACGATCACGGTGGACCCGAGAGTGATGCCATCGGAGCCCTTGGGCACCGGGCCGCCCACCCACAGGCGGTATCCGTCTCGCTGCTCGATCGGCATGGGGAGACAGGTTACCGGGTTCCGAACGGCCCCTGAACCGGAGGTGCCGCGGGCACCGCTCTCCTCGCCGGCGGCCCTGCACGACCGTGGCGCGGACGGGCCGCGAAGCTCCAATCCCGGGTTCCAGGACCGAACACGCCAGAAGCCCGACGGCCGATTCCTGCCCCGGATTCGTCGAGGTCGCTGTGCAATGTGCCGTCCTTGCGATGCGGTGCAAGCGCTGACCCGGGCTCAGTAGCCCGGGTCGCTCGGCCAGTTCGGCTGGAACATATGCCACTGCTCGGGAGCGCGACGGATGAGGAACTCCAGCTCGTGAGCGAGGTTTTGGGTGACACGAGCGACGTCCTCGCGCATACCACCGCGACGCACGAGCGACAGTGCCGGGCGCACGAGCGCGAAGTGGCCGTTGTACTCGTTCGTGAAGTACACCGCGGTCGGTAGCACCGGCGCCCCGAGGCGCAACCCGAGCATTGCGGGCCCGGGCGGCAGGGTGGTGCGCTCGCCGAAGAACTCGACCTCCACACCAGTGCGGTCGAGGTCGCGGTCGCACAATAGGCACACCACCTCGTTGCGTTTCAGTGCGGCCATCACCTCGGTGCCGGCGTTCGGGCCGGTGGGGATGATGTTCATCCCCAACCCGGTGCGCAGATCGGCGAACCACTCGAACAGCTCGGGCGGATCGAGCGCCTCCACCACCACCGTGATCTTGACGCCCTGATCGGCAAGCCAACGACCGGCCCACTCCCACCCGCCGAGGTGGGGAAGCGCGACGATGCACCCCGTGCCCTCTTCTAGCGCAGCGGTGACCTGCTCGAAGCCCTCCAGCGTGAACGAACGGGCCACGGCCTTCGCGCTCATCGACGGCAAACGGAAGCTTTCCATGTAGTAGCGGGCGTAGCTGTCGAAGGACTGCTGCACCGCAACACGCAACGACGCGCCGCGCAGCTTGGGGTTCACCCGCTGCAGGTGGCGCTCGATCATCGCCCGCTTGGCAGGGCTGGCGAAGCTGACCCCGAAGCCAAGGCCGGTCGCCGTCAGCGACGCCATCGGGCCGGGAATCATCTTGGCGGCCAGAGCACCGAAGCGGAACGAGCCGACGGTCGCCGCGTCGGAGAGCCGCTGGCGCGCGGTGTCGGGGCGCTCGAGCCCGGCGTCTTCAGCCACGGCGAATCGTCGCCCGACCAGTGGTGCGGGCAATACGCGTGCGCCGGCGCTCGATGCGCACGACGCGGCGGGTCTGGCGACGGTTGCGGCGCAACTCGATGCGGTCGGCGGTGACCTGGGCGACGGCGGCCTGTTTCCAGACCTTCACGAACCGCTGCACGGCCGTGATCGCAGTGAGCCCGAGCATCGCCCACAGGATCGGGATGAGCAGCACCGGGAACAGCAGGCCGAGGCACAGGGCGATGATCCGCTCCGCGCGCTCCATCAGGCCGCCCTTGGCGTCGAGGCCCAACGATTCCGCCTTGGCGCGCATGTAGCTGATCACAGAGCTGAGCGCCATCACGCCGAACGGCAGGATCGCCATGTGCGCCGACTCCGTCGACCCGAAGTGCCACGCCACGCCGCCGAAGAGCAAGGCATCGGCGAAGCGGTCGATCGTGGAGTCGAAGAACGCGCCACGCTGGCTGGACGTACCCGAGGCCTTGGCGAGCGCTCCGTCGAGCAGATCGGGAAGAGCGGCGAGCACCACGAGCAGCAGGCCGAGGCGCAGCTGGCCCCACCCGATGGCGACGGCGGCGCCGACAGCGACCACCAGGCCCATCACCGTGAGGTGATCGGGCGTCAGCCCTGTGCGCCGTAGGCCGTTGCCCAGTGGCTTGACGGCCTTGTCGACCGGGGCGCGGAACTTTCCGTCGAACATCGTCGCCAGGTTACCGGTCGGAAACCTGTGCTTCGCGCCCGGAGCCCGCAGCGCTCAGACGTCCCAGTCCTCGAGCGGGTTGTCCTGCACGAGGTGTTGGATCACGTGGCCGTCGACCGCGTCGACGAGGACGAGGCCGCGCCGGCGCGGCGGCTCCTCCGCAGAGTAGATGAGTACCCGCCACGTGGGCCGACTGCGCAGGCCGTGCCACACCTGCTGCGCCGAAGCGTGGCCGACAGCGAAGCCGACCGCACCTTGCGCCGCCACGAGTGCTTGCTGCTCATCGACGTGCATCCGCCAGCCAGACGTGATCGAGAACAGACCGAACAGGCCGAGCAGCACCGCGGCCCACAGGAAACCATCGTTCACCAGCGATGACGAGTCGCGCTGGGTGGCCCACAACGCCACGCAGATCATGGCGACCGCGAGGTAGATCAACCCCGGCCTGCGCCGCCGGCTGTTGTCGGGGAACTCGTATTCCGCCAACGCTCCATGCGCGTCGAGATCCTCTGGGAGCTCGTCGCGGACGTCGTCGGGGCGGGTGTCGGGGGCTTCGCTCATGCGCTGTTGAGGCTAGTGCCGCGACTCGTCAGTCGAACAGGCCTCGGCCCCTTCAGTCGAACAGGCCTCGGCCCCCTTCAGTCGAATAGGCCGGGGTGACGCTCGGCGGAGGGCACGGCCAGGCCGATGTGGGTATACGCAGCGGGCATCGCCACGCGGCCACGTGGGGTGCGGGCGATCATGCCCTGCTGGATGAGGAACGGCTCGTACATGTCCTCCACCGTCTCGGGCTGCTCGCCGACGCTGATTGCCACCGTGCTGAGCCCTACCGGCCCGCCCGCGAATTGCTGGCAGATCGCATTGAGGATCGCCCGGTCGACCTTGTCGAAGCCGCGCTCATCCACCCCGAACACGCGGAGGCCCTCGCGGGCGGTGGCCTCGCTGATCGTGCCATCGCCGCGCACCTCGGCGAAGTCGCGCACACGGCGTAGCAGGCGGTTGGCGATGCGCGGCGTGCCTCGTGAGCGGCGCGCGATCTCCCACGCACCCTCCGCCGAGATCTCCACGCGCAGGATGCCGGCCGTGCGGCGCACGATCGATTCCAATTCGTCGTCGGCGTAGTAGTCGAGCCGGGCGACGAGACCGAAGCGATCGCGTAGGGGGCCGGTGATCATCCCCGTGCGGGTGGTAGCGCCCACGAGCGTGAAGCGCGGCAGCGTGAGCCGGATGCTGGACGCCGACGGACCCTTGCCCACCACGATGTCGAGCATGAAGTCCTCCATCGCTGGATAGAGGATCTCCTCCACGGCCCGCGACAGGCGGTGGATCTCGTCGATGAACAAGACGTCGCCGTCTTCCAGCTTGGTGAGGATCGCGGCGAGGTCGCCGGCCCGCTCGAGCGCGGGGCCCGAGGTGATGTGCAGGTGGACGCCCATCTCGGCGGCGACGATGCCGGCCATGCTCGTCTTGCCGAGGCCTGGCGGGCCGGCGAGCAGGAGGTGATCAGCCGCCTGGCCGCGACGCTTGGCAGCTTCGAGCACGATCGTGAGGTGCTCTTTCAGCTCGCGCTGGCCGACGAACTCGCTGAGCCGGCGAGGGCGTAGGCCGACCTCGTCGAGCTCCTCCTGCGAGCCGACCGGGGCGGGATCGAGGAATTCGTCACGCACGCTTGGCCCCCAACAGCTTCAGAGCATCGCGCAAGACGGTGGCGGCATCGGCGTCACCGGGCACCTCGCGCAACACCTCGCGGATCTCCTCGGGGCCGTAGCCCAGGCCGGCGAGCGCCTCGCGCACGTCGCCCACCACCGAACCCCGGCCGCCAACTGCAGCACCGGCGGCGCCGGGCACGTTATCGAGCATCGGCAGTGACAGCTTGTTGCGCAACTCGACGAGCAGACGCTCGGCGGTCTTCTTGCCCACACCGGGCACGAGCGTGAGCGCACCGAGATCGTTGCCGGCGATGATGTCGACCAGCGCGGACGGCGAGTGCGTGCCGAGGATCGCGAGCGCGAGCGCAGGGCCGATGCCGTGGGTGGCGATGAGCACCTGGAACGTGGTGCGTTCGTCCCGGTGAAGGAACCCGAACAGGGTTTGCGCGTCCTCACGGATGTGGTGGTGCACATGGAGGAACACGGGTGATCCCGGCTCGAGCTCGGCCAGGGTTCGCGGGGTGACCGACACGAGGTAGCCCACGCCGCCGACCTCGATCAGCGCGGTGGCTTCCTCGGTGCGTTCCAGCACCGCGCCGCGCAACGACCCAATCACCTGTGCCTCCTCATTGGGCTACCGCCGCGGCGACGCGCCGGCGCATCGGGGCCGCTGCCAGGTAACACAACGCCAGCGCAGCGGCATCGGCCGCGTCGGCCGGCTTGGGCGGTGCGGCCAGGCCGAGACGGGCCTGCACCATCTTTTGCACCTGCGCCTTGTCGGCGCCGCCCCAACCGGCCACCGAATCCTTCACCTGGTTGGGGGTGAACTGGACGACATCGCACCCGAACGCGGCGGCTTCGGCGAGCGCCAGACCGCTGGCCTGGCCGACGCTCATCGCCGTGCGCACATTGGTCTGGAAGAACACCTGCTCGACGGCGACACCGTGGGGCCGGAACTCGCGCAGGAGAGCCTTCAGCTCGCGCTGCAGCTCGGCGAGGCGCTGTGGCAACGGATCGGTGGCCGGTGTGCGGATGACACCGAGCGCGAGCGGCATGGTGAGGTGGCCAACGGCGCGCAGCACGGCATACCCGCAGCGGGTGAGCCCGGGGTCGATGCCCAACACAACGGTGCCCGGGCCGGTGATGCCGTCGCTGGTGGGCTGGGGAGCGAACACGCGTACGAGCGTAGCGGGTGGGAGTGCCCGCATGGCGGACCTGTCGGTGTGGCAGCGTAGGTGGATGGTCCGCACCCGAACGCGCCTCCTGCTCGTCCCCGCACTTCTCGTCGCCACCGTTGCCTGCAGCGGCAACGGGGGCAGCGAGGGCACACCCCCCTCGGAGACCATCTCCCCGCTCGATGTGTACCTCACCGACCCACTGGTGTGCGATCCGCTCGACGAGCGAGCGTGCCTGTTGCCCTGGCCGAACGATGCGTTCACCGCGCCCGATCCCTCCACGCCCACCGGCCGGCGCCTGGCAATCATCCCCGACAGCACGCCGATGAACGCCGACGGGGTGCACATCGACCCCACCGACCAGAACCACGCCGACGGCTTCTCCCCCGGGTCGTCGATCCTCGCCTTCGTGCCGGGCCTCGACGTGCAGGGTTCGGGCATCGCCCCCAGCACCGACATCGGTGCCTCCCTCGCGGAGGATTCGCCGATCGTCGTGCTCGACACGACCACCGGCACGCGCATCGCGTACTGGGCCGAGCTCGATGCCCAGGCGCCCGAGGACGACCAGGTGCTCATCGTGCACCCGGCGAGCGGCCTGCCCGAAGGCCACCACTTCATCGTCGCCCTGCGCAACCTCGTGGATGCCGAGGGCAACGCGATCGAACGCACGCCCGCGTTCCAGGCCGCGCTCGATCAAGACCCCGAGCCGCTCGAGCGTGCCCGCGCCCTGCGCGAGATGTTGCAGACGCTCGACGAGCACGGGGTGCCGCCGAAGTATCTGTACCTCGCGTGGGAGTTCACTGTCGCCAGCCAGGAGAGCCTCAGTGGCCGCCTGCTGCACATCCGCGACGAGGCCTACGCCGAGCTGGGCGACGGCGCGCCGGAGTTCACGGTCGGCTCCGCCGTCGACGACGGAGCTGTGCGCACGATCGACGGCACGTTCGACGTGCCCAACTACCTCACCGGCGATGGTGCGCCGGGCAACCGCTTCGCGCTCAGCGCGGGCGGGCTGCCCGAGCGCAACGCGGACCAGCCGGTGCTGCCCGTGCCGTTCCACTGTGTGGTACCCGTGGCGCCGGCCGCGCCCGTGCCCGGCATCGTGTACGGCCACGGTCTGATGGGCGATCGCACGGAGGCCGACCGCCTGTCGTTCGCCGCGGGCAACGGCATCGCCGCCGTGTGCGCGATCGACGAGATCGGGATGAGCACGCAGGACGTGCCCAACCTGGCAGCGATCCTCACTGACCTGTCGCACTTCCCCGAGCAGGCCGACCGCATGCAGCAGGGGCTGCTCAACCAGCAGTTCCTCGGGCGCCTCTTGAACTCGCCCGCGGGGTTCGTCAGCGACCCCGTGTTCCAGACCGACGACGGCGCGCCGATCGTCGCCAACGGGGAGACCCAGTTCGTGGGCAACAGCCAGGGCGGCATCCTCGGTGGCGCGGCGAGCGCGATCAGCACCGAGTGGGATCGGGTCGTGCTCGGCGTGCCGGGCATCGACTACTCGTTGCTGCTCCCCCGCTCCAGCGACTGGCCCCAGTTCCAGGCGATCTTCGACCAGGCCTACACCGACCCGGCCGACCGCCTGCTCGCTCTTCAGCTCGTCCAGTTGTTGTGGGACCGTGGCGAGAACAGCGGGTACGCGCAGCACCTCACCGCCGACCCGTACCCCGGCATCGAGCCGAAGCACGTACTGCTCGTGCAGGCGTTCGGCGACCACCAGGTGGCCAACGTATCCACCGAGGTGCTGGCTCGCACGATCGGCGCCACCGTGCGCGAGCCGGCCGTCGCCGACGGACGCAGCAACGACGTCGATCCGCAGTGGGGCATCACCGCGCTCGATCCCGCGCATCCTTCGGCCGGCATCCTGGTGGTGTGGGACTACGGCACGCCCGCGCCGCCGGTGGTGAACCTGCCGCCCAACGAAACAGAGCACGGCATCGATCCCCATGGTGCGGGATCGCGCGAACCGATGGTGCTGCAGCAGGCGCTGACGTTCCTGCTCACTGGCGAGTTCACCGACCCGTGCGGAGCGTTTGCCTGTCTGAGCGGCGTGATGAAGTAGGCCGCTCACCCGAGTTGGCGTTGGGGCGGGCCGACGGCCCGCTTGAACGCCGACTTGCGAGCTAGAGACCGTTGAGGACGTCGACGAGTTCGCTGACGGGGCGGAAGGTCAGGCCGGCGATGGCGCGGTGGGCGTAGCGCACGACGCCCTCGCCGTCGACGATGAACGTGCACCGGCGCGGGAACCCGAGCGGCCCGAGCGTGCCGTACGCCTCGGCGGCCGCCTTGTCGGTGTCGGCCAGGAGGGGAAATCGGAAGCCGTACTTCTCCGCAAACCGCCGGTGGCTCTCCACGTCCTGCGGCGAGATCGCCAGCACCTGCGCGTCGAGTTCCTGGAAGCGGGCGAGGTCGTCGTTGTAGGTGTTGAGTTGGCGGGTGCAGACGGCGGTGTCGTCGCCGGGGTAGAACACGAGCAGCACGGGTTGACCGCGGAACGACGAGAGGCTGACGTCGGGGCCGTCGGTGGTCGGCAGGGTGAAGTCGGGCGCCTGATCGCCGATGCCGACGCTCACTCGCCCACCGCTTCCATCAGCTCTTCGCTGATGTCGAAGTTGCTGAACACGTCCTGCACGTCGTCGTTGTCCTCGAGCGCGTCCATGATGCGCAGGATCTTCTTCGCATCGCCGATGTCGGTGACCTCGACGGTCAGGCTCGACACCATCGTGCTCTCGGCCGACACCACTTCCAGGCCCGCGGCCTGCAGGGCTTCGCGGACGTCGAACACGTCGGCCGGCTCGCACATGATCCGCCACGCCTTGTCGCCATCGGGGCTGACATCGTCCGCGCCGGCCTCGAGTGCCGCCATCATCACCGCGTCCTCGTCAGCGGCGTTCACGTGCAGCACGCCACGCCGGCTGAACTGCCAGCCAACTGCGCCGGGCTCGGCCATCGAGCCGCCGAGCTTGGAGAAGATGTTGCGCACCTCGGCGCCCGTGCGGTTGCGGTTGTCGGTGAGCACGTCGATCATCAGCGCCACGCCACCGGGGGCGTAGCCCTCGTACATGATCGACTCGTAATTGCCGCCGTCGGCGAGGCCCGCGCCGCGCTTGACGGCACGATCGATGGCGTCGTTCGTCATCTGCGCGGCCTTGGCCTTCTGCATGACGGTGCGCAGCGACGCGTTGGAAGTCGGGTCGGCTCCGCCCTCGCGTGCAGCCACTTCGAGCAATCGGGCGATCTTGTTGAAGACCTTCGCCCGCGCCTTGTCGGCGGCGCCCTTCTTGTGTTTGATCGTCGCCCACTTGGAATGGCCCGACATCTGGTACTCCTTCTTGTCGTCGCTACTCGATGATCTGATTGGTGCGCAGGAACAGCTCATGCAGCCGCGCGTCGGGGGTGAGCTCGGGGTGGAACGAGGCCACCATCACATTGGCCTGGCGGGCCAGGACCGCCACGCCGTCGTGCTCGGCGAGGACCTCCACGGCGGATCCAGCGCGCTCCACCTTGGGGGCCCGGATGAACACCGCGTGGAACGGGGCGGCGAGACCGGCGACCGCGAGCTCGGTCTCGAAGCTGTCCACCTGGCGGCCGTAGCCGTTGCGGCGGACGCCGATGTCGATGGCCGCGAAGCTCCGCTGATCGGGGAGGCCGTCGAGCACCTCGGCGGCGAGCAGGATCATGCCCGCGCACGTGCCGAACACGGACAAGCCATCCGCCAGACGGGTCTGCAACGCGTCGAAGATGCCCGAGGTGACGAGCAGCTTGGACATCGTGGTGCTCTCGCCGCCGGGCATCACGAGCGCCTGCACCTCGGCGAGGTGCGCGGGCGTGCGCACCTGCTGGGTGGTTACACCGAGCTGGCGGAGCGCGCGCTCGTGCGCGACGAACGCGCCCTGCAGGGCGAGTACACCGACGGTCGGGGCCGACACCCTGGGGGCTCCGGGCTACGCGGCATCGTGTTGGTCACCAGCCGCGCTCGGCGAACTTCACGTTCACGGCGTCCATGCCGATGCCGGTCATCGGGGCACCCAGGCCACGGCTGACCTTGGCGAGGATGTCGGCGTCGCGGAAGTGGGTGGTGGCCTCGACGATCGCCTTGGCCCGCGGGGCCGGATCGTCGCTCTTGAAGATGCCCGAGCCGACGAACACGGCCTCGGCGCCGAGCTGCATGGCGAGCGCGGCGTCGGCCGGGGTGGCGATGCCGCCGGCGCAGAACAGGGGCACCTGCAGGTGGCCGGTCTCGGCGATCTCTTGCACGAGGGGCAGCGGGGCCTGCAGCACCTTGGCCCACTGGAACAGCTCGGCGTTGTCGGCCTGGGTGATCTTGCGGATGTCGCCGAGGATGCTGCGCAGGTGGCGCACGGCCTCGACGATGTTGCCGGTGCCCGCCTCGCCCTTGCTGCGGATCATGCACGCACCCTCGCTGATACGGCGTAGTGCCTCACCGAGGTTGGTGGCGCCGCACACGAACGGGACGGTGAAGGCCCACTTGTCGATGTGGTGGGTCTCGTCGGCCGGGGTGAGCACTTCGCTTTCGTCGACATAGTCGACGCCGAGGGCCTGCAGGATCTGGGCCTCCACGAAGTGGCCGATGCGAGCCTTGGCCATCACCGGGATCGTGACCGCGGCCTTGATGCCCTCGATCATCTCCGGGTCGCTCATGCGCGACACACCACCGTCGCGGCGGATGTCGGCGGGCACGCGCTCGAGCGCCATCACGGCGCACGCCCCGGCGTCTTCGGCGATCTTTGCCTGCTCGGCAGTGACGACGTCCATGATGACGCCGCCCTTCAACATCTCGGCCAGGCCACGCTTGACCTGGACCGTGCCGGTGACGCGCGAAACAGACGGCTGCGAACTCATGGGGAAAGCGTACCGCTAGAGCGCCGTCGGCCAGCCGTCGAATTCCGGGCGGCTCACAGCTCGCGGAGCAGGGCGATGCGCTCTTCCAGCGGTGGGTGGGTGTCGAACAGCTTGTTGAACCAGGCGAGACGACCGTGGTCGCCCACGCCGGACATCGGCTGCTCGATCCACAGGTGCGCCGTCGCGGTGGTCGCCGAGTGGGTGACGGTGGTGTCCTCGCGCAGCTTCTCCAGCGCCGAGATCAGCCCCGGCGGGTAGCGGGTGAGCTGGCACGCCGACACGTCGGCGAGGGTCTCGCGCTTGCGGCTGACAGCGGCTTGCATCGCCTTGGCGATGATCGGCGAGAAGATGAGCAGCACGAAGCCGAAGATCGCGAGCACATTGCCCGTGTCGCCACGGTCGCCGGAGCGCCGCGTGCGCCCGCCGTTCCACCACATCATGCGGATGGCGAGATTCGACAGCAGCGCGACCGAGCCCACGAGCGTGACCGCCAGCGTGCTGACGAGGATGTCGTAGTTGCGGATGTGCGACAGCTCGTGGGCGACCACACCCTCGAGCTCCACCCGGTTGAGCTTCTCCAACAGACCCGTGGTAACGGCGATAGCGGCATGCTTGGGATCGCGGCCGGTGGCGAATGCGTTGGGCGCCGGATCGTCGACGATGTAGATGCGCGGCTTGGGCAAGCCGCTGGCGATGCACAACCCCTCGACGAGGTTGTGCAGCCGCTGGTACTGCTCTGCGTCAGCCGGCTTGGCACGGCTGACGGCGAGCGCGATCGCGTCGGCCTTCCAGTACGAGGCGAACGCCATGACTCCCGAGAACACGAGGGCGATGATCGTTCCCTGGATGCCGTACCCGACCAGCAGCCCGACCGCGGCGCCGACGAGGCAGAGCACCACCACGAAAGCGGCGATGAGCGCGACGCTCCGCCGCTTGTTGGACCTGATCAGTTCGAACATGAGACGTCGGATCGTGCCGGGTTCAGAACTGAACCTTGGGCACCTCGCGGCTGGCTTCGTCGGTCTCGAAGTACTCGCGCTTCTCGAACTTCATCATGTTGGCGATGATCACCGTCGGGAAGGTCTGCAGCTTGTTGTTGTAGCTCAGCACGCTGTCGTTGTAGAACTGCCGCGCATAGGCGACGCGACCCTCGGTGGCCGTCAGCTCTTCCTGCAGAGCGAGGAAGTTCTGGTTGGCCTTGAGGTCGGGATAGGCCTCGCTGAGCGCGAACATCTGGCGCAGGGCACCGGTGAGCACGTTGTCGGCCGCAGCCTGGCTGGCCGGGTTGGCCGGCGCGGCCATCGCCGCGTTGCGGGCGTTGATGACCGCTTCGAGCGTGGACTTCTCGTGAGCGGCATAGCCCTTCACGGTCTCGATGAGGTTGGGGATCAGGTCGATGCGGCGCTTGAGCTGCACATCGATCTGCGACCAGGCGTTCTCGACCTGGTTGCGACGACGGATGAGGCCGTTGTAAGCGGCGATGAGGTACAGGACGAGGAGTACCACCACCACGATGAGAATGATGACGAAGACCATGTGCGACTCCGGAGATCGGGCACCGCTGGAGCGGTGCTATCCGGCCATCATACGGGTACGACCGACTTCACGTCGGGAGAACAGCCACGGAGCCAGCGGACGCCTTCGGCGCACGCCCGGCGAAGCCAGGCCGCGATAGATCTCGGCGTAGCGGTCGGCGAGGGCAGCCATCGAAAAATCGTCGGCCCGGCGCTCGCCCGCGGCGGTGAGCCGGCGGCGCAGTTCGGGGTCGCCCAACGCCCGCTGCAGGGCCCCAACCAGGGCATCCACGTCGCCTGGCGGGGGCAGCAGAGCGTCAACATCGTCCGTGGCCACGTTGCGGTAACCGTCGAGCGAGCTGGCCACGACACAGGTGCCGGCGGCCATCGCCTCGATGAGCACCACGCCGAACGACTCGCCGTGCAGCGACGGGGCACAGAACACATCGGCGCCCTTCAGGCGGGCGATCTTCTCGTCGTCGTCGATGCGCCCGAGCCACACGATGCGCGGGTCACCGCTCGTGCGCGCCCGCAGACGCTCGGTGTCGGGGCCGGAGCTGGCGATCCACAACGTGACATCCGCGGCGAGGTGCAGCATTGCGTCGATGAGCACATCAAGGCCCTTGCGCTCCTCGTGGCGGCCACAGAAAAAGACTGTCGGACCGCTCGTCGCGTGCACCCGCGACTGGCGATACAACTCCAGTTCCACCCCGTTGAACAGGGTCTCGTACGGGCCGGGCAGGACGCGCTCGATGAGCGCCAACGCATCCTTGGACACCACGACGCGATGGGCGATGTTCTTGTGGGCCATGCGCAGCACCGGCCCCAGGTACTCGTAGCCCTGGCTCTCACCAGCCGCGTGAAACGTCGCGACAACCGGCGAGGGGTGCATCAGCAGCGCCGTCATCGACGGTCCGGGCGCGAACGGCTCGTGCACATGGATGACGTCGAACTGCTCGTCGAACAGCACCCGCATGGTGCGCAGCGCGCACGCCGGATCGGGCGCGAGCGGCGCGATCGAGCCGTTCGATGCGGTGGGCAGGCTGTTGCCGAGCGGAGTCACGAACGTCGCCGGCGGCGGGCCGTCGCACGGGCCCAGCACCCTCACCTCCAAGCCGTTGCGGCGCAACTCGCGAGTCAGGCCGAGCACCTGGGCCTGCACCCCGCCGGGTACCGAGAGGCTGTACGGGCACACCATCCCGACCCGCAACACACTCTCGGACGGCCCCATCCAGCCGACGATACCCGCCTGAGGTACGGTCACGGCATGGCAGAAAGCAGCACACAGGGCCTGGGCGACCTGCTCGGGCTCATCGGCGGCAGCAACCCGTTCGCCGGCATCAGCAAATCGATCGGACAGTTCCAGCGCGGCGTCAGCCAGTTCCTGGAGACCGTGGAGAGGTTCAACGCCACGATGGACCAACTGAATGGCGTGGCGGTGCGCATCAACAGCCTGCTCGACACCGTCGAGGAGCCGGTGAAGGCGTTCGTGCCTCAGGTGACGCGGACCGTGCGTGCGGCCGACGCGTTGGTGGAGCAACTATCCGGCCCGGTCGAGCGCATGGCCCCCTCGCTGGCTCGCTTCGCGGAGTCCCTCTCCAGCCCGATCGTCACGTCCTTCCCGAAAGACCTCGGCGACGTCATGCAGTCGCTGGGCGACCTCGCCCAGCGGCTGCAGCCCCTCGGCCAATTCGCGGAGACCGCCGGCGGCTGGTTCGGTCTGCGCCCCCTCGCCGCGTTGCGCAGCGGCGGGGGCAACGCCCGCAGTGCGACCCCCGTCGTCCACACTCCCCCGCCGGCGCCGCCCAAGCCCGCGATCACGCCCCCGATCAAGAAGGCTGTGCCGAAGAAGCGGGCCGCAGCGAAGAAGACTGTCCCCGCGAAGAAGGCCGCCGCGAGGAAGGCCGCCCCACAGGCTCGGCGCTGAGACGGTGCTGCGACGGGCTGACCGCCCGGCTCAACGCCGACCCTCGTAGGTCAGGAGCGCTTGCCGACGAACGGCAGAGGCACGATGCGGCCGGGAAGTGCCGCGCCCCGCACATCGATGGTGACCGCGGCGCCCTCCGCCACGGTGGGCGGCACGAAGGCCAGCGCGATGCCGTGCTCGAGTACGGGCGAGTAGTTGCCGCTCGTCGTGGCGCCCACGGTGGCGCCGTCGATTCCGACCGCGCAGTCCGCACGTGGCGGACGACGGCCCTCGGTGGCGATGCCGCGCAACACGCGATCGACGCCGCGATCGCGCTCGGCGGCGAGGGCGGCGCGGCCGCGGAACTCGCCCTTGTCCCACGACACGACCCACCCGAGCCCAGCCTGCAGTGTGGTGATGCCTGCGCCCAACTCGTGACCGTGCAACGGCAGCCCGGCCTCCAGGCGCAGTGTGTCGCGGGCGCCGAGGCCGGCGGGCACGACCCCGGTGGAAACGATGGCCGACCACAGATCGCCGGCATTGGCGACCGGTACGGCGATCTCCACCCCGGCCTCACCCGTGTAGCCGGTTCCGGCCACCACGCACGGCACACCGTTCCAATTCAGCTCCTGCACGCGGAAGCGGCCCACGCCAGCGGCTTCGGGGAACGCGCCCGCCAGGCGCTCCCTGGCCCGCGGCCCCTGCACCGCGAGTACGGCCCGCTCGGCGGTGGTCTCTGTGCCGCCGATGGCCGCGCGCACACGATCCGTGTTGGATGCATTCGGCATCACGTCGAACACGTCGTCGCGCACCCACCACACGATGATGTCGTCGAGCACCGAGGCATCCGCCTCGTCGAGCAAGTGCGTGTACTGGGCCCGGCCAGGGCCCACCTTGTTGAGGTCGTTCGTGAATGCGGCCTGCAGCAGGCCGAGGGCGGTGTCGCCATGGACGCGCACGGTGCCGAGGTGCGAGACGTCGAAAACGACGGCGTCGCGTCGGCACGCAAGGTGCTCCTCGATCGTTCCCGCGGGGTAGGCGACGGGCATCTCCCAGCCACCGAAGGGCACCATCTTGGCGCCGAGGGCGCGGTGGTACGAGTCGAGCGGGCTGAGCCGGTCGCCGGTCATCACACGGCCTTTGCGGCCGGCGCGACCGCAGCAGCGGGCACGCCGAGCTCTTCGAGCTGCACCAGCGACGCGTCGAGGTCGGTCTTCACGCTGCCAATGGCGAGCACGTTGAGCACACCCTGACCGCCGCGGCGCACGATGTCGATGAGCGTGTCGCCGTCGCACAGCAGCACGTCGTTACCGCTGATGACGAGCGTGGCCGCGGCGATGTCGGTGTCGACGTTCTCGCGCAGGTAGCCGAAAGCCTTGCGCACCGACTCCAGCTTGATGCCCGCATCGAGCAGGCTCTTGATCACCCTGAGCTCGAGCAGGTCGCGGTAGCTGTAGAGGCGACGGCTGCCGCTGCCGGTGGCATCGCACAGCGACGGGCGCACAAGGTCGGTGCGGGCCCAGTAGTCGAGCTGACGGTAGGAGATACCCACCACACCGGCGGCCTTCGTGCCGCTGAATCCGATCTCGCTCATCTGTAACCCTCTTTCCGGATGGGCTTGGGGTGACGCCGGCACGATGACAGCGCGGTAACTACGCCGCTGTAACCGGATTGCCACTGTACGGCAGCCCGCGCGCGCCGTCAAGCACTCTGCGCGCGCGTGAATCGCGCGATCCGCGCGATCCGCGCGATCCGGCGGCTCAGGCCTCGAAGTCCTCGGGGCGCACGTCGTCGAGGAAGTCGCGGAACTCGTCGAGGATGGCCTCCTCGTCGTCAGCCCCGTCGTCGTCGGCAACCTCTACCGCGGCCTCGTCGAGCAAGTCCTCGGCCGCGAAGATGGGCGACCCGGTACGCACGGCGACTGCGATCGCGTCGCTCGGGCGGCAGGAAATCACCGACGAACCCTTGTCGGTGATGAGGTGCAACTCGGCGTAGAAGGTGTGGTCGCGCACCTCGGTGATGATCACCTTCTCCAGCGTGGCGCCAAGGGTCTGCAACACGATGACGAGCAGGTCGTGAGTGAGCGGCCGCGGTGGCACGAGCCCTTCGAGCGCGGCGTGGATGGCGGCCGCCTCGGGCCCTCCGATCAGGATCGGCAGGACCCGCCCCCGTTCACCGTCGTGCTCGCGCAGCATGACGACCGGGGTGTTCGCAGGGAGTTCCACCCTGACCCACAACAGTTCCATGCGCACCACGGGTCCGATGGTACCGCCGTGAGGGCCGCGTGGACATCAGGGTTCGAGATGATGCGCCAAGGCGGCGCTCAGCATCACGTGGCGCAGTTCCGCGCCAAGCCGCGACAGCTCGGTGAGCGTGTCGGCGGCCTGCTGTCGGCTCTGCGGATTGCGCTGGCGCAACAGGGGCAGCACCATCTGCTCGAACAGCGCCGCCTCGCGGTCGGCGGCCTGTCGCCACGCACGCAGGTGACGGGCCTCGATACCCCGATCGAGGAAGCCCTTGCATGCCCGGGCGATCGCCAGATCGTTGTTGTTGAACAACGAGCTGGTGCCCGTGCCACGCGGCGAGAGCAACCCGTACGACTCGAGTTCGCCCAACTGCTTGTGGGTGATGTTGGCGTGGATGCACAACTCGTTGACGGTGTAGTTCTCGCGCACCGGCTCAAGCACCGAGGGAGCCACGCTGCCGCCACCGGCGAAGAAGTTCGCGGCGGCGTTGCGCGTGGGGGCGCCCGCCGGTGCCGATGGCGGTGGCGGCGAGTCCGGCGGGGCCTCCGGCGGCGGTGGAGCCATGTGCAGCCCGTTGCCGCCCGTCGCCGAACGCACCTGCGCCGCCGGGTGATGGCCAGTGGGCACCGGGGTGCCGTCGGGGATGATCAGCTCGCCGGTCTCGTCGAAGCTGGCCTCGAGCAGGGTCACGTTGCGCACGCCACGCGGCGGCGTGAGCGAACCCGAGTCGTCGATCTGGCCGTTCTCGAGGCGATCGCGGATGACGCGCAGCGGCAAGAAGTTCTCCTTCTGTTCGCGCAGGATCACCCGTAAGCGATCGACATCGCCGTCGTAGAACTTGCGATAGCCCGAAGCGGTGCGCTCGGGGTCGATGAGGCCCTGGCTCTCCAGGAAGCGGATCTTGGAGATCGTCACATCGGGGAACTCTTCGAGGAGCAGACCGAGGACCTCACCGATGGACAAATAGGGGCGCTCCGACACGGATCACCTGTCCGCCTTCTCGAAGAACACCAACCGGAACTTGCCCACCTGCAATTCGTCGCCCTGCCGCAGCGGGGCTTCGTCGATCCGTTGGTTGTTGACGTATGTGCCGTTCAGCGAGCCCGAATCCCGCACCACATAGCCGGCTGCGGTGCGCACGATCTCCGCGTGGCGGCGCGAGACCGTGATGTCGTCGAGGCTGATCTCGCTGTCCTGGTGGCGGCCGAGCGTGGTGACAGGCGCCTCGAGCGACAGCGCGACACCGGCCTGGGGGCCGTTGCGCACTACGAGCGACGCACTCGTGTCAGGGAGGTCGGCCATGCGCACGACGATGTCGTCCTCAGCGCCGGCCGACTCCTGCAAGGGGTCGACATTGACCAACGTGACCGTTCGGTCGTCGAGATTGTCCAGCACCGATCCGCACGACGAGCAGAAGCCAGAGCTCGGAGGGTTGCGGTGGCCGCACTTGTTGCAGAACACGTACGCCATTGTGGTCAACACTAACCGTCGATGAGGGCTTGATACGCCGCTGCGTCGAGCAACGCTTCGACCTGCGACACATCGCTGCATTCGATCTCACAGATCCAGCCCGCTCCGTACGGGTCGCTGTTGAGGAGTTCGGGCGAATCGGCCAGCGCGGCGTTGACCGCCACCACCGTGCCCGACACCGGGGCGTAGACATCGCTGACCGACTTGGTGCTCTCCACCTCGCCGAAGCTGGCGCCGGCGGCCACGACGGCGCCCTGCGTGGGCACCTGCACGTACACCACGTCGCCGAGCGCGTCCTGCGCGTAGTCCGTGATGCCGACACGGGCGCGGGTGCCGTCGAGTGACACCCACTCGTGGTCGCGGGAGTAACGGAGCTGCTGGGGAACCTGCATGAGCGTGAGGTTAGCCGCGCGCGGAGCGGCCGGACCGAAGGCTCGCCCGGATCATGGGCACATACGCGATTGCGGTGTAGTAGCTGAGCACCAGCCCGGGGATGCCGACGAGCCACGAGGCCAGTTCGAAGCCGCCGTGGCCCCAGATGTCGCTGTGCCCGAGCATGAACCCGGGCAGGGCGAACATCAGCAAGAAGGTGGCCGTCTTTCCCCACCAGGTGACGTCGAAGCGCTCCATGTGGAAGACCAGGGTGGCCACGGCGATCGTGCCGCCGACGATCACTTCCCGGGCGATCACCAGCAGGCAGAACCACAACGGGGCCGACTTGTCGATGATGATGCCGGTGATCCCGACGATGAAGAGCAGGCGGTCCGCAGTGGGGTCGAACATCTTGCCGAACTCGCTGACCTGGTTGAAGCGGCGGGCCAGCCAGCCATCTACCCAATCGGTGGCACCGAGGACCCCGAGCAAGAGCGCCGCGCCGGCGCGGTTGTCGCGCCCGAACAGCAGCCACAAGAAGATCGGGATGCAACACAGGCGCACCAGCGTGAACACGTTCGGCGCAGTGAGGAACTTGTGCGAAGAGAGTTGGGTTTCCGCGTCGGCCACGTGCGGAGCGTACAAGTGGGCGGGCACACGCCGCGTACGATGCCGCCCATGACTACTGGGGGACAAGTACTGGCCGGGCATATCGCGTTCGTGACGGGCGCCGGTTCGGGGATGGGCGCCGCGTTCGCCCGGCGCCTCGCCGCTGACGGCGCCACGATCGTGGTGAACGATCTCGACGAGGCCGCAGCTCGCGCCGTGGCCGCCGAGGTGGGCGGCGAGGCCGCCCCGTTCGACGTGTGCGACTCGGCCGCATTCGACGCCGCGGTCGACGCTGCGGTCGCCCGCCACGGTCGGCTCGACATCATGGTGAACAACGCCGGTATCGCCCCGCCGTTCCCCGCTGATCGCGTCGAGGCGATGGTGAGCAACCAGATCGCCCGCATGGAAGGTCGTATCAGCGACCTCATCCCGATGAACTCGACGGTGGATCTCTCCGACGCCGACTGGGATCGAATGATCCGTGTGCACCTCTACGGCACGTTCCACGGCACGCGGGCGGCGGTGCGGCACATGACCCCAGCCCGTACGGGTGCGATCGTCAACATCGCCTCGGTGCTCGGCCTGCGGCCGGTGGCCGGGCCGCTGCACTACGCCGCGGCGAAGGCCGGCATCATCGCACTCACCAAGTCGGTCGGTCTCGAGGTGGCGCCGTTCGGGGTGCGGGCCAACGCGGTCTGCCCGGGCTGGGTGGACACCCCGCTGCTGCATGAGATGGACCCGATCCTCACCGCGGCGATCGTCGCCCAGATCCCGCGCGGCCGCATGGCCGAGGCCCACGAGCTGGCCGAGCTGGTGCGCTTCCTGGCCGGACCGGAGAGCAGCTACTGCAACGGTGATGTGCTCACCGCGAGCGGAGGGGTCGCGACATGACCACCGTCTTCACCCGCATCATCGCCGGCGAGATCCCCGGCACGTTCGTGTACCGCGACGATCAATGCGTGGCGTTCCTGTCGATCAACCCGCTCTCTTACGGGCACACACTCGTGGTGCCGATCGAGGAGGTCGCACACTGGGTCGATTGCTCCCCCGACCTGGCGGCCCAACTGTTTGCCGTCGCCCGCCGCATCGGCCGCGCCCAGCAAGCCGCGTTCGGGTGCGAGCGGGTGGGCCTGATCATCGCCGGCTACGAGGTGCCCCACACTCACCTGCACGTGTTCCCCACCGAGCACATGGGCCAGTTCAACTTCGCCAACGCGGCGACGAAGGTCGATCGCACCGATCTGGACGCGGCGGCCGCAGCCATCATCGCCGCCCTCGCTGCTCAGGCCTGAGACCCGAGGCCCGAGGCGTCTACGCCACGGGCTCGATCAATCCCGCGCCCTTGTTGCGGACATTGTTCACGTCGGTGCCGACGGCGTGCATCTCCAGCACGTCGTCGGCCGCCGGAACCAGGAGCTGTTGCAGGGCGAACATGTCCTGATTGCGCGGGTCGAGCCAAGCATCCCAGGCGGACTTCGGCAGCACCACGGGCATCCGGTCGTGCACCGGCGCCATCGTCGCATTGGCCGAGGTGGTGATGACGGTGCACGTGTGCAGCCACGGCGCGTCGGCTGGGCTGCCAGGCTCCTTCCACGCGGCCCACAGGCCCGCCACGGCGAGCGGCTCGCCGTCCGCCCGATGGATGAACATCGGGGTCTTGGCCGGCTTCCCGGACTTGTTGAGCACCTCGCCAGAACCCGCCTGCCATTCGTAGAAGCCGTCCATCGGCACGATCAGGCGGTGCTTGCGGAACAGGCCCTTGAACGCCGGCTTCTCCCCCAGCGTCTCGGCGCGGGCGTTGATCATCTTCGAACCGATCTTGATGTCTTTGGCCCACGAAGGCACGAGGCCCCAGCGGTACGCGTGCAGGTGCCGATCACCGTCGGCGCCCACCACCAGGGCGTACACGTCGTTGGTGGGGGCCACGTTGAAGTTGGCCTCCAGTTGCTCGCCCGCGAACGACGCACCGAAGAACTCGGCGATCGCGTCGGGAGCGCTCGACGACACGAAGCGACCGCACATGATGACGACGGTAGCCGAGTGTCAGGTTCCTCAAGTTTCACGCTCTGCGTGCCGATAGAGGAGCATGCTCACTGCGCGACGCGCCACCGAGGACCGAGGATTCACCCTTGTCGAACTCATCGTGGTGGTTGCGATCTTGGGCATCCTGTCGGGCGCGGTCGCGTTCGCCGTGCGGGCCATCACCGACCGGGGCGAGGCCGGCAGCTGCGCAGTGGACGCCAAGACATTTGCCGCTGCCGAGGACAGTCACTACGTGCTCTATCACACCTACGCAGACGAGGCCGACCTCTTGACCACTGGCCTCCTGCACAAGGAGAGCACCCTGCACGACGTGGTCGTGGCTGGCGACGCGTACACCATCGTCCCCTTGGGGATCTGCATCCCCTGAACCACGACTGCCGCCTACGGCAGCGGCGGCGGTAGCGGCGGGCCGTCGATGCCGGTGCCCTCGGTGGTGCTCGGGATGTCGGTGTCGAGCATCGGCACCGTCTCCGGGGTCGATGTCGTCGGCGGCACCTCGCGCGACCGAGCCGTCGTGCTCACCACCACCGTCGTGGTGGGCTCGGGCAGCGTCGAGAGCACCACGGTGGTGGCGACCTCGGCGGTGGTGGGCGCAGCCGTGGGCTCCACAGTGGTGACCACCGTCGCCGACGGCTGGGTGGTGTTCGCCTCGCCGCTGTCGCTGTTGTCTGCGGAATCCAGCGCTACGGCCGTACCGACGAGGCCGATCACGGCCGCACCGGAAGCGAGCACACCGACCATCGCCGTGCGCTTGCGCTGCGAGGCGTTCATCAAGGTCGCCAAGCGGTGAAGCACCGACTCACGCGGCTGGTCGAGATATCCGGCCAACACTTCGAGATCGTCGCGGCGCAGATCGACCACCGGGGTATGCCTCTGGCGACGCAGGGTGCGCACCAGGCCCAAGTAGGCGTTCAGCAGAGCATCGTCAGCGTTCGGCTCGAAGTCGAGGTTGACGCCCCCGGCGCTGATGCGATGGGCCGCGATCGTGACTGGCAGCCGCTGGGGCAGGATCGCCCCGAGATCGCAGCGGTACAGCTGGGTGAGTTCGTCGATCGAGATGTCGTCGAGGGCACGCACACCGCGCTCGTACTCACGCAGGTCGCGGCGCGCGTAGTCGCCCGTGCTGGCGCGCGCCAGCTGACCAATGCGCTCGCTGCGTTCCTTACGTGTCGCCTTCAGCAGGTTTGCCAGACGCAACGCGAACGCAGTGCTCGTGATGTCGATTGCCGGGGTCTCGGCCATGACGGCACTCCCTGCGGCGCAACCGTTCTGCGTCCGCACCCATAGTGTGCACCGAGAACGACCACTCTGTGAAGCGATTTGACCATTTTCAGAGAAATCTCCGTTGATCTCACGCAGAGTGCCAGACGCGGACCGGACCGGCCACCCGGCCGGTCCGATCCTCTGTGTCGGGCTGGGGAGATTTGAACTCCCGGCCTCTTGTCCCCCAGACAAGCGCGCTAACCAAGCTGCGCCACAGCCCGTATTCGACGGTCGACTCTACCCGTCAGACGAACAACTGCACCACCCGCCAACCGAGGTAGAGCGCGAGCAGCGCCATCAGCACCTTGAAATGCCAAGGCGCCTTCGCTTCGGAGGGGTCGTTGCCCTCCCCCGCGGCCAGTTGGTGCAGGTCGAGGTTCTTCGCGGTGATCGGCTGCTGGGCCTGCACCGAGCGGCCACACGTGGGGCAGGTGCCGTCTGAGTTCATCGCCGACGGTGTCCAGTACTTCGCGCATTCTTCACACCAGGGCATGTGCGCCTCCTACTCGCTGCGCATCCGCACGCGCAGCTTGATCGGCGTCGAGCCGAACTCGAACGCTTCACGAATGGAGCGCTCGAGATAGCGCAGGTAGGTGTGCGGCAGCTCGCGGTTGACGAACAGGGTGAACGTGGGCGGGTCGGTAGCGCCCTGCAGGGCGTACATCACCTTCACACCGTGGCCCGCCGGCTGACGCGATTGGGCATCGGCGATCACCCGGTTGACGTCGCGGGTAGGCACCCGACGATGGTATTGCTCGATCGCTTCCTGCAGCACGGGGCGCAGCTTGTGCACTCCCTTACCGGTGAGCGCGGAGATCTTCAGCACCGGCGCATCACCCACGAAGTACAGCTTGCGGGTGACCTCGGCCGCGATCTCCAAGCGCTTCTCGGCGTCCTCGATCAGCTCCCACTTGTTGAGCATCACCACGATCGGGCAACCGGAGGCATCCACGCGTTCGGCGAGGCGCTGATCCTGGCTGGTGACACCCTCGGTGGCGTCGATCACCAGCAGGGCGATGTCGGCGTCATCGATCGAACGCAGCGCACGCACCATCGAGTAGTACTCGGCCGAGTCGTCGATGCGGCTGCGGCGGCGCATGCCGGCGGTGTCGACGAACACGATCGGTCCGTCGGGTGTCTCCACCACGGTGTCGATCGAGTCGCGGGTGGTGCCGGCCATGTCGTGCACGACCGAGCGATCCTCGCCCACCAGGCGGTTGAACAGGGTGCTCTTGCCCACGTTCGGCCGCCCGACGATCGCCACTCGCGGCGGCGCCACATCGTCGGGGTTCCACAGGCGCTCACCCTCGTCGCTGAGCGGGATCTCGCTCCCGTCGGGCTCGGCCTGGCCCGAACCTTCGGGGAACTTGGCCACCACCTCGTCGAGCAGGTCGCCCGCACGGCGGCCGTGCAGGGCACTCACCGGCAACGGCTCGCCGAGGCCGAGCGCGAGGAACTCCCAGCGGTCGTTCTCGCGGCGGTCGTTGTCGGCCTTGTTGACGACGAGCAGCACGGGCTGTCGGAGGCGGCGCAGCCAGATCGCGACATGCTCGTCCTCCTGGGTGACCCCGATCGACCCGTCGACCACGAACAACACCACGTCGGCGCGCTCGACCGCTGCCTCCACCTGGCGGCTCACCTTCTCGTCGAGCACATTGCCGCCAGGTAGCCATCCGCCGGTGTCCACGAGCGTGAAATGGTTGCCGAGCCACTCGGCTTCCACCTCCTTGCGGTCGCGAGTGACGCCGGGGCGGTCTTCGACGATGGCCACCTGCTCACCGATGATGCGATTGAACAGGGTGCTCTTGCCGACGTTGGGACGCCCGACAATGACAACGGTGGGAACGGTCACTGATCCATACTCCTGGGCGTGAGGCCAACTCGTGACCGTCCGGCCGCGCGAGCGCCAGCGAGCCGGACGGTGATGGGGTTCGGGGGCGCAGCCCCCGGGGATCGAGGGCTCATGAAACGGTCTCTTTCACACGCACGCCCAAGGCGGTGCGCAGGGCAATCCCGTCGGTGGCAACCACCTCGACGGGATGGGGCAGGTCGGCGACAGTGGTGCCATCGAGGAAGCGACCCTCACTGAGGCACACATCGGGCAACAGGTAGCGGTGACCGGCGGGTTGGCCGGCGAGCACAGCAGCGATGTCGGCGCCCACCATCAGGCCAGTGACGCCGGTGTTGCCACCGAAGAACTCGTTGGGCACGGGCACGAGGCGGACGTCGGCCCGACCGAGGGCAGCCACGAGCGGGGCCAGCACCTGGGCGCCGTATTCGCCGGTGAGGATGCCGACCGAGGCCGTGGTTCGTGGCGACAGGCGCACCGGTGTGGGCGAGTGTGGCGCGGCGCCGCGCAGGCCGGTGTCGCCGGCGGGGTTGCGCGGGGCGCGGTAGCCCTCCGCAGGTGCGCCATCGACCCAGGCGAAGAAGCCGCTCTCGGGCCGCGTGGGCCGCTCGGCGCTGCCGACGAACTCCAGCTCGAACGTGCGCGCCATGCCGATGCCGTCCTCGTGCATCGGGAAACCTTCGTACGCCTCGGCCTCGGGGAAGGGCAGGTCGGCCATCAGGTAGTACTCGTCGGCGGCGAACACCATTCGCTTGCCGAGGAGTCGCAGGAACAGTTCTTGCCAGCCGTGGATGCTCTCCACCATCGCCCGGGCCTCGTCGCGGGTGTGGGCGCGCATGGACGGTTCGGGGTTGAAGCGGCTGATGCCGAGCGGCACCACCGCCACCGACTCCAGCTCGGGGTACTCGTCGAGCACGCCGGCCATCGTGCGCTCGAACACGATCCCGTCGTTGACGCCCGGGCACAGCACGATCTGGCCGCGTACGGCGATGCCGTGGTCGAGCAGAGCGCGCAGCCAACGCAGGCTCATGCCGCCACGAGGGTTCTTCAACATGCGGCTGCGCACCTCGGGGTCGGTGGCATGGATGCTGACGTGCAGCGGCGAGAGGCGTTCGGTGATCACGCGCTCGAGATCGGCCTCGGTGAAACGGGTGAGCGTGGTGAAGTTCCCGTACAGGAACGACAGGCGGTAGTCGTCGTCCTTCAAGTACAGGCTGCGGCGCAAACCGGGCGGCAACTGGTAGATGAAGCAGAACTCGCAGTGGTTGTCGCACGTGCGCACGCGGTCGAACACGGCACTCGACACCTCGGCGCCGAACGGCTCGTCGGGCCGCTTGTCGACCTCCAGAGTCAGCTCGATGCCCGCACGCTGCACTTCCAGCGACACCTCGGCGTCGTCGACGGCCATCCGCCACTCGATGACGTCGCGGGGCACGATGCCGTTCACCGTGGCCACGACGTCGCCGACGGCGAGACCGGCCCGCGCCGCGGCGGAACCGGGCGCGACTGCGACGACGACGGGCGATGACATGGGGATTCAGGCTACCGGCGGGGTGCTCGGGGTGGCCGCTAGCCTGCCCGCCATGGCTGTCGACCGGGTCCTGCTCGCCGAACCACGAGGGTTCTGCGCCGGGGTGGAGATGGCAATCAAGGCGCTCGCGTGGATGGTGCGCAGCTTCGAGCCACCCGTGTACTGCTACCACGAGATCGTGCACAACAAGATCGTCGTGCAACGCTTCGAAGCCCAGGGTGTGGTGTTCGTCGACGACATCTCCGACGTGCCCGAGGGCCGCCCGATCATGCTCTCCGCCCATGGCTCGGCTCCCGAGGTCGTGGCCGCCGCCCGCGCCCGCGGCAGCTACGTCGTCGATTCCGTGTGCCCACTTGTCACCAAAGTGCACCACGAGGTGAAGGTGCGCGCCGGCAAGGGCTTCCGCATCGTCTACGTCGGCCACGAGGGCCACGAGGAGGCCGTCGGCACGATGGCCGTCGCACCAGACTCGATCAGCCGGGTGGAGAGCATCGCCGAGGTGCTCGCGCTCCCCCAGTTCAACGAACCGGTCGCCCTGCTCGCCCAGACCACGTTGTCGCACCGGGATTGGGAGGGTGTCGCCCTCGCCGTGCGCGACCGCTACCCCTCGGTATGGTCACCGGGGCGCAGCGATCTGTGCTTCGCGACCACCAACCGCCAGTCGGCGCTGATGGAGATGGCCCCGCGCTGCGACGCGATCGTCGTGATCGGCTCGGCCAACTCGTCGAACACGCGGGCGCTCGAGAAGCTGGCCGTCGCCGCCGGCTGCCCGCGGGTGTTCCGCGTGAACGGCGCCGAGGAGCTGCCGGCAGACCTTGCCGGCACGGTGGGTGTCACCGCCGGCGCCTCCGCCCCGGAGGAGTTGGTGGAGGCAATCATCGCCCGGCTCGCCCCGACCGAGGGCGTCGAGCATGTGCGGGTCACCGAGGAAGACGAATACTTCCCGCCGCCCCGCAACATCCGCGACCTGCAGTCGGCGATCGGGTTCGCCGCCGCGGCGCTGTTGGGCGGCCCGGCCGACAGCTCGCTGGTGTTCGACGACCGGCGGCTCGCGGCCAGCGATGTACTGGCCACGCTCGTCGCTTCGTAGCCCGCCGCTTCGTAGCCTGTCCGCATGCTGTCGCCCACCGCCGTCACGATCCGCCTGTTCCTGCACGTCATCGCCTCCGCAGTGTGGGTCGGCGGCCAGTTCGTGGTGGCCGGCATCGTGCCCGGCATGCGCCGCGCCCATCCCGAGGCACTCAAGACCCTCGCGCAGGGCTTCGGTCGTGTCGCCTGGCCGGCATTCGGCGTGGCGGTCATCACGGGCATGTGGAGTCTGATGGACATCGACATCACCTCGATGTCGTCGGCCTACCAGGGCACCGTGCTGCTGAAGATCGCCTTCGCCGTGGTCGCCGGCATCGCCGCCGCAATCCACTCCGCAGGCAAGAGCAAGGTGGCCATGGCGGTCGGCGGAGCAATCGGCGCCGTGTGCTCGGTGGCCGCCTTGTTCCTGGGCATCCTGCTGCGCACCGGCACCGCCTGACCCGGCGCGGGTCGGCATAGCCTGCCCTGAACTCAGCCGAGCCCGGGGTGGGTGATGACGCGGACCGTTCTCGTCGTTCCGATTTCGATTTGGCGTGCGTCGGGCGCCAGGCGCCAGTCGGGTGATCGGAAGGGCGGTTCAGCGCCGAGTACTGGTGGATGCGGCTCCTGGGAACCGCCAGCGACCCCCACGTGCACAGAGCCTCCCGAGGCATCAAGAAGGGACCAGCGGGCCCGGCCATTCCCCTTGCCCCAAGCGCACAGAACGAATCCTCTTTGTGTCAAGTGGCGGTTCGAGCTCGTTGTGGGGCGCGCCGAAGCAGGGGGTGGTGGATGGTGATTAGCGTGGTGCGCGGGTTCGGGAGTGACTGTTCCGAAGAGCCGGGTCGTGTGAGGTGAGATGCCGG
>JAYRWH010000007.1:0-8384 GCA_041918155.1 Ilumatobacteraceae bacterium | reverse complement strand
TCCAGGCGGCTGCGCCGGGCGGTGAGGTCGGCGGCGGTGTGCTCCGCCGCGGCGATCGACGCGTCGGCGGCATCGATGCGCGCCTGGGCAGTCGCCATCGCGGTGCGTACCTCGGCCACGGCCGCGGCGTCGCGCTGACGTGCTGCAACTTCGGGAAGGCGCGGCCGGCGGTTGCCGATGGTGTCGAGGGCCGTGTCGATGGCCTGCAGGTCGAGGAAGGGGTGTGCGGTCATCAATGGTCCTGAATCGAAACGTTCGGTGGTGGAGAATTGCACAGATAGATGTACGCCGTCGCTTTCGCCGACGGCATCGGGGCGTGCGGATCGAGTACATCCTGGTGAACCGTGGTGTACGCGGAGTTCACCTCGATCACCGCCGTCTCCTGGGCAGGCGGCGGTGTCGCCGGCGGTGTGGTGTCCTCGGGGGTCGTACCGACGGGCGTCGTCGTGGCGGTCGTGGTCGTGGCGGCCGGAGTGGTGGCCTTACCCCCGAGCGTCGTGGGCGGCAGGGTGCCGCTGATGAGCTTCGCCACACACTCCTCACCCGGCACGAAGATGCGCGCCGCCTGCCGCCGCGTACGCCCCGGGGCAGGCCAGTCGGCGACGGGCAGGTTTGCGTGCGCGGCTTCCATGAACGCGCCCCAGATGCGTGCCGGGTAATCGGCGCCCTGCACCTTTCCGCCACGGCCCATCTCGGCCTGGAACTCGGGGATGCCGTTCATCGGCGTGTACCCATTCGGGTCGCCGACCCACACCGCCGTCGTGATCTGCGGCGTCGCACCAACGAACCAGGCGTTCGTGTTCTCGTACTGGGTGCCCGTCTTGCCGGCCGCTGGGCGGGAGAACGTGCTGAGGTTGCGAGCACCGGTGCCATAGCGGATGACGCCCTTCAGCGTGGCGAGGGTCTTGGTGGCAACATCGGCGTCGAGTACCACGGAGCCCGGATCGAGATGCGTGTACAAGCGGCTGCCATCGGGCTTCTCGATGTACTCCACGAAGTACGGGTCGTGGTGCACACCCAGGTTGGCGATCGTCTGCCAGCCGGCGGCCATGTCCATCGGCGACATCGCGTTGTTCCCGGTGGCTGTGAGCGGCAGTGGCAGGAACGGCTCGTGTTCCTCGACGGGCTGGCCCTGGTAGAAGTACGTCGAGTGCGCCATGCGGTAGACCGAATCCACCACGCGGTGCAGGCCGAGCGCCCAGCTGAGCCGCACGAACGCACAGTCCGACGACTTCCACGTGAGCGGGCCGTTGAGCGGGCCCAACTCGGCATAGCCGGTCTTCACCGTCTTGGTTCGCACATGCCCGTCCACGTAGTCGGGCACGGTGCACGGCGGTACACCGTTGATCGTGTCGCTCGTTTGCGCCCCAGCTTCATAGGCCGCGGCGAGCACGAAGGCCTTCAGCGCGGAGCCCGTCTGGCGCGGCACGAGCGCCATGTTCACCTCGCCACCCGGCTCGTTCGAACGCAGCCCACGCCCACCCACCATCGCCCGAATCGCTCCGGTCGCAGTGTCGAGTGCCACCACCGAGGCATCGAAACCGACACTGTTGGCCGGCAGGATGTTGCGCGCCGCCTCCGCTTCGGCCTGCATCGTGGAATCGAACGTCGCATAGATGCGCAGTCCGCCGCGGTAGAGCAGGTTGGCCCGTTCCTGCTCGGTGGCGCCGAGGAGATTGGAGCGGGTGAGCAGGTAGTCCCGCAACGCGACCGTGAAGTACGTCTGTTTGGTCGTGCTGAGCGTCGGAACGGTACGCACGCGATCGGGAAGCTGCCAGGAAAGAGCGAGGCTGTCGCCATCCATCTCCGTCACCAGTCCGACGTCGACGAGGCGCTTCACCACCTGTTCGAAGCGGCGACGCGACGGCTCGAAGTTGCGTATCGGGTCGTACGACGACGGTGAGCGAACAAGTCCGAAGAGGAACGCCCCCTCCACCAAAGTGAGCTGGCTCGCCTCCTTGCCGTAGTACACCTCGGCCGCGGCCTGCAGGCCGTAGGCGTTGTTGCCGAAGTAGACCGTATTGAGATAGCGCTCGAGGATCTCGCGCTTTGTCATCTTCTTCTCGAGCATGGTCGCGTAGTGCGCTTGCAGCGCCTTGTAGCGCCCGTCGCGCGGGAGGCCGGCGAGGAACTCGTTCTTCACGACCTGCTGGGTGATCGTGCTCGCGCCTTGCGTGGGGGCATCGCTGGCGAAGTTGGACATCATCGCACGGGCGAACCCGCGCAGATTCACGCCGTGGTGGAACCAGAACTCGTTGTCCTCCACCGCGAGGAGTGCGGCGATCACATCGTCGGGGACCTTGTCGAGGGTGATCGGCTGCTGGTTCTCGCGATCGAAGATGGCGATGACGTTGCCGGCGACGTCATACACCATCGACCGCTGCGACAGCGGCTGCAGCGGGGGCAACTCGACGGGCAGTTCGTCGTGGGCGTTCGCGATCAGCCACAACCGCGGCGCGATCCCCAGCGTGACGCCCGTGAGCAACAGCGCGCCGGCGAGGACGATGGCGACGAGTCGCAGGGGCAGGGCCAGACGGTTCACTACCGGGGACACGCTAGTGGCGGCCATGGCACCACCGGCATCACCCGCGGCTACCGTCGACCACGTGCAACGCAAGAGCCCCACCACCGTCGCGCTGTGTGGCGCCGGGATGATTGCGGGCGTCCACGCGGCCGCCGCCACAGAGCTCGGGCTACGGGTGATCGCTGTCGCCTCGCGGTCGCCCGAGCGGGCCCACGCGCTGGCCTCTGTCGTCGCCGCCGACGTCGCCGGCTACTCCGATCTGCCCGCCGGCGCCGACATCGTCGTCGTCGCCACCCCGCCTCAATGCCATGCCGCCGACGCGATCCGGCTGCTCGACGCCGGCGCGGCGGTCGTCCTCGAGAAACCCCTGTGCCGCACGCTCGCCGAAGCCGACCAGCTGGTTACCGCGGCGGAGCGCAACGGGGGTCGCCTGCTGTATGCGGAGAACCTCGCCTACGCGCCGATCGTGCAGCAACTGGTGGCCTTGGTGCCCCAGCTCGGTCGGCTCACCCATGTCGAGGTGAGGGCGCTGCAGGGCCCGCCCACGTGGGGCGACTTCACCAGCGATGACTGGGGCGGCGGCGCCCTGTTCGACCTCGGGGTGCACCCCCTGGCCGTGGCCATGTTGGTGGCCAACGCGGCCGGGCTCGGCCGCCCGCAAGCTGTCTCGGCGCGGCTGGTGGGCGGCCCGGGGCACGACGGCGACGAGCATGCCGACGTGTGGCTGCACCACCGCAATGGCCTAGTCAGCCATGTGGTCGCCAGCTGGCAGGCCGGCCCCGACCAGCTGTGGGACGTGCAGGTAGCCGGCGACCACGGCGTCGTGCGCGCCGAGCTGCAGCCGGCGCTGTCCCTGGAGTACAACGGCGACGCGGTTGCGCGGCCGGCGCGCACGGGTCAGGTGGCCATGCTCGGTGAACTCGGCTATTCCGGGCAGATGCGCGCAATGATCGACGATCTCGCTGCCGGGCGCGAGCCGGTGATGAGCGCGACGTTCGGCCGCGAGGTGCTGCAAGTGGTGATGGCCGCGTATTCATCGGCGGCGCGTGACGGAGAGCGGGTCGCGGTGCCGTTCACCGGCCCCCGCGACCTCACCCCCCTGCAGATGTGGCGCCGGCGCTGAGGCCGGCGGCGTCGCTCAGACCTTGCGGACCTTGAGCGCTTCGTCGCCCTTCTTGCCCGGGCCGATGTCGAACTCGACCGAATCGCCCTCTTCCAGAGAGCGATAGCCGGAACCCTCGATGTTCGAGTAGTGCACGAACACGTCGGCCCCACCGTCTCGGGAGATGAATCCGTAGCCCTTCTGAGCGTTGAAGAACTTCACGGTGCCGATGGTCATTACCTGTACCTCACACTTCCGGGGTGCCCATGTGGCACTCCAGCACGGCACGATACATCGCGGCGGGACTCGCTGCGTGCAGGGTTGTCCGCGGACTCGATTCGCGACCCGATCGCCGTGGGCGCTCAGCGCAGCGGGGAGAGCGACAGCAGGTCGAGCCCGTACACCTCCGTGTACAGAACATCGCCGTACGCGGTGTCCGAGAGCGACTCCTTCTGCACGCGAACCTGGATCGGCAGGCCACGCTCGTCCAGGTACCAGTCCATCGTGTAATGCTCGTAGTAGTGGTCGTTGTCGCTGATGGTCATGCGCACGTGCTGCACAGGCACCACCGTCGCACCGACGGTGAGGCGCGATCGTTCCAGTACCTCCCACGACGGCAACCAGGTGTTCTCACCGAGCAGACACGACAGGGCGACCGGCGGGCGGGCTGCGCCATCGGCCGGGAGCACGACGACGGAGCGATCGCACGTCAGGTCCTCCGTGCGCGTCTGCCCGAAGAACTCGTGGAACGCCTGCCCCTCGGGCGCCAGCGCGATGCCGTCGTCCTCCAGGCACAGCATCCATTGCTCGCGCCGCTCCTTCAGCGCGTCCCACCGAAGTGACACCCCGCACCCATCGTGGACGACGGTGATCGTGGTCTGCTCGGGGTACCGGTGCGTTGACCCGCCGACCGCGTCGATTGATTCCAGTCCTGCCGTCGAGTACAGGTACACGCCCGGCGTCGGCAGCGCTTGTAGGACGGCAGGGATGCTCGTCGACGAGGTGGAGCCGGCGTGATCACCACCCCCGGCAGCGGAGGTGGTGCTACCGGCCTGCTCGCGGAAGCGGCGCAGCGCCTCATCGGTGCTCAGCTGGTGCACGGTGTCGTTCAGCAGCGTCTTCTTGACAACGACCGCGCCGACGAGCAACACAATCACCACGACCGCCGCGACTTTCACGCGGCGCCGGCGGCGGCTCGCTTGTGTCAACACGCCTTGCACAGTAGTGGCCCTTCGGCTCTGGCCCTCCCGATCCGACGGGCGGCACATTAGGGCCATGATCCGCCAGATGAGCGAAGCCGTTGCGGCGATCCGCGACGACGACACGTTGGCCGTGCCGCTCGGTCCGGGCGTGCCAGGTGGTTTCCTGCACGCGCTCGGCGAGCGAGACGACTTCTCCCACCTCGAGGTGTTCGGTGCCCTGCTGCCCGACCTCTACCAGCTGTTCATGCGCAAGGGGGTGCACTACCGCAGCGGGTTCTTCGGCCCGGCCGAACGCTTCTTGCGTGACGCCGGCGCGTCGATCGACTTCGTGCCGGCCGACTTCCGCCGTTTCGAGCCGGTGCTGCACCATCTGTCCCCCCGGGTGATGGCCACTGCGGCCGCGCCCCCCGTCGATGGCTGGGTCAGCCTCAGCGTGCACGCGGGCGCCTCTGTGGACGAACTCCACCGCGCCGGCGCCGATCCCAATCGCCAGCTCATCGTCGAAGTGAGTCCTCACTTCCCGCGCACGTTCGGCCTGGGTGAGCACGAACACCGCCTGCACATCGACGAGATCGACTACCTGGTGGAGAGCGATCGTGAGCCGCTAAACCTCGCCGACACCCCGCCCACGAGCGTGGAGGTGGCCATCGCCGAGCACGCCATGGCCTACATCCACAGCGGGTGCACCCTGCAGACAGGTATCGGCGGCATCCCCAGCCAGGTCGCCAAGCTGATTTCCGAAGGGCCGCTCGGCGACTTCGGCGTCCACTCGGAGATGTTCACCACCGGCCTCATGCACCTCCATCAGGCCGGCAAGGTCACGAACAACAAGGGCGGCGCGTTCGACCGCTACTCCGTCACCACGTTCGCGGCCGGCGTGCCCGAGCTGTACGAGTGGCTACGCGAGAACGATGTCGTGCGCTTCTTGCCGGTGAGGATCGTGAACTCGCCCGAGCTCATCTCCAAGAACCGCCACATGGTCACGATCAACGGCGCGCTCGGCGTCGACCTCGCCGGGCAGGTGGTGGCCGACACGATCAGCGGCACCCAGTTCTCCGGCATCGGTGGTCACGAGGACTTCGTCAGCGGGCCCGGACTGTCGGCCGACGGCCGCAGCCTGATCTGCGTGCCCTCGTCCACCACGGTGAACGGGCAGTTGATCTCGCGCATCATGCCCAAGTTGCCGGCCGGCTCGGTGATCAGCACGCCCCGCCACCAGGTCGATGTCGTCATCACCGAGTACGGCTCCGCCGAGCTCGCCGGCCGCACGATCCGCGAGCGGGCGAGAGCACTGGCGTCCATCGGTCACCCCGATATGCGCGACGACCTCCTCGCCGTCGCCGATAACTGGCCCGCCGACTGACACGGCCCGCCCGCCTCACTGTTGCGTGCCAGCATGGCGGGATGGCCTTTGACCTCGCCGACGCACGCGCCCGTCTGCGGGCGGGGTTCCCCCTTGTCAACGGCCACCCCGATGTCGCCGGCGTGCTGCGTGATCCGGCCCTGTTGCGCCTCCTCGGGCCCGCGCTCGCCGAGCCGTATCGCGAGTCGGGCATCAGCGCCGTCTGCGCGCCGGAGGCCCGCGGACCGATCCTCGGGGCGCTCGTCGCCGTGGAGTTGGGCGCCGGCCTCGTGCTCGTCCGCAAGGACGACCGCAACCATCCGGGCGCCGACCGCCGGGTCGAGTCGGGCCCGACGTGGCGAGGTGAATCGGAGGTGTTCCAGACCCGCTCGTGGGACCTCTCCCCCGCCGACCGCGTGCTCGTCGTCGACGACTGGATCACCACCGGTAGCTCGCTCGTGGCGATGAAGACGCTCATCTCGCAATCGGGTGCCGGTTACGCGGGAGCCTCGGTGATCGTCGACAAGGCAAACCCGCGGACGATCACCGAGCTCTCGGTGCACTGGCTGGTGCGCTTCGACGAACTCGTACCGACGACGGCTGTGCTACGTTAGTTGCTATGAGCAATCATTTCCGGGGGACGTTGGACTCCATCGACCTGGCCCAGTACGACCTGTACCGCCAGGGCTTCCCTCACGACATCTTCCGGTTCCTCCGCAACGAGGCTCCGGTGTGGTGGCACCCGGGCACGCCGGGTGTGAAGGACCTCGGGATCGATGGGTTCTGGGTGATCTCCAGCCACGAGGACATCGTCAACATCAGCAAGGACTACGAGTTGTACCGCTCGTTCGAGGGTCCGCGCGTTGCCGGCTGGCCCGAGAGCGCTCGCGGCCAGATGCTCATCACGATGGACCCGCCCGCGCACTCACGTGTGCGCAAGCTGATCAGCGCCGGCTTCACGCCGCGCATGGTCGCCAGCCTCGATGAACAGTCGCGCAAGTGGGCGGCCAGGATCGTCGACGAGGCGCTCGAGAAGGGCACCGTCAACTTCGTCGACGCCGTTGCCTATCGCCTGCCGATGAACATGATCGCCGACATCGTCGGTATCCCGGAGTCCGACCGCGAGGCCCTGTTCGACCTCGTCAACCGCATCCTCTTCGCGCAGGACCCGGCGCACCCGCTGCCGCAGGAGGAGCAGGCTCGCCTCCAGGGCGAGATCTTCATGTACGGCCGCGGTTTGTCCGACTCGAAGCTGAAGAATCCCACCGACGACGTGTGGAGCCAGCTCACGCAGGCCGAAATCACCCTCGACGACGGCACCACCACCAAGCTCAGCCAGATCGAGCTCGACCTGTTCTTCATGGTGCTCACGCTGGCCGGCAGCGAGACCACGCGGAACTCGATCACCCAGGGCCTGCAAGAACTCGTGAACCACCCCGACCAGATCGAGTTGATGCGCACGGACCCGTCGCTGGTGAACTCGGCGTGCGAAGAGATGATCCGCTGGACGTCCGCGGTCACCTACTTCCGCCGCACCGCCACCCGCGACCATGAGTTCAAGGGCCACCAGGTCAAGGAGGGTGACCCCGTCACCTTGTGGTACCCGTCGGGCAACTTCGACGAGACCGTGTTCAACGACCCGTACCGCTACGACGTCACCCGTTCGCCGAACCCGCACGTCGGTTTCGGCGGCCCCGGCCCGCACCACTGCCTTGGCGCCAGCCTCGCCCGCCGCGAGATGAAGGTGATGTTCGAGGAGCTGCTGAAGCGCGTCGAGGGCTTCGAGGTGCTCGGCCCGCCGGAGATGACGGTGCTCGGCATCAAGAGCCCGGTGATCTTTTCCCCTGTCGACCTGCAAGTGCGCCTGATCCCCAAGAAGGGGTAGGGACGCGGCTCGCGCCGGCCTCGCCTGGTCGGCCCTGCGCAGACGCCGAGCTGCGTCCGCGCCCCGAACTGCTGATCTGGTCGGCTGCGCCATGAGTCCGACAGAAAGGGCAAGTGACAACGCGATTGCTGCACTCGGCCGTCTGTAGCGGCGTGTTCGCGTTCCTCAGCGTCGGTTGCGCCTCGCGCCACTCAACCGCATGCGACGGCTACCACCGTGAACTCACCGCGCTCACGGAAGCGACGAAAGCCGACGCCCAGACCTGGCACGACATCGACGAGCTGCAGAAGTCCGTCGCCAGGGAGATGTACCTCAGGGCGAAGGTTGCC
>JAYRWH010000006.1:0-12780 GCA_041918155.1 Ilumatobacteraceae bacterium | reverse complement strand
TCTGGGTGTGGACACGGTGAAGCAGGCGGAGGTGTTCGCCGCGGTTCGTGGGCATTACGCGTTGGAGCGTGATGAGAACTTGCAGTTGCGTGATTTCCCGACGTTGCGTCATGTTGCCGCGTGGGTGCGTGACCGCGCCGGAATGGGCGCCGCGAACGCATCGACGACGGTGGTGCCGACCGTCGAGCCGGCAACACCCGACCGACCTCGTGTCGTGCAGGGCGACCTCGACGCGGTCGATGCCCTTCCGCGGCGGACTCCCGTCGCTGCGCTGCGGCCAGGCCTCGCGCACTGCCGTGCGACTGGTGTCGAGATCGAGGGTGCGCGGGTGATCGTGATGCTCGACGAGGGTGGTGTGGGCGAGGCGCTGGTGGAGCAGCTCACCGAAGCCGGAGCGACAGCGCTCAGCTTGCCTGCCGGCATTGCCACCGACGACCTGCTCGCGAAGATCGACGACTGGACCCGAGAGGGACCGATCGCCGGCGTCTACTGGCTTGCGGCCCTCGATGAAGACGGCGACCTTGCCGACTATGACCTCGCTCGCTGGCGGGAGGCTCTCCGCCGCCGCGTCAAGGCGTTGTACGCGACCATGCGGCAGGTGTACGACGCGAGCCCATTCCTCGTGTCGGCCACGCGCCTCGGCGGCTATCACGGTTACGACGCGGCGGGTGCAACCAACCCGCTCGGCGGCCCGGTCGTCGGCTTCACCAAGTCGTACAAGAAGGAGCGTCCGCAGGCGTTGGTCAAAGCGGTGGATGTCGGCGTCGGTCGCACGACCAAGGAGATCGCGGCGCACTTGATCGAGGAGACCTGCTTCGATCCCGGTTGCGTCGAGATCGGACGAGTCGACGATCTGCGCTTCGGCGTGGCCTTTGTCGAGAGCCCGTTCCCTGCACGCGATGACGAAGGCAACACAATCCCTGGGGATGGGATGGAGCTTGGCCCCGAGTCGGTGTTCGTCGTCACCGGCGCCGCAGGCAGCATTGTCTCGGCCATCACCGCCGACCTGGCGGCCGCCTGCGGTGGCACGTTCCACCTGCTCGACCTTACGCCGACCCCCGATCCCGACGACCCCGATCTCACCGCGTTCCGCGACGACCGCAACGCGCTCAAGGTGACGATCGCCGAACGGATGAAGGCGGCAGGGGAGCACCCCACCCCGGTCGCGATCGAGCGCGAGCTCAGCCGCTTCGAACGGCTCAACGCCGCGCTCGTCGCGGTACAGGCTGTGCAGGCGGCGGGTGGCACCGTGCATTACCACTCGGTGGATCTCACCGACGCGGACGCCGTCCATGCGGTCATGGCCGATGTACGCGAACGGAGCGGTCGCATCGATGTGTTGCTGCATGCAGCCGGCCTCGAGATCAGCCGCAACCTGCCCGACAAGGAGCCGCGCGAGTACGACCTCGTCTTCGACGTCAAGAGCAATGGTTGGTTCAACGTGTTCCACGCGGCGCAGGACATGCCGATCGGGGCGACGGTGGTGTTCTCCTCGGTCGCCGGGCGATTCGGCAACCAGGGACAAACCGACTACTCGGCGGCCAACGACCTGTTGTGCAAGATCACGAGCAACCTCCGTCGCAGCCGGCCGGGCACCCGCGGCCTCGCGCTCGACTGGACCGCGTGGGGCGGTATCGGCATGGCGACTCGCGGCTCGATCCCCAAGATCATGGAGATGGCCGGCGTGCAGATGTTGCCGCCGGAGGCCGGGGTCGCCTGGATCCGACGCGAGCTGACCTCGAGCTCGTATGGCGGCGAGGTGATCGTCGCCGGTGTGCTCGGGATGATGGCCACGGAGTACGACGACCTCGGCGGTGTCGATCTCGGGCCCCTCGTCGGCGACGACCATGCTCGTGGCCCGATGACCGGCACGGCCACGGCGAGCGTGCACGACGGGGTGGTGGTCCACACCACGCTCGATCCGCTGCAGCAGCCGTTCCTCAACGATCACCGCATCGACGGCATCCCCGTCCTGCCGGGAGTGATGGGGATGGAGGCGTTCGCCGAAGCCGCACAGCTGCTCGCGCCGGGCCACCGGGTGCTCGCCATCGAGGACGTCACCTTCGCAGCACCGTTGAAGTTCTACAGGGACGAGCCGCGCACGGTCACTGTTCAGGCGGTCGTGACGCCTGACGGCGACGAGTTCGTCGCGTACTGTTCGCTCAGCGCAGAGCGCCTGCTGCCCGGACATGATGCTCCACAGCGCACCGTGCACTTCACGGGTCGCGTCCGCCTGGGCACCACGGCGTGGGGCCTGGAGGAGGCCGTCGTTCCGATCGAGCCGAGTGGTGCGACGATGAACGCCGACCAGGTCTATTCCTTCTACTTCCACGGGCCGGCGTATCAGGTTGTGGCGTCGGCTTGGCGTGCCGAGGACGCGTCCGTCGCATTGCTCGCCGATCCGCTGCCGGCCGGCCACGTGCCGCCCGGGCTTCCGGTGGTCACTGCGCCGCGGCTCGTGGAGCTCTGTTTCCAGACTGCCGGCCTGTGGCAGGCAGGTATCGAGGACCGGCTCGCACTCCCGATGCAGGTCGGCAGCGCACGTGTGGTCGCCGATCCTGCCTCCGCCACGGGGGCGTTGCACGCCGTCGCCCGTGAGGTCGCCGGGGGAGTGTTCGATTGTGTCGTCGTCGATGGGTCGGGCAAGGTGCTCGTGAGGCTCGACGGCTATCGGACAATCGCCCTCCCCAGTCCGATCCCCGAAGCGGTCGCGGCCGCCTTGCACTCGACATTCAATCCCTGACGCTGTGATGAGCGGAGTGTCCATCATCCGCCGGCTCGGTGTGCTCGACACCGGCGAACCCGCTGTCCGTGTGCTCAACGCGGTCGGTGGGCTGAATCAAGCCGGTGACGCGCCGCTGATCACGACGGTGTTGTTGCATCGCAACGCGGACTCGAAGCCGTGGTACGGCCGCGAAGCCGACCAGATGCGCGAGCTGCCCGCCGATGTGTCGAACGCCGAAATCATCGCCTGTCTGCAACAGGCGCACGTCGACACACTGTGGCTCGGGGAGTGGTGTCCGACCTCACGGGCCGACCTCATCGAGGCCTGCGAGGAGGGTGGCATCGCCGTCGTCGGCCCCGATTCGTCCACCGTGCGTCGGCTGTCCGATCCGGATGAGTTCCGCGTCCTCGTCGGGGATGGAGGGTTCGCTGAAGGCGTCCGCACGCGACGGGTCGAGGTCGACATCCTCGCCGACGGTCACGGAAACGTGTGGACGCTCGGCGGGCGCGATGTCAGCGTGTGCCGGGCGGGCAGATCACTCATCGCGGAGGCACCGTGCGGCGCTATCGACACCGCGCTCTCATCGGGCATTCGCACCGCTGCTGCCGAAATCGCCCGACGCGTCGACTACCGCGGAGCTGGCACAATCGGGTTCGCGCACGACGGGACCGACTTCGTCGCCTTGAGCTTCGATTGCACGGCAGCCGCCGATCACGCCACCACGGAGGAGCGGACCGGGGCCAGCATCATCGGTTGGCGTCTGCGCATACAGCGCGGCGAGCCGCTCCCCGCCGACGAGCCGAAGGGCGAAGGCATCGTCGTCGAGGCTCGGTTGCTGGCCGAGGATCCGGATGATGCGTTCGTCGTCGCGGCCGGCCGTGTCGCGCTGTTGTCGTTCCCAGTCGGCACGGGCGTTCGGATCGATGCCAGCCGACGCGTCGGTGACGCCGTCGATGCGAGCGACCCGCTGATCGCAGTGGTCACCGCGTGGGGCCCCGATCGTGAGGTCGCGCTCGGTCGCGTCCGCCGTGCTCTCGAGCGCACCGCTGCCGTCATCGACGGTGGAGCCACCAACCGGACACTCCTGCTGAGGGTGCTCGCCCACGACGACTACGTCCGCGGCACCATCGACGACACATGGCTCGAGCGCCTGCTCGCCGACCGGTCGGCTCCCACCCCGAAGCCGGTCGCGCTCCTCGCCGCCGCCGTGGAGGCCTACGAGACCGACCGCATCCACGCCCAGGCGAGCTTCTACGCATCCGCTGAGCGCGGCCGGCCCCAGCAGCCGATGGCGGTCGGCGCGGGGATCGAACTTGGCTATGCCGGCGTCAGCTACCGGCTCGACATCGACTGCGTCGGCCCGAACCGCTACTCGATTCGCAGCGGCACTCAGATCGCCGATATCACCGTCGACGTACTCGATTGCTTCGAGCGCCGCATCACGTGCGGCGAGCGACGCCATCGCCTCGTCGTTGCGCCGACCGGCAACGTGTTCCGCGTCGACCTCGACGCGGCGACGCACGTGGTCGAACGCCAGGATGGTCTCGTCATTCGCGCCGGATGGCCAGCACTCGTGGTGAGCGCACTCGTCCGTCCCGGCGACATGGTCGCCGCCGGCGACCCGATCGCCGTGCTCGAGTCGATGAAGATGGAGACCACCGTGTCGGCTCCGGTTGCGGGCTTGGTGGTCGAGGTGCTGATCATGCCGAACACGCAGGTCGAGCGTGGAGTACCGCTGGTTCGGCTCCGGGCCTACGGGGCACCCGCCGCAGTCAGCGGAGAAGAGTCGCAGCGGGTCGACCTGGCGGGACTCGAACGACGAATCGACCCCAACCGCAAGCCCTGCGAGCGCGTGTACGAGCCGTTGGGCGACTACCTGCTGGGGTACGACCTGTCGACATCGGCCCTGCGCAAGCTGCTCACGCAGCAGCGCCGCGTCGCCGAGATCGCTGACCCGGGTGACCCTGTGCTGCTCGCCTGTGAGGACCGTTTGCTCGACATCTACGCCGAGCTGGGAGCGCTGTACCGGCCGCAGACAGAGGCGGACCCCGACGAAGTCACGCCCACCGAGAACACCCAGGAGTACCTCGTCTCGTTCCTGCAATGGCTTGACGCGGACCGTGCCGGTCTTCCCGGCGACTATCGCATGCGGCTCCGACGCGCGCTCGAGCGGTTCGGGGTGCGCAGCCTGGACCGACGGCCTGAACTCGAATCGGCGCTGATGCGGCTGTTCCGATCATTCGCCCGACTTGGTGAGCTGAGCCCCGTCGTCGCCGCGGTGCTCGAGCGACGCCTCACCCATCGTGTCGCGCTGGCCGATTGCGCCGACGCGTCGATGCGGGCACGCCTCGACCGGCTGGCCGCGGCCACACAGGGCCGCCAGCAGGCGATCGCCGACCTGGCTCGCGATGTGCGCTTCCACTACTTCGACGAGCCCCCGATGGAGGCCGCGGCCGCTGAGCTGTCGGCGGAGATGGCGGGCCACCTCGCCCACCTCGCATTGCGACCCGACAGCCCCGACCGGACCGATCGGATCGCGCGGCTGGTCTGGTGCCCTCTTCCGATGCGCCCCCTGCTGCTCGAGTCGTGGGGTGCCGACGACTTGTCGTCGGTCTCGCTCCGACGCCTCGTCCTCGAGGTGCACATCCGGCGCTTCTATCGCATCTGCGAGTTCGGTGAGATTCGCTTCGGTGGTGCCCCCGGGTTCGAGTACGCCACAACGCAGTATCGGTCCGACGATCGCGACGTCTGCGTCGTGATCTGCTATCTACCGCTGAGTTCCTTGCCGGCGTGGTCGGAGGCGCTGGCCGCTGATCTCGCCGCGCTGAGCGCCGACATGCTCGTCGTGATCGACGTCGTCACGTGGCGTGACGGCGAGCGTCCCGACATCGCCGACACGGCGGCCGAAGTGACCGATCTGGCCACGCAGTGCGCATTCGGGCGCTTCCTCCACCGCTTCGATGTCACCGTTCGCAGCTCCGCCGGACCGGTCGAGGAACGCTTACGTACTCAACACATCACGCTCGTGCAGCAATCCGATGGATCCTTCTCCGAGGAGCCGCTCTTCAGGAACCTGCATCCCATGCTCGCCGAACGCCTGGAGATCTGGCGGTTGTCGAACTTCGAGCTCGAACGGCGGCCGTCGCCCGAGGACGTCTACCTGTTCGACGGCATCGCTCGGAGCAACCCGAAGGACCATCGGCTCTTCGCTCTGGCCGAGGTTCGCGAACTCGTTGCCGCGCATGATCCGGTGACGGGTGAGGTCTCGTACCCCCGACTCGAGCGCGTCGGTCTCCTCGCCCTCGCGGCGATGCGATCCGAGCTCGCCCGCTACACCATCCACGATCGACCCGTCGCCAATCGGCTGGTTCTCGACGTCGGTGCGCCCTGGACGCTGCCGGCCGACGAGGCGCACCGGCTCGCGCGCCGTTTCGCACCCATGGCGGCCCGTGTGGGCCTCGAGAAGCTCGTCCTCAAGGTGCGTATCCCTATTCCCAGCCAGCCAGGTGTCCTGCGCGACGCTGTGCTGCAGATCGAAGACGTCGGGCATCGCCTCCTCGTGCGCGAAGACCGTGCCGGCGATCAGCCCGTTCGGCCACTGAGCCCGTATCAGCAGAAGGTGCTGGCCGCGGCCCGCTTCGGTTCTCCCTACCCGTACGAGATCGTCCGGATGTTCACCGAGCAAGGGCTGGGCAGCGCCGCGTCAGGCGGCACGTTCGAGGAACTCGATCTCGATGGCAGCGACCAGCTCGTACCGGTTCGTCGCGAGCCCGGCACCAATGCGGCCCACATTGTCGTCGGCATCCTCACGAACCACACGTCCGTTGTGCCAGAAGGCATCCGGCGGGTCGCGCTGTTGTCCGATCCGACGCAGGGGCTGGGCAACTTGGCCGAGCCGGAGTGCCGTCGCGTCAATGCTGCGCTGGCCTACGCACTCGAGCACAACTTGCCGGTCGAATGGTTCGCTGTGTCGAGCGGAGCACTGATCGCGATGGACTCCGGTACGGAGAACATGGACTGGATCGCGCTCACGTTGCGGCGGCTGATCGAGTTCACGCAGGCGGGTGGCGAGGTCAACATCATCGTGACCGGCATCAACGTCGGTGGTCAGCCGTACTGGAATGCGGAAGCGACGATGCTCACACACACCAAGGGCATCCTGGTCATGACGCCGGCGTCGGCGATGGTGCTCACCGGCAAACAGGCGCTCGACTTCTCCGGCGCCGTCAGCGCGGACGACAACTTCGGGATCGGTGGGTACCACCGGGTGATGGGCCCCAACGGGCAGGCGCAGTACTGGGCACCGTCATTCGCCGACGCCTGCGCTCTGCTGATGCGGCACTACGAGCTGACGTACGTGGTGCCGGGCGAACGGTTCCCGCGCCGGCGCCCGACCTCGGACCCAATCGATCGCGATGTTCGGAGCAGTCCCCACGCCGAACTCGCCGCGTGTCCGTTCACGACCGTCGGCGATGTCTTCTCGGCCGAGCTGAACCCGGAGCGCAAGCAGCCGTTCGACATGCGTTCGGTCATGCGGTCGGTGGCCGATGCCGATGCGACGCCGCTCGAACGGTGGAAGGACCTGACTGACGCCGACACCTCGATCATCTGGGATACCACGGTCGGCGGCATTCCGGTGTGTCTTCTCGGCATCGAATCACACACGGTCGCGCGCAAGGGCTTCGTTCCCGCCGACGGCCCTCCTGCATGGACATCCGGGACGCTGTTCCCGCACTCCTCACGCAAGACGACGAGAGGAATCAACGCCGCGAGTGGCAACCGCCCCCTGGTGGTGCTCGCCAACCTCTCCGGGTTCGACGGTTCCCCCGAGTCGATGCGCCGCCGCCAGTTGGAGTTCGGCGCCGAGATCGGCCGAGCGGTCACGAACTTCGACGGACCGATCGTTTTCGTGGTCGTGTCGCGCTATCACGGCGGCGCTTTCGTGGTGTTCTCCAAGGCGCTCAACGAGTCGATGGAGATCGCTGCCGTCGAGGGTTCGTACGCCTCCGTGATCGGCGGCGCGCCGGCCGCGGCGACGGTGTTCGCCCGCGACGTGAAGCAGCGCACCGAGGCGGACCACCGTGTGCGCGAAGCCAGGGCGGCGCTCATCGGGGCCGACGGCTCGGATGCAGCTCGACTCCGATCCACCCTCACCGTGGTCACCGAGCAGGTGCGGTCGGAGAAGCTGGGCGAGGTCGCCGACGAGTTCGACGCCATCCATACCATCGAACGTGCGTTGAGGGTGGGCTCGGTCGATCGCATCATCGCCGCCGCAGATCTGCGGCCATATGTGATCGATGCGCTGGAACGGGGCATGGCCCGCCACGCCTGAGCCTCAGCAGGTTGGGTTCGTGATCCAGGAGTGGCGCGGTTCGGCCTCGCCGAGGTTGGAACCCGTGGACAGACGCATGGGCGGCTCCCGGTGCGTGTCGGAGGCGATCGTCAGCAGGAACACTCCGTCGCGCCGCCACCACCCTGGCATCGCCCGATCTCTGCCCACCACCGTCATTGCTGCCCATCCGTCCTCTCGAGGCCTGCCGGTCAGGTGAACCTCGACGGTGCGCGTGTCGACCCGCAGGCCGACCTGCTGCACCTTCAGCGCCGCCTCCTTCGCGGACCAGATGAGGTTGGCGGCCTCGTGCCGCTGGCCGATGTCGGCGAACGCGTGGACGTAGTCGCGCTCGGATGCGGTGAAGAAGTCGGCAACGAAGGCATCTGAGCGCGGTTCGACGATCTCGAGGTCGATGCCGAGGGTGCCAGAGGCGGCGGTTCCCGGCGGTCCGACAAGACAGACCGCCCAGCCCGCGCGATCGCTCATCGAGATGTCGACGTCGGCGACCTCACCGTCGAGTTGCACATACGGGGCGCCGCTTTCGCGGTGGCGGACCTCGATTCGGATCAACGACAGGAGCGAACGATCGAGATCGAGCACTGTGGCGATGGCCTGCTTCGCGGTCCACCGGCGAGTCAGGTACTCGTCTCGTCGCTTGGTGTAGCGGATCGATGACAGATGGTCGCGTTCGTGTGGCGACAGCCATTCGCGCGTCGAGGGCACCTCGTGCTCACCGTGCGCCAACCACCACATACGCCGAGTCTGCCCGGGCTCAGCCCTCTGCTTCGGCCGCTGCGCCGCCCCGGCCGTACAGGAAGGCCTGTACGCGTTCGGAGGCCCCAGCGCTGGGGCCGGACCACGACACGGCGCCATGAGCGAGGATCACCACCCGGTCACACAGCTTCAACGCGTGCGACACGTGCTGCTCGATCACCAACAGGGCCGTGCCGGCCTCGCGGACGCGGGCGATCACCTCGTACGTGCGCTCGACGATCAGCGGTGCCATGCCGAAGGTGAGTTCGTCGGCAATGACCAACTTGGGCGCATCGACCAGCACGCGGGCCATGGCGAGCATGCGCTGCTCGCCGCCCGAGAGAGTGCTGGCGATCTGCTTACGCCGGCCGGCCAGGCGTGGGAACAGCTCGTAGGCCTCGATGAGGGCCTTCTGCACGCCACGGCGGCCCCGGATGCGGCTCGATGAAAGGGTCAGGTTCTCCTCGACCGTCAGCGTGCCGAACACGGAGCGACCTTCGGGCGCATGGGCCACGCCCGCACGGGCGAAATGGTGCGTGGGCGAGCCGGTGAGTTCGGCGCCGTCCACGGACACCGAGCCGCTGGTAGGTGTGATCAGCCCCGAAGCGACTCGGGCAACGGTGGTCTTGCCCACGCCGTTCGGCCCGACGAGCGCCACCGCCTCACCGGCGCCGACCTTCAGTGAGAAATCGAACAGCGCGCGGAATGCGCCGTAGCCCGCGTTCACGCCGCGGAGTTCGAGTGCGTAGCTCATGCCGGTAGCTCCAATTCGCCGAGGTAGGCATGGCGCATCTCAGGGCTGGCCATGACTTCTGTGGTGGGACCGGACAACAACATCCGGCCGAAATCAAGCAGAAAACTGCGGGTGGTGAACGACCTCACGAACTCCACGTCGTGCTCCACCAGCAGGATCGCGAAGCCGCGCTCCTCGTGCACCGCCCGCAGGGTGGCGGCCAACGCCGCCGTCTCGGCTCGGTCGAGCCCGGAAGACGGTTCGTCGAGCAGCAGCAGCCGCGGCTGGGTCATCAGTGCCCGGCCGACCTCCACGAGACGGCCCTGGCCGAGGCTGAGGCGCTCGATGGGCTCGTCGGCAAGATCGCGCAGCCCGAGTAGGTCGAGCATCTCGTCCGTGCGGTGCATCTCCTCGGGACGGACGCGGCCGGCGGTGACGATGTCGCGCCAGATCCGCCGTTCGCGGCGTGTCACCCGATCGGCGATCACGAGGTGGTCGCGCACGGTCGAGTCGGGGAACAGCTCGATGCGCTGGAACGTGCGGCCGATGCCGAGTTGGGCGCGCTGGTGGATCGGCAGGTCCGAGACATCGCGGCCATCGAGTTCGACCGTGCCGTGTTCGGCCCGCAAGATGCCCAGGATGCAGTTGAACAAGGTCGTCTTGCCGGCACCGTTGGGCCCGATGAGGCCGACGCGCTCGCCCTGCTCCACATCGAGGTCGATGCCGTCGAGCGCCAGGATGCCGGCGAACTTCAAGGTGATGCCGCAGGCGCGCAGGATGGTGGTCATGACACGGCCTCCTCGTTCGTCACAGCAGCGGCGATGGTGCCGTCTGCGGCCTTCAACCGGCGACGTTCAGCACGTTTGTTTCGTCGCCGCTGGCCCTGCGCTCGGCTCATCTCGATGATGCCCTCGGGATGCCTCGCGTACTGGATCGTGCCGAGCCCGAAGAGGATGAAGCGCCACTTCGTCGAGATCGGGAAGATGCCCGGCACCCGCTGGGGATCGCGCAGGATCCAGCCGAAGATCGTGCCCTGCAACAGCAATCGATCCATCAGCGAGTAGGCGCTGGCGGCGGCCACTGCGCCGGCGGGGCCGCGTGCTCCGAACGTCACCACGAGCACCAGCCAGAAGAGGCCGCCGAAGGGGCTGAAGTTGGTGTCGTAGCTGACACTCTTCTGCTGTATCGCGAGCAGCGCCCCACCGAGGCCGGCGACCCCGGCTGACACGGCGAAGGTAATGGTGCGGGCGCGGGCCGAGGAGATTCCGATCGCCTGGGCGGCGACTTCGCTGCCGCGCAACGCACGTAGCTTGCGGCCGGTGGTGCTCCTGCCGAACAGGGTGACGCCGGTGGCCACGATGAGAAGGATCACGAATACCACGATGAGGAACGTCTTGTCGCTCTTGAGATCCCACGGACCGAGCACCGGGCGCGGCACCTTCTGCGTGGCCGATCCGTCCCTCGTGCCGCCGAACCAGGAGAACTTCACGAGCACCGAGTCGAAGAAGTAGGCGAACGCCAGTGTGGCGATCGCGATCCAGATGCCGTTGAGACGTCGCAGTGGCAGCGACACGATCGCGCCGAGCAACGCCGCACCCGCAGCGCCGATCAGCGCCCCCGCGAGCACGGGCACGTTGTAACGATCGGCCAATTGGAACGCGACGAATGCTCCCGTGGCGGCGAACGCGCTTTGGGCGAGCGATATGTGACCTCCCATACCGGTGACCACCGTGATCGACATGAACACGATCGACAGCACCACGCCCTGGGTGGCCAGGAAGATCCAGACGGTGTCGCCGCGCTCGAGCAGCACTACCGCGACGGCAATGAACGCCACGGTACCGACGAGGCGGCGGATCAGGTCGCCCTTGGGGTCGGGTGTGGCGAGGGCGTGGGAGGTCGGCGGTGGATCGACGCCTCCGAGCGGGTCGCTCGAGCGTTGCGATCGGCGGATGCTGGGCACGAACACCACCACGGCGAACAGCACGATGAACGGCACAGCGGGTGTGAGGTTTGATTGGATCGGGCGCAACCAGGTCTGGCTGTTGCTCCACTTGGGGATGAACGTGTTGAACAGCGCGATCACCAAGCCGAGGCCGATGCCGCCGGCGAACGTGCGCGGCAAGCTGACGAGCCCACCGATTGCCGCGGCCGCGATGGCAATGACCACCAGGTTGAAGAATTGGCCCGCCGCGAGCGACGGGAACCGCGGTGCAATGAGCACGCCGGCGAGACCGGCGAAGAAGGATGACAGCGCCCACGCCGACGCCGAGACCCGATTTGCGGCGATGCCGTTGAGTTCGGTCATCCGCGGGCTCTCGACCACAGCGCGCATACGCAGGCCAGCGACCGTGAAGTGGAACAACGCCACCAGCCCGAGGGTGGTGATGACAACCGCCACCATGGCGACGAGTTCGTTGCGGCTGAACGAGTAGAAGCTCCAGGCCTTGTAGAAGACGTTGTTGCCCCGCGGCAGGATGCCCTGCGGTGTCTGGCCGCCCTTCGGCTGGAAGTCGAGCACGATGTCGATGAGTGCCGGGAGCGCCACGGTGAGGCCGATGGCAACCACCAGGCCGGCGACCGGCGGTTTCGTGCGCAAGTGCCGGAACACCAGCCGTTCGAGCGCCACCCCGAGCAGCGGCGCGCCAATGGGGACCGCGAAGAGGAATGACCACAACGTCGGCCACCCCCACAGCGTGTTGAGCTGGAAGAAGATGACCGCGGAGACGTAGGCCTGCGCACCGAAGGCCAGGTTGAAGACACCTGATGTCTTGTACGCGAGCACGAAGCCCACCGCGATGAGTGCGTAGACCGTCCCGGGCGGCGCTCCTTGGAGCACCGCCCGGAACAGGTCGTCACCGACTGAAGCGATCATTGCTGTTCGTTGTGTCGATGGTCATTGGTGGTGGTTCAGGCGAACGACGTGAGCGTCGGGTCGGTCCACGTGTCCATGGGCAGTTGGAAGCAGGCGAACGGCTTGGCCTTGTCACTGGCGAGTTCGGTCGTGCCGCCCCTGATGAACAGGTACGAATTGCAGATCAGGGCACTGTCGCCCTCCGCCGGCGCCACATGGTCTGTGGTCCAGTTGATCGCTGGGGCGAGGCCGCCGGCGGTGTAGTCGGTGAGGGCGTTCGTGGCGGCGATGACCTTGGCCCGGTCGAAGTCCGGCCCTGCCGCAAGGATGCCGGTGACGGCGAGATCGGCGTTCAGCCAACCCTGGATGGCGAAGTCGTTGAG
>JAYRWH010000005.1:0-11608 GCA_041918155.1 Ilumatobacteraceae bacterium | reverse complement strand
CTGCTCGACGACGATGCGAGCACCCTGCTGTACCGGTTGTCGGTGTTCACCGGAACGTTCGATCTGACCGCCGCCGAGGCCGTGTGCTCCACCGGGGGCATTGCCGATGCCACCGGCGGCGACGGTGCGGTCCGCGATCTCGATCAGATGGCGGTGCTCGACGCGCTCGAGCGGCTCGTCGATCGCTCGCTCGTCGTCTCGCTCGACGGATCACAGTCCGGCCGCTTCATGATCCTCGAGACCGTGCGCCAGTTCGGTAACCGCCGGCTGGTCGAGGACGGCACGCTCGATCGCTGGCGCGACAACCACGCCCGGTATTTCACCCAACTGGCGCACGACGTCGCGCCCAGGTGCGAGACCTCCGAGCAGTTCAACGCGCTGCGGACGCTGCACGCCGACGTCGACAACGTACGGACCGCGCTGCAATGGTGGCGCAGCCGAGGCGCCGGCGAGCGACTGGCCGACGCCGTGTGCGACCTCGGCCCGTATTGGGATGTCGGCGGCGACAAGCTCGAAGCCGTCGACTGGTGCAGCCGCGCGCTGGCGCTGCTGCCCGACGAACGGTCGTCGCGGCGGGCACGGCTCCTCGCGCTGCGGGGCGAGTCGCGGCTGACCCTCGGGGAGTGGTCCAGCAGCATCGCCGACGCCGAGGAGGCGCTGGCGCTCGGCGCCGAGGTCGATGATCTCCGGGCGCAGGGACGGGCCAGTTCCGTGCTGACCACGATCCATGCCTACGCCTCCACGCTCAGCGAGTGGCGGGTTCACTGGACCGAGACGGTTCGCCTGCTGCGCGCCGCCGACGACCGCTACGCGCTCGCCGGCACACTGCAGTGGGGCGCCGTGCCGCTCATCCGCCGGGGCTTCACCACCGACGGATTGGCGGCGCTCGCCGTTGCCGAGGTCGAGGTACGGCGCTGTGGATCGCCCGAACTGCTGGCCTGCCAGCAGATGTGGGAAGGCTTCGCGCGCCTGCAGGCAGGCGAAGCGGCCCTCGCGCAACGACTCGCCCGCAGCGCGCTCGACACCGGGGCGCTGGGCGCCGCCGCCCGCACCGACGGCGCCCGCCTGGTGGTGGCCATGGCCCGCGGTCAGCTGGGCGCCGAGCGATCGAGCGCCGACGAACACCTCGCTGCTGCCGAACAGGCGGAATCGGCCGGCGAGCTCGTGCTGTCGGGCAACCGCCTGTTGATGGCCGGCGTCGAGGCAGTGAGCAGCTCGCCAGCCCTGGCGCGCACGCTGATGGACCGCCTCGTGGCCACGCAGACCAGCCTGGAGGCGCTCAGCCGGTGCGAGGCGATGGGCGTCGCGATCATGGCGGCGCTGCACCTCGGCGATCTCGACGACGTGTTGGCGCGGGCGACCGCTCTGAGCGAGCTGGCCGAGACCTGCGAGTCGCCACTGCACGTCGGCCGCGCCCACATCTGGACCGCGGCTGCGCTCATGCTGCGCAACGAGACCCGCGAGGCCGACCGGCATGTGCACCTCGCCATCGGCCTGCTCGCCACGTGCGGCGCGCGCTACTACCTGGTCGATGCAGTGGAAGTTCTGGCCGTGCTCGCCGAGCGCTGCGCCGACCCGAGCGGGGCGGCCCGGCTCCTCGGCGCCACGAGGCGCATGCGACGCGAGATGGAGTCGCCACGGAGCCTGCGCATGCTCGTCGCGGCCGCAGCCGCGGCGCGTGCCACGCTCGGCGAGGACGCGTACCTCGCCGGGTTCGATGCCGGCGCCGCCTTGACCGACGACGAGCTGATCGCGTTCATCGAGCGCACCCGAGGCACCCGCGGTCGACCGAGCCTGGGATGGGACAGCCTCACGCCCACAGAGGTGCAGGTGAGCCACCTCGTACGCGACGGACTCACCAACCGGCAGATCGCCGAGCGCTTGCTGATGGGCGCCGAGACCGTGAAGACGCATCTCTCGCACATCTTCACCAAACTCGGCCTGTCCAAGCGGACACAGCTGGCCGCCCTCGTCTCCGAGCGACCAGGACCGGGACCGGGGGAACGATGACCGAGGTGATGCCGCAGATCGACTGCGTGGTGATGTTGATGCTCGAGAACCGCTCGCTCGACACGGTTCTCGGCTGGCTCCACGAGGGAAACGACCAGGTGTTCGTCGTGCCCGGCAACACCGAACCGACGTTCAACGGCATCAAGCCGGGCATGGTGAACCGCACCCGCTCCGGCATGTTGACCCGCGCCTACTCTGCGGAGCACGGCACTCAGGATTGCCCCCAGCCGCTGCGCGTCCCCCGCGCCGATCCCTGGGAACTGATGCCCGACGTGCAACGCCAGATGTACGGCGACGAGAACGAGCCGCCGCCCGTTCTCGGCTGGGGCGACGATGCTCCGATGTCCGGGTTCGCGGCCAGCTACTGGGCGAGCTGGGATCAGGCCGGCGAGGTCATGGGCGCCTATACCCGCGAGCAACTCCCTGTGCTCTACGGGTTGGCCGAAGGGTTCGCGGTGTCGGATGCATGGTTCTCGTCGGTTCCGACAGCCACCGATCCGAACCGCGCCTTCTCGATCTGCGGCACCTCCCTGGGCGCCACCGGCGACGTGCTGCCGCTGCACTTCGACGCGCCGACGATCTTCAACGGACTCGACGAGGCCGGCGTCGACTGGGGTATCTACTGGCAGTACAACGGGTGGCTCAACCTCGACATCACCCCATGGGACCGCGTGTGCTGGACGGTGGACCGCTTCCCGCGGATCAAGCAATCGCTGGCGTCTGGGAACGGCAGGGTCGGCCACTACGACGAGTTCTTCCGCCACCTCCACGACGGCACTTTGCCGAAGTTCTCCTACATCGAGCCGTTCTGGGGGTGGGGCCTCGGGCTGGCCGACGGCGACGACTTCATCGGGCTGCAGGGCAACGACTACCACCCTCCCACGTGGGTCGGGCCGGCCGAGTTCGCCCTCAACGAGTTGTACGAGGCGCTGAAGAAGAGCCCCCAGTGGGAGCGCATGCTGTTCATCATCACCTTCGACGAGAACGGGGGCACGTGGGATCACGTGTCGCCACCGAAGGTGCGCGCACCCGACGACAACCCGTCCGACAACCCGTCCTTCGACTTCACCCGTCTCGGCCCGCGCGTGCCCACACTGCTCGTCTCCCGGTACGTGGTTCCCGGCACGGTCTTCCGGGCGCCCGAAGGCGCGAGCGTCCCGTTCGATCACACGTCGGTCATCAAGACGATCCTCGCGTGGGCCGGAACGAGCCAGGAGTTCATCGACTCGATGGGTCACCGCGTGCACGATGCTCCACTGTTCGACCATGCGCTCAGCGACGAACCACATCCACACAACCGGCCGACGTTCACGGTGCCACCGGGGTATCCCGACCAAGGTGGCCCCAAGGGTCCGCACGGCTGGCCGTTCGACATCGACTATCTGCCGTGGGACGTACTCCGCGCGCTCATGCGCGAACTCGAGGCGGACCCATCGCTCGGACCCACTCGGCTGCGCGAGGCGTTGGTCGAGCGGGTGCGCCAGCTGCAGGCGCATCGGGAGGATGCGGGCTGATCGAAAACCAGCGAGCCACTCGCCTCGTACTGAGGGAGTGGCTCTGACCTGGGATTCGCTGGCAGCCCCAACGGGATTCGAACCCGTGCCGCCACCTTGAGAGGGTGGTGTCCTAGGCCACTAGACGATGGGGCCAGGCTGCTGCTTGTACTACTGCTGTGCTTGCGCCCCGAAAGGCTAGGCGTTGGGGTGCAAGGAATCGAACCCTGAATAACAGAACCAGAATCTGCTGTGTTGCCAGTTACACCACACCCCATCGGGATACCCCCGAGGGCGCAAGGAGTGTAGCAACGGGCTCGGGAAACTCCCACTGCGAAACTCAACCCGTCAGATGGAGCAGGCGATCGAAGCCGATGATCCGCCCGAGCGCAATCCCGGCAGCCTCCTTGGCTTCCAGCTCGAACTCGTAGAAGCCCCGCACGGGGCTGCTGGTCGTGGGCGACACGTAGGCGGTGAGGCCCAGCTCCTGGGCCACCAGGCGGATGCGTAGCGAGTGGTACCGGTCGCTCACCAGGAGGACCCGCTGTAGGCCGCGGCCCTTCAGCACATCGCGGGTCGCAACGAGTTCGTCGTACGACGTCGCGCCGGTGACCTGCACGATTACGCCCGCGGGCACGCCGCGGTCGACGAGGTAGTCGGCCGACGCCTCGGCCTCGGTGAAGCGATCGCCGGGGCGGTTGCCGCCGGTGGTGACCACCAACGGGGCGAGGCCTTCGTTCCACAACTCGACGACATGATCGAGCCGGGCCGCGAGCACATCGGACGGGCGCCCGTCGTACTGGGCCGCGCCCATCACCACGATCGCGTCGACCGGGCGGGCCTGGTCGCTCTCCCCCACCCGCCACACCTGGATCAGGTTCACCACGTAGTAGGCGAAGAGCAGCCCGAACACCACGTAGCACGTGCGCCGCACCCGCTTCCAGCCGCGCCACTTGCGCACCATGCGCAACGGCATCGGCGGCGTCGGGTCGCCGGGCACGGCGACGGCCGGGGTTCCCTCGGGCGGTGTCGCCTCGGGCCCCCACACGTCGGTCAGAGCCGCTCCTCCGCGGCGCGCAGGCGGCGCATCGTCTCGGTGCGCCCCAACACCTCGAGCGCCTCGAACAGCGGCGGGCCCACGGTGCGACCGGTGACGGCCACACGCACGGGAGCCTGGGCCTTGCCCAACTTCAACCCGTTCGCCTCGCCGACTGCCTCCAGGGCGTTCTTCAACGGCTCCGCGGCCCACTCACCGAGTGCGTCGTAGGCGGCGATCGCGCCGGCAAGCATGGGGTGTGCCTCGGCCGCGCCCATCACCTTGTCCCACGAGGGCTGATCGATCACCGGGTCGGGCTGAAAGAGGAAGTCGACCACCCCCGCCGCGTCGGCGAGGGTGACGCAGCGCGGCTGGATGTGAGGCGCCATCGCGAGGAACATCCCCTCGTCGAAGCCGGCGCGTGGGAAGGGCGCGGTGGTCGCGAACAGCCACGGTTTGCAGGCCTCAAAGAACTGCTCGGAAGTGAGCATGCGGATGTGGTCGCCGTTGAAGGCGGCCAGCTTCTTCAGGTCGAAGAACGCCGGCGAATGGTTCACGTCCTCCAGGCGGAAGTCGCGCTCCATGTCGGCCCAAGTGGCGATCTCGCTGTCGCCCTCACCCTTGGGCGTCCAGCCAAGCGTCATCAAGTAGTTCACCATCGCGTCGGCGAGATAGCCCTCGTCGCGGTACTGCTCGAGTGCGACCTTGTCCCGGCGCTTCGAGAGCTTCTTGCGCGCCTCGTTCACCAGCACGGGCACGTGCGCCCACACGGGCGGTTCGCTGCCGAGCGCGCTCCAGATCATTTGCTGCTTGGGGGCGTTGGGCAGGTGCTCCTCGGCGCGCACCACATGGCTGATGCGCATGTCCATGTCATCGACCACATTGGCCAGCAGAAACATCGGGTTGCCGTTGCCGCGCAGCAACACGAAGTCCTCGATGAGCGCATTGTCGAACGACACCTCACCGCGTACCAGGTCGTGCACGACGGTGGTGCCCTCGGGCACCTTGAAGCGCAGCACACGCCCCGGTCCGGGTGCCAGGCCAAGGTTGCGCGACCAGCCCTGGTAGCCCTGGTTGCCCTCGATCTTGTTGCGCGCCTCGATCTCCGTGGTCGTCATGTCGCAGTAGTAGGCATTGCCCTGCTCGTAGAGGCGGGTGGCCGCGGCGATGTGCGCCTCTGCGTAATGGCTCTGGTAGTACGGCCCCTCGAAGCACGGGTCGTCGCGGTGGATACCGATCCAGGCCAGCGCATCGATGATCCCCTGCGTCCACTCCGGCCGGTTGCGCTCCTCGTCCGTGTCCTCGATGCGCAGCACGAACGTGCCGCCCTGGCTGTGCGCCAGCGCCCAGTTCCAGAGCGCGGTGCGAGCTCCACCCACGTGGAAGAACCCGGTGGGCGACGGGGCGAAACGAAAGCGGGGGCCACTCATGCGGCCCCGAGGCTACCCGCCCACCCGCGAACGGCCGGGCCACCCCCTCCTCCCCACCTTCTCCCCCTCCCCCTCCTCCTCCCCCTCCCCCTCCCCCGGCTTTGTGTCGCGGCCCGACGTCCATCTTCGGACATGGACCGAGGACACAGAGCGGTGGTGTCGGGCCTCAGGTCAGCAGGGCGAGGTTGCGAAGCTGGCGCACGGCCACCGACAAGGTGGTGACGTCGTGGCTGTCGACACGACGTAGGTCGGTGAACATCGCCATCGTGCGGGTGACGAGACGCTCGTTGGTCGACTGCCATTCAGCAACTCCATCGGCCTTCATCGCGTCATCGGCAAGATCGGCGAGCGCGGCCACAAGGTCGTCGCGCAACGCCGAGCGGGCCTGCGTCTGCCAGCGGGTGCCGCGCGGCAACTTACCCACGGCCTCCCACAGCCACATCAGGTCGAGCACGTCGAACACGTGCCAGTACGCCGACGCGACATCGGTGAGCGAGTGGCCCGTGCGCCCGGCGAGCTCGACCATGTCGAACGCGGTGTGCAGCAACGGCCACTGCACGCTGCGCTGGGCGAGGTGCTCGGGAACGCCGGCCGCGAGCCGGCTGGCCTCGAGGGCGAAGGCCCCATCGCGCAGCCGGCCGCGCAGGGTGCCCTCGAGCTCGATGAGCGACAGGATGCCACCGCGGTAAGCATCCACCGCGGCGGCGATGTCGAGGGGGAGTTTGCGGTGACGAAGCAACCACAGCGTGGCCCGCTCGGCCATCGACCGCAGTTCGAGGAACAGGTCGACCTGCACGTCGGGCTTCACCTTGCCGGTGAGCGCATCCACCTGGTGCCACAGGTCGACCAGCCCGAGAATGTCGCGCGCGGCGAGCCAGGCGCGGGTGGTCTCGACGACACCGACCCCGGTCTCCTCCGACACGCGGTGGTCGAAGGAGATACCCGACATGTTCACCATCTGGTTGACGACCACGGTGGACACGATCTCGCGGCGCAGGCGGTGGCTGATGATGTCGTCGCGGTACTCGTCGCGCAGGCGGTGCGGGAAGTAGCCGATGAGATCGGTGGTGAGAAACGGGTTGTCGGGCAGGTCGCTGCGTTCCATCTCGGCGACATTGGAGGTCTTCGTGTACGCGAGCAATACGGAGAACTCGGGCGTCGTGAGGCCCTGACCGGATGCCTGCCGCTCGGCGATCTGGCGGTCGGTGGGGAGGAACTCGAGCGCCCGGTTGAGCCAGCCCTCTGACTCCAGCAGGTTGAGGTAGCGCGAATGCACGTTGACCATCGGCAGCGCCTGGCGGCGGGCAATACCGAGCGCGAGCGTCTGCGCTCGGTTGTCGTCGAGCACCAGCTCGCCGACCTCGTCGGTCATCTCCACGAGTAGCGCGTTGCGCTGTTCGGTGGTGAGCGCGCCGCGCTCCACGACCGGCCCGAGCAACACCTTGATGTTCACCTCGTGGTCGCTGCAGTCGACGCCAGCCGAGTTGTCGATCGCGTCCGTGTAGATCAGCCCGCCGGCGAGCGCGTACTCCACGCGGCCGCGCTGGGTGAACCCGAGGTTGCCACCCTCGCCGACCATCCGGCAGCGCAGCTCGCTGCCGTTCACCCGCAGGCCGTCGTTGGCGCGATCGCCGACCTCGGCATGGCTCTCGCCGGTCGCCTTCACGTAGGTGCCGATTCCGCCGTTCCACAACAGGTCGACCTGGGCGCGCAGGATCACCGAGATGAGTTCGTTCGGAGTGAACGTGGCGCTCTGCGCGCCCAACCGCTTGCACGCCGCGTCGCTCAGCTCGATCGTCTTCAGCGAGCGCGGGTAGACGCCGCCGCCCGGCGAGACCGCGCTCGGGTCGTAGTCGGCCCAGCTCGACCGCGGTAGGTCGAACAGACGCTGGCGCTCGGCGAACGAGGCAGCCGGGTCGGGGTCGGGGTCGATGAAGATGTGGCGGTGGTCGAACGCGGCGACCAGCTTCACGTGGGGTGAGCGCAGCAGGCCGTTGCCGAATACGTCGCCACTCATGTCGCCGATGCCCACGACCGTGAGCTCGTCGGTCTCTACGTCCTTGCCGAGGGTGGCCGCGTGGCGGCGCACGGCCTCCCATGCGCCGCGGGCGGTGATGCCCATCTCCTTGTGGTCGTAGCCCGCGCTGCCACCGGACGCGAACGCGTCGTCGAGCCAGAAGCCGTAGTCAGCGGCGATGCCGTTGGCGATGTCGCTGAACGTGGCGGTGCCCTTGTCGGCGGCGACCACGAGATACGGATCGTCGGGGTCGTGGCGCACCGTGTCGGGCGGGGGCACGATCGCCGAGCCGACGATGTTGTCGGTGAGGTCGAGCAGGCCGCAGATGAACTCGCGGTAACAGGCAACACCCTCGGCGCGGTACTCGTCGGTGCCGGGGGCGGGCGGGCGCTTCAACACGAACCCGCCCTTGGCGCCGGTGGGCACGATCACCGCGTTCTTCACGATCTGGGCTTTCACCAGGCCGAGGATCTCGGTGCGGAAGTCCTCGCGGCGGTCGCTCCAGCGGATGCCACCTCGGGCGATGCGCCCGTTGCGCAGGTGCAGACCCTCCACCCGCGGCGAGCACACCCAGATCTCGAACATAGGGCGCGGCAGCGGCAGGTCGGGCACCTTGCTGCTGTCGAACTTGAACGCGAGCACATCGCGGTACCCGCCATTCGGGCCGGGGCGGAACGCGTTCGTGCGCACGGTGGCCTCGATGAGCACGAGCAGGGTGCGCAGGGTGCGGTCGTCGTCGAGGCTGGGCACGTCGTCGAGCGCGGAGAGGATCGCGGCACGCGCCGAGCCGGCAGCCTCCGCAGCACCCTCCAGATCGGGGGTGAAGCGGGCGTTGAACAACTCGACGAGCGCGCGGGCGATCGCCGGATGGCGGGTGAGCGTGGACTCGATGTACTGCTGGCTGAACGGGAAGCCGATCTGGCGCAAATAGCGGGTGTACGCGCGCAGCACCTCCACCTGGCGGGCGGTGAGGCCCGCGGCGAGCACGAGCCGGTTCAGCCCATCGACCTCCACGGTGCCGTTGAACTCGGCGACGAACGCGGCCTGCACCTCGACCCGGTCGGCGTCGGTGAGCGCGGCGCCGGCGGGCGCCTGCACCCCCACGTCGTGCACCCACACCGTGACGCCGGTGCAGCCGAAACGGAACGAGCGCTCGTCGATCGCGCGGAACCCGAGGTGGTCGAGCAGGGGCAGCAGGTCGGCGATGGGCACGGGCGCACCGGCGCGGTACACGCGGAAGCGCCACTCGTCGGGGCCCGCTTCGGTGAAGTGCATCATCGCCGTCTCGAGCGTGCGCGCCCCGGCCGAGCTGGCGATGGCATCGACGATGGGCAGGTCGATGACGGCGCTGTTCGGCCAGTTCAGCTCGTCGTACCCGGCGGGCGTCACCGGCAGCAGCCTCGCCAGCAGTTCCTCCGCGGGCACCGCGCCGATCGCTGCCGTCAGCGCCTCGCGAACTGCTGCCGCCCAATCGGCGGCGACCTCACCTGCCGAACCCTGGATGCTCATGACCCACCCACTTCCCCGACGCCGTTGTCGTGAACGATGTACTGCCAGTGTGGCACGGGTACACGGGAGTAGGTTGCGGCCATGGCGCAGATGAACGTTCTCGGGGGCGAGCTGATGGCCTGCTCGTACGACCCGCTCACGGGTTACTACCGCACCGGCTGCTGTGAGAACCGCGGCGACGACCCTGGTCTCCATGTCGTTTGTGTGGTGTGCACCGACGAGTTCCTGGAGTTCTCCAAGTCGGTCGGCAACGACCTCTCCACCCCGATGCCCGACCACGGGTTCAATGGGTTGAAGGCCGGCGACCAGTGGTGCCTGTGCGCCTCACGGTGGCAGGAGGCGTTCGTAGCAGGCCACGCCCCGCAAGTGCGCCTCGCCGCCACTCACCTCTCCGCACTCGAGCACGTCAACCTCGCCGACCTGCGGGCCCACGCCGTGGACGGTGTGTCATGACCGTGCACGTGCGCCATGAAGGCTCGGTGTGCGTGATCACGATCGACCGGCCCGAGGTACGCAACGCGGTCGACGGGCTCACCGCCGCGGCGCTCGCCGAGGCGTTCCGTGGCTTCGAGGCCGACCCGGTGGCCCATGTCGCGGTGCTCACCGGCGCGGGTGGCTACTTCTGCGCCGGGGCGGATCTCAAGGCGATCGGCGAGGGCCGCGGTAACCGCGTGGAGCGCGATGTCGAACTCGACGGCCCGATGGGCCCCACGCGCATGCAGCTCTCCAAACCGGTCGCCGCCGCGGTGGAGGGCTTCGCCGTCGCCGGCGGGCTCGAGCTCGCGATCTGGTGCGACCTGCGAGTCGCCGCCAGCGACGCGGTGTTCGGTGTGTACTGCCGACGCTGGGGCGTGCCGCTGGTGGACGGTGGCACGGTGCGCCTGCCGCGCCTCATCGGCCACAGCCATGCGCTCGACCTGATCCTCACCGGCCGCGGGGTGAGCGGCGAGGAAGCGGTTCGCATGGGCCTCGTCAACCGGTCCGTCGAGCCCGGCACCGCGCTGGCGGCGGCGATGGTCCTCGCCCACGAGATCGCCGCGCTCCCCCAGGGCTGCATGCGCCGCGACCGGCAGAGCAGCTACGAGCAGTTCGACCTGACGCTCGCCGCCGCGCTGGCCAACGAGACCGCACTCGGGCTGGAGACGATCATGAGCGGCGAGACGCTCGCAGGTGCGTCGCGTTTCACATCGGGCGCGGGCCGACACGGCGAGACCGCCTGACTAGCCTGCTCTCCGTGTCGCACACCCTCACGCCCGACTTCGGCCCCAAGCCGCTGCTGCGCGGCTGGGCACACCTCATCAGTTTCCCGCTGTGGCTGGTGGTGGGCGTCACGATGATCGTGCTCTCGGCCTCCACGGGCTCGGGTGCCTTCGTGCTCGGCGTGTACGTGGGCGGCACCGGCATCATGTTCGGCGTGTCGGCGCTCTACCACCGTGGCCGCTGGCAGCCGCGGGCCAAGGCGCTGATGCAGAAGTTCGACCGTTCGGCGATCTTCCTCGCCATCGCCGGCGGCTTCACCCCAGTGGCTTGGGCGTGCCTCCACGGCAGTACGCGGTGGTTCGTGCTCGGCTCGGCCTGGGTTGGCGCGGCGTTGGGCATCTTGCTGCACTGGCTGCCCCGAGTGCCCCGGGCGATACGCGGCGCCAGCTATATCGTCGTCAGCTGGGCCGGGATCTTCGTGTTCCCGCAGCTGTACTCATCGCTCGGCGCGGGCGCATTCTGGTTGATCCTGCTCGGCGGCGCGTGTTACACGCTCGGGGCGATCTCGCTGGCAACCAAGTGGCCCAACCCGTGGCCGCGCGTGTTCGGCTTCCACGAGGTGTTCCACGCGTTCACCGTCATCGCCGCCGCGCTCCAGTTCGTGGCCATCGCCGCCGTTGTCGCCCCCCGCGTATAGGCCCTTCTCCGAAGGTTTCCTGCTTCCGTGAGCGGCCCCCCGGTTCTTGTCACACCTCGACCACGGCCGCCCGTAGTCGACGTGGGCCAAAGGCGGCCGGCGGGCGAAGCCGGAGCGGATGAACTCGCGACAACGGCGACCGATAAGACCAGCCAGAGAACCACCATCAAGTCGATCGAATCTGCCCCGGAGATCGTGACGAGCGCAACCTCGACG
>JAYRWH010000004.1:0-140680 GCA_041918155.1 Ilumatobacteraceae bacterium | reverse complement strand
TCTTTAGAGTGCTCAACTAAATGGTCGCAACTAAAGACAAGGGTTGCGCTCGTTGCGGGACTTAACCCAACATCTCACGACACGAGCTGACGACAGCCATGCAGCACCTATACTAGTGTCCCTTGCGGGAAGTCCACTTTCATGGAATGTCACTAGCATTTCGAGCCCAGGTAAGGTTCTTCGCGTTGCGTCGAATTAAACCACATGCTCCACCGCTTGTGCGGGCCCCCGTCAATTCCTTTGAGTTTTAATCTTGCGACCGTACTTCCCAGGCGGTTCACTTAATGCGTTAGCTGCGGCACAGTAGGGGTCAATACCCACTACACCTAGTGAACAACGTTTACTGCGTGGACTACCAGGGTATCTAATCCTGTTTGCTACCCACGCTTTCGCTCCTCAGCGTCAGTATCGGCCCAGAGCGGCGCCTTCGCCACCGGTGTTCCTCCTAATATCTGCGCATTTCACCGCTACACTAGGAATTCCCCGCTCCCCTACCGAACTCTAGTCACAGCAGTATCGGATGCAGGCTTGGGGTTAAGCCCCAAGTTTTCACACCCGACTTACCGAACCGCCTACGAGCTCTTTACGCCCAATAAATCCGGACAACGCTTGGTGCCTACGTGTCACCGCGGCTGCTGGCACGTAGTTGGCCGCACCTTCTTCTGCAAGTACCGTCATTTTCGTTCCTGCTGAAAGCGGTTTACAACCCGAGAGCCTTCTTCCCGCACGCGGCGTTGCTGCGTCAGGCTTTCGCCCATTGCGCAAGATTCCCCACTGCTGCCTCCCGTAGGAGTCTGGGCCGTGTCTCAGTCCCAGTGTGGCTGATCATCCTCTCAGACCAGCTACCCGTCGATGCCTTGGTAGGCCGTTACCCCACCAACAAGCTGATAGGCCGCGAGGCTCTCCCGATCCAGTAACCCTTTCGTCAGCGCACCATGCGATGCTCCGACGTCATCCGGTATTAGCAGTCGTTTCCAACTGTTATCCCAGAGACCGGGACAAGTTCCTCACGTGTTACGCACCCGTTCGCCACTAGGTCTTCGGAAGTATTGCTACTTCTTGGACCTCGTTCGACTTGCATGTGTTAAGCACGCCGCCAGCGTTCGTCCTGAGCCAGGATCAAACTCTCCAACAAAAACCTGTCGGCCCATCCGAAGATGAACCGATCGATTCGTTAAGAGCCGGGCACCTCATAGGGGAATACCCATGATTTGGTGGTACCCAGAACTGACTTGATTTGCCACGAGCTTGGGAGCCCGTGGACTTTTGAATTGACAGACAGCGTCCAGCCTCGGCCCGAAGGCCTGCTCTGTCGCTGCCCGCACTGGCGTTCAGTCTTCTCTTCTGTTTTCAAGGAGCCGAGGCTCTTGGCACACACCGAGCCGCCGAAGTGGCGGACCGTGTTGGTGCCGTTCCCCTGGAAGGCCTTGCAGCTCGTTCCCGGGGCGGGAAACAAAGCTACCGCGGCATTCTCGCCGCATCAACCTCGTGGTGAGATTTTTCCCACGACGAATTCGCGCTTGCCCTTCCTCAACAACAGGAAGCCGCCGGCGAGCAGGTCGGAAGACAGGAGGAGGCCGTCGGCGGCGAGCACGCGGTTGCCCGCGCGCACGGCCCTTTGCGCGAGCAGCCGGTTGACCTCGGAGGCCGACTTGGCGACCCCCGCGGCGGTGAGCAGATCATGCACGCGCAGGCCCTCGATGTCGCCGGGCAGTTCGACCGCCGGTGCCTCTGCGGCAACGACCGCGAGCACTTCCGCGCTCGCCTCGGTGGGGTCACCACCGAACAGCACAGAGGCAGCGTGAGCGGCGTGCTGCGCTGCCGTCGCACCGTGCACCAGCGCGGTGAGTTCGTCGGCCAGCGCTCGTTGTGCGAGGCGGCGCTCGGGCGCGCCAGCGTGCTCGGCGAGGAGCACCTCGAGCTCAGCGAAAGGCTGCAGCGACAGCATCTTCAGGTAAGTGCCCACCATCTCGTCATCGCACTGGATCCAGAACTGGCGGAACTGGTACGGCGACGTCCGCTGGGGATCGAGCCACACCGACCCACCCGCAGTCTTGCCGAACTTGCTGCCGTCGCTCTTCAACATCAGCGGGTGCGTGATCGCGAACGCCTGCTGGCCGAGGCGCCGACGGATGAGCTCTGTACCTGCGACGATGTTGCCCCACTGGTCACTCGCGCCGGCCTGCAACTCCACACCGTGCGTCTCGTAGAGATGGCGGAAGTCGTTGGCCTGCAACAGCATGTAGCTGAACTCGGTGTACGAGATGCCGTGCTCGCTCTCGATGCGGCTGCGCACCGAATCCTTGGCGGTCATCTGGTTGACGGTGAAGTGCTTGCCGACGTCGCGCAGGAACTCGAGCATCGTGATGCCGGTGCTCCAGTCGGAGTTGTTCACCAACGTGGCCTGATACGGACCGGGCTCGAAGTCGAGCAGCTTCGTGAGCTGCGCCTTGATGCACTCCACGTTGTGCCGCAGCGTTTCCACATCGAGCAGGTTGCGCTCCTCGCTGCGGCCGCCGGGGTCACCGATCATGCCCGTGGCACCACCAGCGAGCGGGAACGGCCGGTGACCGGCCATCTGGAAGCGGCGCATGAACAGCTGCCCGACGAGGTGGCCGACGTGGAGCGAATCCGCCGTCGGGTCGAAGCCGATGTAGATGCCGATGGGCCCCTGCGCGAGCCGCGCCCTGAGTGCGGAGATGTCGGTGGTGTCGTGGACGAGGCCACGAGCTGCGAGGTCGGCGAGGAGATCCATAGCGGGTCAATGTTGCCAGGTCAGCCGCCCAATTCCCCCCAAGATTCGGGCGTAGTGTGGCAGTTGTGCAGCCCACCTACGACACTCTCGAGGCGATCGAGCTGCAAGCCGCCGCGTGCGACCACATCGGTTCCCCCCTGTATGCCCAGCTGCTGCGCGGCATCGCCGCCGACTATCGCGCCGATGGTCTCTCGCGCACACTGCTCGAGCACGCGAGCGAGCGCCCACAGCACGACGCCATCCCGCTTCGCTATCTCGCCACGGCACACCGCCTGGCGCTGGCCGGGAAGGCACCGACGCTGGCGCAGCACTTCGCCAGCTGCGGTGGCTCGTGGTCCGGCGCCGACATCACACCGGACTTCCTCACGCTCGTCGAGCAGCGCCACGAGATGTTCGTCGAAGGGCTCACGCGCCAGGTACAGACGAACGAGGTCGGGCGTGCCGCCGCCGTTGCCTGCGGCCTCGCCCATGTGCAGCAGCAGTTCGACCTGGCGCTGCGCACGTTCGAGGTCGGTGCATCCGCCGGCCTGTTGTCGCGGGTGCCATGGTTCCGCATCGACACCGGCACGTCCGCGTGCGGGCCCGAGGACTCGCCGCTCCGACTCGGCCCCGAGTGGTTCGCCATCGCTCCCCCGACGCTGCCGGCACATCTCGAGGTGGTCGAGCAGGCCGCGGCCGACATCATGCCGCTCGATGTCGACACCGATGCCGGCCGCCTCGCTATCCAGTCGTTCGTATGGCCCGATCAGATGGAGCGGATGGAGCGCCTCCGCTCCGCACTCGCGATCGCCGACGAACATCCGCTGCATGTCGAGCGCTCCGACGCCGGCGCATGGCTGTCCCGCCACGTCACCGCGCCGACGCCCACCGGGGTGGCCACCGTGGTGTTTCACTCGATCGTCTGGCAATACCTGCCGCCCTGGACCCGCGACCAACTGAAGGCAACGCTCGCCGCCGTCGCGCCGAGCGCGACCCGGCAGTCACCGCTGTGCTGGTTGCGAATGGAGCCGGCCGGCGAGACCCATGCCGACCTGCGCCTCACGGTGTGGCCGGGCGGTCATGAGACCCACCTCGCCGATGTCGGCTACCACGGCCACGACCTCACCTGGCTGGCCTGACGGCGGACCGGGGGATGAGCCAACATCCACCGCCAACGCCCTCTGACGGTTCGGCTCGCGCTCGCCTTCGGCGAAGCCGCGGTCGCCGGAGAAATCGTCGTGTTCATGGGGGTGCCCGCCGCGCTGGCCATGACCGCCGGGATCGGCGGCGTCAGCCTGCGCCGGTGGGGCCGCAACTCGCTCATCGTCCTGCACGGGCTGACCCTGCTCGTCACGCCCGTCGTCCTGCTGCCCTCGCGCGGTGACGGCCGGCCTTCTCGATGATCGCGCTCGCGTGGCAGACGATGAGCGGGTCGACCTCGCCGATGCGGTCCGCGTCCTTGCTCGAGTACGGAAGCTTGTGCAGCACGTAGCGCATCGCGTTGAGGCGCGCCCGCTTCTTGCAGTCGCTCTTGATCACGGTCCAGGGGGCCGAAGCGGTGTCGGTGTGGAGGAACATCTCCTCCTTGGCGAGCGTGTACTCCTCCCACTTGTCGAGCGACGCCATGTCGATGGGCGACAGCTTCCACTGCTTCAACGGGTGACGCTTGCGCTCGGCGAAGCGGCGCTTCTGCTCCGAGCGGCTGACGGAGAACCAGAACTTCACGAGGTGGACGCCGCTCGACACCAGGTGCCGCTCGAACTCAGGCGCTTGGCGCATGAACTCCGCGTACTCGTCGTCGGTGCAGAAGCCCATCACGTGCTCGACACCGGCGCGGTTGTACCACGAGCGGTCGAACATCACGATCTCGCCGGCGGTCGGCAGGTGCTGTACATAGCGCTGGAAGTACCACTGCCCCCGCTCCTGCTCGGTGGGCTTCTCCAGCGCCACCACACGCGCACCACGTGGGTTGAGGTGCTCCATGAACCGCTTGATCGCACCACCCTTGCCCGCCGCATCGCGGCCCTCGAACAGGATCACCAGGCGGGCGCCGCTCTCCTTCACCCACGCCTGCAGCTTCAACAGCTCCACCTGCAGCTGGTACTTCTGCTTCTCGTAGGTCTTGCGCTCGAGGAGGTTCGCGTAGGGGTACACCGCGTGCTGCCAGTCCTCGACGAGCTGGTCGTCAGCACTCAACGGCGGGATGCCGTACGGGACGGTGTCCTCATGGGTGAGCGCTGAGGCGAGCGAGCTCAGCTCGTCCGCGGATGTGCCGTCGAGGACCGCCTTGAGCCACCCGGCAACGCTCTGCAACTCGTCGTGACCGGCGTGACGCAACACGTCGCGCACGACGTTGAGCTTGGCCGACTTCGCGGCCTCCGTCGCGATGGTCACCTCGAATTCCTCGATGCCGCTCAGCGTGAGCGACGGCGAGCGATCGCCCTGGCTGACCTTGCGGGGACGATCGGGCTTGGCCATTCGGCGCACTCCTCCTGAAGAACGTTGCACTAACGCTACGACAGTCCGGGCCCGTCCAGGTAGGGCCGAACGACCGGCTGTCGTCCCCGCGTACGGCTCAGATCACGCGCTCCGCGCCCGCCCCGAGTGTCACTGTCGCCGTATCGGCCACTTCGGCCACGCGCCCCGGGCCCGCCTGCCAGGTCCAGTACATGTTCGTGTGCGCGATCACCTTGTCGGCCGGTGGCAGGCCGTACTCGGAGAAGTCCTCCGTCGTGTGTGCGTCGCTCACGAGCACCGTGTCGTAGCCACGCACGAAGGCGCCGTGCAACGTGGCGCGAATACACGCATCGGTCTGTGCTCCGGCGACGACCACGCGGCCAACGCGACGCTGTGCCAATTCGGCCTCGAGCGACGTGTCCTCGAAGGAGTCGCCGTAGCGCTTGTGCACCACGGGCTCGTCACTCGCAGGGTGCAACTCGGGCACGTACTGCCAGCCGTCGGTATCCGGGGCCAAGTGATCGTCGGAGTGCTGCACCCAGATCACCGCCACGTCCTCGGCGCGGGCTCTGTCGACCAAGGTGGCGATGTTGCCCACCACCCGGCTGCGGTCGAAGGCGCCGCCCACCACGTCGTTCTGCACGTCGATCACCACCAGGGCGGTGTTCGGTCGATCCGGCAATGTGGTCATCGGCGCTCCTCGTCTCGTGAGGGGGCATCGTGCCCGATGAGCAGCACCGTGTCCAGCAATCGCCGCGGTTCGTCACACGACGCGCCAGCGACGGGGCCATTCGGCGGCCTTGGTGATGCCGATGCGCGGCGTCACCTCTGGCGCGTGCGGCGGGGCGACCCCGTCGTCGAACAGCTCCGCGACCACGCCGTCGAGGCCTCGGTCGATGCCCAACTCGCGGCACAGGCGGCCTGGGCCTGTCGTGCGTCTGAGATCGACCCCATCGACGACGACGGAGCGGATGAGCACGGCCTGGCCGTCACCCTCGCTGCCGGTCACCAGGTTCACGCAGTGATGCATCCCGTAGATCAGGTACACGTACCAGTGGCCGGGGTGGCCGAACATCACCGCATTGCGGGCTGTGCGGCCCTTGAACGAGTGGCTGGCGGGGTCATCGGCCGTGTAGGCCTCCACCTCGGTGATGCGTGCCAGGCGGCCGTTGACGGCCATCAGTTTGTTGAGCAGTTCGGGCGCCACCTCGGTGGCGTCGCGCTCAGCGAACGTCGCCGGTAAGCGCTGCACGCCACGTCGCCAAACGCAGGCGGAAGCGCTCGATCTGCAGCGCTACCGGGGCCGGGCCGGCGCCTCCGGGAGTGGTACGCCGCTGCACCGCTACGCCTGGCGCGACCAGAGCGGCGGCGTCCGGGCCGAGCGCCGCATCCGCCGCGACGAGATCGCGCAGCGGGCCGCCGCCGGCGAGGTGACGGCGGACCAGGGCGCCCACCACCGCATGCGCCTCACGGAACGGCATGCCGCGCTGAACGAGCCATTCGGCGAGGTCGGTGGCCGAACCGGTCTCGTTATCGGCGGCGGCCTGCATCCGTTCGGGAACCCATGTCGTGGTGGCCACCATGCCGGTGATCGCGCCGAGCGCAAGAGAGATCTGATCGACTGCGTCGAACAGCGGCTCCTTGTCCTCCTGGTAGTCACGGTTGTAGCTGAGCGGCAGGCCCTTCATCGTCGCCAGGAAGCCGGTGAGATCACCGATGAGGCGGCCCGCCTTGCCGCGGGCGAGCTCGGCGATGTCGGGGTTCTTCTTCTGCGGCAGCATCGACGAGCCGGTGGCGTAGCCATCGTCGAGCTTGGCGAAGCCGAACTCGTCGGTGGTCCAGAGCACGAATTCCTCCCCGAGCCGCGAGAGGTTGATGCCCACCATCGTCAGCGCGAACAGCGCCTCGGCGACATGGTCGCGCGACCCCACTGCGTCGAGGCTGTTCTCGAAACGCGCGGCGAAACCCAGCTCACGCGCGGTGAAGTCCGGGTCGAGGGGAAGCGACGAGCCGGCGAGCGCGCCGGCGCCCAGCGGCGAGATGTCGATCCGCTCGAGCGCGTCGAGCAGGCGATCGATGTCACGACCCAATGCCCACCCGTGGGCGAGGAGGTGATGCGCGAGCAGCACCGGCTGGGCGCGCTGCAGGTGGGTGTAGCCGGGCAGGTACACGCCGCCCGCGTCGTCGGCGCGCTGCAACAGCACTGCCTGCAGGCCGACGATGCGCTCGGCGATGTGCACGAGCTCGCGCTTCATCCAGCGACGCACGTCGGTGGCCGACTGGTCGTTGCGACTGCGACCGGTGTGCAGCTTCGCGCCCGCCGGCCCGGCGAGCTCGGTAACCCGCCGCTCGACCGCGGTGTGGATGTCCTCGTCGCTCTCCACGAACACGAACGTGTCCGCGGCCATTTCGTCGTGCACTGTCTGCAGCGCGGCGAGCACAGAGTCGCGCTCCACGTCCGTGAGGATCCCCACGTGGGCCAGGCCCTTCACGTGCGCGACCGAGCCGGCGATGTCGTCGGGCCACAGGCGCTTGTCGAACGAGAGGCTCTCCGTGTACGCCATCAACTCCGCGGCAGGGCCACCTTCGAAGCGGCCATGCCACAACGCCTTGCCGCCCCCCTCCCGGGCTGAGGCGCTCATGACAGCCCCGCCAGGTCGCGCAGCCGGCTGGCCAGCGCTTCGCCGCCTACCGACTCCTCGGCCACGCACAGGAGCGTGTCGTCGCCGGCCACGGTACCGATGAGGCCCGCCATCCCGCTGCGATCGAGTGCAGATGCAACAACATGCGCACACCCTGGTGGCGTGCGCAGCACGATGAGGTCGCCCGACTTGCGCACCTCCGCGACCCACTCGCCCATCACCCGCCGCAGCTGGTCTTCAGGAGCGATGCGGGCGGGCTCGTACTCGGGGATCGCATAGACGGTTTCCCCGCCGGGCACGCGCACCTTCACCGCGCCGAGGTCTTCGAGGTCGCGCGACACCGTCGCCTGAGTTGCGGCGATGCCGTCGAGCGCGAGCAGATCGACGAGCTGCGGCTGGTTCGTCACCGCATGCTTGGCGACGAGCTTGGCGATCGCCTGCTGGCGTTGCACCTTGGAGGACAACTACCTCACCCCCATCAAGAACGCGAGGGCACCCCTGGCCGAGTGCAGCCGGTTGTGCGCCTGCTGAACGACGTGACTGGCCGGCCCGTCGATGACGTCGGCCGCGACCTCCAGCCCGCGGTACGCGGGCAGGCAGTGGTAGAAGCCGGCGCCAGGTGCTGCCTTGGCCATCATCTCCATGGTCACCGTGTAGGGGCGGAAGGCCTGGATGCGCTGCTGCTTCTGCGTCTCCTGCCCCATTGATGTCCAGCTGTCCGTGTGCACCGCCACCGCTCCGGCGACCGCGTCGTACCGCGAGGTGGTGTGATGCACTTCGCCCATCCCCAGTGCACTGAGCCGCGCCAGCTCCTCCGGCGACGGCCGATAGCCATCGGGGCAGCCATACGTGATCGTGGCGCCCACCATGACGCATGCCTCGCCGAGCGAGCGGGCGACGTTGTTGTAGTCACCGACCCACGCGATGCGCACACCCTTCAGCGGGCCGTGCACCTGTTGCATCGTCAGCACGTCGGCGAGCGCCTGCAGCGGGTGCGCGTGGTCACTCAGCATGTTCACCACCGGCACGCTGCTGACGGCCGCCATTCGTTGCACCTTCTCGTGCTCGAACACGCGGGCAGCCAGCAAGCCGTGGTAGCCGGCCATCACCCGCGCGATGTCCTCGGCCGATTCGCGGACATCGATGCCCACTTCCTCGCCGCGCGTGTACACGGGATGGCCACCGAGCTGGAATACGGCCATCTCCATCGAATGGCGTGTGCGATTCGAGGGCTTCTCGAAGATGAGCGCGACGCCCAGACCGGCGAGCACCTTCGGCAGGTCGGGCTGCTCCGCGAGGCGCAGGATGGTGGCCAGTTCATCAGGGGTGAAGTCGGCGATGTCGATGAGGTGCCGGGCGATGTGCCGAGGGATGTGACGGGTCACTGGAGGATCTCCTGGAGGACAGCGGTGAGGGCGGCGACTGCTTCGTCGATCTCGGCGCTGCTGACGGTGTAGGGGGGTGCCAGCCGCAGCGCGGTGGCGGTGACGGCGTTGGTGACGATGCCGCGTTCCAACAGGCCGCTGTACACGGCTTTGGCGTCGACGCCACCGAGCCTGGCCACGTCGAGTTCGACCGCGAGCAACAGGCCGGTGCCGCGCACGCTGGCGACGCCAGGCACATCAGCGAGCTTGGTCGAGAGTTCGGCGCCGCGCTCGCGAGCCAGGCGCGGCGCGTCGATGCGACGCAACTCGGCGAGCACCGCGCTCACCACGGCGGTGGCGATGGCCGTGCCGCTGTAGGTGCTGCCGTGATCGCCCGGCTTGAACACCCCGGCGATCTCGCGCTTGGCCCAGCAGGCGCCGACCGGGAAGCCATTGCCCATCGCCTTGGCCATCGTCACGACATCCGGGATCACGCCCGCGTGCTGGAAGCCGAACCACTCACCGGTGCGGCCGTAGCCGGTCTGCACCTCGTCCATCATGAGCAGCAGGCCGCGCTCGTCGCACAGCGCTCGCACGTCGCGTAGGTACCGCACGTCGGCGGGGACTACGCCGCCCTCGCCCTGCACCGGCTCGAGCAACACGGCGGCGACCGTAGGGTCGATCGCCGCCTCCAGCGCGTCGATGTCGTTGAACGCTGCGTGACGGAAACCGTCGGGCATCGGGTGGAAGGGCTCGTGCTTGGCCGGCTGGCCGGTCGCGGCGAGGGTCGCCAGCGTGCGCCCGTGGAAGCTGCCGTACGCACTGATCACGGCGTGGCGGCCGCGGCCGCCGAACTTGCGGGCCAACTTCAGCGCGGTCTCGTTGGCCTCCGCGCCGCTGTTGCAGAAGAACACCTGGCCCTCGTGACCCGTGGTCTCCAGCAGCAGCGTATTGATCGCGAGCGCCGCAGCGAGCGCCCGCGGGTTGGCGAACAGGTTGCTGACGTGGAGCAACTCGTTGGCCTGGCGGCTGATCGCTTCGGCCACCACCGGGTGCGAGTGCCCGAGCGAGGTGACCGCGAGCCCACACAGGAAGTCGAGGTAGCGCTTGCCGTCGGTGTCCCACAGCTCGGTGCCCTTGCCGCGGGCGAACATCACCTGCGGCGCCCCGAAGACCGGCATGAAGGGGCAGTACTCCAACCCTTGCGTATCGAAGGCGTGAGCGCTCATTGCACCATCGTTCCGATCCCCTCGTCGGTGAAGATCTCCAGCAGCAACACGTGCGGGATGCGCCCGTCGAGGATGTGCGCCCGGCGGACACCGCCGCGCACCGCGTGCACACAGCTCTCCACTTTCGGGATCATCCCGCCGGCGATCGTGCCGTCCGCGGTAAGCGCGTCGAGCTCGTCACAGGTCGTCTGGCGGATGATGCTCGCGGGGTCGTCGACCACGCGGCGCAGGCCCTCGATGTCGGTGAGGTACACCAGCTTCTCGGCGCCGAGCGACTCGGCGATCGCACCGGCCACCGTGTCCGCGTTGATGTTGTAGGCCTGGCCCGCAGCGTCGGTACCGATCGTGGCGACCACGGGGATGAACCCCTCGGCAATGAGCCCGTTGAGGATCGTCGGATTCACCGCGTCCACGTCGCCGACGAAGCCCAACTCAGGGTCGCGAGCGCTCGCCTTGATGAGGCCCGCGTCGCCGCCGCTGACGCCTACCGCGAGCGGGCCGTGCACATTGATCGCCGACACGAGCTGCGGATTCACCTGCCCCACCAACACCATGCGCGCGATCTCGACCGTCTCCGCGTCGGTGACGCGCAGGCCGTCGCGGAACTCGGTGACCTTGCCGAGACGCTGCATCAGGTCGCTGATCTGCGGGCCACCACCGTGCACCACGACGGGGCGCATGCCCACCTGGTGCATCAGCACGATGTCCTGCGCGAACAGGCCGAGGGCGTCGTCGTCGCTGGCGCCGGCGAGCGCGTTCCCGCCGTATTTCACGACCACCACTTGGCCGGCGAAGCGGCGGATGTACGGCAGGGCGTGGACGAGGACGTCGGCGGTGGACTGGGGAGAGGGGGCACTCACGGGAACAGACCGATCGAGGAGAGGCCGGCCGTCTCCGGTAGGCCGAGGGCGACGTTCGCGGCCTGCAGCGCTCCGCCCGACGCGCCCTTGGCGAGGTTGTCGATGGCGCTCAGCACCAACACGGTGCCCGTGCGCTCGTCGTACCGAGCGGTGAGGTGTGCGGCGTTGCTGCCGAGGGTGGCCTTGGTGGACGGCGAGTTCCGGCCGACCACGATGAAGGGTTCATCGGCGTAGGCCGCGGCGAGCGCCTCGATCAGCGAGTCGGTGGACATCTCCGCCACCGCCGACGCGACGGGCTTCGCGTAACACGTCGCCAGGATGCCGCGGTTCATCGGTGCGAGGTGTGGGGTGAACAACACCTGCGCGCCCACTTCCTGCTCGATCTCGGGCGTATGCCGGTGGTCGAGCAGGCCGTACGCATTCACGTCTTCATCGACGGTGCAGAAGCTGTTGGCGTGCTTGGGGGCCCGGCCCGCGCCGCTGACCCCGGTGATGCTGTTCACCACGACACCGGTGGTCTCGATCAGCCCGGCGCACACGAGCGGCGCCAACGCCAGCGTGGCGGCGGTGACATGGCAGCCAGGGGTGGCCACGATGCGGGCGCCCACGAGCGCCTGACGGTGCAGTTCCGGCAGGCCGAACACGGCCTCGGCCAGCAGCGCCGGCTGGTCGTGGGTGAAGCCGTACCAGCGGGGGTACAGCGAGGCGTCCTTCAACCGGTACGCGGCCGACAGGTCGACGACGCAGCCCACTTTGCCCACCAACTGGGGGGCCATGGCCATGCTCGCCTCGTGGGGCAGGCCGAGGAACACCAGATCGAGGCCCTCGGCCTGCGCCGCGTCGAACTCGGCGAACACGAGGTTCGGGTACTTGGCCGCGAGGCTCGGGTAGAGATCGGCGGCGCGGCTGCCCGCCTGGGAGTCGCCGGTGGCGTAGACCATTTCCATCTCGGGGTGTTGCGCCACGAGGCGAAGGAGCTCTGCCCCGGTGAACCCCGATGCGCCGATGATGCCGACTCGAACCATGACGCATGACTATACACCGCGCTGCATGCTCATGCAATGCTGGTGCACATCCGTCCGTTCCTGTCGCGGCCTGACCGCCATCGGCGGACGCCGCCGTGGGGCACGAACGACGGTGAAGGCGCCTGTTGGACCGATGCGCCACAATGGAGCCGTGAGCGCAACCGGGCATCCCCATGGATCCTGCAAGGGGTCCTTGCTCGTCGCCACTCCCCCGCTCGTCGACCCGAACTTCGACCGCACGGTCGTGTACGTACTCGAACATACCACCACCGGGGCCGTCGGCGTGGTGCTCAACCGGCCACGCGAGGAGGACCCTCCCGACCAACTCGCCGCCTGGACCCCGTATCTCGTCCCGCCGCGCTCGCTGTTCCAGGGCGGACCCGTGGAACTCGATGCACTGATCGCCCTTGCCCGTCTGCGCGGCCCGATCGACGGAGCCTGGAGCCAGGTGGTCGGCGGGCTCGGCTCGATCGACCTCCTGCTCGACCCCTCCGAGGTCGCCGAAGGCGTACTCGCGCTGCGGGTGTTCCGCGGTTACTCCGGCTGGGGGCCAGGCCAGCTCGACGTTGAGCTCGCCGAGGGCGCCTGGATGGTGTTGCCCAGCGAAACCGACGACGTGTTCTGCCCTGACCCCGACGGTCTGTGGCGCCGAGTGGTGCGCCGCCAGGGCGGTCGCGTGGCCTGGCTGGCCAACGCCCCCGACGACCTCAGCTCCAACTGAGTCCACCGCAAGTTGGCGTTCAGGCGGGCCAGGGGCCCGCCGCAACGCCGACATTGACCGACGACGGTGGTCAGCGCACGAGCGCCAGGATGTCGAACGCGTTCGCGCCGTACGGATGGTCGTCGGTCGCGTCGGGCGGGGCGAGATAGGTCGTGCTCGTCCCCGTGGCCGTGTCGTAGGCCACGATCGTGGCGTAGGTGCCGTCGCACGAACCACTCGAGGCGGTGATCAGCCGTGTGCCATCGACGCCGAGGATCACACCGGCTGCGTCAGAGGCGCTCGAGCTGCCGTCGGCCTGGAGCTCCTCCACCCACGCCGCGCCACAGTCGCCGTAGCGCTGCACGAACTGGCGACCATTCGTGGTGGTCCACAGGTCGCCGGCCCCGAAGTCGGCACCCGAGCCGTTGTTCGCGACCTTGGTGACCTGCTGCGGGGCGCTGCCGTCGAGAGGCACCAGCCACAGTTGGTAGAAGTACACGAACTCCTCGCTCGGCTCCATGCACGACGCTAGCACCGCCGCGTCGGTGACCTGACGGATCGCGGCGCACGACCGCCCTTCCACGGGCAGTTCCGGCATCGCCTGACCGGAACCGCCGACGAGTGTCATCGGGGCACCGCCGATCACCACCGCGAGTTCGCCGTCCATCATCACCTGCTGCCACATCAGCGTCTCCATGGATTCGACGGTGACGAGGTTGGCGATCTCGGTGCCGTCGTTGGCGATCCGGTCGAGGGACTGGGTCTCTTTCGTGATCACCCCAGTGCTGTCGACCTCGTCGACGGTGTTCGTCACGAAGAGGTCGCCGCTGTTGTCGAGCGCGTACTTCGCGACCAGGTACTGGTCGCGCTGGGCGATCTCGGTCTCGGTGCCGGTGGCCAGCTCGCGCTCCACCAGGTGGAACCCGACGACGCCCTCGGCGTAGCTGTACCGGCTCACCAGGAGTCGCGTGCCGTCAGGGCTCACGTCGAGCACACGGGGCATCACTTCGCCCATCTCGCTCCACAGCTCGGTGATCGTGCCGTCGGGGCTCATCCGCGTGACGACCGAGAGGGGCGCATCGGTGGTGCCGCGGTCGTCGGTGAAGTACAGCGTCGGTGCGGCCGTGGGCTGCACCCACACACCGGGCACCGTCGAGTCCGTAGGAGCGGCCGAAGTGGCCGGCACGTCGGTGGTGACTGAGGTCGAGCCCGGCACCGTCGTGCCGGTGGTCGAGCCGCCGTCCTTGGACACCTCGCTGCCGCAGGCTGTCAGCAACAACAGCGCCAGGATGGACCGAACTCCGCGATGTGCCGTCATACGCGGAGCGTACGCCTCCCGGCCGCGCGAGGTACAGACAAGCCTCAGCCGCCCGACATCAACCCCGCAGGACGGCGCCCATCTTCTTGGTGGCGCCCTCGACCTTGGCCCGCACCAGGGCGACGTCGTCGTCGGTGAGCGTGCGCTCGGCCGATTGCAGGCGCAGGCGGTAGGCGAGGCTGCGGTTGCCGTCGGGCATCCCCTGCCCGCGGTACACGTCGAACAGCGACAGGTCGACGAGCAGGTTGCCCGCGGCCTGGCGAACCGCTTTGTCGAGCTTCTCCGCGGCCACCGACTCGGGCACCACGAAGGCCAGGTCGAGGTCGCTGGAAGGGAAGCGGCTCGTTGGCTTCCACGCAGCCGGCTTGGGCTCGCCCGCGAGTAGGACCGACAGGTTCAGCTCGAGGATCGCCACCCGCTCGGCAACTTCAAAGGCCTCCGCCACATCGGGGTGCACCTCCCCCACTACGCCGATCACGTCTTTGCCGAGCGACAACGTGGCCGAGCGGGCCGGGTGCAGACCGGCCGGCACATGCCCCAGGTCGAGGCGGGCGCCCCACCCCATCGCCGAGGCCAACTCACGCCACACGGCAACCGCGGCAGGCGCATCGTCACCCGCGAGCACGATTCCCAAGGCCTCGTACTCAGCAGGCAGCACGTCCTCACTCGGTGGGTACACATGGCCGATCTCGAACAGGCAGACGCCCGGGCGGCGGTGCGACTCGTTGAACGCGATCGCCTTCAGCAGGCCGGGACGCAGCGAGGTGCGCAGCATGTCGTCGCCCACCACGAGCGGGTTCACGAGGCGCACCGCCTCGCCGGGCAGGCCGGCCTTCTCCAACTCCCCGGCAGTGAGGAACGGGTGCGGCATCGCCTCACTGATGCCCAGGCCGAGCAACACGTCGCGCAGCTTGCGGCGGCGCTGCTGCATGCCGCTCAGCCCACCCGGCTGGGTGGACTTCGGCACCGTCTTGCCGAGGCGCCCGTATCCGTACAGACGGGCGACCTCCTCGACGATGTCGACCTCCAGCACACAGTCGGGTCGCCACGACGGCGGGGTGATGTCCAGATCGTCACCGGCCGCGATGCACACGAACCCGATCGGCTCGATGAGCGCACGGATCTCCCCCGCCGTGAACGCGCTGCCGAGCAGGGCACTCACCCGGGCAGCGCGCACGCGCAGCGTGGGCGGCACGGGCAGGTGGGCCTCGTCGCGGCCGTCGACCGCGCCTTTGTGCACGACCAGGTTCGGGCACGTGAGGCGCAGCAGCTCCACGAAACGGGCCGTCGAACGGTCGATACCGTAGGGGTCGGCGCCGCGCTCGAAGCGAGCCGAGGCCTCGGTGCGCATCCCCATGCGAGTGGCTGAAGCGAGGATGCCGGCGGGTTCGAACCAGGCGGTCTCCAGCGCAACCGCGGTCGTGGTGTCACTGATCTCGGTGTTCTGGCCGCCCATGATCGCGGCGATCCCGATCGGGCGGTCGTTGGCATCGCAGACAAGCAGGTCGTCCGCGGTGAGTGTGCGTTCCACGTCGTCGAGCGTGATCATCGTCTCGCCCTCGCGGGCCAGGCGCACTCGGAACCCGCCGCCGCCGAGCGTGTCGAAGTCGTAGGCATGATTCGGCTGGTTCGTCTCCAGCATCACGTAGTTGCTGACGTCGACGACATTGTTGATCGGGCGCATGCCGGCCGCGGTCAGCCGGCGGGCGATCCACTCGGGAGACGGCTTCACCTCGATGCCACTCAACACCACGCTCGTGAAGCGCGGGCAACGATCACCGTCAACGAGTTCCACAGTGGCGGTGCGTACCGGTGCCTGCGCTGCAGGCAGGGCCGGTGCCGGCGTCAGGGACAGCCCGAGCTTGGCCGCCAGGTCGCGGGCGACGCCGAGGTGGCCGTAGCAGTCGGGCCGATTGCGCAGGACGTCGAGGTCGTAGACGGTCTCCTCGCCGAGCCCGAGCGCGTCGCCGTAGGGCACACCCACCGGAGTGTCGGCGGGGAGGATGAGGATGCCGCTGTGGTCGTCGCCGAGGCCCAACTCGCGCGCGCTGCAGAGCATGCCGTCGCTGCTGATGCCCAGGATCGGCTTGGGCTCGATCGCCCGACCATCGGGCATGACCGTGCCGGGCGTCGCCAGCGGGATGACATCCCCGGCGTGCATGTTGAACGCGCCGCACCACACATGGCGCTCGACACCGTCGCCGGCATCCACGTGCACCCGGTGAACCTTCGCCGCGTCGGGGTGCCGTTCGGTGCGCAGCACCTTGGCGGTGATGACACCGGGCACCGTTGCGCCGACCTTGTGCACGTCCTCGACCGCGAGCCCGAGGTGGGTGATGATCTCGGCGATGGCCTCCACGACCGTGTCGTCAGCTGGACCGACGGGCACCAGGTCATTGAGCCAGGAATGCACGATGCGCATCAGAACTGCTCCAGGAAACGAATGTCGTTCGTGTACATCTCGCGGACGTCGTTGATGCTGTGGCGCTCCTTGGCCATGCGGTCGATGCCGAAGCCGAACGCGAAGCCGCTGAACTCCTCGGGGTCGATGCCGCCGGCGCGCAACACGTTGGGGTGCACCATGCCGCAGCCGCCGAGCTCCAGCCAGTCGCCCTTGGGAGTACGAATGTCGAACTCGGCCGACGGCTCGGTGAACGGGAAGTAGCTGGGGCGCAGGCGACTGCTGAAGCCCTCACCGAAGAACGCCTTGGTGAACGCCTCGATCGTGCCCGCCAGGTCGGCCAGGGTGATGCCACGGTCGATGACCAGCCCCTCGATCTGGTGAAACACGGCCAGATGGGTTGCGTCGGTGGTCTCGTTGCGGAAGACGCGGCCGGGCATGACCATGTAGATCGGCGGTGGGATGGACTGCATCACGCGAATCTGCACCGGGGAGGTGTGGGTCCGCAACACCGTGCTGCCCGGGGCGCCGTGATCGACGTAGAACGTGTCGTGCATGCTGCGCGCCGGGTGGGCAGCGGGCATGTTGAGCGCCTCGAAGTTGTACCAGTCGGACTCCACCTCGGGGCCCTCGGCCACCTGGAAGCCGAGGCCGACGAACACGTCCTCCAGCCGCTGCCAAGCCTGGGTGACGACGTGGGCATGGCCGCGGCCGGGCTTGCGCAGCACCTCGGTGAGGTCGAGGCGCTCGACCTCGAGCTGCACCGCCCGCTCGGCGCGGCGGAACTCCTGCAGGCGGGCAGCCAGCGCGGCCGCGACTCCCGTGGTCGCCTCGTTGAGGGCCTGGCCGGCCGCCTTCTTCTCCTCGATCGTGGCGAGCTTGCCGAGCCCCGCCTTGAGGTCGGTGAGCGTGCCCTTCTTGCCGAGCACTTCCAGCTCGACGGCGCGCACCTCCTCGCTGCTCGTGGCCGCGGCAAGGCGCGCGACGGCGGCATCGCGGGCCGCACGGATCTGCTCGATCATCGACATTCCTCTTCCAGGATCAACCTTGGGGAAACTACCGCTGCCGTCGTTGGCGCGCGACTTCAAATACGAGCACGGTCGCCGCCATCGCCACATTGAGGCTCTCCGCCGGGCCGGCGTGCGGGATCGTCACCCAGCCGTCGACGGGCGCATCGTCGGGCACCCCGTGGGCCTCGTTGCCCACGACGATCGCCACCGGCGAGATGAGGTCGGTGTCCGTGTAGGCCGAACCCTGGTGCGAGGACGTGGCCAGGGCGCGCAGGCCGGCGGCCCGCACGTGCGCCAGATCGGCCCCGACCACGGGCATCCGGAACAGCGAGCCGGCCGTGGCCCGCACGACCTTGGGGTTGAACGGGTCGACCGAGCCAGGGGTGAACACGACGGCATCGGCACCGGCGGCCTCGGCCGAGCGGATGATCGTGCCGGCGTTGCCCGGATCGGCGATGCGATCGGCGACCACCACGAACGTGGCGCCGGCAGGCAGTACCGACGCGCGCTGGTGCACCACCGCGAGCACCGGCTGGGGTGCCTCGGTGGATGCGACCCGCTCGATCACGTTCGGCGCGAGGTCGAACACGAGTCCGTCGGGCACGACCGCGCCGAAGCCCGGGGCGACGAACTGGGCCTCGATCTCCCAGCCCGCCTCCCAGGCCTGGGTGATGAGGCCCTGCCCCTCGACCACGAACGCGCCTTCCTCGGAACGCGCACTGCGGCGCCCCAAGAGGCGCCGCAGTCGTTGAACCTTCGGGCTGGAGAAGGTGAGCCCAGCGGTGTGGGGGGTGCTCAGAGGGCCGCCTTGGCCGCCTGCACGAGTGCTGCGAATGCGGCCGGATCGGTGATCGCCAGATCCGACATCACCTTGCGGTCGACCTCGATACCGGCAGCGTTGAGGCCGGCGATGAACCGGCTGTAGCTGATGTCGTTCTCCGGCAGGCGGCACGCCGCGTTGATCCGCTGGATCCAGAGGCGACGGAACTCGCCCTTCTTGGCGCGGCGGTCACGGAACGCGTACTGCCCGCTCTTCATGACCTGTTCGTTGGCCGCCCGGACCGAACGACTCTTGTTGCCGTAGTAACCCTTTGCCCGCTCGAGCACCTGCTTGCGATGCTTCTTCGAGCCGACTGCGCGCTTCACACGAGCCATGGTGGTGTCTCCTTCTCTTCGTTCTCGTCAGTCGGTGATCAGCGCTCGGCCAGCAGGCGCTTGATCTTCTTGGCATCGCCGGGGTGCACAGCCACCTCGCCGTCGAGACGGCGGGTACGGGTGCTCGGCTTCTTTTCGAACAGGTGCTGACGGTTCTGCTGCAGGCGGCGCAGCTTGCCGGTGCCGGTCTTCTTGAACCGCTTGGCGGCGGTCTTACTGGTCTTCATCTTGGGCATGGTGGGTTCCTGTGGGTCTGGCGGTCGGACCGCCGTTTGTCGCGTTGTCGCCGTATCAGGCGGGATCTGGGGCGGGATCTGGGGCGGGCTCGTCGGCGTCGATCGGGACGTCGGCGAGGGTGATTGCCTGGTCGGCACCGAACATGTCGGTTTCGGATTGACCTGCCGCTGGGGCCTTGTGTTCCTTCGGCTCGGACTTCTTCGGCACGGCCTTCTTCTCCGGTGCGAGCACCATGGTCATGTTGCGACCTTCGAGCCGGGCCTGCGTCTCCACCTTGGCGGAGGTGCCGAGTTGTTCGAGCACTGCGTCGAGAATCTTCGAGCCGAGTTCCGGGTGGGCCATCTCGCGGCCACGGAATTGGAGGGTCACCTTGACCTTGTGACCATCCGCCAGGAAGTCGTGCATGTGGCGCACCTTGGTGTCGAAGTCGCCCTTGCCGATCTTGGGACGGAACTTCACTTCCTTGATCGACACGTGGACGGTCTTCTTGCGTGACTCCTTGGCCTTCTGGCTTTCCTCGTAGCGGAACTTGCCGTAGTCCATGATCCGGCACACCGGCGGATTCGCCATCGGGGCAACCTCGACGAGATCGAGGTCGACCTGGCGGGCCAGGGTGAGCGCTTCCGGAAGTTGCTTGATCCCCAACTGGTTGCCGTCGGGGCCGATGAGGCGAACCTCACGGGCGCGGATGCGTTCGTTGTACCGGTGCTCCGGTGTCTGCGGCGGTGCTATGGCTGCTCACTCCTGTGCAATGGGTGTATGCCCTCCTGTATCGGCGATGCGAAGCCACCGAACACAGCGGGGCACACCGCACCAGGCGGCATGCTACGCAATGATGTGACCCGGACGCAGTTTCGACGCTGGCCGGGCGGGGACGTCCGCAACTCGCGTCGCCCCACTTCGCCTCAGTTGTCAGCCAGGTAGGGTACCAAACGTGCCTGGCGATGACACTCCCCACGTCCCCGAGTTCGACGAGCCCGATTTCGACGAGTCATTGGTGGAGGAGGCCGAAGTCGCGATGCGTGACGCTCGCGACCGGCTGGCCGGTATTCCCGCCGAGGTCGTGGTCTCCAACCATGTGATGGGGCTCTATGAGCTCGCCGCCATCCACCTCAGCGCACAACCGCCGTCGCTGGTCGAGGCCGCGCTGGCGATCGATGCCGTGGGCTGCCTGGTCGAGGGCCTCGGTCCGCGCCTCGGGCCCGAGAGTGAAACCCTGCAGCAGGCGCTGTCGAACATCCGCCTCGCCTTCGTGCAGATCAAGGGAGCCACCGGACCATGAGCACCCAGTACCGCAATGTTCCCCGTGGCCAGCCCGCGCGGTCGAATGGCAAGGCGCTCCCGTGGATTGCGGCCGCGCTCGCGGCCACGACGGTCGTGGCCGGTCTCGGCTGGGCGGGGGTGTTCGGCGGCGACGACGCCAGCACCGTTGCCACCACCGTGCCCGTGTCCGCTGAGTCCACCACCACCGCGCCGCTCAGCGAGTGGCCCGCTGCGGCGGCCGGCGACATCGACCTGCATTCGTGCCCGGCGGGCGAGGTGGTCGGCCGGCTGAGCGCCGGCGACTCCGTCGTGGTGGTCGGTCGAGCGCAGGGCAACGCCTGGGTCGCGATCCAGAACCCCGACGACCCGACCGTCACCGCGTGGCTCCTCGCCTCAGCTCTCGCGGGGGACAACGCCTCGCCCGTCTGGGGCGCCCTGCCCGCCGTCGGCTGCACACTGAGCGGCGGCGATTCGATCCAGTCCTTCAGCGGGAAGGTGGTCGACGGAACCACCGGCGTGCCGATCGCCGGCGTCAGCCTGTCCCCCACCGACAACACCGGTGCCCCGCAGACGGCGTACACAGTGGTCAGCGCGGCCGACGGCAGCTACGAGATCTCTGGGCTCATCAACAGCGAGTACGGCGTGTGGGCGGACGGCACGGCAGCCGGCTACGAGCAGGGCTTCATCGGCGGCATTGTCGGCCCGCTCGGTTACCTCGTCGAGCCCACGTGGGTCGACGGCGCCACCGCCGCCCCGGGCGTAATCGGCGATATCGCGCTCGACTCCACCGGGGCCGCGCCTGCCAGCACCACCACGGTGCCCACTGCGCCCACGGGCAGCACCCTGCCCGGCACCACCCTGCCCGGCACCACCCTGCCTGGCACCACCTTGCCGCCCGGCGGGCCGAACACACCGCCGACGATCGGTGCGTTCGCCGCCACACCAGACGTCGTCTACTCCAAGCCGGTCGCCAACGAGTGCTCCACGATCACGTCCGTGGTCACCATCGACGTCACTGACGCATCCGGCGTGGCATCGGTCAAGGTGAAGTGGAGCTACCGGAGCCGCTTCGGCACGAGGACGCTGTACCGCGTGGGCACCTCGGACACATGGAAGGTGACGCTCGGCACCTTCGACGACCCGACAACGCCGGCATCGATCTCGCTCGAATTCACCGCGACCGACACCGAGGGCCTCGTCGCCACTCTTGCGTTCCCGAACGCGATCACCCTCAAGAGGTGCAGCTGACCGACCCTTACCTCACCGCAGTGGTCGGCGGGATTACCCTGAACGTGTCAACCGAAAGGGGTGGGTCATGCGTCCACCGGTCAGGGATGGCACAGACGCTCCGAGGTCGAGTCGCGATCCGGGCACCCTCAGCGCCGCCGTACTCAGCTGGATTGCGATCGGCATGGTCGGCCTGGTCACGGTCGCCGGGCTCGGCTGGGCAGGGGTGTTCGACGGCGATGATCACACGCCCGATGGCTTCCACGGAACCGTCGTCGACGGCTACACCGACTACCCGTTGGGAGGGGTGACCGTGACCCCCACCGATGAAACCGGTGCCCCCATCTCCTCGCTGGCCGTCGTCTCTGCGGCCGACGGGAGCTATGCGATCACCGGACTGACGTCCGACGAGTACGGGCTGCTGGTCGATGGCTCGGCCGTCGATCACGTGACGGGGTACGTCGCCTCTACGGCTGGGCCCTACGGCCACCACGTGGTACGGACCTGGGGCGAGGCCGCCACCTACGCGCCGGGCGTGATCGGCGACATCGCCATCGACCCGCTCACGGTGTTCACGAGCACGGTGCCCGCAACCACGACGCCCGAGACCACGTCGGCCATCACGGCGGCGCCGGCGACCGCCGCGCCGCCGGGCGCCTCCACCACGACGGTCGCCTTCCGCGGGCCCGCGATCGGCTCGCTCACCGCCACCCCCAGCCTCGTGACCCCCTCGCGGCTGTGTGGTGGCTCGACGACCACCCAGTTCTCGATAGAGGTCACCCACGCGTCGGGCGTCAAGTCCGTCGTCGTGCAGTGGAGCTACCCCACCGCACCCGCCGGCGGCGGGGCCGGGACCGCGAGCGGTACAGCCATCCTCAATCAGCAAGCCGGTACCGACACCTGGGTGGGTGGCACCTCGTTCTGGCAGCAGCCGGCCCAGGCGCCACAGACCTCGATCACGCTGAAGGTCGTAGCCACCGCCAACGACACCTACTACCGTTCGCGCACGTTCGCGCAGACGCTCGCGATCAAAAAGTGCTGACACGGCGGAAGCGGCCGTGGCGGGCAGCTTTCACCCTGCCATCCATGACGGTGACGCCCTCGGCGCGCAGCAAACGGGCCTGTTCGCGTTCGTTGCCGGGCACCAACCGACCCGCCGAGTTGACGACCCGCCACCACGGCAGATCCTCCTCAGTGATGGCCAGGATGCGGCCCACGAGGCGGCTGAGGCGCGGGTATCCGGCGTCGGCGGCAATGTCGCCATACGTCACCACCTCGCCCTCGCGCAGCGACCGGATCACCTCGGTGATCAGCCGGTCGCGTTCGTTCATGCCCGGCGCACACCCGACGCTTCGTAGCGCCCGAGTTTGGCCGACACCGTGAACGTCACCGACGTGCCCACCGCGATCGTGCGGTTGCTGTCAACCAGCTCGACACAGTGGAACTGCAGGCGTGTGCCGTCGTCGGCGACGAGTTCGCCCAAGCCCATTTCTTCGTCGAAGGACACGATCCTGCCGAATGACGTGCTCACGGGATGATCTTCGAGATCGGGAGTTCGAGGATGGCGGTGGCGCCGGCGTCCTTCAGGGCAGGAATCAGTGTGTTGATCTCCGTCTTGGAGACGACCGTCTCGACCGCGTAGCCACCGTCGCCGGCCAGGGGGTTCACCGTCGGCGACTTCATCGACGGCAGCAGGGCGAGCACCGCGCTGATCTCGTCGGCGCCGACGTTCATCTTCACCAGCACCCGGCCGCGCGCATCGAGCGTGCCGTTCAGCAGGGTCATCAATTGGCCCATCGCATGGCGCTTGGCCGGATCGGCATAGGCGGTCTTGTTCGCGATCACCTCGGTGTAGCTGACCAGGATCTCGTCGAGTATGCGCAAACCCGCGGCGCGCAATGCGCGGCCGGTCTCGGTGATGTCGACGATGCAGTCGGCGATGTCGGGGATCTTTGCCTCGCTTGCGCCGTAGCTGAGGCGAATGTCGGCGCGGATGCCCTTGGCGGCGAAGAAGCGCTTCGTCAGCTCGGGGTACTCGGTGCTGACGCGCAGGTCGTGCGGCAGGTCCTCGATGCGCTGGGCCGGCGAATCACCGGCGACGGCGACGATCACCTTGATCGGCAGCGAGGTGGCCTTGGAGTACTTCAGCTCACCGAGGCTGACGACATCACTGGACGTCTCCTCCACCCAGTCGCGGCCGGTGATGCCGATGTCGAACAGGCCCTCGGCCACATAGGTGGGGATCTCCTGGGGGCGCAGGATGCGGACCTCGGCGATGCGCGGGTCGGCAATGGAGGCCTTGTAGTCGACCGACGACGAGCGCACGACGGTGAGGTCGGCGGCCTCGAACAGTTCGAGCGTGGCTTTCTCCAGAGAGCCCTTGGGGAGGACGAGCTTCAACACGATGTTGCAGGCTACCGGTACCGGGGTGTCGCGAACCTGGTCGATTCCGGCGGCGGCCGACGTTCAGTGCGGCGTCGGGGTGTCGGCCAGGAGTCGCAGGGCGTGGGGCAGCACGTCGATGATCGCGCCGATCTGCTCGACGCACCCCTTCGGAGAGCCCGGCGTGTTGCAGACAATCGCCAGGCCGCGGACGCCGGCGATGCCACGCGACAGGCGGCCGAGTGGGCTGACGAGGCGCATCGCCTCGGCCAGGCCCGGCGCCTCGCGCTCGATCACCTGGCGGGTTCCTTCGGGAGTCTGGTCGCGCTGGCCGAAGCCGGTGCCGCCGGTGGTGACCACCAGCCCGGCGAAGCCCTCGGTGAGGCGCAGCAGTGCTGCTGCGACGATCTCCGCCCCATCCGCTGCCACCGTGTGCTCGACCACGTCGAAGCCGTGCTTGCCCAGGTAGGCCACCATGCCCGCACCACCAGTGTCCTCACGAGTGCCGGCCATCACCCCGTCACTGACGGTGAGCACCTTGGCGGCCAATCGGGTGTCGCTCATGGCCGCTTACGGTAGCGAACGACGATCATCCCGTCGGTGCCGGCGTCGTGGGGCAGCACTCGCCACCCGTCGCCGCACGGCACCCACTTGCCCCGCGGCGTCTCGGTGATCACGTCGAAACCCTCGGGGATCGTGTGCGCGATCGACTCCTCGGCGAGCAGGGTGCACACGCTGTACACGAGCGTGCCGCCGGGCTTCACGAGCGAGGCCGAGGCGGTGATGATCCGTTGCTGCAGCGTGGCGAGGTCCACCACGTCGGTGGGCAGGATCCGCCAGCGGGCGTCGGCCCGGCGGCGCAGGGTGCCCAGGCCGCTGCACGGGGCGTCGATGAGCACATGGTCGGCGCAGCCGTCGCGGAACGGGCTGTGCGTCGCGTCCGCCGCCACGGGGAAGGCGGTGTCGGCCATGGTGCTGACGATGTTCTGGGCGATGAGCCGCACCCGCTGGGGCTGCAGGTCGGCCGCGATGACGACGGCGCCGGTGGCCGCGATCGCAGTGGCCTTGCCGCCGGGCGCGGCGCACACGTCGATCACGATGTCGCCCTCGTTGGCAGGCACTGCGGCGGCCACCCACTGCGAGCCGAGGTCTTGCACATAGCCGTCGGCGCGCTCGGTGACTTCCGCAGGCTCGTTCATCATCGCCAAGGTGGCGAGGGCATCGGTCTCGCCGAGCTCTGCGATGAGGCGCTCGACGATCCAGTCGGGGTAGCTGAGGCGAACAGCATCCGACGGCCACTGCATCGGGGTGTTGGCTACCTTGCGCAGCACGGCATTGACGAAACCGCGGGCGCGTACTGGCGCCAGCTCCACCGTCTCCCCCACCGCCGCGTGGGCGGCGACGCCTGCGAAGTGGAGCTGGTAGGCGCCGAGGCGCAGCACGGTGCGCACCTCGGGCGATGGATCGGTGGCGACGAAGCGGTCGATGAGCGCATCACACGCGCGGCGCATACGCGTCGTGCCGTACACCAGCTCGGTGACGAAGCGGCGGTCCCGGTCATCGAGCTTCGCGTTCGCCAGCTCGGCCGTCACCACGAGGTTCGCGTACGCGCCCTCGTGGTCGATGCGCTGCAAGCAGCGCATGGCGACGGAGCGGGCGGAGGCTTTCGGGACGGTTGGACGGGGCGGGTGCTGCTGCCCGCCGCGGTGCGGCCGACCGGAGCGGGGTGCGCTCATGAGAACGTCTCGCCCGGCGCCGGGCGCGCGCCACGCAGGAAGTCGGCGGCGCGCATCGGCCCCTTGCCCTCGGGCTGCACGCGAGTGGGCACGAGCGCATCGCCCTCGATCGCCGCGGCGAGCACCTTCACCCGCTTGTCGCGGAACGTCGTCCACGCCCCGCCGAGGCGCACCAACCGCTCGAGCTCGGCCGCGGGGCGGGCCCAGTCGATGCGCAGTTCCTCTGGGCGGATCTTCGCCGCGTACACGGGCTCGCCCACCTGCGGCGTCGGTTCGGGCAGCGGCCCGGCCAGGCAGCGCACGAGCTGTTCGGTGCCGCGTGCGACGAGATCGCGGCGCAGCTCGTCGGCGGTCGCCAGCGGCCGGATCGGCAGGCGCACTGTGTCGTACACGCCGCCCGTATCCAGCCCCTCTTCGACCGCCATCAGACAGGTGCCCGTCTCGCTGTCGCCGGCGAGCAGCGCGCGCTCCACCGGGGCCGCGCCGCGCCACCGCGGCAGCAAGGAGAAGTGGATGTTCACCATCGGCACTTCTGTGAGCACGTGGGGCTTGATGATTTGGCCGAACGCCACCACGACGCCGAGCTCGATGCCCTTGCCGAGCACATCGTCGACGGTGTGGCTGACGGGTAGGCCCAGCTCCATGGCGGCGGCCTTCACCGGGCTGGGGCTCATCTCGTTGCCCCGCCCACGGCGCTTGTCGACACGGGTGATCACCAGGACCACGTCGTGACCGGCTTCCACCAAGGCCTTCAGGGGTGGCACCGCCATCGCCGGCGTGCCGAGGTACGCCAGGCGGCGCTTCACAGGATGCGCAGGCGGCGCTTCTGCGGGGTGTGGGCCGGCGCCTCCTGCAGCTTGCGGTACTCGGCCATGGCCAGCTTGCGCTGCTCGGGCGTCATCCGGTCGAACATCAGCACACCGTGCAGATGGTCGATCTCGTGCTGCAGCATGCGGCCCATCAGCTCGCTGCCCTCGATCTCCATCTCGTTACCGTCGATGTCGAGGCCGCGCACCAGGACGCGGTTGGGGCGCAGGATGTCGACGTAGAGCTCGGGAATGCTGAGGCAGCCTTCGCTGTACACCCACTCCCCATCGCTCTCCACCACCACAGGGTTGATGAGCGCCACTGGCGTGTCATCGATGTCCCACACCACGATCTGCTTCTGCACACCGATCTGCGGCGCGGCGAGGGCGATGCCCGAATCGCTCTCGTAGAGCGTGTCGAACATGTCATCGATGAGGCGGGCGATCTTGCCGTTGACGTCGGTGACGGCGCTGGAAGCAGCCTTGAGCACCGGGTCGCCGTAAGTGCGGATCTCGTACGCCATGAGGTGCAAGGCTAGCCACGGAATGTCCGCCCCCGCTTCGCACTACTTCGACGAGGAACCCACCACCGAGTCCGCACCTCGCGACGTGTTGCTGCTCCTGCCCGATCTGCAGCTCACGCTCGGCACCGATCGGGGTGTTTTCGGCTACGACCGCATCGACTCGGGCACCAAGCTGCTGCTGTTGAAGGCGCCGCCGCCGGCCGCCGGCGGCGACCTGCTCGACCTCGGGTGCGGCACCGGAGCCATCGCCTTGACCATGGCCCGCCGGGCGCCGGGCGCAACCGTGTGGGCGGTGGATGTGAACGATCGCGCCCGCGCCCTGTGCCGTGCCAACGCCGAGCGCAACGGCATCGCCAACGTGCGCGTGTGCGCTCCGGACGAGTTGCCCGACGACGTGCCGTTCGCCACGATCTGGAGCAACCCCGCCATCCGCATCGGCAAGCCCGCGCTGCACGCGATGCTGCACCGCTGGCTCGGTCGGATGGCCCTTGGCGGCGAGGCGGTGATGGTGGTGCACAAGCACCTCGGTAGCGACTCGTTGCAGGGCTGGTTGACGAGTCAAGGGTGGCCGACCGACCGCCTCGCCAGTTCTGCCGGCTACCGGATCCTGCGCAGCGTCATGCGCTGATGGCGGCGTGCTCAGGGATCTGGCGCCGCAGGGCCAGCGACGCGAAGATGCCGGCCAGTGAGGCCACGAGCGGGACCAACCACACTGCGCTGAGCGAGTGCTGCATCACCACGCCGCCGAAGCTGTTGGCCAGGCCCATGCACCCCTGGAACACCATCGTGGCCAAGCCGAAGTAACGGCCGACCAGTTCCGGTGGCGCCAGGTCAGAGGTCAGCGGTTGGCGCACCGCGCCGAGCACCGACTCGCCGAACCCACCGAGCACCTGGGCGAGGCCGATACCCACCACCGCGAGGCCGACGGCGACGTGCGGGGTGATCAGCATGACGATGAACGCGGCAGCGAACCACCCGTTCATCACCGCCAGCCACACCATCCGCCGACCCCCACGCACCCAGCGCAGCGTGGGGATCTGGGTGATCGCCACGCTCGTCGCGCCGAACGTGAAGAGGATGCCGATCGTGATCTTGTTGATCCCGATCGCCGAGGCGTAGGCGGGCATGAAGGCCCAGAGGAACCCGAACCCGAGCGCGATCGCGATGTCGCTCGCGAGAAGGCGCACGAAGAACTTGTCGCGCAGGACGACGGCGAAGCCCTCGCCACGTTGGCGGCGCTGCTCGAGCGGGATCCGGCCGTCCGGCAACCCCGGCAGGACGGCCAGGAACATCACGTATGTGGCCGCATTCACCGCGAACAGCCAGCGGAACGAGCTGAGCGTGGAGGCGTGAACGAGGAACCCGCCGAGCACCCCGCCGAGCGCCGCGCCGATGTTGAGCGCGGCCCGGGAGAACGCCATCACGGCTGGACGCTGGCGGGGTTCCACGATGAGCGTGAGCAGGGCGGCCTGCGCGGGGAACCACAGTGCGTTGCCGATGCCGAGCACCACCGACACCGCCACGGCCGTGACGAACGAGTCGACGAACGCATAGCCGACGGCGGCGACGATCGACACCAAGCAGCCGAGCGCCAGCATCGTGCGCGATCCGAAGTGGTCGGAGAGGAAGCCGGCCGTCGGCGTGAGCAGCACCATCGTGAAGCTCATCGCGCCGACGGCGAGGCCGGCGTGGCTCATCGGCAGGTGACGGATCTCGTGGAAGTAGATGAGCACGAAGCCGAACATCGCGGCCGAGCCGATCATGTTCACGACCGTCGCGAGGAAGAACCGTTGCAGCGCCGGGCTGAATGAGCGGAACCCCGGCGTCGACACGATCGTCGAGGCTAGGCCGCTCGGCGGATCTCCACGTGACGAATTGGCGGGGCGGCCCGGTCAGGCGCGGGCGGGGTCGACAACCACCCGCAGCCGCGAGCCCTTCGGCCGCGGGGGAGCGGCCAGGCCGGCCGCCAGTGCCTCCCACGTCGTCGCCCGCACGAGCACGCCCTTGGCCGTCGGCGCGCACTCCAGCCCGGTCGCCACGCCGAACTCGGCGGCACCCGTGCCCTCCACCGCGGCGAGCGCGCCGAAGGGCGGCAGGGCGAACAGCCGCCGGCGGGCCAGCTCGCCATCCACCAACCGGGCAGGATCGGCGAATGCGACCGCCTGCAGCAACTCGTGGTGGGGCACGAACGTCTGCACGAGCACCCGCCCACCTCTGCTACGAGCGCCGACGAGTCGACCGGCGCGCACGAGCAGCGAGAGCGCGGCCTCCGCGGCCCGGTAGCGCGGCGCGAGCAGCTCGGTGTCGAAGTCGAGAAAGGCGACCACGTCGACGCCTCGTACCCGGTGCAGCACGGCTTCGGTACCCACGTATACGTCGGCGGGCGCCAACTCGTCGCTCTCGCCGGTGACGGCCACGACCGGCCGGTTCGCCGCGGCCTCCAACTCCTCGCGCAGGCGGGTGACACCGGGCTTCACGATCGCCATGGCACTGGAGCCACAGACCTGACACACGGCCGGGCGCACCGTGCCACAGCGGCGGCAGACGTACATGCCCGCGTCGTCCTGGACGACGGCGGCCTCGCAGGCCACACAACGCTGGATCGTGCGGCACGCGCGGCAGGCCAGCAGCCGCGCCCGGCCGGTGGTGTTGATCACGCACACCACCCGCTTGCTCGCGTCGCGCAGGTGAGCGATCAGCGCCGACGTCAGCAGCGAGCGCTTCCACGGCTCCTCGTCGGTGCGGTCCACGACCTCGATGAACGGCCACCCCGCCACCCGTTCCGACGCGTCGGCGTACTCCACCCGCGAACCGGCCCAGTGCAGCGCTGTGGCTGTCGGGCACGGCGACACCAGCACACACGCTCCCCCGGCGCGCCGAACCCGCTCGATCGCGACATCGCGGGCGTGCCACGTGGGTGTGCGTTCCTCCTGCAGGGCTTCATCGTGCTCATCGAGCACCACGATCGTGCGCAGACCGGGGCACGGCGACCAGACGGCGCCTCGGCTGCCGACGACCACATCGACACCCCCCGCCGCGGACGCCCACTCGTCGGGCACGTGGGCCACCGTGAGACCCGTCTTACGCAACCGACTGGCAACCGCCTTCGCCGCCGCCGGCGTGGGGTGGATGACGATCGCCGGACCGCCCCGGCGCACCAGATCGACCACCATCGGCAACGGATCAGTGAGCGGCGCGATCCAGCGCACCCCGCTGGTAACGCCGTACGCACCATCACTCGCACACACCGTGCGCCGCCGCGCTGGCAACGCCCCGACCATCACCGGCGGATCGGCCGCCACCATGAACGGGCGCAGGCGCGCCGCGGCGAACCGCACTGCGGCCCACTCGGCCAGTTCGATCACCTCGGGCGACGGGCCGATCGACGAACACTTCGCCAACGGCAGCAGCTTCTCGGCGGCGACATCACCCGACGGCGGCCCGAGCGCGACCACCCACCCCCCGACCCGGCGCCCGTGCAGCGGGACGCGCACGAGCGAACCCACCGCCACACTGTCGCGCAGCGGTTCGGGGACGAGGTAGTCGAACTGTTTGTCGAGCCCGGTCACGTTCGGGACGACGCGCGCCACCAGGACGGGCGAAGGATCGCCCGCAGTGCTCACACGCCGACGGCGCGCATGAACTGGTCGAGGCGGCTGACCTGCTCCCAGGTGAACTCGGGCAGGTTGCGGCCGAAGTGACCGTAGGCGGCGGTCTTGCGGTAGATCGGGCGCTTCAGGTCGAGGTCGCGAACGATCGCACCGGGACGCAGGTCGAAGGTGTCGCGCACGGCCTGGACGATCTGCTCGTCGGAGACCTTCCCGGTGCCGAACGTCTCGACCAGGATGCTCACCGGGTGGGCCATGCCGATGGCGTACGCCACCTGCACCTCGCAGCGCGTCGCTGCGCCGGAGGCCACCACATGCTTGGCGACCCAGCGGGCCGCATACGCCGCGGAGCGGTCGACCTTGCTCGGGTCCTTGCCGCTGAACGCGCCGCCGCCGTGACGGCCCATGCCGCCGTATGTGTCGACGATGATCTTGCGGCCGGTGAGCCCGGTGTCGCCATGAGGGCCACCGATGACGAACTTGCCCGTCGGGTTGACGTGCACCTCGTACTTGTCGCCGGCGAACTGCTCGGGCACGACCGGGCTGATGACCTGTTCGATGAGGTCGGGGCGGATCACGGTATCGCGGTCGACGCCGTCCTGGTGCTGGGTGCTGATGAGCACATTGTTGAGCCGGATCGGGCGACCGTTCTCGTACTCGACGCTGACCTGGGTCTTGCCATCGGGGCGCAGGTACGGGATGGCGCCGCTCTTGCGCACCTCGCTGAGGCGCTCGCTGAGGCGGTGCGCCAGCCAGATCGGCATCGGCATGAGATCGGGCGTCTCGTCGCAGGCGTAGCCGAACATCATGCCCTGGTCGCCCGCGCCCTGCAGCTCGAGCTGATCCTCGGCATGGCCAGTGGCGCGCACCTCTTCGCTCTTGTCGACGCCCTGGGCGATGTCGGGGCTCTGCTCGTCGATCGAGACGATGACGCCACAGGTATTGCCGTCGAAGCCGTACAGCGCGTTGTCGTAGCCGATCCCGTTGATGACCTCGCGGGCCAGCTTGGGGATGTCGACATAGGCAAAGGTGGTGATCTCGCCGGCCACCACGCAAAGGCCGGTCGTGAGCAGCGTCTCGCAGGCGACACGGCCGTGCGGGTCTTCGGCGAGGATGGCGTCGAGCACCGCGTCGCTGACCTGGTCGGCCATCTTGTCCGGGTGACCCTCGGTCACACTCTCGGAAGTGAACGTGTACCTGCTCACGATGTGAGGCTCCTCTTGCTGTTGGGGGTGGCGCTGGCGGCGCGAATCCGGACAACAGTATCCAGAACGGCCCTCGCGATGGATCGTTTGTCGGTGAGAGCGACCGTGTCGGCCGCTCCTCCGGGCTGCAGCAGCGTGACGGCATTCGTGTCGTGTTGGAAGCCCACACCGGGGGCGGCGACGTCGTTGGCGACGATGAGGTCAAGATGCTTGCGGGCGAGCTTGCGCTCGGCGTTGGCGCGCAGATCGCTCGTCTCGGCCGCGAACCCGACGAGCACCTGGCCGGCGGGCTTGTTCGCACCGAGGCCGGCAAGGATGTCGGGGGTCGCTTCGAGCACGATCTCGGGGATGCCGTCGTGCTTCTTGAGCTTGCCGGCGGCCGGGGCCGCTGGGCGGAAGTCGGCGACGGCGGCGGCCATCAGCACGACATCGGCGGTCGGTGCGAGGGCCTCGAGTGCGGCTTGCATCTGCGCTGCGGTTTCCACCGGGCGGACGGTAACGCCGACGGGCACGGGTAGCTCGACCGTGGACACGAGAGTGACTCGAGCTCCGCGCGACGCGGCCTCGGCGGCGAGGGCGTAGCCCTGCTTGCCGCTGCTGCGGTTGGCGATCACGCGCACAGCATCGATCGGCTCGCGGGTGCCGCCGGCGGAAACGACGACGCTGAGGCCGGCGAGGTCGCCGGCAATTTCGCCACCGCCGAGCAGTGCTTCCACCGCGGCGACGATGCGCTCGGGGGTGGCGAGGCGGCCGGCGCCGACATCGCCACCGGCAAGGCGGCCTTCCTCGGGCTCGATGATGTGGACGCCACGGGAGCGCAGGGTGGCCACGTTGGCCCGCACCGCGGGGTGCTCCCACATCTCGGTGTGCATCGCCGGGCACACCATCACGGGGGCGCGGGTGGCGATCAGCACATTCGTGAGCAGGTCGTGGCTGTACCCAGCGGCGTAGGCCGACAGGAGACGGGCCGTGGCCGGGGCAACCAGCACGAGGTCGGCCGACTGGCCGAGCCGGGTGTGCGGGATCGGGCTGGCTTCGTCCCACAGGCTGGTCTGCACGGGCTCGCTGGCGAGCGCGGACAGGGTGGTACGGCCGATGAAGTGCTCGGCCCCTTCGGTCATCACCGGCACGACGTGGGCGCCGGCATCGACGAGCCGACGGCACACCTCGACGGCCTTGTAGGCCGCGATGCCCCCGGTGACACCGAGCACGATGCGCTTGCCGGCGAGCATGGCGGGGTGAGGCTCAGGCCTCTACGGTGGCCTCGGCGTCGGCGGGAGCGACATGCTCGACGCGCTCGATCTTGTCGGCCGCGATCTCCTCGAAGGCGATGCTGAGCGGCTTGCGGGCAACACTGCTGACCTGCGGCGGCACCATGTGGCCGAGGCCATCGCCGAGCTGGTTGAAGTAGCTGTTGATCTGGCGAGCGCGACGGGCAGCGAGCGTGACGAGGCTGAACTTGGAATCGACGCGATCGAGGAGCTCCTCGATCTGCGGGTTGATCATCGTGTCGAACGAGCGCGTGGACATCCGTTGCCTCCTGAAAGCAGCGATGCAGTCTACCGGCAGAACTCAGTGGGTGGAGCGATGATGGGCGATGATCTCACCCATCTCCTCCACGGTGCGCTCGAGCTCGTCGTTGACCACGACATGGTTGGCAATCGACATCCCCACCGGCTCCTCGTCGAGGGCCTTCTGCAGCCGTTGGGCCACCTTCTGCTCCGCATCGCCCCGGCCACGCAGGCGGCGCTCCTGCTCCTGGCGTGACGGCGGCAGCACGAAGATGAGCACCGCCTCGGGGTGCAACACCTTCACCTGGCGGGCGCCGTCGACCTCGATCTCGAGCACAACGTCGAGGCCGTGAACCGCATCCGGCGTGGGCGTGCCGTAGTAATTGCCGAGGAACTCGGTCCACTCCAAGAACCCGCCGTTGGCGATGCGCCGCTCGAACGAGGCGCGGTCGGTGAAGACGTAGGCACCGTCGGCTTCACCAGGACGTTGCTCGCGCGTGGTCCACGACCGGCTGAGCCACAGCCGGGGATCGCGTTCCACCAGGGCGTTCACGATCGTGCCCTTCCCCACCCCGCCGGGGCCGGACACGATGAAGATGCGCGGTGCCGAGGACGGGACCGAGCCCATGCCTCACTTGCCGAATTGCGCGAGCAGTGCCTGCTTCTGCTGGGCACCGAGGCCCTGGACACGTCGATTGTCGGCAATGCCGATCTCGTCCATGATCTTGCGGGCCTTGACCTTGCCGACGCCGGGCAGCGACTCGAGCAACGACACGACCTTCAACTTGCCGACGGTCTCGCTGCCCGAGGCCAGGGCCTCGACGAGCGAGAGGGTGCCCATCTTCAACTGGTTCTTGACCTCGGCGCGGGCGGAACGGGCCTCGGCGGCCTTGGCCAGAGCGTTCGCGCGCTGTTCGGGGGTGAGTTGCGGAGGTGTTGCCATAGGGCGACCCTAGCCGCAAACCCCCAGCACACGACGGCAATCGGCCTCCTGTCACACCGTCCGAGGGTTTCCGGCGGCAGCCGCCTTGTTGGAGTGTCTCCGTCGGTACAGGTACGACGAAAACACTCGGAGGGCGGCCCGGCGGCAGGAAAGCCTCGGAAGAGCGGCTCAGAGGTGGGCGCGGCCGGTGAGCTCGGAAGGGGCCAGCCCACGCTCGGCGCACCAGGCCAGCAGCTCACGCTGGACGTTCAACGGGGCACGCGGGTCGGCGAAGGTCGCTGTACCCACCTGGATGGCGCTGGCGCCGGCGAGCATCAACTCGGCCGCGTCCCAGCCAGTCGCGACTCCCCCGGTACCGATGATCGGCAGCTCGGGCAGGGCCGCGTGCACGTCGTACACGGTGCGCACGGCCACGGGGTGGACCGGCCGGCCGCTGTAGCCGCCCCCGCCCGCACCCAACACCGGCCCGAGCGTGTCGGGGTCGAGCACCATCCCGAGCAGGGTGTTGACCAGCGTCACGGCCTCGGCCCCCGCGTCGTGCACCGCTTCGGCGACCTCCACGACGCGGTCGGTGTTCGGGCTCAGCTTGGCCCACCTCGGCCGCCCGCACCCGGCCGTGGCCGCGATCACCTCGGCCGACAGGACGGCGTCGTGGGCGAAGATGCCGCGCCGGCCCTCCAGGTTGGGGCACGACAGGTTCACCTCGACGGCGATCACGCACGCGGGCGCGGCGTCGAGCATCTCGGCCGCCTGCCGGTAGTCCTCCACCGAGCGGCCCCAGATGCTGGCAACCACGCGGGCGCCGGTGGCAGCGAGCGCGGGCAACTCCTCGGCCAGCCAGTGCTCCACGCCGGGGCCCTGCAGCCCGACGGCGTTGATCATGCCCACGCCAGCAGGGTGCACCCGCGGCGCGGGGTTGCCATCCCACTCGAACGCGGAGAGCGACTTCACCACGAGCGCCCCGAGCGCCGACAGGTCGAAGTACGGCGCCAGCTCAGCCCCGTGCCCCGCCGTCCCCGACGCTGTCATCACCGGCGCGGGAAGGGTGACCGAGCCGACCTGCACGACGGAGTTCACGAGGCGACCTGTTTCGTCACGCGTGATACTCCTGCAGGGGGCGCACGCTGATCTCGCGGCCCACCATCTCGGCCATGCCTTGGGCCGCGGCGAGCGCAGCTTCCACAGTCGTGACCGAGCTGACATGGTGGCTGTTGGCCGACTTGCGGATGTGCTCGCCGTCGGTGCGGCCGCCTCGACCCTGCGGCGTGTTGATCACGAATGCGATCTCGCCGGCGCGGATGAGATCGAGCACGTTCGTGCCCTCGCCGTCGGAGAGCTTCCCGACGATCTGGTCGACCTCGATGCCGAAGCGATCGAGATAGGCGGCGGTGCCCTTGGTGGCGGCGATCTGCAGCCCGAGATCACGCAGGCGACGGCCGACGACGATGCCGGCCGGCTTGTCGCCGTCGGCCAGCGACAGGAACACCGTGCCCTCGGTGGGCAGCAAGGTACCCGCCGCCAGCTCGGCCTTGAAGAACGCCTTGCCGAACGTGGAGTCGATGCCCATCACCTCGCCGGTGCTGCGCATCTCCGGCCCGAGTGCGGTGTCGACCTCGGGGAAGCGGCTGAACGGCAGCACGGCCTCCTTGATCGCCACGTGCCCGTGGTCGCTCGGTGGGCGCAGCAGGCCCTCGGTGCGCAGCTCGGCGAGCGTGGCCCCCAGCATGACGCGGCTGGCCACCTTCGCCAGCGGCACGCCGGTGGCCTTGGCCACGAACGGCACGGTGCGACTGGCACGGGGGTTGGCCTCGATGACGAACACCGTCGTGCCGAGCACCGCGTACTGCACATTGATGAGCCCGCGCACGTCGAGTGCGGCGGCGATCGCCTTCGTATAGCTCTCGATGACCTCCACGACCCAGCCGGGCAGGGTCTGGGGCGGGATCGCACACGCCGAGTCGCCCGAGTGCACCCCGGCCTCCTCCACGTGCTCCATCACACCGCCGATCAGCACCTCACCGGTGTGGTCGCGGATCGCATCCACGTCCACCTCGGTGGCGTCCTCGAGGAAGCGGTCGACGAGCACCGGCCGCTCGGCGGACAGGCCGCCCTCCTTGCCGAGCGAACCGAACCCGGCCAGCTCGGCCATCGCGCGAGCGAGGTGGTTGCGGTCGTGGACGATCTGCATCGCCCGGCCACCGAGCACGTACGACGGCCGCACGAGCACCGGGAACCCCACCCGGTCGACGATCTGCAGCGCCTGCTCGAGGTCGGTGGCGGTGCCTCCGGGGGGCTGGGGGATGTGCAGTTCGTTGCACAGCGCGTTCCACTTCTCGCGGTCTTCGGCGAGGTCGATCGAGCGCGGCGAGGTGCCGGCGATGAGCTCCTGGGGCAGCTGACCCGACAGTTTCAGCGGGGTCTGCCCACCGAGCGACACGATCACCTTCGGCGCCACGCCACCAGCGGCCGCGGTCTCGGCCGCGATCACGTTGAGCACGTCTTCGCGGGTGAGCGGCTCGAAGTACAGGCGGTCGCTGGTGTCGTAGTCGGTGGAGACGGTCTCGGGGTTGCAGTTCACCATCACCGTCTCGTAGCCCGCGTCGCGCAGGGCGAACGAAGCGTGCACGCAGCAGTAGTCGAACTCGATGCCCTGGCCGATGCGGTTCGGGCCGCTGCCGAGGATCACCACCCGCGGGCGGTCGCTGGCGCGCACCTCGTTCTCGTCCTCCCACGTGCTGTAGTGGTAGGGCGTCTCGGCCGCAAACTCGGCCGCGCAGGTGTCGACGGTCTTGTAGGTGGGCATCACGCCGATGGCCTCGCGGGCGGCCCGAACCGTCAGCTCATCGGTGCCCCAGGCGAACGCCATCTGGGCGTCGCTGAAGCCGAACTGCTTGGCCCGCTTCCACATCCGCTTGCTCATCCCGGCCATGCCCGCGGCGGTGAACGCGACGCGCTCCTCCATGATCTGCAGCATCTGGTCGAGGAACCAGTCGTCGATGCGGCAGGCCGCGTGCACGCGCTCGATCGACACGCCACGGCGCAGCAGCTCGCCGACCTGAAAGATGCGCTCGGGCGTGGGGATCGCGATCTGCGCGACCAGTTCGTCGTCGGTGCGCTCGGCGAGGTGCGCCTCGGCCGGGTCGCAGCCGAGGCCGTAGCGACCCTGCTCCAGCGAACGCAGGCCCTTCTGCAAGCTCTCGGTGAACGTGCGCCCGATGCTCATCGCCTCGCCGACGGACTGCATCTGGGTGCCGAGGATGCCCTTCGTGCCGGGCAGCTTCTCGAACGCCCAGCGCGGGATCTTGGTGACCACGTAATCGATGCTCGGCTCGAAGCTGGCGGGCGTCGCTTTGGTGATGTCGTTGCTGATCTCGTCGAGCGTGTAGCCGACGGCCAACTTCGCGGCGATCTTCGCGATCGGGAAGCCGGTGGCCTTGGAGGCCAGCGCGGAGGACCGCGACACGCGCGGGTTCATCTCGATGACCACCTGCTCGCCCGTGGCCGGGTTGACCGCGAACTGGACATTGCTGCCACCGGTCTCCACGCCCACGCGGCGGATGCAGGCGAACGCGGCGTCGCGCATCTCCTGGTACTCCACGTCGCTGAGCGTCTGCGCCGGGGCGACGGTGATCGAGTCACCGGTGTGCACGCCCATCGGATCGAAGTTCTCGATGCTGCAGATGATCACGCAGTTGTCGGCGCGGTCGCGCATGACCTCGAGCTCGTACTCCTTCCAGCCGGCGATGCTCTTCTCGATGAGGATCTCGCTGATCGGGCTGGCATCGAGACCGTTCGAGCACACGGCCTCGAACTCCTCGGGCGTGCTCGCGATACCGGTGCCGCGGCCGCCCAGGATGTACGCGGGCCGGATGATGCACGGCAGCCCGATCTCCTTGAGCACCTCACGGGACCCTTCCATCGTATGCGCAATGCCGCTGGCGGGCACGTTCAGCCCGATCTCGATCATCGCCTGCTTGAACTTGTCGCGGTCCTCCGCCGTTTCGATGGCCAGCGCGTTGGCGCCGATCATCTCGGGCGTGCCGGGCACTCCGATGATGCCGCGCTCGTAGAGCGCCATCGCCGTGTTGAGGCCGGTCTGGCCGCCGAGCGTGGGCAGCACAGCGTCGGGCTTCTCGCGCTCGATGATCCTGGCCACGACATCGGGGGTGATCGGCTCGATGTAGGTCGCGTGCGCGAAGTCGGGGTCGGTCATGATCGTGGCCGGGTTCGAGTTCACCAGGATCACCCGGTAGCCCTCTTCCTTCAGCACACGGCAGGCCTGGGTGCCCGAGTAGTCGAACTCGCAGGCCTGGCCGATCACGATCGGGCCGGAACCGATGATGAGGATCGAGTGGATGTCGGTGCGCCTGGGCATCAGACCGCCACCCCCATCAGGCCCGAATCCATCAGCGCCGCGAACATGCCGAACAGGTACCTGCTGTCGTGTGGGCCGGGCCCGGCCTCGGGGTGGTACTGCACGCTGAAGGCCGGCTTGCCGATCACCCGCATGCCCTCGTTGGTGAGGTCGTTGAGGTTGCGGTGGGTGATCTCGGCGATCCCCTCCAGGCTGGCCGGGTTCACGCAGAAGTTGTGGTTCTGGCTGGTGATCTCGACATGGCCGGTGGCCTCGTGGCGCACCGGGTGGTTGCCGCCGTGGTGGCCGAAGGGCAGCTTGAACGTCTCACCACCGAGCGCCCGGCTGAGCAGCTGATGGCCGAGGCAGATGCCGAAGATGGGCACCTGGCCGATGAGGTCGCGGATGGTGTCGGTCGCGTAGCCCACCATCGCCGGATCACCGGGGCCGTTGGAGAGGAACACGCCGTCGGGGTGCCGGGCGAGCACATCGGCCGCGGTGGTGGAGGCGGGCACGACTTCCACGGCGCCGATGCCCGAGAGGTGGCGCAGGATCGTGGTCTTGATGCCGAAGTCGAAGGCGACGATGCGCCGCGTCGATTCGCCCGCGCCGGTGTACGAGTACGTGTACGGCTGGGCGGTCGTGACCTGGGCGACGAGGTCGATGCCGTCGGTGCCGTTCTCCGCGGCCGCGGCGGCGCGCAGGGCGGCTTCGCCGGAGCTCACCGGGCCGAACGCGCCGGGCATCGCGCCCGTGTCGCGAATCAACCGTGTGAGGCGGCGGGTGTCGATGCCGGCGATGCCGCTGATGCCGAAGCGGCGCAGCAGGCCGTCGAGCGAGCCCTCGCTGCGGTGGTTGCTGTCGCGCCGGGCCATCTCGCGCACGATCACGCCGCGGGCAAAGGGCCGGGCCGACTCGAAGTCGGTGGCGTTGACGCCGTAGTTGCCGATATGCGGGTAGGTGAAGGTGATGATCTGGCCCGCGTAACTCGGGTCTGTGATCACTTCCTGGTAACCCGACAGGACGGTGTTGAACACCACCTCACCGCCGGCGATGCCGCCGGCAGGTTCGGTGCCGATCAGCTCGCCTTCGAACACGCTGCCGTCGGCCAGCACGAGGGCCGCCTCGACGGGAGATGCCTCGCTCATCGGTCGCACCCCCTCTCCACGCTCTGCATGAACATGCATACTAGTGCACGATCATGCATTCCGGCAGGCGGATGCAGGGCAACCATCGACGTCTCGCTCCTCCCGTACGAGCCTCACGGGACCCGTTTCACGGTTGATCCGCGAGGATAGCGTCACGGCGTGCGCGTCGCCGTACTCCTTGCCTCCCAGCACCGTTTCGCCGCCGCGGAACCGGTGCTGGCCGAGCTCGACGAAGCCCGCCGTGCCCTCGCGCCGAGCGGGTTGGAGGTGCACGAGATGCTGCTCGGGGCAGGCGCCGAGCACGAGGCGGCCGGCTTCGCCCAGGCTCTTGTCGACGGGTTCCGCGCCGCCCTGGCCGACGGCGCCGAGGTGATCGTGTCGCTCGACGCCGACGGCCAGCACGATCCACGCCAGATTCCCACGCTCGTGCGCAGCCACTTGGTGCGCGGCAGCGGGCTGACCATCGGGTCACGCTGGACGCGCGGTGGCTCCTCCCCCGGCACCGGTGTGCTGCGCAGCGCGGCCAGCCGCCTGGGCAACGCCGCGGTGAAGGCGTTCACCGGGGCCCGTGGCGTCAGCGACTCCACCACCAGCTTCCGCGTGTACAGCCCCGAAGCCGTCGCCGTGCTGCTGGAGGAGGCACTCCCCGACGAGACCTACGGCTTCTTCAGCGCGATGGTGGCCGTGGTGCAGGCCCGTGGGTTCGCGGTCGACGAAGTGCCGATCACGTTCCGGCCGCGCTACTCCGCGGCGGGCGCCGTCGGCGGTAGCGATCTGCGTGAGTTCGTGCGCAACCTGCTGCCCATCCGCCGCCGCGTGAAGGCGATCCGGCGCGAGATGCGCAGCAACCAGGCGCTGTGGGCCCAGCGCAGCCCGCGCCTGCGCGCCCAGGCGGCCACCGGCGAGTCCGTGTTCGGGGCCACCGAAGAGCTGGCCAACCTGGCCGACGCCGACCGCTTCCTCACCTGGATCAGCGACGAGCTGCACCCCCACCTCGGCCACCGTGTGCTGGAGGTCGGTGCCGGCGTGGGCGCCATCGCCACCAAGCTCGCCGCCGCGGGCCACGCCGTGCTGGCGATCGAACCGGCCGACAATGTCTTCCCCGAGCTGGCGCGGCGCACCGCAGGAACGCCCAACCTCGACGTGCGCCAGGTGACGTCGCAGGCCTTGCTCGCGGCGGGCGACAGCGAGCCGTTCGACTCGGTCGTGTACGTGAGCGTGCTGGAGCACATCCGCGACGACATCGCCGAACTGCGCACCGCCACCGCGCTGGTGGCCCCGGGCGGCACCGTGGCGATGTTCGTGCCGGCGATGCCCGCGCTGTACGGCAGTCTCGACTTCAAGTCGGGCCACTACCGTCGCTACGACCGCGACTTGCTGCAGTCGGTGGTCGAACAGGCCGGGCTGGAACTCGTGCAGGCGAAGTACATGGACGTGGCGGGGGTCGTGCCGTACTTCTTCATGTACCGCGTGCTCAACGTCCAGCGGCTGCACGCCGGCTCGTCGAAGGTGTTCGACTCGCTGATCGTGCCGGTCAGCCGGTTCCTCCAGAACCGTGTCGGATCGCCAGCAGTTGGCAAGAACTTGCTTGCGGTCGCACGTCGACCTCGTAGCTCGTACCCACCCGCTTGAGCACCACTACGTTCTCGTCCTCGAACACGGCCTCGAACGGACCATCGGTGACACGCATCGCGTCGTAGATGCCGAGGTTGTTCGCGCCGATCTGTGTCGTGTCGAGGATCACGTAGTCGATCGTGCGCGGGTCGGGCAGGTGGTCGCAGTCGTCGTTGCCCCACACGCTCGCGTAGAACGGATTCGGCCAGTCGTAGATCTCGTAGCGATGGGTGAGGTGGGGCAACAACTGGTAGCTGGCCGACACGGCCGCATCGCCGGGAATGTAGGTGAGTGCTGTGCGCAATGACTCGTGGCGCGGGTTCGGTTGGCTCCACGCGAGGTAGTTGAGGTCCGGCCCGATCGGTGAGGGCGACCACGCCGCATTCGTGATCCACGCGCACAACAGCAGGGCGATCGGCAGCAGGGTGCGCGCCGGGCGGAAGCGCCACAGCGTGTGGCCACCGTGGATCGAGGAGATCATCAGCGGGGCGATCATCACCGACGTGTACTGGTAGTTGATCATGCGCGCGTACGGGCTGAGCCCGATCACGCTGGCCAGCATCTGGGGTAGGGCCATCAACAAGGCGAGTGGGTTCAGCAGGGGTAGCCACGCCAGCGGCCACCCCAACTGTTTGTAGAACCTGATGCGGTCGTGCTGCACCGCATCGCTGATCACCCGGTCGGGGTTCTGCAGGATCGCCTTGCCGATCTGGCCGACGCTGTGCCCGTAGTTCCCGTAGAAGTACGTGATGTAGAACGGCTCCTTGCCGTCGTTGTAGTAGTTCAACACCAGGCGGGTGGCCACCAGGTACCACACCGCGCCGAGCACCACCGTCCACGCGCAGCGCCATAGAACGCGCCGGTAGTCGGGCGCATTGCGCATGTAGATCGCGAGCACGATGCCGAGCATCACCACGGCCATCGCCACGTCCTCGCGCATGCTGAGCGCGAGCAGCACCATGGCGAAGAACCAACCCCACCGCTCCTTGGTGGCGAACCACCACGCCCACAGGAACGGAGCGATCACCAACGCCTCGGGGTGGAACATCGACCAGCTGATCCATTGCACCGGCGCGTAGGCGAGATAGACGAGGGCGAAGATCAGCCCCATCCACGGCGTGCGGAACTTGTCGCGGGCGATCAGGTAGATCGGGAAGGCGGCCGCGGCGAGGAAGATCGCCTGCACGACGTAGAGGAACTCCGGCCCGGCACCGAGCCAATAGAACGGCACGAACGCGAAGGCGATCAGGTTGAAGTGGTGGCCCCAGAAGTTCATGCCGCGCACGCTCATGAACTGATGACCGCGCGACACGAGCCAGAAGCCCTGGTCGTAAATACCCATGTCGTACGACCAGGTGCCGAAGTTGCGCTGGTTCTGCACCCCCAGCGAGCCGAACAGCACGGCGAACCCGGCCGCGAACAGGAACGTCAGCCATGCGGCCGGGTGGATCCGGCGCAAGCGTTCGACGACGCGGTAGATGAAGTCGACGAGGCGTTCGCTCACGGGCCGTCAGTCTTGCCGATTCCAGGTGTCCGTGGTGGGCAGCGTGTCGAAGAGCGGCCGGCTACGCCGCGCGCAGGACGGGCACCAGCGCCGAGAGCACGCCATTGACGAAGCGGCCGCTGTCGTCGGTGCTGAAGCGCTTGGCCAGCTCGACCGCTTCGTCGAGCACGACGGCCACGGGCACGTCGGGGCGACCGAGCAGTTCGAAGGCGGCGATGCGCAGCACGTTGCGGTCGATGCTCGGCATACGCTTGAGGGTCCAGCCCTTGGCATGCGCGGCGATCACCTCGTCGAGGCGGGCCAGGTTGTGTTCGACGCCTTCCACGAGCAGCACGGTCATCTCGTCGGCGGGGCTGATCTGGTGGGCCAGCACGTCGGTGGGCGCGAGCCCTTTCGATTCGGCCTCGTAGAGCAGGATCAAGGCGCGCTCGCGAGCGTCGGTGCGTTCGTCGGGGCGCGTCATCCGATCAGACCCGCGTCATGTATTCGCCACTGCGGGTGTCGACCTTCACCCGGTCGCCGGTGTTGATGAACAACGGCACCTGGATGACCTTGCCGGTCTCGAGCGTGGCCGGCTTGCGGGCGCCGCTGACGCGGTCGCCCTGGATGCCGGGCTCGGTGTCGGCAATGTTCAGCTCGACCGAAGCGGGGATCTCCACCGTGACGATCTCGCCCTTGTAGTAGGCAATGACGGCCACCGAGTTCTCGACCATGTAGTCGGCCGCATCACCGAGGGCGGTGGGGTCGACATGCTCCTGGTCGTAGCTCTCCTGGTCCATGAACACGTATTCGTCACCGTCGCGGTACAGGAACTGCATGTCCTTCTTGTCGAGCACGGCCTGCTCGACGCGGATGCCGGCGTTGAACGTGCGGTCGATGACCGCGCCGTTCTTCAGATTGCGCAGCTTGCTGCGCACGAAGGCACCGCCCTTGCCGGGCTTGACGTGCTGGAACTCGACGACCTGGAACAGGCCGTTCTCGAGCTCGAGCGTGATCCCGGTCTTCAGGTCGTTGGTGGTGATGGCAGGCACGGTGAATCCTTCGCAGAGGCGGTGAGCACGCGGCATCCCTCCCTGGTGACGACCACCAGGTCTTCCACACGGATGCCGCCGAAGCCTTCACGATAGACGCCCGGCTCCACGGTCACTACGTCGCCGACCTGCAATATGGCTTCGCTGGTGGCGTTCTCGAAGGGTTCTTCGTGGATCAACAGGCCCACGCCATGGCCAGTTCCGTGGGAAAACCACTCGCCGTAGCCGGCGTCAGCGATCAACGAGCGACACGCGCGGTCGACCTCCTTGGCGGGTGCACCGGGACCGATCGCGGCCAGCCCCGCGAGCTGCGAAGCGAGTACCAACTCGTACAAGTCGCGCTGGAGGGTCGACGGCTCGCCCACCACATACGAGCGGGTCATGTCGCTGTGGTAGCCGTTCACGAGGGCGCCCACGTCGATGATCACGGTATGGCCGGGCTCGATGAGCGTGTCGGTCGGCCGGTGGTGTGGAATGGCCGCGTTCACCGGGCCGGTCGCCACGATCGTGTCGTAACTGGGGCCGCTGGCGCCGAGTTCGCGCAAGCGGATCTCGAGCCGGTTGCGCACTTGGGCCTCGGTGAGGCCGCCACCCAGTCGCGGGACGATCTCGGCGAGCGCCTGATCGGCGATGCGGCACGCGCGCGCGATCGACTCGATCTCGTCGTCGTCCTTCGTGCGCCGCCCGGCCTCGACGATGCCGCTCGCCGGCTTCAGCGTGCACTTGAAGGCCGCGGCCCAGTCTGCGTGCTGCTGGAAGCTGACATGGCTGGCCTCGAAGCCGACCGTCGCGTGCCGCCCGGTGACGTCGGCCAGGTGAGCCAGCAGGGCCGCACCCGTGATGCCGACCACGACCTCGCCCTCCACCGCGGCCGCGGCGAGCTGCTTGGTTGCCTGCTCCCCATAGCGGCCGTCGGTGACGACCGTCAGCCCGTCGGGAGCGAGCACCACCCAGCCGTTCGACCCGGTGAAGCCGGTGAGCCAGGCGATATTGGTGAGGTCACTGACGAGCAGCGCGTCGAGACTGCCGAGGCGGGCGCGCACACGATCGACGCGGGAAGGCTCGCTCACGCGAGTTTCCGGGCGATTGCTTCTACCGCGAGTTCGTAGCCGTGCAGGCCCAGGCCCACGATCGATCCGGTCGCCACCGGCGACACCACGCTCGTGTGCCGCCACGGCTCGCGGGCGTTGGGGTTGGAGATGTGCACCTCGATGATCGGCCCGGCGAACGCGGCGAGCGCATCGTGCAACGACCAGGCATAGTGGGTGAACGCGCCAGGGTTGATGATGATCGCCGCCGCGTCGGTGCGAGCCCGGTGGATCGCATCCACCAACTCGCCCTCGTGGTTGGTCTGGAAGGCCGTGACCGTGTAGCCGTGGGCGCCAGCCGCGGTCGCGACGGCGGCCTCGTAGTCGGCCAGCGTCGCGCTGCCGTAGATGTGCGGCTCGCGTTGGCCGAGCAGGTTCAGGTTGGGTCCATGGAGCAGGGCAATGACGGCCACGCCGCCTATCGTGCCACGCCCGCCTGCCACATGCGCCGATCAATGCGATAGAGCACGTGACGCTTCTCGTCCCAGGTGGGCAACAAGGGGTGGTCGAAGTCGCGGGCGGGGTCGTGTTGCATGCCGATCTTCTCCATCACCCGCTGCGAGTTGAGGTTGAGCGTGGTCGTGAAGCTGACGATCTCGTCGTCCGGCAGATGCACGTGCTCGAACCCGAACTGCAGCGCGGCACGGGCAGCCTCGGGGGCGAAGCCGTGGCCCCAGTGCTGGTGGGCCAGCCGCCACCCCACCTCCACGTACGGCCGCTCACTCCACGACGGCGTCCATAGCCCGACGAAGCCGATGAACGCGTGCGTGTCGAGCCGGTCCACCGCCCACAGGCCGTAGCCGTGGCCGCTCCAGAAGCGGTTGATGCCGTCGACCATCTCATCGCTCTGCTGCGCGCTGAGCATCGACGGGAAGTGGCGCATCACCTCCGGGTCGGAGGTGAGCAAGGAGAAAGGCAGCTTGTCCTCCTCGCGCCACCCACGCATGAGCAACCGCTCCGTCCGCACCTCCGGCGTCATGACCATCGAGTCTGCCAGGGTGCGAGTGCCAGCCCGCCGAACCGGGAGCGAATCGTCCCGGAAACCGGGACTGAACAGCCCCAGAAGCAGCGGTGGGACTAATCAGCCCCAGAAGCCGACATCGCGGCCAGGGCGGCCTGCGCATCGGCGGCCGACACGCCCGCGACGACTTCCACCCCGTGGGGGCCGTCGAGCACGAACGTGAGGCCGGCGGTGAGCACCTTCTTGTCGGCCCCCATCAGCGTCACCAGGCGCTGCGCGTCCAGCCCGGCAGGCAAACCGACCGAGAGTTCGTAGGCGCCGCGCACGACGTCGTAGTGCTGCTGCACGCGGGCGTCGTCGATGCGGCCGAGATGACGCGCGAGGTGGGCGGCGTAGACCAGGCCGACGCCGACGGCCTCGCCGTGGGCCATGGTGTGCCCGGTCTCGATCTCGAGAGCGTGGGCCAGCGTGTGGCCGTAGTTGAGCAAGGCGCGGCGGCCGCCCTCGCGTTCGTCGGCGGCCACCACCTCGGCCTTGACCTCCACACAGCGAGCAATGCGCTCCACTTCGCCCATTGCGAGCAGGTCGTCGCCGGTGAGGAAGTGGTACTTGGCCATCTCGCCGCGACCGCAGCGCAACTCGCGCGGCGACAGGGTGGCCAACGCATCGAGATCGCACACGACACCACGCGGCTGCCAGTACGCACCGACGAGGTTCTTGCCCCCAACACCATCGATGGCTGGGATGTTGACCCCGGTCTTGCCGCCGATCGCCGCATCGACCATGCCGAGCAGCGTCGTGGCAACGTGCACCACGGGCACGCCGCGGTGCCAGGCTGACGCGGCGAAGCCGGCCACATCGGTGACCATTCCCCCGCCCACGCCGATGACGACGTCGTTGCGAGTCAGGCCCATGCGGGCGAAGCCGCGGCACAGGGACTCGATCGTCGCCAGCGACTTGTGCTGCTCACCGTCGCCGATCTCGAAGCGCTCGAGCGGGATACCCGGGTCGACGTCGAGAGGGATGCCCGCCTGGGTGACGATCGCCGCCCGCTTGGCGGTCGGCGGCAAGAGCGCAGCCAGCTCACGGCGCGCCCCGTGACCCACGAGCACGTCGTAGCTGCGCTCACCCAACGGCACTCGCACGGTGATCACCGGAGCACCGCCTCGACGACCTCGCTCGCCGATCGATGATCGACGAGCACGATCGCATCGGCGACCTCGCGGTAGAACGCCTCACGATCGAGCATCATGCGCTGCAACGTACCCGCTGGATCGTCGTCGAGCAGGGGACGGTGGCTCGCGTTGGCCACCCGCTCGACGAGCGTGGCCGGATCGGCGCACAGCCACACAACACGAGCACCCGACTCGGCCATCAGCCGTCGGTTGCCCTCGGCCACCACGATCCCACCCCCGGTGGCGATCACCAGCGGCGCGGTCGACGCGAGCGCGTCGCGCAGCACCCCGCTCTCCAGCGTGCGGAACACGGCCTCGCCGTCTTCCGCGAAGATGCGTCGCACGGAACGGCCGGCGCGCTCCTCGATGGCACTGTCGGTGTCCCACACGTCACGCCCGAGACGCACCCCGAGAATGCGGGCAATGGTGGACTTGCCCACGCCGGTCATCCCCACCAACACGAGGTGCTGGCGCGGATCGATCATGGCAGCGTTGCGCGGAACGCCTCGGCGTTACGCACGAACTCGGACACGCTGTCGCCGCCGAACTTGCGCTGTGCCTCGGTGGCCAGCACGAGCGCCACCATCGTCTCGGCCACAACAGCGGCTGCGGGCACAGCGGTGACGTCGGTGCGCTCCTTGAAGCTCACCGTCGCTTCCTTGGTGACCACATCGACCGTCTGCAGCGTCGGCCGGTTGAGCGTGGCCAGCGGCTTCATCGCCGCCCGCACGACGAGCAGCTCGCCGGTGGTGATGCCACCTTCGGTGCCACCGGCCAGCGCGCTCGTGCGCCGGTAGTCGCCCGCACCGTTGTTGGCCGTGGAATCCCACACGATCGCGTCGTGGGCAAGGCTGCCGCGGCGGCCGGCGACATCGAAGCCATCCCCGATCTCGACACCCTTGATCGCCTGGATGCTCATCACGGCCTGCGCCAGCGCAGCATCGATCTTGCGATCCCAGTGCACATGGCTGCCCAGGCCGACGGGCACGCCGTAACCGAGCACCTCCAGCACGCCACCGAGCGAATCGCCGTCCTTCGCGGCCGCCTTCACTTCCTCGATCATCGCCGCGCTCGCGGCCGGATCGAAGCAGCGCACCTCATCCGCATCGACGGCGGCGAGGTCGGCCGGCGTGGGGCGCAGCCCGCTGGTGGCCTTCGCCGCGCCCATCTGAGTGACGTGCGAGATGACCGACACGCCGAGGTGCGACAACAGCTTCTTGGCCACTGCACCGGCGGCAACTCGCGCCGCCGTCTCGCGGGCGCTGGCCCGCTCGAGCACGTCGCGAGCGTCGGAGAAGCCGTACTTCTGCATGCCCACGAGGTCGGCGTGGCCGGGCCGCACCGACGTGAGCGGATCCTTGGTGGCACCGGGTGCGGGCGACATCTCCTCGTGCCACTTGTCGCTGCGAAACCACTCACTGTTCTTGATCTCGATCGCCAGCGGGGAGCCGAGGGTGCGCCCGTGACGAACGCCACCGAGCAGGGTGAGCTCGTCCTGCTCGAACTTCTGACGCGGGCCGCGGCCGTAGCCGAGGCGACGGCGACCCAACTCCGCCTGGATCTCCTCGACGGTGATCTCCAACCCCGCGGGCAGTCCTTCCATGATGACCACGAGCGCTTGGCCGTGGGATTCGCCGGCGGTGAGGTAACGAAGCATCCCGGGCAGGCTACTGGCGACGGGCGGCGAGTTCCCGTTCCACAGCGGCCGTCATCGCCTCGATCGAGGGCGCCGTGCCGTGCCAGAGCCGCTGCTGCAGCGCGGCCTGGTGCACGAGCATGCCGAGCCCGTCGACCGTGACCGCGCCGGCCGCGGCAGCGGCCTTCAGCAGCGCGGTCCGGCGCGGGTGGTACACGATGTCGGCCACCACCTGGCCCGAGCGCAGCAGGGCCGAGTCGCACGGGGACTCATCGGCGCCCATGCCCACCGACGTCGCGTTCACCACGATGTCGGCGGCGCCCACATCGGCCGCCACCCCCACGACACCGACGGCGCCGGCGAGGGCGGCCGTCTCCTCCGCTGCGCTGTGGGTGCGGTTCACCACCGCCACCCTTGCGGCTCCACCGCGGGCGAGCGCATCGGCGAGCGAGCGCGCCGCACCTCCCCCACCCAGCAGACATACGCTGCGGCCGCCTACGCTCACGCCGGCCACCGCGAGCGAGGCGATGAACCCGGCCCCGTCGGTGCTGTAGCCCTTCAGCGAGCCGTCGGCCTGGGGGACCACGGTGTTCACACTGCGCAACGCGGCGGCGGCCGGGTCGAGCGCATCCACTGCCGCGGCCACGGCCTCCTTGTGCGGCATCGTCACCGACAGGCCACCAAGCCCGAGCGCGCGCATGGCCGCGAGCGCGGCCGACGCCTGACCCGGAGCGACCTCGAACGCGGTGTACACCCAGTCGAGACCCAGCTGCTCAAAAGCGGCGTTGTGCAGCGCGGGCGAAAGGCTGTGGCGCACCGGGCTGCCGATCACACCGGCGACGCGGGTCGCCCCGGAGATCGCCGGCCGGCCGAACAGGGTTGTCATCCGAGCAGGCCCTTGTCGCGGGCGGCCTGCACATTCGCCTCGTGCTGGGCGATCGTGACGGCGAACGCGTGGTGGCCGTCCTCGTCGGCGAGCACGTAGTACAGGTAGTGACACTGCCCCGCAGGAATCCCCACACAGAGCGGGTCGCCGAGCGAGGGGTCGGCCGCCGGGTGCAGAGCGGCGTGGATGCTGGCCCGGCCAGGGTTGGAGATCGGCGTCGGCGGCAACCCCGTGTGCAGGTAGGTGTTGTAGGGCGTGTCAAGATCGCGCAGCTCGCTGAACGGGCGCGTTCCGTCCTGCTGGTAATAGAGGGTCGCGTCGACCTGCAGCGGCATACCCAGCAGTAGTCGGTTGACGATCACGCGGGCGATCTTCGGCCGGTCTTCGTCGACCTTGGCCTCGCGCTCGATGATGCTGGCGATGATCAGCACCTGGTACGGGGTGAGCAGCATCGCCGCCGAGCCGGTGGTGATGTCCTCCTGCTCGGCGACACGCTCGGTGAGGTGCACCATGCGCTGCACGAGCTGGGCCGCGGTCTCACTGTTCGACACCTGGTACGTGTCGGGGAACAGCAACCCCTCCAGGCTGGTGCTGCCCACGGGCAGCAGCGGCGACGTGATGGTGCCGTCCGAGGCGGCGACATTGAAGTCGACCGCCGACAGCCGTGGCACCTTGTCCGCCAGGCGCACGCCCATCTTCTCGTACGTGTAGCCCTCGGGAAAGGTGACCTTCGTGTACGTCTCTGACGGAGGGGTGCGCAGGATGCGCATGATGTTGCCCATGTGGTCGTTGGGGCGCAGGACGTAGTAGCCCGGCGTCAGCTGGAGCCCACCGTGGTGTTTCACGTACCACTCGAAGACGCCGACGCTGGAGACCAGCCCCGCCTCGTGGAGGCGCGAAGCGACGGTCGGCACCGAATCCTCGGCATCGACGGTGAACGTGATCGGGTCGCCCGGGTCGCCCACCGGGTTGACCTGGCGGGTGTACCACAGTCCCACGAGGCCGACCACGACGAGGCCGGCCAATGCGAGATAGGCCATTGCCCACACGACCCACTTCACCCGGCGGGTCTGGCGGCGCGGACGCTCGATGACGAGCGCATCGCTGATGTCGGCGTCGTCCCACGGGTCGTGGTGCCAAGAGGTGTCGTCGACCCAGCTCACCGCTCGCCCCTCTCGCGGGCCGCCGCACGTGAGTCGAGCCAGGTCTGCAGCATGATCGCTGCGGCAACTTTGTCGACGTACTTGCGTCGATCCCGGGCGCCGATGCGCGCCTCCATCAACGCGCGGTCAGCGGTGACCGTCGTGCGGCGCTCGTCGAAGGTGATGACCGGCACGCCGACCACGGTAGCCAAGGCTTCGGCCTCGGTGACGGCAGCCTTCGCCGCGGGGCCGGACGTACCGTTCATGTTGAGCGGCAAGCCCACCACCAGCAGCTCGGCTTCCTCCTCGACGACGAGCGCGGCGATGGCCTGGTGATCCCGTCGGACCGAGCCGGTTCGTTGCAGCACGGCGAGCGGCGAGGCGATCGTGCCCGAGCGGTCGCTGACGGCGATGCCGATGCGCTTGGAACCCAGGTCGATGCCGAGCGCCCTCACGACCTCGCCGCGGCCTCCGCGATGCGCAGTGCCTCGTCGAGGCCGGCGGGGTTCTTGCCGCCGGCCGTGGCGATGTCGCCCTTGCCCCCACCACCGCCGCCGACGGCCTTCGCCGCGTCCTTGATGAGGTCGCCGGCGACCTTGCCGCTGGCAGGATTGACCGCGGCGACGAGCGAGACACCACCGGTGTCGCTGACGCCACCCAATACGACGATCTTCACGCCCGGTTGCTGGCGCACGGCGATCGCCAGTTCACGTACGTCGCCGGGGGCGATGCCGTCGATGCGGGCCACGACCACGCCACCCTTGGCACCGGCGGCAAGCTCGCCGGCCTGGCCCGTGGCCAGCTTCGCGCGCATGACCTTCAGCTCGTCGTTGAGCGCCTTGATCTCGTCCATCCGCCGTTGCACACCGCCGATCAGGTCGTCGGGGGCACTGCCCACGAGGCGGGCGGTCTCGGTGATGAGTGCCTCGTCGCGCTGCAGCAGGGCCACCGTGTTGGCACCGGTGACCGCCTCCAGGCGGCGCAGGTTGCTACCGATCGAGGCCTCGCTCACGATCTTGATGAGGCCGATGTCGCCGGCGGCCGTCACATGAGTACCGCCGCACAGCTCGATCGAATTGCCGACTTCGAGCACGCGCACGATGTCGCCGTACTTGTCGCCGAAGAACGCGATCGCCCCCAAGCCGGTGGCCTCGTCCTTCGTGGTCTCGAACGCGCGGGCTGGCGCATTGGCGAGCGTCTCGGCGTTGGCGATGCGCTCGATCTGGCCAATCTCCTCGGCGGTGAGCGCGGCGTAGTGCGAGAAGTCGAAGCGCAGGCGATCGGGAGCCACCATCGAGCCGGCCTGCTTCACGTGCTCGCCGAGCACCTTGCGCAATGCGTGGTGGAGGATGTGGGTGCCGGTGTGGTTGCGGCGGATGGCCGTGCGCCGTTCGACGTCGATGGCCGCTTGGGCGACGGCGCCAGGGGAGATCTCGCCACTGGTGATGCGCGCCACGTGGCGACGCAGGCCAGGCAGGGCGAATGTGGTGTCGATCACCTCGGCCATTCCACCAGCGGTGCTGATCGTGCCGGTGTCACCCACCTGGCCACCGCTCTCGGCGTAGAAGGGAGTGCGCTCGAGGAAGATCTCGACGGTAGCGGTGCCGTCCTCATCGGGGTCGCCGGGCAGTACGGCGAGCACACGCGCTTCAGTGGTGTCATCGGTGTAGCCAACGAATGTAGTGGTGCCGAACTGCTCGACGACGTCGCGGTACGCCTCCAGTCGAGCATCATCTGCTGCGGCGCCTTTGCGCGACGACTTGGCCCGCTCGCGCTGGGCCTGCATCTCGGTCTGGAAGCCGACCGTGTCCACCTTCACGCCGCGCTCACCGGCGATCTCCTCGGTGAGTTCGAGCGGGAAGCCGTAGGTGTCGTGCAGCAGGAACGCCGTGCTGCCGGGCAGCTGTTCGGTATGCGTCTCGAGTTCGTCGCCGAGGATGCCCAGGCCGGTCTTCAGCGTGTGCCGGAAGCGCTCTTCCTCGCGGGTGAGCACGCCACGGATGAAGTCGCCATTGGCGACGACGTCCGGGTACGCCGTGCCCATGACCTCGATGGCCGTGTCGACCAGCGAGGGCATGACGAGCTTCTCGGTGCCGAGCAGGTACGCGTAGCGCACGGCGCGACGGATGATGCGGCGCAGTACATAGCCGCGGCCCTCGTTGCTGGGGAACACGCCGTCGCTGACGAGCATCGTGCTGCTGCGGGCGTGCTCGGCCAGCACGCGCATGGCGAAACTCTCACGGTGCTCGTACTCGCCGGCCTGGTACTTCTTGCCGGTGAGGCTGCAGGCCTGATCGATGAGCGGCATCATCAGGTCGGTCTCCCACACGGCGTCCACGCCCTGCATCAGGCAAAGGATGCGCTCGAGGCCGGCACCGGTGTCGATGCTCGGCTTGGGCAGCGCGGTGCGGCTGCCGTCGGGGGCCTGGTTGTACTGCATGAACACCAGGTTCCAGAACTCCATGAACCGATCGCCGTGCGGATCACCGAGCGGGCCGCCCTCAGGGCCGAACGCGGGCCCGCGGTCGATATGGATCTCGCTACATGGGCCGCAGGGGCCCGTGTCGCCCATCTGCCAGAAATTGTCCTTGTCACCGAGGCGCTGGATGCGGCTCATCGGCACGCCGACCTCTTCGTGCCAGATCGCCTCGGCCTCGTCGTCGCTCTCGTGGACGGTGATCCAGAGGCGGTCGCCGTCGAAGCCGAATTGCTCGGTGACGAGCTCCCAGCTCCAGGCGATGGCGTCGCGCTTGAAGTAGTCACCGAAGCTGAAGTTGCCGAGCATCTCGAAGAACACGAGGTGGCGCTTGGTGCGGCCGACATCGTCGAGATCGTTGTGCTTGCCGCCGGCGCGGGCGCACTTCTGACTGGTGGCGGCGCGGTTGAACGGCGGCACCTCGTCGCCCACGAAGTACGGCTTGAACGGCACCATGCCGGCGACGGTGAACAGCACCGTCGGGTCGTGCGGGATCAGGCTGGCCGACGGAACGACGGTGTGCGCCTTGGCCGCGAAGAAGTCGAGGAAGGCGGAGCGGAGCTGATCGGCGGTCTTCGGCGGCGTACCCATGGAGGGATCAGCCTACCGATTCGGCCTCTTGGCGGCCCGGAATTGCTCGGCGTCACTTCGATCGCCGACCCGCGTTGACCAGGCGGATTGATAGGTTCGCTGATCGTGCCGCTCGACCTACACGAATGGATCAGCTTCGAGGACGACAACGACCAGCGCACTTGGCTGTTCGATGCGACGTTCCTGCGCAGCAACTGGAACTGCATCTACGGCGCAGGGTGCAAGGGCATCCTCGATGAAGATGCCGAACACATGGAGCAGGGCTGCTGCAGCTACGGCGCCCACTTCATCGACGATGCCGACATACAGACCGTGGTCGAGTCGTCGGCGCGCCTGCTCCCGCGCCACTGGCAGTTCAGCCGCAAGGGCAAGGCCGGCGGCATCCTCGGCAGCGAGGACGGCGTCACGACTACACGGGTGGTCGACGACGGCTGCATCTTCCTCAACCGGCCTGGCTTCGCCGGCGGCGCCGGATGCGCATTGCACGTCGCCGCGCTCGAAGCCGGTGAGCGGCCGATGGACTGGAAGCCCGATGTCTGCTGGCAGGTGCCCTTGCGCCTCGAGGAGCACACCGACGAGAACGGCTACGTGACCTCCATCCTGCGCGAGTGGAAGCGCCGCGACTGGGGAGCGGGCGGCCACGAGTTCCACTGGTGGTGCACGGACGACCACCTCGCGTTCAACGGCGGAACTGCCGCGTACAAGTACCTGCACGACGAGATCGTGGAGATGGTGGGTCAGGTGCCGTACGACCGCATGGTGGAGCTCCTCGAACGCCCCAAGTGGACCCCCCTCCCCCACCCCAGCGTCAAGCGCTGAGCGCCCCTCATGGGACGGCGGGGCGGCTTGACGGGCCGCTAGAGTCCGAAACGTGCTCAGCGCAGTGGATCCGGGCGGTCGTCCTTGCAGTACTCTCCGCTGATGGGCTGCGACACGATCGCCTTCACGATCGTCGCCCACAACTACATACCGCGAGCCCGGATTGTCGCCGAGTCGTTCACGGCGCTGCATCCCGACTCGCCGTTCTACATCGTCGTAACGGACTATCCGCTGCAGGTGAGCAACCGCCGGCGGCACGATCCACGATTGATCCCCGTCACCGACATCGACTTCGGCGCCGAAGGTTTCGAACTGATGGCGGCCATGTACGACATCACGGAGTTCGCAACAGCGGTGAAGCCGTTCGCCCTGCGGCATTTCCTCGAAGTGGCCGAGTGTGTGCTGTACCTCGATCCGGACATCGAGGTGTTCGGATCGCTCGAGCCCCTCATCGAGGCCACCCGGAGGGGCCGCATCTCGCTGACCCCACACTGTCTCCAGCCGATGCGGCGCGACGGCTGTCAGCCCGCCGAGTCGGACATCATGAGTGCAGGCGTCTACAACCTTGGGTACATCGGAGTTGCACGGGGCGCTGAGGAGTTCCTCGATTGGTGGGCGCAGCGGCTGCGTCGCGACGCCATCAGCGACCCGGCACGCCAGCTCTTCACCGACCAACGGTGGATCGACCTGAGCATCCCGCTGTTCCATCCCTACGTCGAACACAGTCCGGCGTACAACGTGGCCTACTGGAACCTGGACCAACGGGAGGTCCGGCGCATCGACGGCCGCTACGTTGTCGACGGCGAGCCCCTGCGCTTCTTCCACTACTCGGGTTACGACCCCGGGAATCCTCACTGGGTGAGCAAACACCAGCCAAAGACGCCACGGGTGCTGTTGAGCGAGAACGCTGACCTCGCCGCTCTGTTCGATCGGTACGGACAGCAACTGCTCGCGCTCTCCGAGGACGAATCGTCGGCGCCGTATGGATGGTCGCAGGCGGTCCCCGGGTTTTCGCTCACCCGCCAGATTCGACGGCAGTTCCGCGACGAAGTCCTGCTCGCGGACGCGGGCCTCGGAGACATGCCCCCTACCCCATTCCTGCCGAGCGGTTCCCGCGCCTTCCTCCAGTGGTTGGCGGCTCCGTCGACCAGGGATCCGTTAGCCCCCTCGTCGAGCGAGGATTCGGCGGTTCCCCGGTATCTCACCGACATCTGGTCGCAGCGCCCCGATCTGCGGATCGCCATGCCAGAAGTGCGCGCCGGAGATCTCGGGAAGCTACGCGACTGGGTTCGTGAAATCGGTCCCGCGGAGTACGAACTGCTCGCCACGCTGGGCTGGTTGCCGGATCTCGTGCCCCCCATGGAGTCCGGGTGGTCGTGGCACGAGGCCGGGTCCACCGAGCACGGGGTGAACCTCGTCGGGTACCCCAACGCCGAACTCGGTCTCGACGAATCGACACGGCTGACGTGCGCGGCGTTGCGCTCGGGCGGCGTCGATGTCGCAACGGTTGTGCCGCGAAGCGCGTTGTGCCGCCAGGAACTCACGTGTCCCGTTGACGACGTGGCTCGCTTTGACACCGTTGTGTTGGCCGTCAACGCCGATGTACTCAACTCGGTGCAGCAGGATCTCGGGCGCTCCTTTGTGGAACGGAGGTACGTGATCGGCCAGTGGTGCTGGGAGTTGGAGGACTTCCCGGGCGGGCTGTGGTCCGCATTCGACCGCGTGGACGAGGTGTGGGCCGCGAGCCGGTTCATGTGCGACGCCATCGCGCGCAGCGCACCGCCCGATGTGACGGTGACCCACATGCCGATCCCGTTCACCGATCCCGTGGTCGATCCCTCCTGCACCAGATCAATGATGGGGCTGGACGAGGGCTTCATGTTCCTGTTCAGCTGGGATATGCACAGCGTGTTCCAGCGGAACAACCCCGAGGCCGTGATCGCCGCATACCGGATGGCATTCGGTCCGCAGGACGGCACGTGCCTGGTGCTGAAGACGATCCACGGCCGGTCGAACCTGGAGGGAATCGAGCGGCTGCGATGGATATCTCGCGACCGGCCGGACATCGTCATCATCGATCAGGTCTTCGATCGCGTGCAGTCCGGCACGCTCACCAGCCTGTGCGACGCCTACGTGTCGCTGCACCGCTCCGAGGGGCTCGGGCTGACGATGGCGGAAGCGATGCTGCTGGAGAAGCCCGTCATTGCCACTGGCTACTCGGGGAACATGGATTTCACGCTGCCGGGCCTCGCTCACCTCGTGAGGTGGGAACCAGAGGTCGTTCCCGCTGATGCATGGCCCTACCTTCCCGGCGCGACGTGGGCGGAGCCCGATGTCGCTCACGCAGCAGAGCTGATGCGATTGGTGGTCGCCGAGCCCGACGCAACTCATCAGATGGCGGTCGCGGCCCGAACGCGTATCCTCAGTGACCACTCGTTGGAGCACTGCGGTGCAGCGATGCGCCGCCGACTTGAACAGATCTGGAGCAGATAGTGGCACGGAACCCTTTCACCGCGATGCGCGAACGAGTGAACCGAGGTGTCAGCGCGCGCGTCGATGCTCAGTTGGCTTGGCGCCATGGCGAAGTCGACAAGCGCTTGAAGGCGATGGAGGCGACCGTGGTCGCTCTGCAGCGGATGATGCTGGAATCGTCGTCGAACATCGGCGACCGGTTGACCGCACTCGAGACGGCTGTGAGCGAACGGCGCGAACAACAGGTCTGACTGCTGAGCAGAGCAAGGGGATGCCCTACGGATGTCAAGTCGTCGTGGCTAGGTTCGCGAAGTCTTGGTGGACGGCGCGGTGGACCTCGCTGGCGATGGCTCGTTTGAGGGCCACATCGTCATCCCCGCCGCCGCTCCCTGGGGGAGGAATGCCGAGGAATGCCTCAGCGGGTGGGCCCATGGCGAGGAACTCGCGTTCGGCATCAGTAGGTGGTCCAGGCGAAGTCGACCATCCACACGAACCACTTCCCGTCGATGTGCACCAACGAGAGTTCAAGTTCTCCGAACTGCCCGATGCCCCCGTAGTACTGGCAGTGCATGAAGGCGTCCTGCAGCGAGTTCCCAGGGTTGTAGAACATGATGTACGGGTACGGTGCCATAGGGTCGTAATCGCAGGGCGCGTCCACCTCCACATACGGGTACTCGGGGATCGGCCCCAGCCCTTCGCCGCCGCCTGTGTCCCACATCTCGTCGAACGTATGCGTGTAGTCGCCAGACATCCAGTCGATCGACACAGCCTGTGCGGCGGTGCGATCTCCCGTGTTCCAGGCGTCCACGAACTCTCCCGCGACCCAGGCGGCGGCGTCGTGAGGGTTGAGTTCAGTGCTTGGTGGCTGTGTGGCCGATGTCGGCTGTGTAGTTGTGGTCGATGGCGGCTGTGTAGTCGGAAAGGTTGCCGGTTCGGTCGGCGCAGTCGCTGGCTCTCCGAGGTCGATGGCGAACTTGGCTGCGGTGGTGATGCTCACCTCGCCGACGAGAATGGCTACCTCGCTGACGAGAATGGCCACCTCGATCGCCGGGGCGAGTTCCTCTAGTGCAATATTCAGGAAGATCGGTAGGCACTCTCGGAAGAGAGCGATGATGGCTTCCGCCTTGAGCTGTTCGATATTAGGTAGTATTAGTGCTGCCTCTTTCGCGCAGAGCCCAATGCCAATGGCGGTGTCCGTTCCGGGTATCAGCCCGAGAGCATCAACGATGAGATCCGGCACGGCGGCTGCATAGGATGGCCGGATCACCACGGTTAGCGCGCCCGAGCGGGGCAGTCTGAAGGTTCGCGTCTCGCCGGCTGGAATGATCAGTTGCCCGAGTTGCTTCTCAACCAGTTCGTCGAGCCAGTTGACTTTGGTCTCGGCCCTGAAGCTTCTACTATCCGATCCCACCGTCAGCGGAATACCCCGATTATTGGATACATCGAGGTAGTACTCCCCGCCTGACTCTCTGAGGCAGTGCCCGATGGCATCCTTTTGGGTGCCGTCGCTCCAAACGATGTTCGGCTCCACAGCATCATGTCGTGGGCAGGCCGGTGGCGGTTCCCGAAGGCTTGTCATCGCCAGGATGGCGTCGTTCAATCGGTTCAAGTTGGCCTGGAGTGGGGTCCACCAGGAGAAGTGGGTTGATGTCACCGTGATGGACTCACCCGACGGGTCCACGGTGCCTGGCACGAGGACCCACTCGCCGAGCGTGTCGTCGAAGTAGGCGGCGAAGATTGACTCGACCGGCAGGGTTTGGTCGATCAGCGTCTTGTCAAGTTGCAGGGTGATGGTCGCTGGCGCCAGCAGAGGTAGCGACAGATCGATCTCGACTCCGGGTCCTGCTGCCCTTGTGATGGCATTCAGGCTTGAAGGACTCTCGATTGCCGATAGGCGAAGGCTCGCGTCGTTGTCGACCCCGCCACTCGGAATGATGACCGTGGCGACACCTTCCAGGTGGGCCTGGCCCCCAGAGGACGCCGAGACGGCGGCTGATGTGGCGCGTGCGTCTTGTGATTCACCGTTGTCGTTGGATCCTGTCCAGAACGCGACGGTGGCGATTCCAACGGCCACCACTACGGCCGCAGCGACGAGCAGTGGACCGTGCCGGCTGCGCCCGTTGGGGCCGCGACCCGCCGCGGGGAGAGACGTGGCCATGAAGTGACTCTGTTGAGTCTGGGGCTCGAAACTGAGCGGCTTGCGTCCGGCTGTTGTCCTGAGGGTGGCCGCTGTGTCGGGTCTGAACTGGATGGAGTCTCGTACTGTCGTTGCCCGCTGCGCGGGGGCCGTGGCCGAGGGCGGGAATGTGAGCGACTGGTGAAGGTGCTCGACGCTCGGCTGTCCAGCGTCTAGTGGAGCATTGGCGGTGCCCGAGGCAGGCCCGGGTATGTGGCGCGGGGGATCGAAGCGGATCGGCCCTCTGGAACGGGGGGGATCTTGGGGATCTGACTCGGTCACGTCAACTCCTCAGCCGGAATCGGTAATCGCCACGCTGACACACCGTCGCGTGCCCGCGGCATGGCCGAACTGCACCGCGACTATAGGTCAGACCCCACGAGGTTGGAAGGGTCTCGGCGCTGCTGAGATCTGGGCCACGGTTGCATGTATTGGTTGAAATGTGGCCTGCGGAGGTGGTGTACGGTACCAACGTGAGCGGCTCGAGAAGCCCAGCCAGAACTTGGCACCGGTTCCGGATGGTGCCGCCGGTTCTGCGCGTGATATCCAGCGCGCTCCTGGTACTCGTCATAGCGTTCGGGTTCGGCGATGACTCCTCCGAACGCGCCAGAGTCCATCCGACGCGCGTTGAACGCCCGGCCACTACGGATTCCCTCCAAACCTCCGCGCCGTCGAGCGCGCTGACTGCCACGGACTCGACTTGTGAGACCACGATCTCGGAGCGGTGCCCGTGATCCGCGACCGGGCTTGCAGGAACTGTGGTGGGACAGATCTCACCTTCGCCCGCCGGGGTCTTCCGGCCGGCGAGGCTGTGCGGACCGCGATATTTGGAGTGTTCGTTGGCCTGCTGGTCGTTGGAGGGGGCGGCTTGTTGGCGCTGCGGCTCACCACCCCTTTTGGCCGGTCGCCGAACGTTGTCCTGGGCGTGGTCTTGCTGGCGGTGCTCGGGGCGGTCGAAGTTGCGGTGGAAGTCCGGAGGTCGCCGTCCCGAGCTGGTGTTCTGTGGCGCTGCCAGCGGTGCGGTCAGCGGACTCGCCTGCCGTCGGGGGCGGTCGTCGGAGGCGAGGCTTCGACGACTTCGGCGGCGAGGTTGTCGGCCCCGGGTCCGCCCGCTGCGCAGTTCACGCCTTCCAGTGTTGCGCCTGTTGCCCCCCGTCGAGTCGCGATCGAACATCCCCGTACGCGGACGCCACTGCCCACGCTCGGGGCCGAGGTGCTCTCGCGCTTGAGAACCGAGGATCGTCGCCGCTTCGAGGCTCCATGCCCGCGGTGCGGCAGTTTCGACACCGAAACCACTCGACGGTCCGACCCGACCACCTTGGATTTCCGGTGCCAGGCGTGCGATCACCACTGGCGATGGACGGATGGCTCGCCCTGGCCTGACGCCACGAGCGGTGGGGCTTCTTCCGCGCTCCGGCGAGTTTCAGTGCACCGGCATACGGTGGTCAACGAAAGATAGAGACTGGAGACGACATGTACGAGCGCAAAGTCGACCGGGCACATCCCAACCTGTTTGTCTTCATGATCGACCAATCTGGATCGATGGCGAACGGCATCGCCGGGACCACGACACCTAAGGCCGAGGCGTTGTGTCAGGTGTTGAATCGGTTGTTCGTCGAACTGGTGATGAAGTGCATGAAAGAGGAGGGCCCTCGGCACTACTTCGATGTCGCCTTGCTCGGATATGGGGGTGCGTCGCACGACCCCAATGTGTCGCACGTTCGTTCGGCTTTCGGTGGCAGTCTCGTCGGACGGGAACTCGTCTCGATCGTCGAACTCGCCACGAACCCGCTCCGTGTCGACCAGGAGCAGACTTCGGACGGGGCGGTCAAGTCGCCGATCTGGGTCGACCCTCGCTCCAATGGTTGTACGCCAATGTGTGGGGCTTTCGCTCTCGCCCACAAGATCTCCGGTGACTGGTCCGCGCAGCATCCGGATTCGTTTCCTCCGGTGGTGTTCAACGTCAGCGACGGTAGTTCGACCGATGGCGACCCTCGAGGCTGGGCCGCGAAGCTGAGGGAGATGTCAACGAGTGATGGCAATCTGCTTCTGTTCAACATAGCGCTCTCCGGGGTGGCAGAGCAGCCCGTATTCTTCCCGTCGCCTGGTGTTCGCTTTCTGGATGAGTACGCTTCGTTGCTTTTCGACATGTCGAGTGAGCTTCCGCCTTTCATGCGGGAAGTCGCAGCCGCCCGAGGGAACGCTGTCTCCAGCGGGGCGAGGGGGTTCGTTTTCAATGCCTCTGCCGAGGCTGTCATCGATGCGATGATGGTGGGCACGGGAACGAGGATGGGAGACGGCGGGTGACCGAGCCTCTTCGGTCCGTCACTTACTGTGTCCCGAAGGCGGGCAACCGCGATAGAGAGAACGAGGACAGCGCGGCGCGCTGCGAGAGTCAGGGCCGTTTCGCGGTCTCCGATGGTGCGTCCGCGGCAATGCGCGCCAAGGACTGGTCTGACCTTCTGGTCCGCTCCTACTGCGCGGATCCGATGCCGGGGACAGCGATCGAAGCCGCAGTCTGGGCTGAACGGGTAGCGGCAGCCATGCCGATCTCTCATCAGTCTGGCGTTCCTGACTACCTAGCGGACCGGATGGCCGCCAAGCCCTCCTTCGCCACACTCTGCGGACTCGTTCTCAGTCCTTCCCCACGAAAGGGCGGCAACCAGACCTGGGAGGCAGTCGCCCTCGGCGATTCATGCTTGTTCCACGTCAGGGACGACGCATGCATCCAGAAGTTCCCGATCTCGAGCCACGAAGACTTCGATGACAACCCGCCACTGTTGTCAACCTCAAGCGAGCAGACAGCGTCCGCACTCCGACATCTGCGAACCACCAGTGGTGTCTGCGCGGCCGGCGACACGTTGCTGCTATGCACCGATGCGTTGGCAGAGTGGGCTCTGCGAGAGAGCGCCGTCACAGAGGGAGTCTGGGCAATGCTTACGACCGTCGATCACCGGCGATTCCATCTGCTGATCGAAACCCTCCGCGACGCCGACGCCATCGAGAACGACGACTGCACACTCCTGCGTTACCACGGCGGCCCCTCCCACCAGCGCCACCACCCGGCCCGGGAGACGTAGCGACGTGGCCTGGTCGAAGCGCAAACAGCAGGCTACGACTCCGTCGGGAGCGTGGGCCGGAGTGGCAGCCTTCCATGCGACCATCGCACCGGCACCCCTCCCACCGACATGGCCGACGAACGCCGACTACATCGCAGCCGTGCAGAACCCTCAAGCCAGTCTCGAGGATCAGGAACTCCGCGTCGCCCATACCTACGAAAGGCTGCCAGGCTTCCCCGAGTCGGTCACCGGTCAGAACGCCGTCGTCTTCCGGATGCGCGGACCAGCCGGCGATCTCGCTCTGCGCTGCTTCACACGACGCCCGAACCCGGTGCAAGCCGAGCGCTACCGGGCGCTGTCGGCCCTCCTTTCAACCAGGCCGATGCCCGAGTTCGTCACGGCAGGGTGGAGGGATCATGGCGTGAAAGTCCGGGGCCTGCAATACCCGATCGTGAAGATGGCTTGGGCACCAGGCAAGCCCATGACGCAGTTCATCGAGAGCCACAGTGTCGAAGCGAACCGCACAAACGAGATCGCCCGCCGCTTTCTCGAACTAGTGACCTCGATCAAGAGAAGCGGCATCATCCATGGCGACCTGCAGCACGGCAACGTGCTCATCGAGGAGTCGCTGCAACTCCGGCTCGTCGACTACGACAGCGTCACCATCATCGGTTCCAACCTGCCCCCACCGAGGGAAGTCGGGCACCCGAACTACCAGCATCCAGATCGTCTGACAAAGGGAGTCTGGAACGAGTTCGCCGACACTTTCGCAGCCCTCGTCATCTACACCTCGCTGCGGGCACTGGCTACCGACCCCGAGCTCATCCGGTTCTCGAAAGGCGAGAACCTCGTGTTGCACGAGGACGACCTCAAAGCCCCCGGGCTGAGTCCGGTCTTCCATCGTCTCAGTCGGAACCCGGCACATGAAGTGAGGGAACTCACTGGCTGCCTGAGGGATTGGTTGGGTCGTCCATTGGAGAGCGTGCACGCCGATCTCGGTTCAATCGTTCGGGCCCGAGCGTTACCGGCCCCACCTTCGACCCGGATCGCTGCCGCGTGGTACCTGGACCCGCTCCCGGGGCGTCTGGACACGCCCAGCGGCATCGACGAAGGGCTGCCTCGTGCGCTGACGCGCACTTCGAAGGTCGAACCGACACCCACCACACCCACGACACAATGGGCGAACCTGGAGCAGAGTCGAAAGAGCAGAGCACCCATCACCTTCTTCCCGCCACCCGTCGTCAACGCTGCGCAACCGACCAGTAGCACGCCGAGCACATTCCACGTCGGGAAGCCGCCGCCCCCGGACTACTCCGCTCTCAAGCCGCCCCCTGTTCGATCGACCCCGCCGAGGCAGCCCCTCCCGTGGGACGCAATCCTCTGCTGGGCGGTCGCAATCCTGCTCATCGTGCTTCTGTTCTGGTGGATCAACGAGGCAAGCAGTTCTGGCGCGCCGGCAGAACCGCCATCAACGTCACAAGGCACCCAGGCAGTCATGGTCGCGTCACCGACACTCGTCGCTGCGACCGGGAACGACCCCACCATAGTCGCTGCAGTCGATTCCACTGTCCGGCCGACAGTGGCACCTAGTCTCCAGCCGACGGTGGCACCTACTGTCGAATCGCCTGAAGCTGCGCTCGCCGCTCCTACGGGGCGCGCCGTTGGGTTTGTCAGCGGCGGATGCCCCGCTGACAGCACTGTTTGCTCGGTGGTCCTCAGTTGGATCGACCACTCTGCCGAGGAGGATTAGTACGTAGCTGAGGTTGAGAGTGACTCCACGGGAACCACATTCGAAGTTCACGGGTCCGCTCTCCGGGTGTGGGGCAGATCGGCAAGTCAGCGCCACAGGCTGCCGCCGTCGGTTCCCGGTTCTGCATCAAGCTCTACGCCGTGAAAGGCGATGTTCGATAGGCTCCATCGGAGCGGGTGTGTCACCTCATCTCGACCGCTCATGAGATTCAGCGGGTGCCGTGAACACGAATACACGCGTCAGTTGCAGTGAAGGGCGCAAGCAGATCGTCGCGAGAAAGGGCTACGGGGAATCGTCGCCGATGCGCAGCGACTACTGACGGGGCTGCGTCATCGCTCTCTGCAGGGTCACGCCGTCGAAGGTGGTCCAGCATCACCCGATGCCAGGCAACGATCTGTTTCGCGCCACTTGCCGATCGTGCGACCGAGACGCCAGACCTCGAACGGCATGTTCTCGTCGGTGAAGTCGCGGGCGATCTCGTCCACCCACACGGCAGAACCCTGTTCTCACATCGCGATGACTGCGTTTACAGCTGACGCGACGCCGACCACCAACGGTCCGAGCGCAACCCCCAGGATGACCAGCTCCCTTCGCTAGCCTTCCTCATGCAGGCGGAGCACATCAACGTGAAGCTCTCTTGTGGCCGATGAGCCGCTCCACTCGCCCATCGGAATACCTGAACCTGCCATAGCACGACTCTACGACTCGGCTCAGATGTTCGCGACCGTATCTGCGATCCTCCGCACGCCTCGAACGGTACAGCCCATTATCTCTGTCAGACCTGCCGGACTGCGGCACCATCAAACTCGTACGCGGTTTCAGGGCTTCTCCACCACCTCGTAGTGATCGATGACGTCGGGGCAGCTGCTGGTCAGAAGACGCCCGTACTCCTCGCTGGCAGTGACCACCGTGACGGGGCCAGGTGCCATGAGTTCGCACACCGAGTCCAAGTCGTAGTCGATTCCCTCATAGACCCAGTCCCAGCGCGCGTTCCTGGTCCAGAACAGCGGACTCCAGAAGTTCGCGCTTCCGTCGTTGCCTTCGTCGATGATCTGGAGGTACACCGCATCGTCCTTGCTCCACCGTGCGAGCACCTCGTCGACGACCCAGGCGCGGGGGTAGTCCCATCCGTGCGGAGCCTTGTCGACGAGGTCGGACGGCGGTGACACCCACCCGTACGCGCGCCACACGCCCAAGAACAGCACCGCGACGAGCGCCCCGACGGCCGGCCACGTATGGAGCACACGCGGCGTTCCGCGGGAGGCCTGATCGATGACCGCGACGAGGGCGAGCGAGAGCAGGGCAACCGCAGCGGTCAACACGATGAACAGTGCGACGTACGAGAACTTCGCTCCGTAGTACCCGTAGCCGGCGAGTCCTTGGCCGGCTCGGAGCTCGGCTACGAAGTGCCAGAAGCCCTTCGCGGCCACGGCCACGACCGCGAGGCTGACACCGATCCTGCGCACGGACCGCTGCGAGAACGCGAGCAGACCCACACCGATGAGAAGCGATACACCGACGAACGACTCCGACAGGGGGACGATCCCCCCGACCAAGGTCACGCGGCCCTTCACCCGGTCATGGAACTCCGCAAGGAAGCCCCCAGGAATCAGGATGAGCAGCACGAGCAGGGCAAGCGCGGCGGACACAACCGGCCGAGACCGTACAAGTCGCCACGACCTCGGACCCACGCGGATCGAGAGCAACAGGAGTGGCACGAGCGCGGCGGGCTGATACGTGGCGTAGAGGACGACCACGATGCAGCCGAGCAGGGCAAGATCCGACCACTCGTCCCCGGCCACGAACCAGATCGCGAGGAAGACGGCCACGAGTGCCATCGACACGTAGAGTGAGAAGAAGCCCGAGCGGAAGACCTCGTTCATCGTGAAGGGATTCACGGCCACGTAGAACCCGATGCCGCCGGCCACGGCCCCCAGGGCACCTCGCGCTGACGGTTGGATCTCGGCCCACGAACGGCTGCGCCGCGCCAAACCCACCACGATGCAGTACACGGACGCCGAAATCATCATGGCTGCCCACACGTACGTCGCTGACAGGGCCGCGACATCGTTCACCTGGAACAGCCCGTGGGAACCGGCCGCCTTCGACAACATCGCCGCGATCGAGGATCCGAAGTCTCCTTGGTTGATCACTCCGAGGATGTTCTTGTAACTGCTCTCCACCCGCTGCTGTTGGATGAACAACACGAAGTTCCGGCCGTCCCCGCTCATGAACGGCGCCAGGAGGCGACTCGGACCGGAGAGCTTCAGCCACGAAGCGAGCAGGAGCGGCACCGACCCGGCGGCTACGGCGCCGGCCAAGCTGCCTGGGATCACGACCGGGAGTTGCCGGGGCGGCTGATCGTCAGTGGCGCTCCGCTTGCGGACGATCACCCATGTCGTGGGGATTGCCGCGAGCAACGGGACCAGTAGGACGACAAATCCCCAGAACTGGTGCAGTTCGGTCGCTCTCGTGAAGACGTGGTCTCTTGCTGTGAAATCGAGCTTCGAGGAAGTGAAGAAGACCGACCTGACCGCGCTGATCGAGCGAATCGCAGGAATCAGCACCGAGGAGGCCGTGAAGAGCCACGCCAGCACGACGACCGTGCCGGCGAGGAGGGACAGCTCCCTACGTGCCGGGCTCACCTGAGCGATGATCATCGCCCACGCCAGCACCCCGGCGATCAGGCACCCGAATCCGACGTCGCCGACGTAGACGGCGGCCAGGAGATTGACGAGGCACAAGAGACCGAAGAGCGTGTTGCTCCGCCGGCCGACGTGGCCGAAAGCCTTGACAGCGAGCACGGCGGTCGCCGCGACGACCAGGCCCACCGTTGCGCTCAGGACGACGCTACGTAGCAACTCGGACTCCCTTTCGAGCGGTCGTCAGACCTTGACCTTCTTGTTCGCCTTGCGGCGGTCTTCCAGCGCGAGGTGACGCTTGCGGACACGGATCGCCTTCGGGGTGACCTCCACCAGCTCATCGTCGGCGATCCACTCGATCGCGGTCTCGAGAGTGTGGATCTTCGGCGACGGCAGCTTCACCGCGTCGTCGTGACTGTGGGTGCGGATGTTGTTCTTCTCCTTGGGGCGCACACAGTTGACGACCATCTCGTCGTCACGCGCGCACTCACCCACCACCATGCCCTCGTAGACCTGCTCGCCCGGGTGCACGAAGAAGCCACCGCTGAGCTGCAGCTTGTCGAGCGCGTAGCCGGTGGTGACCCCGAGCCGGTCGGACACCATGGCGCCGCCGCGGCTGTCGGGCATCTCGCCGGCCCACGGCATCCAGCCGAGGTGATGCTGGTGCAGCAGTGCCGTACCGCGGGTGGCGGTCATCAGCAGCGAGCGGAAGCCGATGAGGCCGCGGCTGGGGCACTCGAAGGTGACGATCGTGCGGCCCGCATCGCCGGCGCGCAGGTCGGTGATGCGGCCCTTGCGCGGCGCGAGCTCCTGGGTGACGGTGCCGACGTGTTCGTCGGGCACATCGCACACGCCGCGCTCTTGCGGCTCGAAACGCTTGCCGTTGACTTCCTTGGTGATGACCTCGGGTCGGCTGACCTGCAACTCGTAGCCCTCACGACGCATGCTCTCGATGAGCACGGCGAGCTGCAGCTCACCACGGCCGGCGACCTCGATGACATCGGGCGAACCGGTCTCGAACAGTTTGATCGACACATTGCCGAGGATCTCGCGGTTGAGACGGTCGATGAGGTGGCGGCTGGTCAGGAACTTGCCGTCCTTGCCGGCGAGCGGCGAGGTATTGACGCCGAACGTCATGCGCAGGACCGGCTCGTCGACCACGAGGCGGGGCAGGGCGACGGGGTCATCGACGGCAGCGATGGTGTCCCCGATCTCCACCTCGGGGAAGCCGGCCACGACGAACAGGTCGCCCGCGGACAGCTCCTGCACCTCGTTGCGGCTGACGCCCTCAAACGCCATCAGCTGGGCCAGGCGGCGCTTCAGCGGGGGCTGCCCTTCGGCGAACTCGGCTTCGAGCAGGGCAACGGTCTCACCGCGGCGCATCACGCCGTTGACGACGCGGCCGATGGCCAGGCGCCCGAGGTACTCGCTCGCGTCGAGCTGGGTGACCATCGCCTGGAGGGGCTGAGTCGCATCGCCCTCGGGTGCAGGGATGGCCTCGAGGATCGTGTCGAGCAGCGCTGACAGGTCGGCATCGTCCTCGGGGTAGCCGATGCCACGCATCGCCTTGCCCTCACGGGCGATCGCCGAGATGATCTCGAAGTCGATGTGCTCATCGCCGGCATCGAGGTCGATGAACAGCTGGTATACCTCGTCGAGCACCTCGTCGGCGCGCGCGTCCTGGCGGTCGACCTTGTTGATGATCACGATCGCCGGCAGGTCGCGGGCCAGCGCTTTCTGCAGCACGTAGCGCGTCTGGGGAAGCGGACCCTCGGCCGCGTCGACGAGCAGCAGCACACCGTCGACCATGGTGAGGGCACGCTCGACCTCGCCACCGAAGTCGGCGTGGCCGGGGGTGTCGACCAGGTTGATCTTCACGCCCTTCCAGGTGATCGAGGCCGCCTTGGCGAGGATCGTGATGCCGCGCTCACGCTCCTGATCGTTCGAGTCCATGACGCGGTCGACCACCGCCTGGTGGGCGGCGAAGGTGCCAGTGGCGCGCAGGAGGGCGTCGACCAGGGTCGTCTTTCCGTGGTCGACGTGGGCCACGAGCGCGACGTTGCGGATGGGGGTGGAGTTCTGCGAGGACATGAGACCGGGTTGTTCAGTTGGTGCCAGGCCCGGCGCCCCGCGGAGGGTCAGTCGTCGTTCTCGTCGTCGTCGTCATCGAAGGTAACGCCGTACTTCTCCGCCAGAGCGGCGTACTCGTCATCTTCGTTCTTGTGACTTTGATCGCTGCCGCCGAGGCCCAGATCGAATGCGCTGGGACCGGCCTGCTTGAGTTTCCGCGCTTCCTCGAAGCGACGGTGACGACCCTTCTTCACGGTAGGGCTCCCGAACCTAGAGAGTTGACATTGCAGGCCACTCTATCGGTCTACCCTCGGATTCCGTGGGACCTAACCTGAACGTCTGTGCAGGACTCACGACCCAATCCGACCCCCGTGTCACCGTGGTGGCGGACGTCGGTGGTCTACCAGGTGTACCCGCGGTCCTTCGCCGAGTCGGCGGCGCGGCCGGGCGCGATACCCGGTGTGGGCACCCTGGCCGGCCTCACTGAACGCCTCCCGCATGTGGCCTGGCTCGGTGCCGACGCGGTGTGGCTGTCGCCGATCTTCCACTCCCCGATGGCCGATTTCGGCTATGACGTCGCCGACTACTGCGCGATCGACCCCCAGTTCGGCACGATGGCCGACTTCGACGAGTTGCTCGCCACCGCCCATGCCCTCGGCCTGCGCGTCCTGCTCGACTGGGTGCCCAACCACACGAGCGACCAGCACCCGTGGTTCCAGGAGAGCCGGCGCGACCGGACCAACCCCAAGGCCGACTGGTACGTGTGGCGCGACGAGCCGGCCAACAACTGGCTGGCCTCGTTTCCCCGTGGTGAGCCGGCCTGGTCGTACGACGACCAGCGCGGTCAGTGGTACCTGCGCTGCTTTCTGCGCCAACAGCCCGACCTGAACTGGGACAACCCCGACGTCGAGGCGGCGATGCTCGCCACCCTGCGCTTCTGGCTCGACAAGGGGGTCGACGGGTTCCGCATGGACGTCGTCCACCTCATCGGCAAGAATCTGACGAAGAACGACCCACCCGAGTGCGCCGAGCACAACTGGGGCCACATCGTGTACAACGATGAGCCGGTCACCCACGAACGCCTGGGCCGCATCCAAGCCGTGCTCGACGGGTACGAGGGCGACCGGCTCAGCGTGGGCGAGGTGTACCTGCTCGACGAGGCGACGATGGCCGAGTACCTCGGCACGCCCGATGCCCCCGAGCTGAACCTCGCGTTCAACTTCCGCTTCCTGTGGACCCCGTGGCGCGCGGCCGACTTGCGCGACCGCATCGGCCGAACGATCGCCGTGCTACGCGAGCGGGGCGCGTGGCCCACGTGGGTGCTCTCCAACCACGACGTGCCACGCCACCGCCAGCGCTTCGGGGGTGACGAGAACGAGGCCCGCATGGCGGCGCTCATGCTGCTGATGCTGCCCGGCACCCCGTTCCTCTACCAGGGCGAGGAACTCGGCCTCGTCGACGCTGCCGTGCCCCCCGAGCGGGTGGTCGACCCAGGCCTGCGCGACGGCTGCCGGGCACCGATCCCCTGGAGCGCCGACCCCCTCCACGGCTGGGCCACCGACCCGTGGCTGCCGTTCGCGCCCGAGACCGCGACGCGCAACGTCACTGCCCAGCGCGACGCCCCAGGTTCGATCCTGCACTGGTACCGGCACCTGCTCGGGCTACGCCGGGCGACGCCGGCGCTGCACGCGGCCGGCCTCGGCGAAAGTGAGTTCGCGCTACTCGACACCGGCGACGACGTGCTCGCGTGGGCACGCAGCGACGGCCACGAGACGTGGGTGTCGCTTGTGCACACCGGATCGGCGTTCGCACCCACCCCACCTGCGGCGCTGGGAGCAGAAGTCGTCGCCAGCACGGATCCGGCGCTCGTGGGCACCGTCCTCACTGCTCACCTGGCACCGCGGGTGGCGACACTGGCCCGAAGAGGTGGCAGCATGGGGTCATGGGTCGCACCGTCGCAGTCCTGAATCAGAAGGGTGGGGTGGGCAAGACCACCGTCACCCTCGGCCTCACTTCGGCCGCCGCCACGGCCGGCCACCGGGTGCTCGTGGTCGACCTCGACCCCCAAGGTTCCAGTTCCTGGGTACTTGGAGTCGACCCGCGCGAGGTGGAGGACTCGATCGCCGAAGTCCTCGGGCGGGCACCCGTGTCGCGGGTGATGCAGCAATCGGACTGGAGCGAGAACGTGTGGGTGCTGCCCTCGTCACCACGCCTGCTCCCCAAGGATCACGGCGGCAACCCCGACCGTCTGCGCACCGCGCTCGCTGAGGTGGCCGACGACTTCGAGGCGATCCTCATCGATTGCCCGCCTTCGCTCGGCGCACTCACCACCGCCGGCCTCACCGCCGCCGACCATGCCGTGATCGTCGTCGAGCCCGCTGAACTGGCCCTGCGCGGCATCGCCGCGGTCGCAGACCTGGTCGATCAGGTGTGGGACGAGCACAATCCCGAACTCGATCTGGCGGGCGTCATCGTCAACAAGGTGCCGCCGGTCAGCAGCGAGGCCGACCGGCGCTACGACGAGCTGACCCGTATCGTGGGCAAGAAGGCCGTATGGCAGCCGGTGATCCCGCTGCGGGTGATCGTCAACCAGGCGATCGGCGAGCGCTGCCCGATTCACGCGTATGGCGCCCGCTCGGCGGATGTCAGCGAGGCCTTCGACAAGCTGTGGGCCAAGGTGCGCCGGCTGGCCAACGGCTGACCGAACCGGCGGCCCCGCCGCCGTTCAGGGCTGGGCGGAGCTTTGGGGGTCGGCGTCGATCAAGCGCAAGCCGCCGCGACCGTCGAAGGTGAGTGCGGCGCGGCCCTCCACCAGGCGGCGGATGCCGTCGCCGAGGAACTCGTTGCGCCATCCGTGTGCGAGGCGCGAGTCGGCGTCGCCGCGCAGGAACGACACGAGGTCGTTGCGGGTGGCGAGCAGGGCGGTGTCGATGCGCTGCTGGCGGGCGACCTCGCTCACCCAGGCGGACACGAGGCTGACTGCCGGCCGCAGGTGCCGCTCGAGCTCTTCACCGTCTGAGGCCGGCATCGCCACGTCGGCCGACAGCCCGCGCTGCACCGCTTCCAGCAATTCCTTGCCGATGACCCCGCGGGTATGGCGATCATCGACACCGCGAGCGTGGGCCAGTTCCTCCATCGTCTTGGGCTGCTTCTGGGCGATTCCGAGGATGGCCAGATCCGGAAGCACCTGACGCACGGGCGAATCGTTGGCCATCGCCCGACGTTCACGCCACTCGGCCAGCGCCTGAGCGACGCCACGCGCCCGCGACTTGAGAATGCGCACATCCTTGAGCCGGGTCCAGGCCTGGCCGGGGTCGACCCCGCTGACCGGCCTCGTGCGCAACTCCTCGCAGGCGTCCTCGGCCCACGCCGTACGCCCGGCATGCTCCAGGTCGGCCACCATCCGGTCGTGCAGGACGAGCAGGTGCTCGACATCGCTGGCCGCGTACTCGCACTGGTCGGCCGTGAGCGGTCGGCGCAGCCAGTCGGTGAGGCGGTCGCCCTTGCCGACGGACACCTTCAGCTCGGACTGCAGGAGCGACACCAGCGACGGTGTGCTGTAACCGAGGAACCCTGCGGCGAGTTGGGTGTCGAACATCCGCTCGGGCACTGAACCCACCGCGTGGGTGAGCACGTCGAGATCTTGCTGGGCGGCATGCAGCACCGCCAGCACCTCGCTCGCGAACAGACGCTTCAGCGGGGCCAGATCGCACACCAGCGGGTCGACCAGCACGATCTCCCCGGCACCGGCGAACTGCAGCAACGCCAGCCGTGGGAAGTACGTGCGCTCACGGTGGAACTCGGTGTCGAGCGCATAGCGCGGCTCGGCCAGCAGCCGATCGACGTACTCATCGAGGTCGCTCGCCGTGGTGATCCAGCGATAGGTCACGAAGGCTGGCTTCCCTCGACCACCGCACGGCCGCTTTGCACCCAGGCGCTCGTACCCCCAGCGATGTTGACGGTGTCGATGCCGTGCGACGCGACGAACTCGCACGCGCGCCGACTGCGGCCGCCGGAGTGGCAGACCACGTACACCGGGTCCTCGCCTCGAAACGCGTCGACCTCGTCGGGAACGGTGCCGAGCGAGACGTGCACGGCCCCGGGGATATGGCCGGCCACATACTCGGCGGTCTCGCGCACATCGATGACCCGGACTCCCGTATCCAGTACGGCGGCCAGTTCGTCAACGCTGATCTCACGAATCGACATGCCACCGCACGCTACTGGGGCAGATCGCCGGTCGTGTTGACATTGGCCAGTTCCGCCGCATCGACATCGACCTCCACGAGTTCCAGGCCGCGAGCGGCGACGTGCAGGCGCCGCTCGCCGGCGTGGAACGCCTCCGCGAGCACCGTCGCGGCCGATGGCCGCCAGGCCGCACAGAGCGGTTGCAGCCGGTCGGTGCGGGCCATCGCCACATCGGCGTTCCGGCCGGCCGCGGCGAGGCCGGTCACCACCGCCGCGACCGTGGTGGGCGACAGCATCGGCAGGTCGCACGCCGTCACCACCACGACGTCATGGTGTGCGAGATGGGCCAACGCGGCGAGCACACCCCCGAGCGGACCTTCCCCCGGATACCGATCGGGCACCACCATCAGCCCGAGCGCGCCGAGCGCGGCCCGGTCGCCGCCGACTGTCACCACCGGTTCACAGCCCGCAGCACGCAGCGCAGCGGTCACGCGGGCGGCCATCGGCACCCCACCGACGGGCACCAGCGCCTTGTCGCGCCCCATCCGTCGGCTGGCCCCGCCGCACAGGACGGCACCGGCGACACTCGGCGTGTTCAGCCGCCACCCGCGCCGGGGTCGAGTTGGCCGAGGAACAGCCCGATGCGTTCCACCTCATCGTCCTCGCCGATCGCTTCCGCCATCGCCCGCAGTCCGTGCAAGCAGCCGAGGAAGCCGCGATTGGGTTCGTCGGCCCAGCGCACATACCCCGAGCCGCGCCAGCCGCTCGCTCGCAGTGCATCGAGCCCGCGGTGGTATCCGACGCGATAGGCGGCGTAGCGCTCGACGGTTCCGGTGGCATTGTCGCCCACCGCACACCAGCCGAACATCGAACGCGGATGAGCGGCCACGACCGCCGCCGCGGCAGCATGGCGCTCGGCGTACGGCAGCGCGGCCAACGCGGCCAGGGCTGTGTGCACCGCCTCGGGCTCGGGGGGCAGCACCGCCCGCGGCGGACCGCCCGGCGACAGGGGGACGGGATGCTCACTCACATCGCCACCCTACGGCGTAGGGTGCGCAGCATGTTTGCCGTCTCCCTGGAAACCGCCAAGACCGCCGCGATCGTCATCATCATCGCCTTCGTCGTGATGGGCATCCTCTCTGCCTGGCTCATCAAGACCGTGGTGACCAAGCTGATCGTCGTCGTGGTGATGGTGGGCCTCGCCATCGGCGTCTACAGTCAGCGCGCGAGCCTGCAGGACTGCGCCGACAAGGCCAAGGACCATCTCGGCAAAGAGGTCACATGCACCTTTTTCGGCACCGATGTGAAGGTGCCCGCCGTCGACACGGCGTGACAATGGCTCAACCCTCGGCGAGGCGACGCAACAACGGGTCGATCAGCTCGTGGCGGAACTTGTCGGGGTGGGTGGCATTCGCCATGTGGTGACAGCCGGCGAGCTCGACCACGTGGCATTCCGGCAGCATCTCGCCGAGTTGGCGCATGCCGCGCTGCTGGTGCGGCGACCCGTGCTCGCCCACACCAGCCCACACCGGCATCGTGATCTGCTCGACTCGCCACGGCTGGTGCGTACGCAGGTCGGCAAGTTCGCCCACGAGCGCCGCACCCTCGGCGCGGCGGGCCACCCGCGTGCGTTCGGGCAGCGCTGCCCACCGGGAGTCGCCGATCAGGCGCCGCATGAAGGCCTCGGCGGCTTCGGCCGTGTCGTCGGCCGAAGCGATCGCGACCGAGCTGGGGGTGACCTTGGGCCACCATGGTTCCCACGACAGCGGGGTCTCGTACACGACCACGCCGCGGACGAGATCGGGTCGCCGAGCCGCGGCGGCGAGCGCGACATTGCCGCCATAGCTGTGCCCGACGATGACCGCCACCCGCTCGTGGAGCAGCTCCAGCAGGTCATCGACCTGGTCGGGCATCGTGAACGGGCCAGGGTGATGACCCGAGCGCCCGTACCCGCGTCGGTCGTAGCGCAGCACCCGGTGGTCGTGGTCGAGTCGCCGGCTGAGCTTCAACAGGCCTGCGGAGCGGTCCATCGCCCCGTGCACGAGCACGATGAGCGGTGACTCCTCGGCGCCGGCCTCGTCGGAGTGGATGTGGGGAGGAAGCGGCCGGGTCACGAGACGCGAACGATACGGAGCACATCGGTGCTGGCGCCACTGGGGCGATCGGGCGCCCCCGCCAGCACCAGCACCGTGTCGCCGGTGCACACCAGCCCGGCCTGCACGGCACGCTCGACGGCGAACCACACGAGGTCGTCGGTGCTGTGGAACGTGCCGACCTCGATCGAGCGCACCCCCCAGCTGAGCGCCATCGTGCGCACCGTCTCCGGATCGGGTGACAGCCCGATGAGCACCGGCACCGGCCGGAAGCGGGCCATCGCCCGCGCCGTACGCCCGGACCGGGTGCAACACAGGATCGCGGTCGCTCCCGCATCCACCGCGGCCATGCCGGCCGCGTGGGTGATCGCCATCGTGATCCGGCCGGGACCGTCGGGCCATTGCTCGCGCTGGACCCGGCCGAGACGCGACGACCATTGTGCGTAGCTGGCCTCCGCTTCGGCGCGACCGGCGATGCGGTTCATCGCCCTCACGACCGCAGGCGGGTCGACGCCGACGGCGGTCTCCGCCGACAGCATCAGCGCGTCGGTGCCGTCGAACACGGCGTTGGCGATGTCGCTCACCTCGGCCCGCGTGGGCGACGGCGAGGTGATCATGCTTTCCATCATCTGGGTGGCAGTGATGACCGGCACACCCACCTCCACGCAATGGCGGATGATGCGCTTCTGCAGGTGCGGCACATCTTCGAGTGGGCACTCGATGCCGAGGTCGCCGCGGGCCACCATCACCGCATCGGCCTCCGCCGCGATCTCCTCCAGCGATTGCACCGCCGGCAAGGTCTCGATCTTGGCGACGAGTCGGGTGGTGTGCGGCAGGATCGCCTCGCGCACCAGTCGGAGGTCGTGCGCAGCGCGCACGAACGAGACCGCGAGGAAGTCGACGCCGGCCTCGGCCATCGCCAACCCGTAGCGCAGGTCGTCGTCGGTGGGAGTGGTGAGGCGCAAGCGCTCGGAGGGGAGGTGCACCCCGGGGCGGCCCTGCACGCGCCCACCGGTGAGCACCTTGCACAGCGCGGTGTCGCCGATCTCCACAACCTGCAGGCTGATCGCCCCGTCGCCGAGCACAACTCGGTCGCCCGCGTGCAGATCGGCGAGCAACGACGGATACTCCACCGTGATCCGCTCGACCGAGGAGGGGCCGTCCGCGGGGGTGAGCAGCACCGTCGCGCCACCGTGCAGTTCTACCCCACCCTCGGGGAACTGCCCCGAGCGCACCTTGGGGCCGGGCAAGTCGGCGAGCACCGCCACGACCCGGCCGGTGCGCTCGGCCGCGGCGCGGACATCGGCCAGGCGACCGAGATGCTCGGCGATCGTGCCGTGGCTGAGGTTGAGCCGCACAACGTCGGTGCCCGCGCGGATCAACTCGTCGAGCACCCCCGGCGAGCTGCTCGCAGGGCCGAGCGTGGCGACGATCTTGGTGCGGGTCTCAAGTGAGGAGGTCATCAGCTGCTTATCTAGTCGGTATGGAGCTGTTATTGATACGGCATGGTCTACCAGTGCGACGCGAGCTCAGCGAGGGAATCGCCGATCCCGAGCTGTCACCGGCCGGGCGGGCGCAGGCCCGCCACCTCGCCGAGTACCTCACTGCGGAGCCCATCGACGCGGTCTACAGCAGCCCGCTGCGCCGCGCCCACCAGACCGCCGAGCCGCTCGCCGCAGCCAAAGGGTTGGCGATCGCGATCGTCGACGACCTCGCCGAGGCCGACCGCGACTCCAACGAGTACGTGCCGATCGAGGAGCTGAAGGCCACCAACGACCCGCGCTGGCAAGCGATGCTGCGTGGCGAGCACTCATGGGGGGAGGAGAGCGCCGATGAGTTCCACCACCGCGTGGTCGTCGCCGTGGAAGGGCTGATCGAGGCCAACCCCGGTCGGCGGATCGCAGTCTGCTGCCACGGCGGAGTGATCAACATGTACCTGTGCCATGTGCTCGGGCTGCCACCGAACCACGCGCTGATCTACCCCAACTACACGAGCATCCACCGCGTCGCGGCCTCGCGCGGCGGGCACCGTAGCGTGGTCACCGTGAACGAGACCGCCCACCTTCGTGGCACCGGGCTGCCGATTGGTCTGGTGCAGCAGTCATGAGCGCCGATCCCGCCGCGTTGCGCGACCTGATCGCCTACCTCGACGCGTCGCCCTCGCCATGGCACGCCGTCGCGTCCACCGTGGCCCGCCTGCGAGCCGGGGGGTTCGCCGAAGTCGCCGAGCGTGGCGCGTGGTCCTCCGTGCCGTCACGCGGGTTCGTCGTGCGTGGTGGCGCGCTCGTGGCGTGGGCACGTGGCGCTTCCGCCGGCGCGTCGGCGCCGCTGCAGATCGCGGGTGCGCACACCGACTCGCCCGGACTGCATGTCAAGCCACGCCCCGACACGGGGGCCGCGGGGTGGAAGCAGATCGGCATCGAGGTCTACGGCGGTGCGTTGTTGAACTCGTGGCTCGACCGCGACCTCGGGATCGCCGGCCATGTCGCGCTGGCCGACGGCACGACCGCGCTGGTACGCGTCGACGAGCCTGTGGCGCGGGTGCCGCAACTCGCCATCCACCTCGACCGCGATGTCAACGAGAAGGGGCTCGTCCTCGACAAGCAGGCCCACCTCACGCCCGTGTGGGGCATCGGCTCGCCCAGCGACGGCGAATTCCGCGAGTGGCTCGCCGGTCACCTCGGGTGCGCCGCCGGCGAAGTCACGGCTTGGGATCTGTGCCTCTACGACCTCACGCCTGCGGCCGTGCTCGGGCCGGCGGGCGACCTGCTCGCCTCCGGGCGACTCGACAACCAGGTCTCGTGCTGGGCGGCTACCCACGCACTGTGCGCCGGCCCGGTGGCCGACGGGGCCACGGCCGTCATCGCCCTGTTCGACCACGAGGAGGTCGGATCCGAGAGCACCACCGGTGCGGCAGGCCCCCTGCTCGAGCACGTCCTCGAACGGCTCGCTCTCGCAGCCGGCGGCACTCGGGCCGACTTCCTCGCCCAGCTCGCCGCGAGCACGTGCTTGTCCTGCGACAACGCGCACAGCGTGCACCCGAACTACGTCGACCGCCACGAGCCAGGCCACCGCCCCGTGGTGGGCCAAGGCCCGGCGATCAAGCTCAACCACAACCAGCGCTACGCCACGACGGCCGCCACCGCGGCGATGGCGCAGAGGGTGTTCGAGGCTGCGGGTGTGCCGTGGCAGGTGTTCGTCAGCCGCAACAACATGCCCTGTGGCAGCACGATCGGCCCGATCACCGCCACCCGCCTCGGCATCGCCACCGTCGATGTCGGCGTCCCCCAGTTGTCGATGCACAGCGCGCGTGAGCTGTGCGGCACCGCCGACCCCATCTGGCTCGCCCAAGGCCTCGCCGGCTGGTTCGCCGACTGACCCAAGTTGGCGTTCAGGCGGGCTCCGGGCCCGCCGCAGCGCCGACTTGGTCAACGGCAGCGCGACTCGGCTTGGTCGAAGAGGCGCTGGAGTTCGGCGTGGACGTCGTCGGTGAGCTGGCGGGCGGCGGCACGTTGGTCCTTCGACGACTCACCGGCCACCACCGTCACGTACATCGGCTTGCCGACCATCACGTGCACCTTGCGCGGGAAGATGAACTTGGCGCCCTTGGGCATCACTCGCTCGCTACCGCCGATGCCCACGGGCACGATCGGCACACCCGTCTTCATCGCGATGTAGGCCGCGCCCTCGAACAGGGGCTGCACGATGGCACCGCTCTTGCGCTCGCCCTCGGGGAACAACACGAGCGGCTCGCCGCCTTCGATCACGGCGATGCAACGCTTCAGCGCCTCGCGGTCGGCCGTGCCGCGGGTGACGGGGAAGCCACCCAGTGCCGTGAGCAGCTTGCCGAACCACTTGTTGCTCCACCACTTGTCGGCACCCATGAACCGCATCCGCTTGCGGTGCACACCCGAGGCGATGGGCGTGTCGATGATGCTGCGGTGGGTGGGCGCGAGGATGAACGGCCGGTCGGTGGGCAGATTGTCGCGCCCCTCGATGGTCATCCGGCAGTAGAGCCGCAGGACCACGATCCACAGGTTGCGCACGAGCTGGTACGCGATCCGGTCGGGCACGGTGCGGCCGGTGAGCTTGGTGGAGATCCTCGTCATGACTGGTCCGCCCCGTGTGTCATCAGTGTCTGGATGTGGGCGAGGACCTCGTCGATGCCCATCCCGGTGGTGTCGACCACGATCGACCCGTCGGCGGTCACCAACGGGCTGTCGCGGCGATTGCTGTCGTAGTGGTCGCGAGCGGCGATCGCCCGCTCGATCTCGTCGACATCGCCGCCCGCCTCGGCCACCCGGCGTTCGGCCCGCGTGCGTGGCGAGGCGGTGAGGTACAGCTTCAGTTCGGCGTCGGGGAACACCACCGAGCCGATGTCGCGCCCCTCGATGACTCCCCCACCGCGCTCGGCGGCCCACGCCTGCTGGCGGGTGCGCATCTCGGTGCGCACCTCGCTGTTGGCCGCCACGACGCTCACCGCGCCGGTGACCTCCGGCGTACGGATGGCACGGGTTGCGTCCACCCCATCGACGAACACCCCGCGCACGCCCACCTCCAACCGCACCGAGCGCGCGAGCGCGCCGAGCGCCGCCGGATCGTCCAGCTCGACATCGCCGCTCATCGCCGCGAACGTGACGGCGCGGTACATCGCGCCCGTGTCGAGGTACTCCAGGCCCAGCTGTTTGGCCAGTGCCTTGCCGATGGTGCTCTTACCGGCACCGGCCGGGCCGTCGATCGCAATGACGCGCATGATCGAATTCGGCACTACCAGCTCGTCCCCTGGGGAAGGCCCTCGCTGTAACCGGCGGCGCTCTGCACACCGACGACGGCCCGCTCCGCGAACTCGGCGATCGTGGCCGCGCCGGCGTAGGTGCAGGCCGAACGCACACCGGCGACGATGTCGTCGATGATGTCCTCCACTCCCGGGCGATCATGGCTGAGGTACATGCGCGATGTGCTGATGCCCTCCTCGAACAACTCCTTGCGCGCGCGCTCGAACGCGGTCTCCTTGCGGTTGCGGCTCTTCACGGCCCGATTGCTGGCCATGCCGAAGCTCTCCTTGTAGAGCCGGCCATCAGGGTCGCGCAGGGTGTCGGCGGCGGACTCGTAGGTGCCCGCAAGCCACGAGCCGAACATCACGTTGGCCGCGCCGGCGGCGAGCGCGAGCGCCACGTCGCGCGGATGGCGTACGCCACCGTCGGCCCAGATCACCTTGCCGAAGCGCGCCGCCTCCTGCGAGCAGTCGTGCACCGCACTGAACTGGGGACGGCCGACGCCGGTCATCATGCGCGTCGTGCACATCGCGCCGGGGCCGACACCGACCTTGATGATGTCCGCGCCGGCGTTGATGAGATCGCGGGTGCCCTCGGCGGTGACGACGTTGCCGGCGACGATCGGGATGTCGGGGGCGACGGCGCGCACCTCTTCGATCGCCCGCAGGGTGCGGGTCTGGTGACCGTGGGCGGTGTCGATCACCAACACGTCCGCACCCGAAGCGATGAGCTCCTTCGCCTTGGTGCCCGGGTCGCCGTTGATACCGACAGCGACGGCGATGAGCAGGCGACCATGCCTGTCGACCGCCGGGCGGTAGATCGTGCTGCGCAGCGCGCCCGTGCGGGTGACGCACCCGATGAGCCGCCCATCACCGTCGACCACCGGCGCCACCGACAAGCGCTGGCCGCTCAGCCGGTCGTACACCTCGTCGGGAGCGACCCCATCGGGCAGCACTACGAGATCCTGGCTCATCACGTTCTTCAACTGGGTGAAGCGGTCGTAGCCAGCAGCATCGTGCTCGGTGAAGATGCCGAGCGGCGCCTGCTCGTCGTCCACGATCACAACGGCGCCGTGGGCCCGCTTGTGGATCAGCCCGAGCGCGTCGCCGATCGTGTGCGTCGGCCCGAGCGTGATCGGCGTGTCGTAGACCAGGTGGCGGCTCTTGACGTAGTCGATGACCGTCTGGATGACATCGAGCGGGATGTCCTGGGGCAGCACGGTGAGGCCGCCGCGGCGGGCAACGGTCTCGGCCATGCGCCGACCGGCCACGGCGGTCATGTTCGACACGACGACCGGGATCGACGTTCCGAGCGCGTCAGGCGTGGTGAGGTCGACAGAGAAGCGGGAGGGAACGTCGCTGAGGCTGGGGACCATGAACACATCGGCGTACGTCAGGTCGTACGGCGGGGTGGTACCGAGGAAGCGCATGCGGGAGGTGTCCTTTCCGGAGCCGATGGATCCGGCGAATCGGGCGCACCAAGGCTACCGTGCCAGCGATGTCGACACCGGTGGTACTCGTGCACGGATGGGGTGGCTCCTTCGCCACCACCTGGCAACACAGCGGTTTCACGGAGTTGTTGCGTGAGGCCGGTCGCCCTGTGATCGGGGTGGATCTGCTCGGTCATGGCACTGCTCCCAAGCCGCACGACCCCGAGGCCTACGCCGATCTCGGCGCGCGGATACTCGAAGCCATGCCCGCCGAGCCGGTTGACGCGATCGGGTTCTCGCTCGGCGGCCTCACACTCCTGCGCCTGGCCACCGTGCATCCTCACCGCTTCCGCCGCCTCGTAATCGCGGGCGTCGGCCGCAATGCGCTCGAGCGCAACGACGAAGCCCATGCGCGGGTCCTCGCCGCACTGGAGAGCCGGGCACCCGATGACGACACCGCGGCGCTGCTCTTCGCCCAGTATGCGAGAGCCGACGGCAACGACCAGATCGCGCTCGCGGCCGTGTTCCGTCGCGAGGCGCCCCCGTTCACACCCGCGGAATTGGCCCGAGCTACGTGCCCCGTGCTCGTGGCGATCGGCGACAAGGATTTCGCCGGCCCCGCGGACGACCTCGTCGGCCTGCTCCCGAACGCGACACTGAAGGTGTTGCGCAACACCGACCACTTCGCCACCCCGGAATCCTTCGCGTTCATCGACGCCGCACTCGGCTTCATCGACGCGCAACCCGCTTGAGCCGGTTGACTGGTAACAGATGATGATCGGGACATCCGTCGACCACGCGCTGGAAGTACTGCGCCGGGGCGGCATCGTGGCCATCCCCACCGAGACCGTCTACGGCCTCGCTGCTGACGCGCGCAACCCCGACGCGGTGCGGCGCATCTTCACCGCCAAGGGGCGGCCGGCGGACCACCCGCTCATCGTGCACATCGCCGACGCCACCCAACTGCTCGACTGGGCCGCCGAGGTGCCCCCGGCAGCCGCATTGTTGGCCGGTACGTGCTGGCCGGGCCCGCTCACACTCCTCCTGCGGCGTCGATCGGACGTACTCGACGTCGTCACGGGCGGCTTGCCCAATGTCGGCCTGCGAGTGCCCGCGCACCCGCTCACCACCGAGCTGCTCGGCCGCTTCCGCGGCGGCCTGGCGGCTCCGTCGGCCAACCTCTTCGGCCGGGTCAGCCCCACAACCGCCGAACACGTCGAACACGACCTCGGCGACCTCGTCGACTATGTGCTCGACGGCGGCCGCTGCCCGGTCGGGGTGGAAAGCACGATCGTCGACTGCACGATCACCCCGCCACAGATCCTGCGCCACGGCGGGATCCCCGCCGAACAGATCAGCGCCCTGCTCGACGGGCGGTTGGCCTCGGCCACCGGGCCCAGCCGCGCACCAGGGATGCTGGCTGCGCATTACGCCCCGCGGGCGCGGGTGCTCTTGGTGCCCACCTCGGCCGAGGCACTCGCGCTCGCCTACGGCCAGGACAGCACCTGGGTGCTCGATCGCACCGACGATCTGGTCGACTACGCCCGCTCGCTCTACTCCGACCTGCGCCAGGCCGACGCCCGCGGCGTCACCACTATCGTCGCCGTACTGCCCCCGCCCGTCGGCATCGGCCACGCCATCCGCGACCGCTTGGCGAAGGCCGCCGCGGCGCATTGAACCCGATCGGGCCCAACCGCCTGGGGCGCTACCCGCCGGTGAACGTCGGCGGCCGCTTCTCCACGTAGGCCGTCACCGCCTCGCGGAAGTCGTCGGTGCGCAGCAACGGCAACAACTGCAGGAACACATGGTGCACGTGTTGGTCGAACGTCTCGGTCTCCGCGGCGCGCATCATTCGCTTGATCGCCCTCACCGCGAGTGGCGCGTTGGCGACGATCTCGGCCGCGAAATCGCTCACCGCCGCGGCGAACGATTCGTCCTTCTCCACCCGGTTGACGATCCCGTACGCCAGCGCCTCCGCGGCGGTGAGCGTGCGACCGGTGAAAGCCAACTCGGCGGACTTCGCGTAACCGATCATCCGCGGCAACAACCAGGTGCCGCCGCTCTCTGGGAGGATGCCGCGCTTGGCGAAGCCGGGGTTGAGCTTGGCCGAGGCCGAGGCGATGCGGATGTCGCACCCGAGCGCGATGTCGAGGCCGTACCCGGCGGCACCTCCGTTGAGCGCGCACACCGTGGGCGTGTCGAGGTTGTGCAGCACCGTCGGAGGGGTGGTGCGCAGGTCGAGTTCGCCCGACGCTCCCCCGGCGCCGCTCAAACCACCGAGGGCACCCTTGGCGGCACCCATCTGGGCGTTCAAGTCGAGGCCCGCGCAGAACGCGCGGCCGGCGCCGGTGAGCACGATGCAGCGCACCTCCGGGTCGCGGTCGGCCTCCAGCAGCCGCTCGGACAACTCGTCGAGCATCCGAGCAGAGATGGTGTTCATCCGCTCGGGAGCGTTGAGCGTGATGGTGCCGACATGGCCGGCAACGGTGTAGAGCACTTCGGCGGGGCCGGCAGCAGCGGTCATGCCCGCACCGTAGCCCCGCGCTCACCGGCGAGCCGATGCCGGGCCGGGCTCACCAGATCGGTTCGTTGAGGCCGGCCACCCACGTGTCGCGCACCTGGTCGATGTCGGCCACCGTCTCACCCTCGACGGCAGCCACCGTCAGGCTCACCGTCGTGCCCCCGGCGTCCGGCACCAGGTCGAGGCGGCACCAGCACCGGAGCGGATCGTGGAGAAACACCTCCAGCACATAGGGCGGGTCGTCGACGAGCACCTCGCCGATCCACGAGGTCACCACCAGCAGCGCCTCGAACGCCTCCGCGGGCAACACGTCGATGGTGAACGACGGATTGTCGTGTTGCACGCCGCGAGTCGGGCCCCGCCGATGGCGGCCGAAGCCGGTCGGCGCGGGCGCCGGCGCGGCGACCTCGGGTCCGGGCGGCTCGTTCGTGCGCCGCAGGGCCTCGTCGTACGCGGCGTTCACGGCCTGCATCGCGGCATGATCGCCACCGCGGTCGGGGTGCAGTTCGAACGCGAGCCGCCGCCGCGCCGCCGCCAACTGCTCGGCGTCCACGCCGGGCTCCACACCAAGCAACTCCCACGGGTTCATCGACACCTCCTCGCCACGGTCAGCGCCACTGGGTGAAGCGGGTGCCGGGTGGGTCGACGGCCCACTCGGCCTCGTTCCCCCAGGTTCCGTCGTACACCACACCCGACAACGGGCGGCGACGCAACGGCCCATGGTGGCCGGCCGGGTACCCGAGCGTGATGCATGCCGACAGGGCGACTTCGGGCGGGATGGAGAGGATCTCGCGCAGTTCCTGCTCCACCATCGTCTGCCACATCGTGACGGCGCCGCCCAGCCCAAGGCCACGAGCCGCGAGCAGCAGGTTCTGCACGGCCGGGTACACCGAGGCACCTTCGTACGGGTTGGGCTCGCGATACCTCACCAAGCACACGAGCACAATCACGGGCGCCTCGTGGAAGTGCTCCACGTACTGCCGCATCGTCGCCGCCATCCGCGCCTTGGGCGAGTCGGCCGCGGCGCCGCTGGCCGCGTTGTATCCGTCGGCCCCCTCCTTGCGTGCCCACACGTCGCGAGCAACACGTCCCAACACGGCACGCGCGGCGCGGTCCGGGACGCCGTCGCGCAGCACGAGGTAGCGCACCATTTGGCGGTTGCTGCCGTTGGGGGCGCGCGTGGCGTGCCACAGCACCGACGCGAGGGTTGCCTCCTGGATCGGCTCGTCCCGGTAGCGGCGGATGGTGCGGGTGGTGGCGATGCCGTCGAGCAGCGACGGCTGGTCGTTCGTCATCCCGTCGGGTCGGTTCGAGAGCACCACACGCACGGAACGGTAGTGCTGCTGTCACCGAACGGCCAGGGGGTGCTTGTGACTGCGCTGACAAAGGGCCTAAGATTGTTGCTTCGCATACTTCCGGATCGCAACTCCGCGGCTCCGGCTCCAATAGGGGGAGAAACCCATGCAGAAATCCAGTCTGCGCCGCCTCGGCGCAGTACTCGCAGGTGCAGCCATCCTGGTTGCGTCTTGCAGCGATGACAAGAAGTCGGAAGAGACCACCGCGACCACGGGTGCGCCCGTGACCACGGCCTCGGGCTCGACCACCCCGACCACCGACGGCGGCGTCACCTGTGATGGCGTCAAGCTCGCCTTCATTGGCGCGCTGTCGGGCGACAACGGCGCCCTCGGCACGAACATGATCAATGGCGCCCAGATCGCCATCGACGAGTTCAACGCTGCTAACCCGAACTGCCAGGTCGAGTTCGACACCTCGTACGACTCCCAGGGCGACCCCGCCCAGGCCACCCCGCTCGCCGACCAGATCGTGAACGACTCGGCGATCATCGGCCTCATCGGCCCGGGCTTCTCGGGTGAGACCAAGGCCACCATGCCGAAGTTCGAAGAGGCTGGCCTCCCGATGATCACCCCCGGCGCCACCAACGCGCTGCTGTCGACCAATGGCTGGACGATGTTCCACCGCATCCTCGCCAACGACGACAAGCAGGCTCCTGGCGTTGTCAAGCTGATCACGGACACCGTTGGTGCCACCAAGGTCGGCGTCATCGACGATGCGTCGGAGTACGGCAAGGGTCTTGCTGACTCGGTCCGTTCGGGCCTGGGCGACCTCGATGTCGCCGATGCCCAGATCGACCCGAAGGCTGCCGACTACTCGGCCGCCATCGAGACGATGAAGGCCGCCGGCGTCGACACCGTGTTCTACGGTGGCTACTACGCCGAGGCCGCCAAGCTCGTCCAGCAGATGCGTGATGCCGGCCTCGAGGCCACCTTCGTCTCCGGCGACGGCGCGCTCGACAAGGCCTTCGTCGAGAACGCCGGCCCCGCTGCCGAGGGTGCGTACCTGACCGCCACTGGTGCCCCGGCCGACGTGAACGCCGACTTCCAGGCTGCGTTCAACGAGAAGTACGGCACCGACCCGGCGCTGTACTCGCCCGAGGCGTACGACTGCGCCAAGGTGTTCCTGGCCGGCATCGCCGCAGGCAACGTGACCCGCGAGGCTCTCGCGGCGTTCGTGTCGGCGTACGACGCCCCCGGCATCACCAAGCAGATCAAGTTCGACGCGACTGGTGAGCCCGAAGGCGACGCGGTGTACTACTACGTCGTCGAGAGCGGCACGATCGTGGCCAAGGGCCTGATCTGATCCACGTCACTTCGATGTGAACCAAAAGGGGCCGGGGTGTTCGCACCCCGGCCCCTTCTGCGTTCCAAGGGTAGGGCGCCGCTCACCTATGATCGGCCGCCATGGCCTCAGCGTCCTCCAGGGGAATCACTTGACCTTCGACTCCTTCATCAACCAGTTCTGGCCCTCCACCGTGAGCGGACTGGTGCTTGGTTCCGTCTACGCGCTGATCGCGCTGGGCTACACGCTCGTGTACGGCGTGCTCCGGCTGATCAACTTCGCCAACTCCGAGGTCTTCATGTTCTCGGCGTTCGGATCGTTCCTCGCGATCGACCTGCTGGGCATCCCCGACCTCACCGCCGATGGCCAATACCCCTACAAGACCGGGATGGTGCTCATCGGTGTGCTCGCCGTGTGTCTCCTCGTCTCGATGTTCATCGGTGCCGTGTCCGCGGTCGTGCTCGAACGCGTGGCATACCGCCCGCTGCGCAAGCGCAACGCACCCCGGCTGGTGTTCCTCATCTCCGCCATCGGTGCCAGCTTCGCGATGTCCGAGGCAGTCGGCGAGTGGGGTGCCAAGCACCGCGAGGAGTACAAGCTCCCCCGCGTGTTCGAGAAGCACAAGCTGTTCAGCATCTTCGGCGCCGATGTGCGCAACGACTACGTCGTGGTGGTCGTCGGCTCGCTGATCATGATGGGCGTCCTGGTGCTGTTCGTGAACCGCAGCCGTACCGGTCGCGGCATCCGCGCGGTCGCCCAAGACATGGAGACCGCCAAGCTGATGGGCGTCAACGTCGACATGATCATCCTCGTCACGTTCATCGTCGGCGGCGTCATGGCCGGCGCGGCGGCGTTCTTCTTCGAGCTGTACAACGGCACCGCCCGCTACTCGCTGGGCTTCGAACTCGGCGTGAAGGCCTTCACCGCCGCCGTGCTCGGCGGCATCGGCAACATCAAGGGCGCCCTCCTCGGCGGTCTGATGCTCGGCATCATCGAGAACTGGGGCACCAGCCTGTTCCAGTCCAACCAGAAGATGGGCACCGTCACCAGCTTCGTCGTGCTCGTACTCGTGCTGATGCTGCGGCCCACGGGCCTACTCGGCGAGTCCATGGGGAGGAGCCGCGCATGAGCCGGCAGTACACACCTGGCGCGGACCTGCCGGATGGCCCGCCGCCCACGGCGGCCGCCAAGCTGGTGTTCGGCGAGCGGATCGCCGCCGCCAGCGACAGCCGCCGCCGCTTCTTCGCCAAGTGGCACCAAATCCCCAAGCCTGCCCGCGTGGTCATCGGCGTACTCGGGTTGGCCTTCCTCTACTACCTCCCCGTGCTCGAGCCGCCGCTCATCACCACCCCCGACACCGACTTCTCGTCGCTGCTGGCCGGCTCGGTGGTCATCTATGTGATCGTCGCCCTCGGCCTCAACGTCGTGGTGGGCATGGCCGGTCTGCTCGACCTCGGCTATGTCGGCTTCTATGCGGTGGGTGCCTACTCCGTGGCTGTCGTGGGCTCGGCCCACGGCAACCTGCCGTGGTTGTTGTGCCTGCCGGTCGCGGTCGCCGTGTCGATGCTGTCGGGCGTCCTGCTCGGGGCGCCCACGCTTCGCCTGCGCGGCGACTACCTGGCGATCGTCACGCTCGGCTTCGGCGAGATCATCCGCCTGCTCGCCGAGCGTTTTGACTGGCTCGGGGCCAAGCAAGGGTTCAGCGGCATCGCCGCTCCTCCGAAGATCGGCCCGATCGAGTTCGGCGTACTCGACAGCAAGAGCTACTACTGGCTCGGGCTGACGATGATCGTGATCATCTACTACTTCCTCGGCCGGCTCGAGCGCAGCCGCGTCGGACGCGCCTGGACCGCCATCCGCGAGGACGAGGACGCCGCCGAGCTGATGGGAGTGCCCACGTTCAAGTTCAAGCTTTGGGCGTTCGCCATCGGCGCCGGTGTCGGCGGCATGGCCGGGGCGCTGTTCGCCTCCAAGCAGAACTATGTCGCCCCCGACCTGTTCCTGCTGAAGGTGTCGATCCTGTTCCTCTCTGCGGTCGTGCTCGGCGGCCCGGGCAACATGCCCGGTGTGGTGATCGGCGCGATCGTCGTGAGCTACCTGCCCGAACGCTTCCGCTTCCTCGACACCAGCCGCTACTTCTGGTTCGGCGTGGCGCTCGTGGTGATGATGATCTTCCGCCCACAGGGTCTGCTGCCCCGTCGGCAGCACGGCCGGCGAGCCGTCCCACCTGGCCACTCCCCACCCCCGTTCGAAGACGTGCGCGAAGGCGACCCAGACCTGGAAGGAGGTGCCCATGGAGCAGCAACCCCTGCTTGAGGTCGACGCAGTCACGATGCAGTTCGGTGGCCTCACCGCGCTCGGCGACGTGAGCTTCCAGATCCGCCCAGGCGAGATCCTCGGGCTCATCGGGCCCAACGGCGCCGGCAAGACCACGTGCTTCAACGTCATGACCGGGGTGTACCAAGCCACCGATGGTGAGGTGCGTTTCGACGGCCGCAAGCTGGCCAAGCTCGACCGGCACAAGATCACCCGCTTGGGTATCGCCCGCACGTTCCAGAACATCCGCCTGTTCCCCGAGATGACGGCGCTCGAGAACGTGATGGTCGGCTGCGACGCTCACGCCAAGTCGAGTGTCGTCGGTTCGATGCTCCGCGTTCCCCGTCAGCGACGCGAGGAGAAGGCGCACCGCGAGCGCTCGATGGAGCTCCTCCAGTTCATGGGCATCGCCGACCGGGCAACCGACGCCGCGAAGAACTTGCCGTACGGCTACCAGCGTCGCCTGGAGATCGCCCGTGCACTGGCGACCGGGCCGAAACTGCTGTGCCTCGATGAGCCGGCCGCCGGCTTCAACCCGGCGGAGAAGAAGGAGCTGATGGGCCTCATCCGCTCCATCCGCGACCAGGGCTACACCATCCTGCTCATCGAGCACGACATGAACCTCGTCATGGGCGTCACCGACCGCATCATCGTGCTCGACTTCGGCCGCAAGATCGCCGAGGGCTCCCCCACCGAGGTGCGGGCCAATCCCGCCGTGATCGCCGCCTACCTTGGGGAGCCCTCCGATGCTGCTTGAGGTTCGCGACCTGCAGGTCTTCTACGGCCGGATCCAGGCCATAAAAGGCATCTCGTTCACGGTCGACGAGGGCGAGATCGTCACCCTCATCGGCGCGAACGGCGCCGGCAAGAGCACCACGCTGAAGACGATCTCCGGTCTGCGCGCGGTGGCCAAGGGCTCGATCACCTTCGACGGCCAGGACATCAGCAAGATGCCCGCGCACAAGCGCACGGAGCTCGGCATCTGCCAGGCTCCAGAAGGCCGAGGCATCTTCCCCGGCATGTCCGTGCTCGAGAACCTCGACATGGGCTGCTGGACGCGCAAGGACCGCAAGAGCGCCGAACGCAAGTCCGACCTCGATCGCGTGTTCGAGCTGTTCCCACGGCTCGCCGAGCGCAGGAATCAAGCCGGTGGGTCGATGTCGGGTGGCGAGCAGCAGATGCTCACCATCGGCCGCGCGTTGATGAGTCGGCCGCGGGTGCTGCTGCTCGACGAGCCGTCGATGGGCCTCGCCCCGATGCTCATCACCCAGATCTTCGACATCATCACCGAGATCAACCGGCAGGGCACCACAGTCCTGTTGGTCGAGCAGAACGCTTCCCAGGCACTCCGCCGCGCCGACCGCGCCTATGTCCTCGAGACCGGCCTGGTGAAGATGGAGGGGCTCGGCAGCGACCTGCTCACCGATCCAGCGGTGCAGGCTGCGTACCTCGGCGGTGCCTGACTCCCGCGGTCGCGTTGCCACTGCCGCGGTGCTCGCCTCGGCCGTGCTGTTCGGAACGACGGGCACGATGCTCGTCAACGCTCCTGCCACTGCCGACGCCGAGTCGATGGGTCCGCTGCGCCTTGCCATCGGTGGCGCGACCCTGCTCGCCGTCGCGGCACGGCGTGGCTCGCCGTGGGGGCCATGGCGCCGTTGGTCCACCCTGCTCGGTGCGATCGGTGTCGCGGTGTTCCAGCTCGGCTACTTCCTCGCCGTCGAGCGCACCGGGGTCGCAGCGGGCACCGTGACCACGATCGGCTCGGGGCCGGTGCTCGGCGGGCTGATCGCCGCGGTGCGTCATCGCCGCCGGCCGGCGCCGGTGTGGATGGCGGGCACCGCGGTCAGCGTGGCCGGCGTCGCCCTGCTCGGCCTCGCCGGGGCAGCGACGGAGGTCGACCCGCCGGGCATCGCCCTCGCCGTGTGCGCCGGGCTCGGGTGGGCGGTGTTCGCCACGGTCGGCAAGCACCAGATCGATTCGGGAACCGAGTCCACCGCGAGCATGGCGGCCATGTTCACCGGCGGCGCGCTGCTGATCGCTCCCCTGCTGGCATGGCATCGCCCCGGGTGGGCGCTCCACGGCAACGGGTGGTGGATCGCCCTGTACCTCGGGGTCGTGACCGTCGGCGGCGCCTACAGCTTGTACGGCTTCGCCCTGCGCCACCTGCACGCCCCGACGGTGATCACCCTGACCCTGCTGGAGCCGATCACCGCGGCCGTGCTCGGCGCCGTGGTGGTGCACGAGGGCATCCGTCCGGCCGGTTGGACCGCTATCGCCCTCGTGGTGGTGGGCCTGTGGGTGACCGCCCGTGGCGCCGGCGGCGAGCCTGTCGAGACCGAGACCGTGCCCGCCTAGGCCTTACTGGAAGTCGCCTTCCTCGCAGTTGCCGTCTTGGAGGATGCGCCCGCCGTCCGGGTCGTCCTCGCCCCAGTTGTCGTCGATGACGCTCTGGCGAACCTCCTCGAAGTTCAGCGTCATCGACTCGTACGGCGTTGCGTCGCCCGGATCCACATCCGCGAGGCCGTGCTCGGGCGCGGTCACGTACGACACCTCCTGATTGGCGTACCGGTCGTGGGCCGCCTCCCGAACGTGTTCCGTCGTGCCGTCACCGGCCGGGTTCGGGCGGAATTCACGGATCCTGCGGCTCCCGCCGAGGATGTCGTCGTCGAACGGGTTCGGCTGCTTGGCGCTCATCGTGGTACTCCTTGGGGTGCGGATCGCCGGGGCGACAACGGCGATCATGCGCTGCGCGCCCCCCGAGGCGCATCGGGAGTACACCCTAATCGCCGATTCCGCGTGCCGATTCCGCGCCCTGTTCGGCGCCGTAAGGCGCCGTCAGGCCCCGAGGACGGCGTCGATCATGTCCTCGGCGGGCACCACGACCTTGGTGGTGCTGCACCACATCCACGCCGTGCACGCCGTGAGCGAGGCCGCCCCGGCGAGATGCACGGCCACAAGCCCCACGGGCAGGCCGGCGGCGTACTGCACATAGCCGATACCGCCCTGCACCAGAGCAGTGATCAGCCACGCCGTGAGCGGGGCGTCGAGCACCTCACGGTCGTGGGCCAGCTTGCGCAGCTTCCACAGCAGCGACAGGGCGATCGCCACGGTGATCCACACGATCGCCGCGTGCAAGCGCGTCACCCACACGAGCGCCGTGCCGTCGATGTCCGTCGCCGTACCGAAGAACCGCTTGGCCTTGTCGTCGCCGGCGTGGGGGCCGGTGCCGGTGACGAACGATCCGGCCACCAGGGCGATCCCGCTCCACACACACAACAGCTGCACCCGGTGGCGCACGCGGGGCACGACCGAAGCCACCCGCTCACCACGATCGGGTTGGCGCGAGCGCACGATCATCACGACCGCGGCCCAGATGAGCACGAGCGACAGGATCATGTGCCACTGCACTGCGAACGGGTTGACATCGGTCCAGACGACGATCGCACCTACGATGCCCTGCGCGGGCACGCCGACGAGCATCACCAGCGACAGTCCGAGCAGGTCGCGGCGGCGCGGCCGCCGGTACCAGGCGGCGATCGCCGCGAGTGCGACACCGATACAGATGACGAACGTGAAGAAGCGGTTGATCTGCTCGACGGCCGAGTGCGCGGTGGACACGCTCACGAAGTTGTCGGAGTTGCAGTTCGGCCAGTCGGTGCAGCCGAGGCCCGAGCCGGTGAGCCGCACTACCCCGCCGGAGACGACGACAATCGCGAGCAACACGAGTGCCCCGATGCAGATGGACAGGAACTCGGTCGGGGTGAACCCCTCGGCTCGCACCCGGCGCGCATACGCCTTCAGTCGCGACATGCAGGTGAGGCTAGGGGGCACGGGGCCGGCGGCGCCACACGGTCGTGCCACACGGTGACGATCACCGCTGCGAGATGCCCTAGCGTTCGGCCGTGCTCACCAGCTACGACGACTACCCGATCCACCAGGCTTCGGTGCCCGTCGCCCACAGCGCCAGCGGCGACCTCAACCAGTACGACCGCTACTTCTTCAACGGGTACTCACGCGACGGCAGGCTGTACTTCGCCGCGGCGATGGGGCTGTACCCCAACCGCCACGTCGCCGACGCCTCCTTCAGCGTCCTGGTCGACGGCCGCCAGCACAGCGTGTTCCGTACCCAGCGGGCGCCCCACGACCGACGCGACGCCACCACCTTGGGGCCGATCGTGGTCGAGGTCGTGCAACCGCTGCAGACGCTTCGGGTGCGAGTCGACGCGCCCGAGCAGGGGCTGCGCGCCGATCTGCTGTTCGAGGGTCGCGCTCAGGCGCTGGAGGAGCCGCACTTCTTCCAGCGCATCGGCGTCCGTACCTGGTTCGACTACACCCGGCTCACCCAGTTCGGCGCGTGGACCGGTTGGGTGGAGGTGGACGGCACCCGCCACGACGTGCAGCCGGAGAACGTGTGGGGCAGCCGCGACCGTTCATGGGGTATCCGCCCCGTCGGCGAGCCCGCCTCCAGTGGGGCACCTGTGGGGTTTCCCCAGTTCTTCTGGCTGTGGGCGCCGGTGAACTTCGCCACGTTCTGCACCCACTTCGATGTCAACGAGTACGGCGACGGCCGCCGCTGGCACGAGACCGGCGCCATCGCTCCGGTCGGCGGCGAGGGCAGTTTGGTGCGCACCGTCGACTGGCGGGTGACGTGGCGCCCGGGCACGCGCTGGGCCGACTCGTTCGAGTACGACCTGGTGGAACATGACGGGCGCGTCCACACGGTGAGCCTGCGCCCGCGCCACGAGTTCCACATGCGCGGCCTGGGCTACGCGCACCCGAAATACGCGCATGGGGTGTGGCTCGGCGAGGCCGTGACCGATGGCGAAGTGCTGGATCTGCCCTTGGCCGATCCGCTGAGCCGCGAGAATCTGCACATACAGGCGCTGTGTGACGCCACGTTCACCGCTGCAGACGGTACGGTCCAGCACGGTATGGGGATCCTCGAACAGATGTGCATCGGTCCGCACCCGAGCGGCCTCGGTGGCATCCTCGACGGCCATCACAGGTTGTCCTCGTGAGCCGCCCCGTCGCTGCGGCGTTCGCGCTGCTCGCCGCCGCTGGCCTGGTTGCCGCGTGCTCTGGTGCCGACTCCGCCGGGAAGGCCACCGACACCGTCGCCGGGACGGGCGCGGGCGCCACCCTCATCCCCCAGACGACCGTCGATCTCTCCACGACCACCACGGTGGCCGATCTGCCCACCCGCGCCGGCGTGGTGACCTTGCATTTCGAGGCCGGCCCGTTCGAGATCCAGCCCGGGCAGAACAACATCGACAACCTGCGCAACATCCCCCAGCCCGTCGTCAGCGGGTGGATCGTGGGCTTTCGCCCCAATCTGGTCTTCGACAACGGCACCGTGCCGCGCGTCGACGTCGTCCACCTGCACCACGGGGTGTGGCTGAACGTCGCCCATCGCGACTCCACCTCCGGCCTGCCCGAGCGCTTCTTCGCCGCCGGCGAGGAGAAGACGAGCCTCGCCCTGCCCGCCCCGTATGGATACCGCTACGACGCGGGTGATCACTGGGTCCTCAACTACATGCTGCACAACCTCACACCAGACCGCACGCAGGTGTGGATCACCTACGACATCGATCTGATCCCCGAGACGGCCCCGGAGGCCGACGGCATGCTCGCCGCCCGCCCGGTGTGGATGGATGTGCAGAACGGCAGCGGGTACCCGGTGTTCGACGTGCTGCGCGGCGCTGGCGACGGGGTCACCTACACCTACCCCGACCAGGCCGACCATCCCTACGGCGACGCGCCGCCGAAGAACGAGTGGTCCGTCGACCGCGATGGGACGCTGATCGCGACCGCCGCTCACCTCCACCCCGGCGGGCTGCACGGCGACTTGTACCTCACGCGCAATGGGGTGCGCGCGCACCTGTTCACGTCTGACGCCAAGTACTACGAACCAGCGGGCGCGGTGTCGTGGGACGTCTCAATGACCGCCACCACACCCGACTGGCACGTGGGCGTGAAGGCCGGCGACGTGCTCTCGATCAGCGCGACCTACGACTCCGGCCTGGCCTCGTGGTACGAGTCGATGGGGATCATGGTGGTGTGGATGGGCGAACCTGGCGGCACCGCCGACGACCCACTCGTCACCGATGTCGACACCCCGGGCATGCTCACCCACGGCCACCTGCCGGAGAACGACCACCACGGCGGCGAGGCCGACAGCGCCTACCTCGACCTCACCGCGCTACCCTCCGCGCCGGCGAGCGCCACCATCCCGATCCAGGACTGGCTCTACACCGAGGGCGACATGAACTTCGCCGAATCGGTGCCCACCGTGCACCCCGGCGAGACGATCACCTACGAGAACCTCGACGCGGACATCGGCAATGGGCAGTGGCACACGATCACGGCGTGCAAGGCACCATGCAACAAGAGCACCGGGATTGCCTACCCGCTGGCCGACGGACCGGTGATCTTCGACTCCGGCGAACTCGGCAACGGTGGCGCTCCCACCGCCGGGCGCACGACCTGGACGATCCCCACCGACCTGCCCACCGGCACGTACACCTACTTCTGTCGCATCCATCCGATGATGCGCGGCGCGTTCCGCGTCGAGTCGTGACGCCACCACACCGGTATCGTGCGCCGAAGTGAAGAAACCCACTGTCGAAGAGCGCCGCGCGGAGATCCTCGAGACCACCTGTGAGGTGGTGATCGAGCGCGGCTTCGCGGCGACCCGCATCGCTGACGTGGCCAAGCGTCTCGGCGTGTCGAGCAGCCTCATCCACTACCACTTCGACTCCAAGGAGCAGTTGCTCGCGGAGGCCTTCGCCCACTACGCCCGCAAGGACGTGGCGGAGATGGAGGCCGAAGTGGAGGCTGCTCCCTCGTCGGTGGCCCAGCTCGACCGGGTGATCCAGAACTATGTGCCCGAGGGCAGCGACGACGTCGAGTGGATGCTGTGGATCGACGGCTGGGGTGAAGCACTCCGTAACCCGATGATGCGCAAGATCAGCCAGGAACTCGACGAGCAGTCCGCCGCGTTGGTCGAGCGAGTGATCCGCAACGGCGTCGACGCCGGCGAGTTCGTGTGCGCCGATCCCGCGGCCGCGGCGACACGGCTCACTTCCGTGGTCGACGGCCTGGCCGTGCAGTTCGCCGCCCACAGCGGGATGATGAGCCGCGACCAATTCATCGAACACGTGCGCACCCTCGCCGCGTGGGAGGTTGGGCTCGAACCCGAAGACCTGTGCGGGAGCGATGCACCGCGTGCCCGTGTCGCCGGCGCCCCCTCACCTGCCACCGAGACCGCGCTTCGCCGGCTGGTGTCACGCTGGTGCGATGCGAGCGTGCGCAAGGACGCGGCGGATGTGGCCGCGCTCGTCAGCGCTGACGCCGTGTTCGACGCCGGAGCGGGCACGCAGGTCAGCGGCCGCGCCGAGGTGCAGAAGGCGTTCGAGAAGATCTTCGCCGCGCTGAGTTGGGTGGTGCAGTTGGCACCCAACGCCGTGTTCGAGGTGGACGAGACGGAGGGCACCGGCACCGGGCGGGTGACGATCCAGGAGACGAACCAGCCCAAGAGGGGCGAGCAGGTGTCGCTGTTCGCGGTCTATCACGATCGCTACCGACGCGTCGACGGCCAGTGGCTGTTCGCCGAGCGCACCCGCGAGATCATCCACCGCTCCTGAAACGCCGGGCGGCCTACGGGCGGACCTCGTAGAACGCGTTGACGGCGTGGTCGATCTTCAGCTTGCGGAAGCGGGTGAAGCCGGCGGCCTCGGTCATCGCCCGTGCGATGTTCTCCGACAGGCCCAGCGTGCCGAGGCCTTCGCCGCCGGGCTCGCTGAGGGCTGACGACATGCACGTGAGCACGCTGATGCCGTACATCATCGAGGCCATCGGGTTCTTGGCGAGGTTCTCCTCGAACGTGTCGCGAGCCTTGATGTCCACGAGCAGCCACACGCCATCGGGCCTGATCGCCCGGCGGATGGTCTTCATCATCTCCGTCGGCCGGGTCATGTCGTGAATGCAGTCGAACGTGGACACGAAGTCGAGCGAGGCGTCGTCGGGCAGTGGCGAAACCCGCGGGTCGACGAACTCGGCGTTGTGCAAGCCGGCCTCCTCCAGCTTGGCCGAAGCGCGGGCGAGCGCGTATTGGGAGATGTCGTACCCGTGGAAGGTCGAGCGCGGGAACGCCTGCGCCATCAACAGCACGAGGCTGCCGGCGCCGCAGCCGATGTCGGCGACGCGGGCACCGGCCTCCAGCCGCGGCACCACACCGTCGAGCGCAGGCAGCACGACGGGCAGCAGGTTGGCATTGCTCCACGGCTCGAAGCTGCGCTCGATGCCGACTGCGCCCTGCGGTCCGTGGCTGTCGTAATCGTGGCCGATGCCGGTGCGGAAGCTGTCGCGCACATGCTCGAGCGCGTTCATCGTCGCCGGCAGGCGGTGGAACATGCCCATCCCGTACGCGGGGTGGTCGGGTGTCGCGAGCACGGCGACGGCTTCCTCGTTCAGCGAGAATCGAGGACCGTCGTGCGCCGTCACCAGCCGGGCCGCGGCCTGGTTGTACAGCCACTCGCGCACCCACCGCTCGTCGAGGCCGGCGCGCTCGGCGAGCTGGGCCGTCGTCAGCGGCGTACCCGCTTCCGCCATCGTGGCGTAGAGGCCGAGCTGGTCGCCGAGGTGGATCATGCCGGCGGTGACCGCGCCCTCCAGCTTGGAGAACACGGTGAAGGAGAACAGCTTCAGCGCATCGGGGTCGAGTGCCATCGTCGCCTCAGACCGGGTCGATGAACTGGGGCGGGCGGTTCTCGAACGAGGCGAGCACTGCCTCGGCCTGGTTCGGCCGGCCCACCAGGCGGCGGATCACCTGACGCTCCTTGGCGAACTGGTCGGCTGCGCCGGGGTTGAACAGGTGGTTGAGCAGCTCCTTCGCGCCGCGCACGGCGTCGGGGCTGTTCGCCGCGATCTCGGCGGCGAGCGCGAACGCGTCCTCGCGCGGGTTGTCCGTGAGGTGCGTCGCCAGTCCGAGGCGGAACGCCTCGCGCCCATCGAAGATGCGGGCGGTGAACACGAGTTCCTTGGCGATGTCGGTGCCCACCAGGCCGGCGAGCGTGAACGTGCCGGTCATGTCAGGCACCAAGCCCCAGTACAGCTCGCGCACGCTCATCTTCGTGTCAGGGTGGACGAAGCGGATGTCAGCCCCGAGCGCGATCTGGATGCCGCCGCCGAGCGCATGGCCGTGCACCGCGGCGATCACCGGCACCGGCACCTCCTGCCACACCCACGACACCTGCTGGCCGAGGTGGGTGATCCCGCTGGCGGTGAGCAAACCCGGGTTGCCCTCCGCGCCCTCGTCGCCGCCGCCGGCGAGCTGGGCCATCACCCCCATGTCAAGCCCGGCGCAGAACGACTTGCCCTCACCCGAGAGCACTGCCACGCGCACGCCGGGCGCGGCCTTGAGGTGCTCACCCGCTTCGGCGAGGGCCTGGAACATCGCCCCGTCGAGCGCATTGCGCTTGTCGGCGCGGACCATGCTTACATCGGCGATGCCGTCGGTGACGGTGATGCGGACGCGGTCGCGGAATGTCGTGGCGGTCATGGCGCGAGTCTGTCAGGCGGTCGCGGGCGCAGGCGTGGCGGAGTCGTGGAGATCGAGACCACATGTCGCGGCGTCGACGTGGTGCATCGCCCTCAAGGCGGCGAAGCACAACGCCACGTGCGCCGCGGCCATCGAGCCCCAGATCACGAGATCCAGTGCGTAGCCGAAGAGATCATTCGACTTGTACCGAAGATAGGCACCGGTCCAGGCGAGCCCGAGCAAGTTGTCGACCAACCACAGCAGCTGCCACAGCTGCAACCCCTCCGCGCCTCCGCCGCCCTCGCATTGGCTGGCGCGACGCAGGCGTGTCCAGGGCAGCCACATCCATGCGATCGGAATGAACCAGGTCAGCACCGCGATGCTCGGGTAGTGGCGTCCCATTGGATAGCGGCGGGCGGCTCTGCGCACTGTGGCGAACGTCCACACCAAGATCGCCAGCGCCGTCGCCCCTCCGACCATGGAGTAGGCACCCAATCCAATGCGGAGGAGTCGATCCGAGACATCCGCGTCGTGGAGGCGGAGTTCGCCCCGATCCAAGGCTCGCGCCAGGAAGTACCGGTCGACGCTGAGGACGGCGATCAGCACGATGACGGCTGTGTGCAACTGGATCAATGCCGACGCGACCAAGCGACGTACGAGCGGGGGCGCAAGCGGGTCGGCGCGCAGATTCGGTGCCGATGTACGGGCCAGCGATGCGAAGCCGCCGGAGGGGACGAATGTGGGCGGCATCACCGCTGCGCCTCGGGAAGCCGCCGGCGCGGGCCGTTCGTATTCGGCCAACTTGGGGAGCTCGCCGCCGGGCATCACGCTGCCGATCCTGTCACGCGCGGCCTGCGCGCAACAACGACCCCTACTCCACCAGGCGCAGGCCGCTCGGCACGATCGACGGGGCGGCCTGGGGCAAATCGGCGACGAACTCCGTGCGATGGGCGGGGAAGATGTGCTCGCTCATCAGCACCGGCGCGCCCGACTCGGTGGTGGTGACGCGCTCGCAACGCAGCACCGGGCTGCCCACCGGGATCTCCAGCAGTTCCGCCACCGACTCGGTGGCAGCCGCCGCGCCGATCGTCTGGGTGGCGCCGCGCAGGGCGACACCGAGCAACTCGTAGAACGGTTTGCGCTCCACGTCGCGCCGGCTGAGGTGCTGGCCCAACTCTGCCGGGCACCACACCGTGACCACGGCGAACGGTGCACCGTCGGCCAGGTTGCGCCGCTTCACGCGCAACACCTGGTCGACGTGGAGGCGCTCACGCACATGGGCCGGTGCATCGACGAAGGCGAACTCGAGGATCTGCCGCTCGGCCTTGATGCCACCCTCCTCGAGCTGCTGTTCGATCGTGTCGAGGCGGCCGAGGCGCTGCTGGAGTGGAGCGGTGGCGACGTACCAGCCGAAACCCTGGCGGCTGGCGAGCACCCCCTCGTCGCGCAGCATCTCCAGCGCCCGCCGGACAGTGACGCGGCTGACGGAGAACTCGGCCGACAGATCGCTCTCACTCGGCAAGACGTGCCCAGGGCCCTCTTCTGTGAGTCGCTCACGAAGGGTCTGGGCGATCTCCTGATAGCGGATGGTGCGCATTCCCGACTCCTTCCCGATCGCAGCGATCCTTTTGGCGACGCCGCCAACTTGTATTATGCTTGTCTACATCCGACCGCCGACGCAAGGGGAAGATCCATGACCGTCACTGCAGGAACGCCGATCGAACTCGTCGAGGGTGTCTATCTCAATCTCGGCGCCAGGTGTGCAGCCGGGCGCGAGCGCTTCGGGCGCCCGCTGACGCTGACGGAGAAGATCCTCCTCAACCACCTGTACGACCCCACCGAGCCGATCGAGCGTGGCGGCACGTACAACGACTTCCGCCCCGACCGGGTGGCGATGCAGGACGCGACGGCGCAGATGGCCCTGCTGCAGTTCATGACGGCCGGCCTGCCCACCACGCTCGTGCCGAGCACGGTGCACTGCGACCACCTCATCTCGGCCAAGGTGGGCGCCAAGATCGACCTCGGGGTGGCGATCGACACGAACCGTGAGGTGTACGACTTCCTGCGCACCGTGAGCGCCAAGTACGGCATCGGCTTCTGGGGCCCCAACAGCGGCATCATCCACCAGGTCGTGCTCGAGAACTACGCCTTCCCCGGCGGCATGATGATCGGCACCGACAGCCACACCCCCAATGCCGGCGGCATGGGCATGGTGGCGATCGGCGTGGGCGGCGCGGATGCGGTCGACGTGATGACCGGCTTCCCGTTCAACGTGAAGTTCCCAAAGGTGATCGGCGTGAAGCTGACCGGCACCCTCAGCGGCTGGTCGTCGCCGAAGGACGTCATCCTGGAAGTCGCTCGTGTGCTCACCGTCGAGGGCGGCACCGGCGCGATCGTCGAGTACTACGGCCCCGGCGCCGACAGCATCTCGGCCACCGGCAAGGCCACGATCTGCAACATGGGCGCGGAGATCGGCGCCACCTGCAGCGTGTTCGGCTACGACCACAACATGTCGCAGTACCTGAAGGCGACCGGTCGTGAGGCCATCGCCGACGCGGCCGACAAGGTGGCCGCCGACCTGCGCCCCGACGATGGCGCGCAGTACGACCAGGTGATCGAGATCGACCTCGACGCGCTGAAGCCGCTCATCAACGGGCCGCACTCCCCCGACCGCGCCAACCGCGTCGGTGCCGCAGTGGGCGCCGAGGCCCGCGCCAACGACTGGCCGCTGGAGATCAGCGCCACCCTGATCGGGAGCTGCACGAACAGCTCCTACGAGGACATCACGCGTGCCGCGTCCATCGCCCGCCAGGCTGCCGCTCGTGGGCTGAAGGTGAAGACCCCGCTGCTCGTGTCGCCTGGTAGCGAGCAGACCCGCGCCACCATCGAGCGCGACGGCTTGATCGCCGACCTGGAGGCGATCGGCGCGACGGTGCTGGCCAACGCCTGCGGCCCGTGCATCGGCCAGTGGGATCGCCCTGCTTCGGCCAACGACAAGGCGAACACGATCGTCAACTCGTTCAACCGCAACTTCCCCAAGCGCAACGACGGCTCGGCGAACACGCTCTCGTTCGTGACCTCGCCCGACACGGTGGTGGCGCTGGCCCTCGCGGGCACGCTCGACTTCGACCCCACCACCGGCACGATCACGGCCCCCGACGGCAGCGAGGTGCTGCTGGAGGCGCCGGTCGGCGAGGTGCTGCCGACCAAGGGCTACGACCCCGGCCAGAACACGTTCACCGCTCCCCCGGCCGACGGCTCCGGCGTGGAGGTGGTCGTGTCGCCCACCAGCGACCGCCTGCAGCTGCTGGCCCCGTTCGCGGCGTGGGACGGCAACGACTATGGCGGCCTGCCGGTGCTGATGAAGGCCAAGGGCAAGTGCACCACCGACCACATCTCCGCCGCCGGCAAGTGGCTGACCTACCGCGGCCACCTCGAGAACATCTCCGGCAACCTGTTCCTCGGTGCAGTCAACGCGTACACCAAGGCCGACGGAACTGAGTACCCGGTGGGTGTGGGCAAGGACGCGCTCGGCGGCCCCGACGACACGTACCCGAATCTGGCCAAGAAGTACAGCGAGGCCGGCGTGCGCTGGGTCGCCATCGGCGACCGCAACTACGGCGAGGGCTCGTCGCGTGAGCACGCGGCGATGGAGCCCCGCTTCCGCGGCGGCGTGGTGATCATCACCCGCAGTTTCGCCCGCATCCACGAGACGAACCTGAAGAAGCAGGGCCTCGTGCCGCTGACCTTCGCCGACCCGGCCACGTACGACCTGGTGGGCGAGGACGACAAGATCAATGTGCTCGACCTTCCCCCCGTGCCCGGCAAGGACGTGCGCTGCCAGATCGTCAAGCCCGACGGCACCACAGTCGACTTCGTGGCCAAGCACACGTTCAGCCCCGAGCAGATCGAGTGGTTCAAGGCCGGCTCGGCGCTGAACGTCGTGCGCAAGAAGGTCGCCGACGGCAAGGCCTGACCGGGGGCCTCATTCCTGGATCTCCCCTTTTCCGTCCTTTGTGTCGCGGCGCTACGTCCATAGGCGGACGTGGAGCCGCGACACAGAGGGCTCGACCGGTTGCGATCGTTGCACGCCCTCGCCGACCCTGGCAGGGTGGCGGGATGGACCTGCAGACCACATTGCGTACCACCGGCTCGGTGCGCACGTTTCGGCCCGATCCGGTGGAGGACGCCACCGTGATCGCCGTGCTCGACGACGCCCGCTTCGCACCCAGCGGCGGCAACCAGCAGCCGTGGCGCGTCGCCGTCGTGAAGGACCCGGCGAGCCGCCAGGCGATGGCCGACCTGATGCAGCCCGTGTGGGACGAGTACATCGGCGCCCAGGCGGCCGGTCATCGCGCGTTCGCTTACGGACTCTCGGTGGATGCTCCCTCGCTGCCCACGCCGAACCCGCTCATCGACAACATCCTCGAGGTACCCGTCGTGCTGGCCATCGCCGCCGATCTGCGGACGATCGCGATCATGGACGGCAACGCCGACCGACCGCCTGTAGTGGGCGGGGCGAGCATCTACCCCTTCTGCTGGAACATCCTCCTCGCCGCCCGCGCCCACGGCCTGGGTGGCGTCATGACGACGTTTCTCTCCCGCCAAGAGGCCGCAGCCAGACCCGTGCTCGGCCTGCCGGAGCACCACGCGCTCGTCGCCACGATCTTCCTGGGTGTGCCCGAACACCAGAACACGAAGCTGAAGCGCCGCCCGGTCGAGGCGTTCACGACCATCGATCGCTTCGACGGCACCCCGTTCAGCGCCTGACGAAATGCGACAGCCCCTCGGGCTCTTCCTCCGTCACGTCGATGCCGGTCACGTCCGCTCGCGGCGGCCCCATGCGGCACCACGACACACAACGGGCCACGGCCTCGAGCGGCCCTTCGAACGCGGCTTCCACCGTGCCGTCGGAGCGGTTGCGCACCCAGCCGGTCACGCCGGCTTCACGGGCCTGGCGCACACACGAGTCGCGATACCAGACACCTTGCACGAGTCCATGCACCACCACTCGCGCCCTCACCGGCACCTCAGGTTGCTGACCGTCGACCACGCCACCAGCTCAGCTCATCGCGTTCCGTGGTGACGAATCGCTGTGTGCCACAATGCGGAACGGACGAAACGATCCTCGTCCACTATTCCGTCGGCGGGAGGTGCAGGTGAACAAGCGGTCGCGAGCGGATTCCGAGGCCGCGCTGTACCACCTGCGTGAATCGAGACACGGCAGCCGTCGTGCCGGACATGTCATAGGTAGTGCCGAGTCTTGATGAGTTGGAACGAATGACCGATTCGTCCGAACGCGAGGAGCGCTTTGGCGCGCTGTTCAACGCTCATGTTGCACAGGTAAGAGGATTTTCGCGGACGATGGTGAAAGGGGCCGACTGCGAGGACATCGTGTCGGCAACGTTCCGGACGGCCTGGCTACGGCTCGACGAGATCCCCGAACTCGCCCAGCGAGCATGGCTCTTCAGCGTCGCCAGGAACCATGTCCGGAATCATGTTCGCTCGGAGCGTCGGCGCGCGGCCCTCATCGGCGTGTTGGGATCGCTCGCGAACTCCGGCGAGGCAGGTCTGCATCACGGTCGGCTCGACCCGGCCGAGGCCGGGCCGCTCCTGAAAGCGCTCGAGTGCCTCAGCGAGGCCGAGCGCGAGATCCTGCAACTCGCGATCTGGCACGAGATGCAGCCGGCCGAGATCGCAACAGTGCTCGGCATCCGCCCGGCAACCGCACGCGTGCGACTACATCGGGCACGGCAGCGCCTGCTCGCGCTTCTCCAGTCTCTTGACGGGGAGGAGGCCGGCCATGTCTGAGAACGACCCCTTCCGCCTGCTGGCACATTTCAACCCACGAAGCGACCTCGACGAGACGCTTCCCTCCGACGAGGCCTTGCTCGTCGAGATCGTCTCCGGCCCGACCCCGATCGGCCACCGCGGGCGCAAGAGCCGGTGGATCGCCGGCGGGGCCGTGTTGGTGATCGCCGCCGCGGCCGCGTACACCTTCGCCCGCAGCGAGCACGCCAAGGATCCCACGACCATCACCTGCTTCAGCAACGCGGCGCGCGACCCGGACAGTCAGTTCGCCCTTGGCCCGCAGGACGATCCGCTAGCAGCCTGTCGGCTGCTCTGGGAAACCGGGCAATTCGGCGCCGGCGAGGTGCCGCAGCTCACCGGCTGCGTCACGGACACAGGGATCGTCGCCATCGTGCCCGGCGACCTGCGGGTGTGCGCCGAGTTGGGCTACGCCCAATGGAACGGCAAGGTCGATCCCGAGGCGCAGTCCCTACTCCCATTCCACGACGAAATGGACCAGACCCTCCGCCACACCTGCTACCCACCCGACTCCGCCGCCCAGATCGTGACCGACCTCCTGTCGCAGTATCACCTCGAAGGGTGGACGGTCGTCGAAGGAGGCGGTTTCACTACACACATGCCGTGCACCGTCGGCATGGTTGACCTGCCATCCAAGACCATCACTCTCGTCGCCCGCATCAGGGTGAGCGACGACCAATCACCCGAAAGGTGACGCGAACATGAAGCACGTCCGCACCATCGGCCTGGCGGCGATCGCTGTCTGCGCCACCATCACCACCCCTGGTCACCAGGCTGATGCCGTGGAGGCGAGCCACGCGGCATCGCAGGCGCGCTTCGAGGGCCGCTGGATCGACCTGTCGAAGGACTGGGAGGGCGCGATGGCCTGCACCGTCGACGATGCCGGCTCGGTGTGTTTCCGCACCGAAGCACAGCTCGACGCGTACCTCGACGCTCCGACGACGGGCGTGACCAACGTCGCGATCACTTCCACGTGCTCGTCGTCATTGCGCCTCTATGACGGCACCTCCTACTCGGGTTCCGTGCTCAACCTGTCGGTCCAGGGGACGTACATCAACATGTCGACCTACGGGTTCGACAACAGGACGTCGAGCTACAAGGTCGGCGCGTGCACCAGCTCGTTCCACTCCGGGGCCTCGGGCGGCGGGTCGCTGTACCCGGGCAACACCGCGGCATTCGCGCAGGCGACGGTGATGGTCTTTGGCTGGGACAACGTCGTCTCCTCCGTCTACATCAGCTGAACTGCGCGCGACCCGCGGCACGTCGTGGGTAACGCTCCTTCCGCCGCTGGACATCTCATAGCGTGGACACCATGCCATTGGCGGACGGCACGCGATGAACCTCAAGTCGGCTGCGCGCCTGCTCGGAGTGCATTATCAGACGGCGTATCGGTATGTGCGCTCCGGGGAGTTGATCGCCGTTCGCACTTCGAACGGCTACGAGATCTCCGCAACTGCGATCGAGATCCTTCGCGATCGTCTGGAATCGCAACGAACCCTGGCCGGCTCACCCCACCCTTCCATCACCGACGACATGGGATCCGTCGAGGAAGAGGTGGCGCTGCTGACGCAGTGGTGCACCCTGTCGGCTCAACCGGTGTTCGACCTGGTCACGCGCTGGCTGGCCACCACCTACGGCGATTCGTGCACCGTCTACCTCCTCAGCGCAGATGGCGCCTGGCTGCAGCACGTGTCGAGCTTCAATCCCGACCCGATCCGGCGCGCCGAACTGGATGCGTTCCACTCCTCCACCCCGCTACGCGCCGCGCAGGCAGCGACCGATTCGGCCTTGCTCGAGGGCCGCACGGTCACTCACCACCACGTGGACATCGCCGACTCGGTGCGGCTCTTGACCCCCCGCTTCGCCCAGTACTCCGACCGGCTGCTCGTCCAGTCCTACATCTCCGCGCCCGTGAAGGACCGCCGGGGCATGGTGCGCGGCACCGTGACGCTCGCACGCTTCCTCGGTGGTCAGCCGTTCCCCGATTCGGTCACGAAGCAGGTGGAGTCGATGGCGGCGTGGGTGGGCACAGCCGTCGAGCAGGTCGAACGGTGCACCATTGCATGGCTCGCGCGCGACACGCTGTACGAGCGCGTCGCTCAGCTGATCCGGCTGAAACCATCGCTGACAGTCGGCGAACTCGACAGTGCGATCACCGAACTCCTCGATGACGATGTCGCCGAGGCCGTGTTCGACACGAATCGGCAACTCGTCGCGGCCAACGACGCATTCACCCGGCGGTTCGACGTCCACCCGACGACCACCGGCGCCGAGCACGTCAGCGACGGAGCATTCGCGGCCGACCCCTCCCACGACGTGGCTTCCATGTGGGCTCATCTGCTGTCGGGAACGAGCGACTTCCTTAGCACCACCGCCGACGACACATCCACGGTCACCGGTGTTCAGTCCAGGATCCAATGGGCCGTGGTGCGGCGGCCCGACGCCACCGCTGTGGCGATCATCGCGGTGTGTGAACCTGCACCGCCACGACTGGCGAAGACCGTCGCGGGGTCTCGGCCCCGGAAGGGCTGATCGGCGGGAATGCACACCGCCACGACCGGGTTATCGTCCGCTGTATGCGTATCGGACTCGTCATCTTCCCCACCGACAAGGGCATCCAACCGATCGAGCTCGGCAAGGAGGCCGAAGCCCGCGGCTTCGACTCCCTCTGGTTCCCCGAGCACTCACACATCCCGGTGTCACGGCGCAGCCCGTGGGGCGGCGTCAAGGGCGCTCCCCCGCTGCCCGAGGAATACTGGCGCACTCACGACCAGTTCATCGCCCTTGCGGCGATCGCCGGCGCAACCAGCACGCTGAAGCTCGGCACCGGTATCACGCTGGTCGCCCAGCGCGACCCCCTGTGGCTCGCCAAGGAGGTTGCTTCGCTCGACGTGATCTCCGGCGGCCGTCTGTTGTTCGGCGTCGGCTACGGCTGGAACCACGAGGAGATGGAGTCGCACGGCGTCGACATCGCGCACCGCCGCAAGGTCGTACGCGAGAAGATCCTCGCATGCAAGGCGCTGTGGGCCGACGACGAGGCCGAGTTCCACGGCGAGTACGTCAACTTCGAGAAGAGCTGGGCGTGGCCCAAGCCGGTGCAGCGGCCACACCCGCCGATCGTGGTCGGTGCCTCGCCCACCCCGCTCCACTTCCGCCACATCGTGGAGTACGGCGACTACTGGATGCCGATCCAGGGCCGCTTCCCGATTGCCGAAGGCTGGGCCGGTCTTCAACAGGCCGCAACCGAGGCCGGTCGCGACCCCAAGACGCTCGGACTGGGTGTCTTCAACGCGAAGACCGACCCGGCCAACCTGGCCGAACTGCAGGCGCTCGGCACCGAGTTCGTCGCGCTCGGCCTACCCCCGCTGGATCGCGATGCGGCCCTCGCCGCGATGGATGCGTACGCGCCGCTGGTGGCCGAGTTCAACGCATGACCCTTCGTCGCCGGCTGATCTGCGTCCCCACGCTGTTCCTGCTGGCGATCGTCCTCGCCGCGGCCATGCCCGTGTGGCTGCCGCTCAGTGCGATGGCCGACCTGGTGCGCGGCCGGCCGCGCCTGCCCACCACCCGTCTGCTCGCGTTCGGCACGTGCTGGGCGTGGCTGGAGGTGTGCGGTGTGCTCGGCGCGTTCGGGTTGTGGTGCGTGGGCCGCGCCCGCCGCCATTCGGCCCAGTACGCCCTTCAGCGGTGGTGGGCGGCACGGCTGATGAGCGCGCTCAGGGTCACCACCGGCATCACGATCGAGGCCGCCGAGGCGAGCGCGCTCTCCCCCGGCCCCACCATCATGCTCTGTCGTCACGCCAGCCTGGCCGATTCACTCGTGAGCGCGTGGGTGATCACCAGCGTCGCTCGCATGAACCCGCGCTATGTGCTGAAGCGCGAGCTACTCGTCGACCCGTGCCTCGACATCGTCGGCAACCGCCTGCCGAACCACTTCCTCGACCGCCATGCCGCCGACTCGTCCGCCGAACTCGCCTCGCTGCGCGAACTCGCCGCCGGTCTGGGGACGGACCAGGTCGCGGTGATCTTCCCCGAGGGCACCCGCGCCGCCGGCCACAAGCGCGAGCGAGCGCTCACTCGCATCGGTGAGCGCGACCCCGAGCGCGCGGCCAAGCTCGCCGCGCTGCGCCACCTACTGCCGCCCCGTCCGTCGGGCGCCGCCGCGTTGCTGGAGGGTGCGCCCACTGCCGACGTGGTGGTGGCATGGCACGTCGGTTTCGACGGGCTCGACACGTTCGCCGGCATCCTGCGCCACATCGCCCGCCGGCCGCGGCCGGTGCGATTCCACGCCCTGCGCGTACCGCGTGACCGGATTCCCACCGGCGACGATTTCACCGCCTGGCTCGATGACCAGTGGTTGCTCGCCGACGCCGCCGTCCACCAACTGCTCGAAGGAGCCTGATGCTCGCCGCCTCCCTCACGATCGCCGCACTGATGCTCACCACCTGGGTGATCAGCCTGATCCTGAAGAACGCCTCCATCGTCGACATCGTGTGGGGCTTCGGCTTCGTCGCCGTCGCGTGGGCGGTGCGGCTCGGCTACGACGGCGTCACCGCACGCCAGAACCTGCTCGTGGCGCTCACCACCGTGTGGGGTCTGCGGCTCAGCGGCTACCTGTTCTGGCGCAACCACGGCAAGGACGAGGACTATCGCTACAAGGCGATGCGTAAGCAGTGGGGGCCCCGCTTCGGACTCATCAGCCTCGGCACGGTGTTCGCGGTGCAAGGTGCGATCATGTTCGTCGTGTCATTGCCCGTGCAGTTGGGCCAGACGCGCAGCACCCCTGCCCTCGGGTGGCTGGCGTGGGTCGGTGTCGCGGTGTGGGCGATCGGGCTGTTCTTCGAGGCGGTCGGCGATGCCCAGCTCGCGCGCTTCAAGGCCGACCCGGCGAGGACGGGCACGGTGATGGACAAGGGCCTGTGGCGCTACACCCGCCACCCGAACTACTTCGGCGACGCCTGTGTGTGGTGGGGCATCGCCATCGTGGCCGCCGAGGTGCCCGTCGGGCGCTGGGGCCTGATCGGTGCGGCGGTGATGAGCCTGTTCCTGCGTCGCGTCAGCGGGGTGACCCTGCTGGAGAAGTCGCTGGTGAAGCGCCGCGAGGGCTACACCGAGTACGTCGCCCGCACGAGCCCGTTCGTCCCCCGTCCGCCGAAGCGGGCCTGAGCCCCGACCAACGACGAGGGGTCTGCGGACGACTCGTTGTCGCTCAGTCCGTGCCGGGGCGGCGCGATCCCTCGTTGCCACGGTCCTCGGTGACGCCGGCGGGCAGCGCCCTGGCAATCTCTTCGGCCGTCGGCTCGTGGCGCTCGTGGGCTTCGGGCGGCAAGAGATCCATGATCGCCTTCATGATCCGCTTCGTGTCGGCGTCGGGGCTGCGATGTGCCAGCTTGACGGGCGCACCCACGGTGACCGTGATCGTCGGCGGGTTGAACACGTTCAGCACGTTCGGCAGTCGCGCCGACCGCGGCCACACGCGCTCGGTGCCCCAGAGGCCCACGGGGATCACGGGTGCCTTCGTCATCGCGGCCAGACGGGCCGCACCCCAGCGACCCTTGAGCACCGGCTCGTAGAACGCCCTCCCGCGCGGGATGGTGCCCTGGGGCATCATCGCCACCAGATCGCCGGCGTTCAAGGCTTCGGCGGCGGCGAGCAACGGGGTGTCGTCGCCTGTGCCCCGGTCGACACGGATTCCACCCATGGCGGCGGCGATCTGGCCCACCACGGGGGCATCGAACACCTCTTTCTTGCCGAGGAAGCGCACCATGCGGTTGGTGCGGGCGATCGCCATCGCGACTGCCACGGGGTCGAAGTAGCTGCGATGGTTGCCGACGACGATCGCCTGCCCTTCCACGGGGATGTTCTCGACCCCACTGATGCGGAACTTGGCGTAGGGGAACAGCAACGGGTGAACGAAGCTGAGCGCCACCCGCTGCAGCTCCAGGTTCACCACCGGGATCTTGGCCATACCCGCGCCGGCCGCTGATGCCAAATCGATGGTCGGCCACCGACGCGTCGCTGCCAGCAGCGCCATGCGCGGGTCGGGGTTCACCACGAACGGGTGACCGACCGCGGAGAGCAGCGGCGCGTCGTAGACGCTGTCGGAATAGGCGTACGAATCGGCGAGCTCGACATCGTGCGCGGCGGCCCACTCCTTCACCGCGGCGAGCTTGCCCGCGCTCCACGCGAATGGCCCGTCGAGCGTGCCGGTATAGGTGCCATCGTTGTGGACGTGGTGACGGGTCGCGATCACGTCATCGAGGCCGAGCAGGTCGGCCAGCGGCTTCACCAGGTCGTAGGGCGTGGTGGTGGCGAGCACCACCTGGCGCCCGGCGGCGCGGTGCTCGGCGAACAGTGGCGCGGCGAGTGGCTGCACCATGGCTGCGAGTCGCGGTGCCACCTCAGCCGCTGCGGCGCGCACCGCCGACTGCGGGTGACCCTTGGCCATCGCCACGGCCTGGCGGGCGATCGCCATCGAGGGCAGGGTCTCGCCGATGGTGTTGAACAGCTTGAAGAGCAGGCGCTCGCCGGGCAGCGCGCTGCCGCCGATACCCGCGGCGCGCATTGCCTCGGCGAACACCTCACCGGAGGCACCCGCCAACAGGGTGCGGTCGAGGTCGAAGAAGGCGGCGCCGGATGCCGTGGTCATGGACGCACTGTACCCATGAAACCGCGATGGCCCGGGACCGGTCGTGTCAACGGGAAAGGCCCCGGCTGGGGGAGCCGGGGCCTCTCAACCTGGAACCCAATGCAGTTGGGGGAACTGCATTGATGGGTTCTTGTCGAGCGGACCGTTGGGGGCCGATCCGCTTCGATCATGTGAAAGTATGCACGAAGTCTGGGGATCTTCCAAGCCGTATTCGCGGATACTCGGTATCGTTTTTCGTGATGGACCTTCGGCAGCTCAACACCCTCGTCGCCATCGCCGACCACGGGTCGTTCTCGGCCGCCGCCCGAGCGCTCTACACGGTGCAGTCCAATGTCAGCGGCCACATCGCCCGGCTCGAGCGCGAACTCGGTGTCATCCTCATCGACCGCCAGCGCGGCATGCTCACCGACGACGGTGCCGTCGTCGTCGAGCGCGCCAGGCGGATTCTGCACGAACTCGACGACATCACGGCGGAGATGGCTTCGCGCGGTGACGAGGTCCGCGGCGACACCCGGCTCGGGGTGATCGGCACCACGGCACGTTGGATGTTGCCCACACTGCTCACCCACCTCGCCCAGCAGCATCCGCTCGTGCACATCACGGTGCACGAGGGCAACACCACGAACTTGCTTCCCCGCCTGCTCGCCGGCCACATCGACGCCGCGATGGTGCACTTGCCCGTCGACGACCCCGAAGTGGAGGTCGAGCCCTTGTTCGCCGAGGATCTCGTGCTCCTCGTGCACACCAGCCACCACCTCGCCGGGCGCGAGTCGGTGGCCGTTGCCGAACTCGCCGCCGAGCCGCTGATGTTGCCGCCACGCGGCACGGGCCTGCGCCGGGTCATCGACCGGGCCGCGATCAGTGCCGGTGTGGAGTTGCAGACCCAGGTGGAAATCGATGGGGTGCGTCTGCTCACCTCGCTTGCGTTCGAGGGCTTCGGCGCGACGATCGTGCCGGCCACCGCGGTCCCACGTTGGCTGAAGGCCGATTACGCCCGCGTCAGCGTGCCCGAACTGCCCCGACGCGTCGTCGGTTGGGTGCAGCGCCGCCGGCCGGCTCCCGGCGCCCCCACGAGGGCCCTACTCGCGGTGCTCCGTGACGTGATCGCCACCCAAGGCCTTGATCAGCCGGGCGTGCACGTCGGCCCGGACGCATTGACCACCGGCCGCGCTGTCTAGTCTCTTCCCGATGGTCGACATCGCCCTCCGCAGCAGAGTGCCCGGTTCGGTGCGCGCCGACGTTCGCACCATCGACGACCGCGAAGTCGTCTGGGTGGAGGTGGACGCGAGTACCCACCGGGGGGCGCTCACCAGTTCGTCGTCCTCGGTGATCGAGACCGCCGCCGCCACCGCCCTCACCAAGCGCATCCCGCTCCTCGGCATCATCCGCTCCAGCGGCGCCGACATCGTCGAGGGTTTCGCCGCGCTCCATGGTTGGGGGCGCGCAGCAAGGGCCCTCACCGACTGCTCCGGCGTGGTGCCGACGATCCTGATCGTCGACGGCCCCGCGGTGTCGGGCCCCGCCCTCCTGCTCGGCATCGCCGACCATGTGGTGATGGTCGAGGGTTCGTACGCGTTCGTCAGCGGCCCGACCATGGTCACCGAGTTCACCGGTGTCCCCATCGACAACGACGAGTTGGGTGGTGCTGCGGCGCACGCCCGCTACAGCGGCGCCACCACGTTGGTGGCCGCCGACCTGGAAGGTGCCATCGAGGCAGCGATGACGCTGCTCGCCTACTTCCCGCAGAACAACGACGAAGAGCCGCCGATGTGGCCCACCGACGACGAGATCGAGCGCCCCACACCCGAGGCCGGCACGCTGATTCCGGCTTCATCCACGGGTAGCTACGACGTGCGTGCAGTCATCCGCGCCCTCGCCGACGACGGTGAGCTGCTCGACCTGCGTCCGCGCTGGGCAACCAATGTCGTCACCGCGCTCACGACCATCGGCGGCATGCCGATCGGCGTGGTCGCCAACCAGCCACTCGCCCTTGCCGGCACGCTCGACATCCCGGCGTCGCAGAAGGCGGCCCGGTTCGTCTCGATGTGCGACGCCTTCAACCTGCCGGTGCTCACGCTCGTCGACACCCCCGGCTTCTATCCGGGCAAGGATCTCGAGTGGCGCGGCATGATCCGCCACGGCGCCCAACTCGTGTTCGCCTACGGGCGGGCCACGGTGCCGCGCATCTGTGTGATCCTCCGTAAGAGCTACGGCGGCGCTTACATCGTCATGGACTCCAAGAAGATGGGCAACGACCTGTGCCTGGCATGGCCGTGGGCAGAGCTCGCCGTGATGGGCGCCGGGCAGGCCGCAGCGATCCTGCAGCGCCGAGCCACGCCCGAAGAGCGGGCCGCGTTCGAGGCCGATTACGCCGAGCGCCTGCTGAACCCGTACATCGCTGCGGACCGCGGTTACATCGACGCCGTCGTCGAGCCGGCCGAGACGCGCCAGATCATCGGCGAGGCGTTGCGGATGCTCATCGACAAGCGCGAGCGCATCCAACCGCGCCCCCACGACAACACCCCGCTCTGAACGTTCGTTAGGGGTACTCGCGTATCCGCCGCTATTGTCGACAGCCGGGGGACAAAAGCCCCCGTCTGCATCATCGTGTCGCCGAAGGGAACAACATGCCCGACACCATCACCATCACCGACGATCGCACCGGCAAAACCGTCACGGTCCCCATCGAAGGTGGGGTGTTCCCCGCCAGCGCCGTACGCGAGCTCGATCCGTCGCTGTTCATCTACGACCCGGCCTACATGCAGACCGCCGCTTGCAAGAGTGCGATCACCTACCTCGATGGCGACAACGGTGTCCTGCGCTACCGCGGCTACCCGATCGAGCAGCTCGCCGAGCGCAGCACGTACCTCGAGGTTGCCTACCTGCTGCTCAACGGCAACCTGCCCGACGCCCAGCAGCTCGCGCAGTGGAAGAACGACGTCACCAACCACACGTTCATCCACGAGAACATGCGCAAGCGCTTCGTCGATGGGTTCCACTACGACGCTCATCCGATGGGCATGCTCGTCAGCTCGCTCGCCGCCCTCGGCACGTTCTACAACGATGCCAAGGACATCCACGACCAGGCCAGCCGGGACAAGCAGATCCTGCGCCTCATCGCCAAGACCCCCACGCTGGCGGCGATGTGCTACCGCTTCTCGATGGGCCTTCCGTTCGTGTACCCGGACAACGATCTGTCGTTCCCGGCCAACTTCCTCAACATGATGTGGAAGGTGGGCGACTACAACGTCGACCCGCGTCTCGAACGGGCGATGGACGTGCTGTTCATCCTCCACGCCGATCACGAGCAGAACTGTGGCACCACGGCGATGCGCGTCGTCGGTAGCAGCCACGCCGATCCCTACACGTCGGCTGCGGCAGCTGCGTCCGCGCTGTATGGTCCGCTGCACGGTGGCGCCAACGAAGCCGTCGTACGCATGCTGCAGGACATCGGGCACATCGACAATGTGCCCGCATTCATCGAAGAGGTGAAGAGCGGCAAGGGCAGCCGCCTGATGGGCTTCGGCCACCGTGTGTACAAGAACTTCGACCCGCGGGCCACGATCATCAAGAAGACCGCCTACGAGGTGTTCGAGGTCACGGGCAAGAACCCGCTGCTGGACATCGCGCTGAAGCTCGAAGAGACCGCACTCAGTGACCCGTACTTCGTCGATCGCAAGCTGTACCCGAACGTGGACTTCTACTCGGGGCTCATCTACCAGGCACTGGGCTTCCCGGTGGCCATGTTCACCGTGCTGTTCGCCATTCCGCGTACGGTCGGCTGGCTGGCGCACTGGCAGGAGCTGTTGGCCGACAAGGACCAGAAGATCAGCCGTCCGCGCCAGTGGTACACCGGCGCGGACGTGCGTGATTACGTCCCCATCGCAGCTCGCTGAGCCGCCGGGTTGCTCCGCTCACATCAGCGCCACACCACCGCGTTCAGCCCCCGGTCGTGGTCGTGGAGTGGTCCATCATCGGATCGGTAGTGCCGGTCATCATCGGATGAGTGGTGCCGGTCATCATCGGATCGGTGGTGCCGGTCATCATCGGATCGGTGGTGCCGGTCATCATCGGATCGGTGGTCGTCGAGGTCGGCTTGTCCTGTGCGTCGGCGCACGCGGAGAGCGTCAGCGCTGCGGCGAGGATGATCGAGATGGTGGCCAGGTGGCGGGGAACCTTCATTGTGCACTCCTTCGGTCGGCGGGTGATCGCCACGGGCATGCTCGGCGACGGTTCTGACGGGCCGCGGACGCTCCACGAAACATCTACGAAACTCTGCGTGGTCGCGGTTCACAGGCCGGATCGGGCTCTCTATCGTGGGCACCCATGGCACCCGCGAGAATCCTGGTCGTCGACGACGAACCAACGGTTCGCGAAATCGTCGCGCAGTATCTCGCCCGAGACGGTTACGAGGTGCGCGTACTCGACCGCGGCGATGCCGTACAAGAAGTGATCGCCGAGTTCCGCCCCGACCTGGTTGTGCTCGACATCATGCTCCCGGGTTGCTCGGGCCTCGAATACCTCCGGTCGGCACCGGCCGATCGACCCCCTGTGATCCTGCTCACCGCCAGGGCGGAGGAGCCCGACCGGGTACTCGGGCTCGAGCTCGGCGCCGACGACTATGTCACCAAACCGTTCTCACCGCGCGAACTCGTCGCCCGCGTCCGCACCGTCCTGCGCCGCGCCCAGGTCGGGTCGACAACGCCCGAAGTGCTGGTCTACGAGGGTCTATCGATCGACGTACGGGCCCGCGAGGTGGTAGTCGCCGGCAGCGTCACACCGCTGACCGCCAAGGAGTTCGATCTCCTGGCGTTCCTCGCCCGCTCGCCCCGGCAGGTGTTCTCGCGATCCCAGCTCTTGCACCAGGTGTGGGACTCGGCACCCGAGTACCAGGACCCGGCGACCGTGACCGTGCACGTGCGTAGGCTACGCAACAAGATCGAGCTCAACCCCGACCAGCCGCGATGGATCACCACCGTGTTCGGCGTCGGTTACAGGTTCGAGCCATGAACCGCAGGCTCGCCCTCTGGCTCGTTGCCCTGGTCGCTGGCGCGGCAGCACTGGCGCAGGTGCTGCTGACGCCTCCATCGACCCGCGAGCAGATGCACCTGCTGGCGATCCTCGCCGCCCCGGCGGTGGTGACCGCCGCGCTGGTGCCGGTGCTGCGTCGTTGGGTGTCGAGTCGCGCGAGCGTTGCCGGCGCCGCCCTCGTGGTCGGTCTGTGCTCGCTGGCGCTCGGCGCCGTCACTTCGTCGGCCGCCTCGAACGCAATGTTCCTCTCGTCGCACGACTACCGCCTGTTCCTCGTGGTGCTGGCACTGTCGTGCGGCATCGCGCTCGTCGTCGGTTCCCAACTCACGCGGCCGCTGGCCAGAGACATTGCCCGACTTGGCCAGGTCGCCGAGCGAGTCGCCGCCGGTGACCTCACCGCCCGCACGGGCATCGAGCGCCGCGACGAGGTCGGCCGTGCTGCGCACGCCGTCGACTCGATGGTGCACACGTTGCATCAGGCTGCTGACGAACGCGAGCAACTCGCCGGCGCGCGCCAGATGCTGTTCCGCAGCATCGGCCACGATCTGCGCACTCCCCTCGCGGCCGTGCGCGCGACGGTGGAGAGCCTGCAGGACGGCATCGCTCCCGACCCGCAACGCTCGCTCGGCGTGATCGCGGCCGAACTCGCGAACGTCGAGGCCCTGCTCGACCAGCTGATCGAGTTCGCCCGCCTGGAAGCTGGACACAGCCCGATGTCCGGCGAGCAGGTCTCTGCCGCCGAGATCGCCCATGAGGCCATCGAGGCCCTGGCACCGATCGCCAACCGCCGTGCCGTTCGGTTGGAGTTGGTGGCGCTCGATGAGGGCACCTTGACGGCTGCCACTCTCGATGTCCGCCGTGCCGTACGCAACCTGTTGGACAACGCCATCCGCCACTCGCCACCGGAGGGCACCATCACCGTTCATGTGGCCAGCAGCGACGGCGGAGTCCTTCTCACGGTCACCGACCAAGGACTCGGCTTCCCCCCCGAGTTCCGCGATCGTGCGTTCGAACCGTTCACGCGGGCCGACCCGGCTCGCGCTCACGGCGGGGGCCACGCCGGGCTCGGGCTCGCGATCACCCGAGCACTCGCCGCGCAACACGGTGGCAGGGCCTGGCTGGGCGACGGCCCCGGCGGCGTCGTACACCTCTGGTTCCCCGAGAAGGAGCACTCATGAAGCCTGGACCCAACCGAGCGTACGCCGCACTGGCGGGCTTGCTCGCCGGCGCGCTCGCCATCGCGGTCAGCATCTTCATCGCTGGTATCACCGAGTTGGTGTCGCCGATCGACGCCGTCGGCAGCACCGTCATCGACCACACCCCCCTCGGGCTGCGCGAATGGGCGATCCGCGAGTTCGGCACCAACGACAAGCTGGTGCTGCGCATCGGCACCTACACCGTGATCGGGTTGTGCGCGCTGGCGCTGGGCGCGGCCTGCGCCCGCCGCCCGTACAACGCCGCGGCCGGCATCGTGGCATTCGGAATCGTGGGCGCGATGGCTTCCGTCGCGCGACCGGGCACGTCGGCAGGAGCGATGGTGCCGAGCCTGCTCGGCGCAGTGGTGGGCGCCGTCGTCATGGTTCGCCTGCTCCGCCAACCTGCACACGACGGCCCGCTCGACACCCCCCACGAATCGCTCGTACCGCTCGGCTGGGACCGCCGCCGCTTCCTCGTCGCCAGTGGCACCACCGCTGCCGTGGCAATGGCTACCGGCGGGATCGGCGTCGGCCTCGAGCGGCGGCGGGTTGCTTCGCTGCGGCGCGACGCCAGCCGCCCACTGCCCGAGTTGGGTGGCCCCGGAGTCGATGTGCCCACCGGCGCCCAGTTGTACGACTCGACGCCGTTCATCACTCCGGTCGGCGACTTCTACCGCATCGACACTGCCCTGTCCTTCCCGAACGTGGACGTCGATCGCTGGAAGGTCACCATCAAGGGCATGGTCGACCAGGAGATCAGCTACTCCTACGCCGACCTACTGGCGATGGAGCAGCAGGAGCGTCTGATCACCCTGTGCTGTGTGTCCAACGAGGTGGGCGGCAAGTACGTGGGCAACGGCAAGTGGCGCGGCGTGATGCTGAGCGACCTGCTCGCTGAGGCCGGAGTGCACGCCGACGCAGAGCAGGTGTTCAGCACCAGCCTCGATGGCTGGACGTGTGGCTTTCCCGTCTCAGCCGCACTCGATGGCCGCGATGCGATGGTGGTGCTGGGCATGAATGGCGACACGCTGCCCCTCGAACACGGCTTCCCTGCCCGTCTCGTGGTCCCCGGCCTCTACGGCTATGTGAGCGCCACCAAATGGTTGTCGGAGATCCGACTCACCACATGGCGCGAGCAGGGCTACTGGGTGCCCCTCGGTTGGGCACAGGACGCGCCGATCAAGACCCAGTCACGCATCGATGTCCCCCGCGGAGGATCCACGCTCGCGGCGGGCAGGCAGGCGATCGCGGGTGTGGCGTGGGCCCAACACCGTGGCATCAAGCGCGTGGAAGTGCGCATCGACGAGGGTGACTGGATCGAGGCCCGCCTCGGCACCGACATCACCGATGATGCCTGGCGGCAGTGGCTCGTCGAGTGGGAAGCGACGCCCGGCGACCACCGCATCGAGGTACGGGCGACCGACAAGACCGACATGACCCAGACCGAAGTGGTCTCCTCCCCGCCACCCGATGGCGCGACCGGGCATCACACGATCCGCGTGAAGGTCGAGTGATCAGGGCATCGTGACGACGATCTTCCCCGCGTTCGCGTTCGACTCCATCAAGCGGTGGGCATCGGCGATCTCGGCCAGCGGGTAACGGCGGTCGATCACCGGGCGCAGGCGACCATCGTCGAACAGGGGCAGCATCTCCGTGGCGAAGCGCCTCGTGAGCGCGACCTTCTCCTCGATCGGGCGGGTGCGCAGCGTGGTGCCGATCCAGTGGGCGCGCTTGGCGAGCAGCAGGCCGACGTTCACCGGCGTGCGCCCGCCGCCCATCAGGCCGACCTGCACGATCGTGCCCTTGGTGGCGATGCCCTGCAGGTTGCGGTCGACCTCCTCACCACCGATCACGTCAAGCACGACGTCGAAGCCGCCGGGCACCGCGGCGCGGGCGTCGGCCAGCCAGTCGTGTGGTGAACGCTCGAGTACGACATCGGCGCCGAGTTCGCGACACAACGCCGCCTTGCCGGCCGAACAGGTGACGGCTACTCGCCCACCGATGGCCTTCACGATCAAGATCGCCGCGGTGCCAACGCCGCTGGCCCCTGCGTGCACGAGCGCCCAACGGCCACTCGTCAGGCCACCCTGCACCACCAGCGCATCCCACGCGGTCAGGAACACCTCGGGGATCGCGGCCGCGTCGGCGAGGTCGAGCCCCTCCGGCACAGCGAGCAGTTGGCGCTCGTGGGCGGCGATCCGCTCTGCGTAAGCGCCGCCGGCCTCGATGCCCATCACGCGGTCGCCCGGCCGCCACATCCGTACCCGGGTGCCGACTGACTCCACGATGCCGGCAAACTCGAGCCCGGGGATCTCCAGCGTAAGGCCACGCGGGTCGGGGTAGGCGCCCAATCGCTGCAGCAGATCAGCGCGGTTGAGTGCCGTCGCGGCGATGCGAACGACGACTTCTTCGGGGCCCGCGACCGGATCGGCCACCTCCTCGATCGTGAGCACCTCGGGGCCACCATGGGAACGCAGGACGACAGCACGCATCGGGTCAGTCTCCCACCTCAGAGATGCATCACGAAGGCGATGCCGAGGATGCCGTCCCAGTCCTGATCGTGCGCCGGATCGTGTACGAAACCCTTGCGCTGGTAGAGCCGCTGGGCCGCGGGCATCGAGTCCAGTGTGTGGATGCGCAGCCGCGCCCACCCCTGCTTTCGCGCCCTGGCGACACACCAATCGACCATCGCCTCGCCCACGCCCGCGCCCTGCACGGACGGATCGACACCGAAGAAGCGGAAACTCGCCGCCTCGGCGTCGTCGAACTCGTGGTGCGGGCTGGTCGGGCCGACATAGGTGAGGCACCCGACGACGCGACCGTCGAGGACGGCGAGCGCGACATCGTCGTCGACCACGCGAGCGGTGACGTCGCCGATCTCCACGTCGTACTCGGGGTCGCGGGGATAGCCGGGCAGCGCGAAGTACGCCCTGCGCACGATCTCACCGGCAGCCACCAGATCGTCGCCGGGCTCAACGAGGCGCACCGCCACCCCGGCCGGCGCCGTCATTGCGGCCAGGCCGCGCGCAACTTCGCCGCGGACTGCGACAGGGGCTCGGGCAATGTGCGCGCCTCGGCGACTGCGGTCATGAAGTTGCCGTCGCCACTCCAGCGCGGCACTACGTGCACGTGAAGGTGCTCACTGATGCTGCCCCCGGCCGCCAGGCCGAGGTTGATGCCCACGTTCACCCCGCCCGGTGAGTAAGCCGCCTTCACGGCGCGCACGCCGGCGGTGACAGTGGCCCACAGTTCGGCGACTTCATCGGTGGTGAGTTCTTCCAGCGAACTGATCTCGCGGTACGGCAACACCATCAAGTGGCCCGACGTATACGGGAAGGCGTTGAGGATCGCGAACACGAGCGCACCGCGGTGGACGATGTTCGTCTCCTCGTCGGGCAATCCCGATGCGAGGATGCGCGAGAACACGCTGCCCTCCTCGTGCGGCTGGCGAGAGCCGGACTCGTTGACGTACTGCGAGCGCCAGCCGTTCCAGATTCGATCGAGGGTCACCCTGCGAACCTACCGCCCCGGCCCGCCGACTCGCCGCGGGAGGATTCCCCCCTCGGCGCGGCGAGGATACAATCAGTCCTCCGGCTGCGAGTTCCGTAGGCAACGACAGGACCAAGGCCCATCATGCCCATCCGATCGAGGACCACCCTCGCCTTCATCATCACGACCTCGTTGATCGGTGCCGCGGCCCTCGCCACCGGCGCCGTTTGGGCGTTCGGCGGGTTTGACGAGGCGACGTCGGCAACGACCGCACCGCTCGCCGCGCCAACGACATCGCCCACGACCACCGACCCGGCCACCACTGAGTCGTCGTCCACCACCGCCACGACCGCACCGGTCACGACGATCGCGACGACGGTCGCCGCGACCACCACCGTGGCGGCGCCCCCGGTCACACCCCGGACGACCACCGCGACTACGCAGCCACCGCCGAGGGGCACCTACAGCGACTGCTCCTCGTACTCGATCTCGGGGATCAACAGCGTGCGGGCCGCGGCAGGTGTCGGCCCACTCTCGGCCGGCAGCAACGCCGCAGCATGTTCTTGGGCGCGGCACCTGGCCGAGGCCGGCGCGCTGAGCCACAGCGGGCTGCCCTGCGGCGGCACCGGTGGGCAAGTGGTCGGATACGTCAGCAGCTCGGCGCCCGGCGGCGCGGATGCGGCGCCCGGGCGGATCATCTCGAACTGGTTCAACTCGGCGCCGCACTACAGGGTGCTGACCCATCCGAGTTTCACCACGATCGGGCTCGGCTTCGTCACGCGCACGAAGGCCGACGGCTCATGGGTCGTCTACGGCGTGGGCAACGTCTGTCCGTAACAGCTCAGGTCTCGGCAAGCTGAGCGTCGATCTCCTCGTGCAGCCGCTGCACGAACGTGTCGAGACCAACACCACGCTCCACCTCGCCACCACGCGGGTTGACACCGAGCGAAGTGGCGGCCACGTCGTCGTCACCGACGACGAGTACATAGGGGATCTTCTCCATCTTGGCGGTGCGGATGCGCTTGCCGAGCTGGTCGTTGGCATCGACGATATCGACGCGGAAGCCCTCCTTGGCCAAGCGGGCAACCACCTCGTCGGCGTAGGCCTGGTGGGCGGTGGCGACGGGCAACACGCGTGCCTGAAGCGGCGACATCCAGGTAGGGAAGGCCCCGGCGTAGTGCTCCAGCAGCACGCCGAAGAAGCGCTCCACCGACCCGAAGAGGGCCCGGTGCAGCATGATCGGGCGGTGGCGGGCGCTGTCGGCGCCGACGTACTCGAGCCCGAAGCGCTCGGCCATGTTGAAGTCGTACTGGATCGTGCTGAGCTGCCACTTACGGCCGATCGCATCCTGTACGTCGATGTCGATCTTCGGTCCGTAGAAGGCGGCGTCGCCTTCCTTGATCTTGTACGCGAGGCCGTACTTCTCAAGGGCGGCGCGCAGCGCGGCTGTCGCGTCGTCCCACGCGTCGTCGGTGCCGACGTACTTGTTCGGGTCCTTCGTGGACAGGTTGGCCGTGAACTCGTTGAAGCCGAACGCGCGCAGCACGCTCATCACGAAGTCGAGCAGCGAGGCGATCTCGTCGGCCGCCTGTTCCTTCGTGCAGAAGATATGGCTGTCGTCCTGGGTGAAGCCGCGGATGCGCATGAGGCCGTGCAGGGTGCCGGCGCGCTCGTAGCGATAGACGTTGCCCAGCTCGAACAGCCGCAGGGGCAGCTCGCGGTAGCTGCGCTGCCGGCTCTTGAAGATGAGGCAGTGCATCGGGCAGTTCATCGGCTTCATGTAGTACGTGCCGTTGTCCATCTCCATCGGCGGGTACATGCCGTCCTTGTAGAAGCCCAGATGACCCGAGGTCTCGAACAGCTGGGAATTGGAGAGGTGCGGCGTGAAGACGAACTGGTAGCCGCCCTCGCTGTGGCGCTTGCGGCTGTAGTCCTCCATCAGCCGGCGGACGATCGCACCCTTGGGGTGCCACACGGCGAGGCCGCCGCCCAGCTCGCTGGGAAAGCTCAGCAGGTCGAGCTCGGTGGCCAGGCGGCGGTGGTCGCGCTTCTCGGCCTCCTCCAGGCGGTGCAGGTGCTCTTCCAGCGCGGCCTTGCTCTCCCAGGCCGTGCCGTAGATGCGCTGCAGCATCGGGCCCTTCTCGTTGCCGCGCCAGTACGCTCCGGCCACCTTCATCAACTTGAAGTGGCCGAGCTTGCTGGTGCTCGGCACGTGAGGGCCGCGGCACAGGTCGACGAACTCCGACGTGTTGCGGTACACGCTGATCGTCTCGCCCGAGCCGATCTCACCCGTGTCCATCTCGTCCAGGTCATGGTTGTCGGCCGCGCCGGTGCTGACGCGCTCGATGATCTCGCACTTGTACGGCTGGCCCGAGAACACCTTCAGTGCTTCGGCGGCGGGCAGCTCGGCGCGCACGAAGGGCTGGTCAGCCTTCATGATCGCCCGCATCTCGGCCTCTATCGACACGAGGTCGCCCTCGTTGAACGTGCGCCCGCCGGGCAATTCGAAGTCGTAGTAGAAGCCGTCCGTGATCGCCGGGCCGATGGAGTACTTGGCGCCGGGGAACAGGCGGATCACGGCCTGGGCGAGCACATGGGCCGTGGAGTGGCGCAGCACGTGACGGCCTTCGTCGGAGTCGGCGGTGATGATCGCCACCGTCGCCCCGTCGGGCAGGGCGCTACCGAGGTCGGCCTCGTTGCCATCGACCACTGCGGCGACCGCGGCCTTGGCCAGGCGGCTACCGATCGATTCCGCCAGAGTGGTGGCAGTCGCACCCGCGGGGAGGGAGCGCTGCGAACCGTCTGGGAGGGAAATCGTGATCTCGGCCATAGGCCGTGAAGTCTACGGGCGGCCCTCACGGGCAGCCCCGGCAATTCGCTCCCTCGAAGAACCCCTGGTTCAGCGGCCGCCGACGATCGCCAACTCGCGGGCGACGGGCATGTCCATCACCGTGCCGACGCGGGCCGAGACGGCGGGCTCGGTGTCGGCGGAACCGGCGTACACGTTGCGGTACTCCTGGCCGGTGAGCTCGCGGATCTCGAACATCAGCTCGTCGGTGACCTGGCGGAGCACGAGGTGGTCGTCACCGCGATCGAGGTAGCGCTTGACATTGATCGGGCGGCCGATGCGAATGCTGCAGTCTCGGAACAGCTTGGGTGCCTTGGCATCGGGCGGCTGGATCTCGCGGGTGCCGACCACGCCGACCGGGAAGATCGGGCAGCCGACCTTGAGCGCGAGGCGCACCGCACCGGTGCGGCCCTTGTAGAGGTAACCGTCGCGGCTGCGCGTGCCTTCGGGGAAGATGCCGAACAGCTCGCCCTTGCGCAGCACCCGCTCGGCCGTGTCGAGCGCGGCTTGGCTCTTGTCGCCGCCCGAACGGTCGATCGGGATCATGCCCATCGCCGGGAAGAGGTACTTCGTCTTCCACGAGTCCATGTACTCGGCCTTGCCGACGAAGCTGATATTGCGCGGTGCATGCAGCATCATGAACGCCGAGTCGAGGAAACTGACGTGATTCGCGCACAGGATCGCCGGGCCCTCGAGCGGCAGACGCTCGAAGCCCTCCAGGTGGAAGTTCCACAGGCGCTTGGCCAGCGGACCTCCGAAACGACGGACGCGATCCTGCGCTTTACCGGCTCCTTGAGCCCTCATGCGTGAACCGCTGTCCTGAACATGGGCGGATCATAGTCCACAGAGCATGACCGTGGGAGTGCGCAACCGATTTGTAAGGCGCCGTTCACGTTTGCCCGACCAGCGCGCTGGGCACGCCGGAACTGCTCGCGCCTGAGGGCCGACCTTCTCGGTACATGTCGCCGACGAGCGCGCTCGACGAAATCACAGAATGATTCCACCTCTGGCGGACGCCCCTCCCGGGCCGGCTCAGAGCAGAACGCCAAGGAGGGCGGCGGCGTCGTGCACGCCCTGGCCGGCAGCCGCGGCCTCGTCGATCAGCGCCAGCGCGGAGGGCGTGTCGAGATCGTCGTCGAGGGCGGCCCTCACCTCGCTCACCACGCCGTCCTCGTACTTGGGAGCCGCGGCCCAGGCCTGGAGGCGGGCAGTGTTGCGGGGCATGAGGGTTTCGTCCCACTCCCACTCGCGGCGGTAGTGGTGCTCGATGATCCCGAGGCGGATCGCCCGCGGGTCCCACACCTTGCGCAGAGCGTCGACGAACACGAGGTTGCCGCGGCTCTTGGACATCTTGTGGCCGTCCATGAACACCATCGCTACGTGCATCCAATGGCGCACGAACGGCTCGCCGGTGGCGGCCTCGCTCTGCGCCCGCTCGCACTCGTGATGGGGGAAGATCAGGTCGGTGCCGCCGCCGTGCAGGTCGATCGTGGTGCCCAGTTCGCGCAGGGCCAGTGCGCTGCACTCGATGTGCCAGCCCGGACGGCCGGGCCCCCACATCGTGTCCCAGCTCGGCTCGTCGGCCAAGGAGGGGTGCCACAGGACGAAATCGAGCGGGTGCCGCTTGTTGGTGTCGTCAACGTTGCCGCCGCGGTCGCGCGCGAACTCGATCATCTGCTCCTCGGAGTAGTTGCTCACCGAACCGAACGAGGGGAACTTCGACACGTCGAAGTACACGCTGCCGCCCGACTCGTAGGCGAACCCGCGCTCGAGCACCATGCCGATGAAGCCACGGATGTCGGGGATCGCGCTGGAGGCGCGGGGTGTGCTGTAGACGGGCAGGGCGTTGAGCGCCTCGAGATCGCGCTCGAAACGAGCTTCCTCCCCCGCCGCCAGGTCGAGGTAATGCACGCCGAGCTCACGGGCCTTGGCGAACAGCGGGTCGTCGACGTCGGTGACGTTGCGGACGCACTTGACCGTGTGGCCTCTGTCGATGAGGCGCCGTTGCAGCACGTCGTAGGCGATGAACGTCGCTGCATGCCCGAGGTGGGTGGCATCGTACGGCGTGATGCCGCACGTGTACATGAGCACCTGCTCGCCCGGTTCGAACGGCACCACGGACTGGCGGGCGGTGTCGTAAAGGCGCATCGTCACGTGGGCGACGCTACCGCCTTGGCTGCCGCGGCCGCAGCCTTCTCCGCGGCCTTCTCGGCCCGCGGATCGCCCTTGATCCCGGTCAGCTTGGGGGCGACGCGGGTCTTGTACCGCACGTTGAGCTGCAGCATTACCGCGGTGAATGCCTCGATCGCCATTGCGTTGGACAGCTCGCCGGCATCGAGCGGGCGGCAGCCAGGGATCTTCTCGATGATCTCACTCATCGTGCGCACGGCCACCGGATCGTCGCCACAGATGAGCACATCGCTGTCGATCGGTTCGCCGATGTGGCCGAGCTCCGTCGCCGGCAGATGGTGGAAGGCAGCCACGACCCGGCACTTCGGCATCGCCGCCTGCACGTGGGCGGCCACGCTGCCGCGAGGTGGCACGAGAGGCTGGAACTCCTTGCCCACCCGTACCAGGGCGTTGGCCATGCTCACCAGGATCTTGCCTTCGAGAAGCTCTTCGTTCTCGTGTGCCGTGGTGGCGGCCGAATCCCACGGGGTGGCGATCACCACGAGGTCGCAACTCGATGCGGCGGCGTTGTCGCCGCAGGAGAGCTTGTCGGCGAGCGCCGGCCACTTCTCGATCTGGGCGTCGCGCGCCTCCATCGCCCGGTACTTCGAACGCGAGCCGATGACCACCTCATACCCAACTGAAGCAAGGCGCGCCGCGAGCGCGCTCCCCGCCGGACCAGTGCCACCCAAGATGCCGATGCGCATGAAGCAAGCCTTGCACACGCTTCGCGCGAGAGGCGAAGGCGATACACCTCCGCAAGCCGATTACGCTCTCGCGACATGGGTCTCCTCGACGGCAAGAACATCGTGATCACCGGCGTCCTCACCGATGCCTCCCTCGCCTACGGCGCGGCGGTGCTGGCCCAACAGGAGGGCGCCAACATCGTGCTCACCGGGGCTGGTCGTGCACTCAGCCTCACCCAGCGCACCGGGCGCAAGCTACCTACGCCCGTCGATGTCTACGAACTCGACGTCACCGTTCCCGAGCACCTGGTGAACGTGCGTGAGGCGCTCGCCGAGAAGTGGGGCCACGTCGACGGCGTGCTGCACAGCATCGGCTTCGCCCCCGAGGCGTGCCTCGGCGAAGACTTCCTCGCCCCCCAGTGGAACGACGTGAGCATCGCCCTCCACGTCAGTGCCTACTCGCTCAAGGCGCTGGCGGAGGCGTTCGCCCCGCTGATGACAAACGGCGGCGCATTCGTCGGGCTCGACTTCGACAACACCGTCGCCTGGCCGGCCTACAACTGGATGGGTGTCGCCAAGTCCGCCCTCGAGAGCATCAGCCGCTACCTTGCCCGCGAACTCGGACCGCGCGGAATCCGCAGCAACCTGATCGCCGCCGGCCCGGTGAAAACTATGGCCGCGAAGAGCATCCCGGGGTTCAAGAAGTTCGAGGACGTGTGGGACGACCGCTCCCCGCTCGGCTGGGATGTCACCGATTCCTCGGCCGTGGCCAAGGCATGCATCGCTCTGCTCTCCGATTGGTTCCCCGCCACCACCGGTGAGATCGTCCATGTCGACGGCGGCTACCACGCCGTCGGCGCCTGACTGAAAGGAAACACCACATGAAGAGGATCCTCGGAGCCGCTCTGGCGGCCACAGCGATCGTGAGCCTCGCCGCGTGCAGCGACGACACGAGCCCCAGCGTTCAGAGTGCGCAGCAGGACCTTGCCAACGGCGCCACCCTTCCCGGCGGCGTCACGATCCCCGGTGGCGTCACGATCCCGAACGTCGCCGGCGTTCCGGCCGAGTGCATGGCCATCGTGAATGCGATGGCGAACGCGGGCGCAGCCGTCTCCGGTCAGAGCGATGCCGCTCAGCTCGAGGCGACGTTCACCGCCCTCGAGGCCGCCGTGCCCGCCGACCTCAAGGATGACGCGCACACCTTCGCCCAGGCCTACATCGCCTTCTTGCAGGTGATGGCCGAACACGAAGGCGACGCCAACGCGATGAGCGATCCCGCCGTGCTCGCCGCGCTGCAGGCCATCAGCACCCCCGAGGTGCAGGCCGCGGCCGACAACATCTCCGCCTACATGGACGCCACCTGCCCGAACAACTGACGGGTATCCCTGGCTACAGGCCGCTGCGCTCCAGGACATGGATGCCGCAGGCGGAACCGAGGCCGATGACATGGGCCAGGCCCACCTTCGCACCCTCGATCTGACGGGAGCCGGCCTCGCCCCGAAGGTGGTGGCAGATCTCCCAGATGTTGGCAATGCCGGTGGCGGCGATCGGGTGGCCCTTGGACTCCAAGCCACCCGACACGTTCACCGGCATACTGCCGTCGCGGAACGGGGCACCGGAGTTGAAGAAGTCGACCGCGCCACCCTCCGGGCACAGCATCAGATTGTCGTAGTGCACCAGCTCGGCAGTGGCGAAGCAGTCGTGCAGCTCCACGAGGTCGAGATCCTCAGGGCCGATGCCGGCGCGCTCGTAGGCGGTCTTGGCCGCGTTGCGTGTGAGCGTGTTGACATTCGGCAGCACCTGGCAGGCCTCCTCGTACGGGTCGGTCGTGAGCACGCTCGCTGCCACCTTCACCGCACGCCGTTGCTGCTCGAGGCTGAGCGATTTCAGCTTGGCATCGCTCACCACGACCGCGGCGGCCGCACCATCGCAGTTCGCCGAGCACATCGGCCGGGTGTTGGGGTACGCCATCATCGCGTCGCCCATGATCTCTTCCAGTGTCATCCGCTTGGTGTACGCGGCGAGGGGGTTGAGCGTGCTGTGCGCGTGGTTCTTCTCGCTGATGCGGGCGAACAGCTCGAAGCTCGTGCCGCCGTACTTGTGGCCGTACTCCATGCCGACCTGGGCAAACACGCCGGGCATGCCCTCGGTGCCGATGCGCCCGTCGATGCCCATGACCGCGCCGTAGCGGCCCTCTGGCGTCCAGGTGTCGCTGGTGCGGTTGGGGCGCGCACCGAGCAATCCGGCGCCGGCCAGCTTCTCCACGCCGACCGCAAGGCCGTAGTCGCACTCACCCGACTTGACGGCCATGATCACGGTCTTCAGCGCGGTCGCGCCCGTGGCGCACGCGTTCGACACGTTGAAGGCGGGGATTCCCGTCTGGCCGATCTGCTTCTGGATCTGTTGTGCCGACCCACCACCGAGCAGGTTGCCCGAGGCCATCACGCCCATGTCCTTCATCGTCACGCCGGCGTCCTTGAGCGCCGCGAGTGCGGCCTCCGCGCCGAGATCGACGATGTCCTTGTCGGGGTGCTTGCCGAACTTGGTCATGTGGATCCCGAGGATCCAGACGTTCTCACTCATTGGTGCAGGTCCTTCCGGGATCAGGCGGGTTCGAAGCCGAAGCCGATGGCTTCGAGGCCGTTGGAGTCGAGGCCGAGCGAATAGGTGTGCAGGCGCACCTTCATGCCGAGGTGCACATCGTCGGGGCTCGGTTCGACGTTGACCAGGTTGGCGCGCACGCTCGTGCCGTGGCAGTCGATGATCGCCGACACGTAGGGCACGGGCACGCCGGGGGCGGCGACGTTGACGATCGTGAACGACCGCACCTCACCGTCGGCGGCGATGGCCACCTGACGGAACTCGGTTCCGCTGCAGCCGGCGCACGCGTTGCGCCGATCGAAGAAGCGGGCGCCGCAGTTGGTGCACTCGTTGGCCCGCAGGTGAGGCGTGTCACCGAGGACGAGGTAGTTGACGAGGGGGATCTGTTCGACCATTGGTGGTTCTCCTGCGCAGATTCTGGGGGCACTGTACCGAGCGGGACCCGTCGGGCGCTCAGCGGGCGACGTAGCCGCCGTCGACGGGGATCGCCGTTCCGGTGATGAACGACGACTCGTCGCTGGCCAGGAACAACGCCGCGGCCGCGAGTTCGTGCACCTTGCCGTAGCGGCCCACCGGCTGCTCGGGGCGCGGCGCGTCGGGCTTCTGGCCACGAGCAACCGACAGGCCCGTGTACACGATGCCAGGGCAGATGGCGTTGACGCGGATGCCCAACTCCGCGTAGTCGAGCGCGGCCGACTTGGTGAGCAGCACGACGCCGCCCTTCGCCGCTGAGTACACCGACAACCCCTTCATCCCCACCAAGCCCGCGGCCGAGGCCGTGTTGATGATCGACCCGCCACCGTTGGCGAGCATCGCCCGGATCCCATACCTCATCCCCAGGAAGACACCCTTGAGGTGGACGCCGACCTGGAGCTCGAACGCGTCGAGATCGATCTCGTGGAGCGGGGTGTGGGCGCGGCCGCCGATGCCCGCGTTGTTGAACAAGACGTCGAGCCGCCCGAACCGCCGCACCGCCGTGTCGATCATGCCGGCGACCTCGTCGGGGTTGGTGACGTCGACGTGGACCGCGACGGCGGCCGCACCGATCCCGTTGGCGACCTCGGTCTCGGTGCCGCTGAAGTCCGCGCACACGACCTTCGCGCCCTCACGGGCGAACAACTCCGCCGACGCCCTGCCGATGCCCGAACCCGAGCCGGTGACGATTGCGACCTTGCCATCGAGACGACCCATGTGAGGTGACCTACTTTCCGTGGAGTAGCGCGGCGACGGGCGCGAACGAGTCGATGAGGCCCTGCGGCACGGTGACGTAGTTGACGCCGGTGACCTCGCGGCGGCGTACCAGTGCTTCGGCCACCTCCTCGGCGGTGCCGACGAGCACGTTGGGGTGATCGGCCAGCACCTCGGGCGGGGCCTTCAGCACCCCGGCGATCTTGGCGAGCGCGGTCTCGCGGTCGCCGGTGATCTTCGCGTAGTAGGGCGAGCTCTCGATGTCGAGCTGCCCGAAGCGATCACCAGCAGCGTCGCGGACGTAACCGAGGCGTCGGGCGGCCTCGCCCATCGGGTCGAGCCCGGCGTCGTTGACCGCCAGGAACGGAACGTTGGAGATGCTGACGATGTCCGCCTCGCGGGCAGCGAGCGACAGCACCCGCTGCTTGCCCCCGCCGATCATCAGCGGAGGATTGGGCTTCTGCACCGGCAACGGCAGGCCCGCGTAGCCGGCGACATTGACGTACTCGCCGGCGAGGTTCATCACCTCGCCCGACCAGTGCGCCTTCAGCAAGGCGACCACTTCTGCGAGCTTGGCAACGCGTTGCGGGGCGCCGTCGAAGGCGAGGCCCATGGACGCGTACTCATGTGCGCTCCAGCCGGCACCGATGCCGAACTCCAGCCGGCCCTCGGAGAGCATGTCCAGCGTCGCCGCTTCCTTCGCCAGGGAGGCAGGCACGTGGTAGTCGATGCAGAACACGCGGCACCCGACGCGCAAGGTCGTGGTGACCGCCGCCGCCGTGGCCATCGCGGTGATCGGGGCGACATGCATGATCGCGGCCGGCGGAATGCCGCGGTCGAGGTAGTGATCGGACACGAACAGGGTGCAGTACCCGAGGTCTTCCACCTTGCGGGCGATGTCGCGCCACTCGGCGGCCGTCGCCACGACGTTGGCGTGAGCACCGAAGCGGAACGGGCGCGGGTTGGTCATCCGGTAAATCTAGGGCCCACGCACCGCCCAAGTCGGCGGTGAAGCGGGCCTAGGCCCCGCCTGAACGCCGACTTACCAGCGGTGGTGGTGGACGACGTCGGTGACGGGGCGGCGGGGGCGGGTGAGCGGTGAGCCGCTCGGCGCATCGTCGGTGGCACGTTCGCCGAGCGCGACGGCACCGACCTGCATGACATGAGCGGGAACACCCAACTCGTCGAGCAGCTGCCGGGCGTTGCGGAAGATGCCGAAGTACAGCGCGCCGAGGCCACGCTCCTCGGCCAGCAGCAACAGATTCTGCACTGCCATCGCCGTGTCGGTGAGCCAGAACGGCACTTCCCAGTTGGCAGCCACCTCCAGCCCGTGGCCGGCCTTGTCACCCTCGGCGTAGCGAGCGGTGTAGGCCGTGGGATCAGCGAGCGGCAGCACAACCACCGGCGCGGCGAGCACGCCCGGCTGCGCCTCGGCGAACCACTCGCCTGCCCCGGTGATCTCCCAGAAGCGGGCCAGCGACGCGCCGCGCAGCACGAGGAAGTGCACCCCCTGGCTGAACCCGGCCGACGGCGCGCGGCGGGCCAGATCGAGCAGTTCGGCAACAACCCCTGGCTCGGCACCGGCGCCGGAGAAGCGACGGGTCATCCGCCGCCGGCGCAGGAGCGCTGCCAGCGGGGCCTCTTGCCCCTCGGTCAGCGGGCGCCGATCTTGACGAGATCCTCGGCCATCACCCAGCCGTGCACGATGACCACGCCGGTGTTCTTGGCCGGAAGGGGCGCGAACAGCGCCGCCACCTCGGGCTTGATCTTGTCGGCCTTCAGCGACTCGTGGTCGAGGAAACCGGTCTGGCCGTTGTTCTTCACCACGAACGACTGCTCGTCGTACTGGCTATCGACGCCGAAGCGGCGGGCCAAGCGGCGACCCCACGCCCGCTCTTCGCCAACGGCGCGGTGGCCGGGCCGCGGGATCAGCTCGCCGACGAGGCGGAAGGCTTCCAGCCCGTCGGCGGCGGCGAAGCGCGAGCCGACCACGACGTCTTCGTCGGGGAACGCCATCAGTGCACGGTGGAACGCCTCGCCCATGAGGCCCTTGAGCACCTGATCGCGCTTGGAGGTGCGCCTCACGCTGACGAGGCCGAGCAGCACACAGGGCGTGCCGCCGATGCGCTCGAGGGTCGCGAACGAGAAACCGTGAAGCTTGCCCTCGACACGGGCGGTGGTGCTGAGCACCCAGCCGTCCTTGGCCTTGGACAGCGCTCCGATGTCGAACGCACCTCCCATCGACCCCATCTCGTCGAGATCGGCGTCGTTGAGGGCTGCGCTGTCCCTGGTTTCCACCTGGATTGGCATTGCCCTGCAGCTCCTGGATTCCGGCCCCGGGGAACACCCGAGATGTGACCTGAGTTCCCTATTCTGCCACCGTTTCGACACAAATCCTGCGCTGTACGACGGGGCCGGGGCCCGAAGCGCCACCGGAGTGGCTCAGAGCACCACCGCGTCGTGGCCGAGGGCCATTCGCAGTTCGCCCACGACACGGTCGAGATCGACCCGGAACTCGTCGGAGAGGCGCAACACCTTGCCCTGGCCGATGTGCAGGTACACCGGCGAATCGCCGGGGTGCTCTCGCAGGATCTTGCGGATCTGGTGGATCTTCAGCTCGTTCAGCGAGGTGGCCGGCACCCGCAAGCGCAGTGGCGGGGCGTTGCCCGAGTCGAGCCCTTCGAGGATCTGCACGTCCTGCACCATGAATCCGACGCGCGTCTCGTCGCGCTTGTCGATGCGCCCGCGGACAGTGACGATCGCGTCGTCGATCAACTTGTGGCCCTGCTCCATCAACACCCTCGGGAAGACCGTCGCTTCGATCGTGGCGTCGAGGTCTTCCAGGATGAAGACGGCCATCTGGTCGCCCTTCTTGGTGAACTTCCGCGCCAGGTTGGTGATCACCCCGCCGAGGATCAGCGTGGTGCCGTCGTCGCGTTCGGCGGCCTCGGCGATGCTGCACTCCACCTTGCGACGCAGCGCCGCCTCCACACCCAACAGGGGGTGGTCGGAGATGTACAGGCCGAGCATCTCCTTCTCGAACTTCAGGCGATCGCTCTTGTCGAACTCGTGCGCGGGGATGTTGACCCGCTCGTCGAAGCCATGGTCGTTCTCGGCGCCCATGTCGCCGAACAGGCTCATCACACCCTGGTCGCGCTCGCGGCGACGCACGAGGGTGCTGTCGATGATCTGCTCAAAGACCATCAGCAGGCCCTTGCGCGGGTGGCCCATCCCGTCGAACGCGCCTGCTTTGATGAGGGATTCCACCGTGCGCTTGTTGAGCACGGTCTCCGGCGCCCGCTCGACGAACTCGTGGAACGAGGCATACGGGCCGTTGCGGTCGCGTTCTTCCAGCAATGTGCGCACCAGCTGGTCGCCCACGTTGCGGATCGCGGACAGGCCGAATGTGATCGCGCCAGGGCTGCCGGCGGGCAGCGCCACCTCGGCGGGCACGTCCTTGGCGGCGACCGCTGCGAAGTCGAGCACGGAGACATTGATGTCGGGGGTGAGCACCTTCACGCCCGATGCCCGGGCATCGCTGAGGTACACCGCCGCCTTGTCGAGGTTGCTCTTTACGCTGGTGAGCAGACAGGCCATGTACTCGACCGGGTAGTGCGCCTTCAGGTACGCGGTCTGGTATGCGACCAGGCCGTAGCCGAACGCGTGGCTCTTGTTGAACGCATAGTCGGCGAAGGGCTCGATGATGTCGAACAGCTCCTTGCCGAGCACCCGTCCGTAGCCGGTGTTCTCGCACCCGTCCTCGAACGCCTGGCGCGCGGCGGCCATGACTTCGCGGCTCTTCTTGCCCATCGCCTTGCGCAGGTTGTCGGCTTCGGCGAGCGAGTAGCCGGCGAACTTCTGCGCGACCCGCATCACGCTCTCCTGGTAGATCATCAGTCCGTACGTGTCGCCGAGGACGGCCTCGGCATCGGCGTGGAAGTACTCCACCTTCTGGCGATCGTTCTTGCGGTCGGCGTAGTCGTAGTGCATGTTGACGCTCATCGGCCCCGGCCGGTAGAGCGCCACGAGCGCGGCGACGTCATCGAACGAGGTGGGCGCGAGTGCCCGCATGAGCGCCCGCATCGGCGGCGACTCGAGCTGGAACACGCCCATCGTGTCGCCGCGCTGCAACAGCTCGAACACCTTGAGATCCTCGAGCGAAACGGTGTCGATGTCGAACGTGGGGTCTTTGGTGGCGCGCACCATCTCGACGGTGTCGGTGATGACGTCAAGGTTGCGCAGGCCGAGGAAGTCCATCTTCAGCAGACCGAGTTCTTCCACACCATGCATTTCGAACTGGGTGACGATCGGGGCATCCTCGGCCTTGCCACCGGCCTCGGGCTTGCGTTGGATGGGCAGATACGTGGTGAGCGGATCCTTCGTGATCACCACGGCCGCGGCATGGATACCGTCGCTGCGCTTCAGACCCTCGAGCCCTTTGGCCACCTGCACGACCCGCTTCACGTCGGGATCGGTCTCGGCCATCGCCCTCAGCTCGGCCGCGGCCTTGTAACCGTCGGCATACTTCGGGTTCTCCTCGAAGCAGTACTTCAGCGGGGTGTCGCGGCCCATCACGAGCGGCGGCATCGCCTTGGCGATCTTGTCGCCCACCCCGTAGGGGTAGCCGAGCACCCGGGCCGCGTCGCGCACCGCGTTGCGTGCCTTGATCGTGCCGAACGTGATGATCTGGGCGACATGGTCGCGCCCGTACTTGCGGGCCGCGTAGGAGATCATCTCGTCTCGGTACCGCGAGTCGAAGTCCATGTCGATGTCGGGCATGGAGATGCGGCTGGGGTTGAGGAAGCGCTCGAACAGCAGGTCGTACTTGATCGGGTCGAGATCGGTGATGCGCAAGCAGTACGCCACGGCGCACCCGGCTGCCGAGCCACGGCCGGGGCCGACGCGGATGCCCGCATCCTTCGCGTGCTTGATGAGATCCCAGACGATGAGGAAGTACGAGGCGAACCCCATGTTCTCGATCGTCTGCAGCTCATAGGCGAGGCGCTCGCCCGCGGTGGGCGAGATGTGCTCACCCCAGCGCTGCTTGGCGCCCTCCCACGTGAGGTGCTTGAGGTACTCGGCGTCGGTGGTGAAGCCCTCGGGCAGGGGGAAGTTGGGCAGCAGCGGCTTGCCGAACTCGATGTTGACGTCGGCCCGCTCGGCGATCCAGAGCGTGTTGTCGCACGCCTCGGGCAGGTCGCGGAACAGGTAGCGCATCTCGTTCGCGCTCTTCAGGTAGTGCTCGGTTCCCTCGAACTTGAACCGCTTGGGGTCATTCAGCATCGCCCCGGTCTGCACACAGAGCAGGGCGTCGTGCGACTCGTGATCCTCGCGGTGCACATAGTGCGAGTCGTTGGTGGCGATGATCGGCGCGCCGATGCGCTTGGCGATCTCGACCAGCTTGGGGTTGGTCTCGCGCTGGCTGGCCAGCCCGTGATCCTGCAGCTCGACGAACAGATTGTCGCGGCCGAAGATCTCCTGCAGGCGGCCGGCCTTCTGCAGCGCACCCTTCTCGTCGCCCTGCAGCAGGGCCTGCAACACATGGCCACCGAGGCAGCCCGTCGTGGCGATGAGCCCGTCGTGGTAGCGCTCGAGCAGATCCCAGTCCATGCGCGGCTTGTAGTAGTAGCCCTCGAGAAAGGCCAGGCTGGCGAGCTGGATGAGGTTGCGGTACCCCTGGTCGGTCTCGGCGAGCAGGGTGAGGTGGTAGTAGAGCTTCTTGCCGCCGTCGGTGTCACCGCCCGAGTCATCGACCCGGCCGCGGCGGGCCGGCCGCTCGAGTCGGCTGTCGTAGGCGAGGTAGGCCTCGGTGCCGATGATCGGCTTCACACCCTGCTTGCGGCACTCCTTGAAGAACTCGAGGACGCCGTACATGTTGCCGTGGTCAGTGATACCGAGGCCGGGCTGGCCGTCCTGCACGGCCTTGGCCACCAGCTCGTCGAGGCGCGCTGCGCCGTCGAGCATGGAGAACTCGGTGTGCACATGCAGGTGGGTGAACGAGTCGCCCACGGGCGCAGACCTCCCTCTTGGTTCGAACGGCACAACGGCAGAATCACATTGCTGTGATTCCGTCGACCCTAGCCGCATCGAGGCCCGAGCGAAACAGCCGATGCCGCCGTCTGAGGGTTTGCCACAGATACGTCGTTCTCGGAGGGTTTCCTACCCCCCGGCATCTGGGTACATCAACCCTCGGGGGCGCTACAGGTAGGTGCCCGGGCGCACGCCCGGCTCACCGCGTTCGCCCTGGCCGGCCATGCCGGGGGGCAGCTGGCGCATCTGCTCGAGCTGTTGGCGGGCGGCGATCTGCTGGGCGAACAGGGTGGCCTGGATGCCGTGGAACAGGCCTTCGAGCCAGCCCACGAGCTGGGCCTTGACCACCCTCAGCTCGCTCTCGGAGGGCACCTCGCCCTCCTTGAACGGCAGGGCCAGCATGTGCAGCTCTTCTTGCAGATCGGGCGACAGGGCTGCGCTCAGCTCGACAATCGAGCGCTCGTAGATCTCGGCGAGGCGCTCGCGACTGGCCTCGTCGAGGGGTTGACCGCGCACCTCCTCCAGCAACTGCTTCACCATCGAGCCGATCCGCATCACCTTGGCCGGCTCGGTGACGGTCTCCATCAGCGGTGCCTCTTCGCCCTGGATCTGCGGCCGGCCCTCGACCACTTCGCCATGTTCGACCTGCGGGGTTTCGTCACTCATCGGGGAACTCCTTCACGCATCGCGTGGATGCCTTCATCGACTGGATCGTTCCGCCAGCAGCGGTACCAGCATCTCAGCAGACGTCAGCGATCCGTGTCGACATATCAACGGGAACGGGCCGCTGTCGTCGGGGTCGAAGTACGTCACGGGGGCGTGGGGTACGAGGGCGACATCGCCGTAGCGGGCGGCGATCGGCGGGCTGACCACCGACCCGAACCACCCCTCGTCGATCATCTGCGCCCGCGGCCGCACCCAGCCGGTGTCCGAGTGGTGCTCGACGGCCGCAGCCAACAGGTCATCGGCCGCACCAGGTCGAGCATGCAGCCAGCGGAACCGACCCTCGCCGCTCTGAGCGCGGACGCAACGCAACACGTCTGCGTGGGGTACCACCGTGTTCTCGCCCACCTGCACCTGGCCATGGTCGGCGGTGACGAGCAGCACCGCCCCGGCCGGCAGTTCCGCGCGCACGTCGCCGACGAGCTGATCGACCGCCCTCAGCTCGGCGTCGTAGAACGCGCCGAAGCCGCGTTCGTGGGCCACCTTGTCGATGCCGTCGTAGTAGGCGTAGACGAACGGCTCACCGGAGCGGAGGAGATCCCCCAATATCACCGGCAGGCTCGACAGCAGACGGTACCCGCAGGGCCGAGTGCCACGCAGGTGCGCCGCGGTGAACGCCGACGCCTCGAGATCCGCCTTGCCGACCACCGGCACGCGCTCGCCAAGGAAGGGTGCGAACGGTTGCGTGACGCTCGGCTCGATCTGCCGACGGGCGTCGCCGCGCGAGGTGTGCCAGCGCAGCACGTTGAGCACCTCTCCGGACATGTCCATCCGGTACCCGACCAGGCCGTGCTCGCCCGGGGTGAGGCCAGTAGCGATCGAGGTGAGTGCCGCCGCGGTGGTCGACGGCACGACAGTGGTGATCGGCCCGCCGGTCATTGCCGCGAGCGTCGGCGCGAGGTGGACCCGCTCTTGTAGCTGCTCCCAGCCCAGCCCATCGATGACGAGCAGCACGATCTGACGCGCGTCGCGCGCCGAGGCGGGTACCCAGTCGGGCATCGGCGCAGCGCGCGGCGAGAGGAGCGCGGGAACGATGCCGCGCACATTCGGCCCCGAGTAGTTCGGGAGCACAGGCATCGGGGCGGGACTCACAGCACGCTCAGTCCATCACCCCGCGGGTACCGCGCGCCACCCGGTGTGTCGTCGGATCGTGGAGTCGCCGCCTACGATGGCGGCGTGAGAGTGTCGAGCAAGGGTGATTACGCGTGCCGAGCGCTGCTGTCGCTCGCGCTCCATCTCGACGAGCCAGGCCCCACTTCCGTGCGCGACATCGCCGAACGTACCGGTATCCCGCAGCCCTATCTCGAACAGATCCTGCTCGCGCTGAAGGGCGCCGGCCTGGTGCGTTCCAAGCGTGGCGTGGGCGGCGGTTATGTGCTCGCCCGCCCGCCCGCCGAGATCCGCATCAGCGAGATCCTCAGCGCGGTCGACGGCCCGATCAGCCTCGGCGACTTCGGTGAGCCGCACCAGGACGGCGCGTGCGACCACGAGGGCCAGTGTGTGCTGCTGTCGATCTGGAAGACCGCCGGCGAGCACATGCGTCGGGTGATGGAGGATTTCACGCTGCAATCGGTCGCCGACGCGGCACGCGGGCAAGCCCCGTATCCCGAAGCGCGCTACGACTTCATCATCTGACGGCGTACCAACCCCAGGCGACCACGCGCGGCCGATCAGATCAGGTCGGACAACAACCCGGCCACGGCCTCGAGGTCGGCCGGAAGCGGCGATTGGAACACGAGCGCCTTGCCGGTGACCGGGTGCACGAGTTCGAGGCCGGCCGCGTGGAGGAACGGGCGTGGGCTGTCGATCGCCGAGCGGATGCCGCCGTACTGGCCATCGCCCACAACCGGGTGACCGATCGCACTGAGGTGGACGCGGATCTGATGGGTACGGCCCGTCTCGAGGCGGCACTCGACGCTGGAAACTGCAGCCGGGGTGCGGTACGCCCCGAGCACGCGATAGCGGGTGCGCGCTGGCTTCCCGTCGACCACGACGGACATGCGCATCGGGTCGCGGTGGTCGCGGCCGATTGGCGCGTCGATCACGCCGATCGGGTTGTCGAGGTGGCCCCACACGAGCGTGCGGTACACCCGGCCGACCTCGCGGGACGCGAGTGCATCGACCAGCGAGTGGTAGGCGAGCTTGGTCCGGGCGACCACCATGAGGCCCGAGGTACCGATGTCGAGGCGATGGACGATGCCCGGACGGTGGAACTCGCCGACGCCGGCGATGTCGGGGTAGCGGGCCAGCAGGCCGTTCACGAGCGTGCCGTCGGGATTCCCCGCACCGGGGTGTACCACGAGACCGGCCGGCTTGTCGACGACGATGATCTGGTCGTCCTCGTAAACGACGGTGAACACCACCGACGGATCTGGCGCGGGCGGCTCGGGATCCTTCAGCAACGACTCGTCCACGACCACGGTCTGGCCCTCACGGACGCGGACCTTGCCCGAGGTCTCCACCTCGGAATCGAGCGACACACCGCCCGCCGCCACGAGCGCGGCCGCGTCGGCGCGGCTGCGTTCGGTGATGAGCGAGACGATGCGATCGAGGCGTTCGCCGGCGAGCGCGTGTGGAATCTGTTCCTCGATCACGATGCAGCGGCCTTCGAGCCGCGCGAGAGCAACGACCACAGCAGGAACAAACCGCCGCCGACGTTCACGCCAACATCGGCAAGGTTGAAGATCGGAAACCACTGGAAGTCGATGAAGTCGATGACCGAGCCGTGCAGCCAGCCATCGCCACGGAACAGGCGGTCGGCAAGGTTGCCGAGCGCACCGCCCATCACCAGGCCTGCCGCCAAATCGAGCATTCGGCTGCCGCTGTGACGCACTGACAGGGCGATCACGATCACCACCACGATGGCGAGTAGACCGATGATCGGCCCGATCCCTTGGCCCTTGGAGAACGCCATGCCGCTGTTGAACGACAGGTTCCACTGCAGCGTCCACACCACATGTCGAGCGCGGCCATCGGCGAGGCTGCCGATCGCCCAGTTCTTGGCAAGCTGGTCGAACAGCACGACAGCCAGCGCAAGCGGCAGTGTCAGCCGCCAGAAGCGGTGCGGGCGACGCTCCGACGCGTCATGCTCGGCGGGCGCGTCGCCTGCGGGCGCGTCCTCACCCTCATCGGTCATCGACGACCGATCCCGCCGACCTTCTCCTCCACGAGGACGGTCGCCCACGGAATCGCCTCGAGACGCTCACGGGGGATGGGACGGCCGGACTCGATCGAGTAGCCGTAGGCGCCGGTGCTGAGCCGTGCGATCGCGGCGTCGACATCGGCGATCGTCTGGCGGGCCTGGGCGCTGATCGCGAGGTCGCGCTCACGCTCGACGACCATCGTGTCGCCCTCGCCACCTTCGTCGTCGAACTGCACATCGCCCATCTCCTGCTCTTCGACGAGCTGATGCGCTTCCTCCTCGAGGTTGAGCGCCTGTCCGAGCAGCATCGCACGCTCGGAGATGAGGGCGGCCTTCTGCGCGGTGAGGAACTTGGCGTCGAAATCCTTGGTATAGGCAATGCCGTCTTTGGTGATGCCCTTGACCTGTGGCTTTTCGGGACCTGCCGGCTTCTTGACGGCTGACGCCACCTTCGGTGCCAGTACGGGCTTGGCTACCGGGGCCCTGTGCGTTGTGGTGGGCTTCGCCGGCGGTGCAGCTTTCTTCGACGGAGCGGCCTTCGCGGGGGCAGCTTTCTTGGCGGGAGCGGCTTTCTTGGCGGGCGCGGCTTTCTTGGCGGGAGCGGCTTTCTTGGTGGGCGCGGCTTTCTTGGTGGGCGCGGCTTTCTTGGTGGGCGCGGCTTTCTTGGTGGG
>JAYRWH010000003.1:0-60755 GCA_041918155.1 Ilumatobacteraceae bacterium | reverse complement strand
GATCACGTGCTGAAGTCGGCCACCGCCAAGACCCCGATCGAGAAGGTGCTGGCGAAGAAGGCCCCGTGCGCCGGCTGGACCGGCACCAATGTGTTCCAGCACCTGCTCGGCAACCTCGCCATGATCAAGAGCTACGCCACCACCGGCAAAGGCCCCAAGGGTGAGCCGAAGATCGCCGCCGACCCGATCGCACAGTGGGACAAGCTGCGTGATCAGACGCTGGCCACCCTCGATCACGAGGGCGCGCTGCACCGGATCGCCCACGAGCCGTTCGGCGCCGACTTCGGTTCGATGCCTGTCGACGCATTGGTGGGCTTCATGGCCGCCGAACTGACCGTGCACGTGTGGGACATGGCCCGCACCGCGAAGGTCGACGAGCGCCTCGATGCCGGCCTGGTGAAGGCGAGCGCGGCGACATGGAAGTCGCTGCCCGAGCCCGTGCTGCGCATGCCGGGCATGTTCGGCGTGGCGATCAAGCCGACGGCCGGCGCCGACGCGCAGACGAAGCTGCTCGGCTTCCTCGGTCGCGCCGTCTGACCGGGGCACAGATACTCTGACGTCCAAGGATCTCGGAGGGGAGTGGGCTGATGGGTGAGCGTTTCGAAGATGGCTTCGCCGGCCGGGTGGCCGTCGTCACCGGTGGTGGCGACGGCATCGGCCGCGCCCTCGTGCTGCAGTTGACCGCCGAGGGTTGCGACGTGGCGTGCTGCGACCTCACCACAGAGCGGGTGGAGGAGACCGCCGCGCTGTGCGCCGCCGCCGGCAACACCGGCCTCGTGTTGCCGATGGCGGCCGACGTCACCGACGAGGCCCAGGTTCTCGCCTTCCGTGACGCGGTCGGCGAATGGCGCCCCCACGTGAACCTGCTGTTCAACATCGCCGGCATCGGTGGCAGCGGCAGTTTCCTCAACACGCCGCGCGCCGACTGGGAGCGCACGTTCGCGGTCTCGTGGTATGGGGTGTACTACAACACCCGCGCGTTCTTGCCCCTGCTGATGAAAGCCGACATCGCCCAGCTGGTGAACATGAGCTCGGTCAAGGGCTTCTGGGCGTCGCGTGGGCCGACGCGCCCGCATACGGCGTACAGCACGGCGAAGTTCGCGGTGAAGGGCTTCACCGAGGGCCTGATCACCGACTTCCGCAACAACGCGCCGCACATCCACGCGGCAGTGGTGATGCCCGGCCATGTCGGCACGTCGATCACGGTCAACACCATGAGGGCCCACCGCGGCGAGGTCAGCCCGGAGATCGCCGCTCAGGCCGAGGCCTTCCGCCAGAAGGCCCCACTGTCGGCGGCCGACGCGGCGAGCATCATCCTCGACGCGATCCGCCGCGACGAGTGGCGCATCTTCGTCGGCGACGACGCGAAGGAACTCGACGCAGCCGTGCGGGCCGACCCGTGGGGTGCCTACGACCCCGACTTCGCGGGCCTGGTGGTCGAAGAGGTGCAATGACCCCGGACGCGGATGTGGGGCACCCGGAGGTGCCCCACGATCGTGCGGAGGAGTGGTGATCAGCCGAGCGTGGCCGGCTTGCGGTACATCTGCACTGAGGTGAGGATGATCCAGAGCGCCCAAACGAGGAAGCTGATCATGCCGACGGCCATGAGCCCGCCCGAATCGGTCATCGTGCCCGCGGACGAGATGACGAATCCGACGCCGGCGAGCAGGCCGATCCCGGCGTGCCACGACGGCAGCCACTTCGTGCGCAGGGCGAGCAGGTTCGTGGCCAGCAAGTGGGTGGCGACGAACGCCCCCGCTGCCGCCATGAACACACCCGACAGGCCGTACATGAACCCCGAGGCACCAGCGCCGTCGGTGTCGATGCGCATTGCCACGGCGGCTTGGATCGCCGCAGAGGCGGTCCACAATGCTCCCGAGCCGATGAGGCCTGCGGCCGACACCACCGACACGCGGGGGTTGCCCCCTTCGGCCTTGCTCATGTGACGCCAGAGCGTGCCCAGGAACCAGAGCATGAAGATCACCGAGAGCGCCCCGAGGAAGGTGGCGGTCTTGATCCCCGAATCCTTGTCGACGAACCATTGAAGGATCTTGTCGTTGCTGTCGTCGCTCGCCGGTGGCGACCCCATCAGCACTGAACCGATGATGTTGAGCACCACGAAGACGATGCCCGCGAGTGCTCCGTACTTCTCCATCTGCTTGTCGTCCATACGACCCCCATCTGAATGACGAGTCCGTGGATCGGACCCTGCGTGAAGCGTAGTCACGTACAGTGACTGCTTGTGCGGATGTGAATGAACGCCGTCGAACACTCGGGGCTGCGACACGCGGATCGGGTCGGCGTACACTCCGCGCCATGAAGATGCTGCGCCGGGCCATCGTTGCTCTCACGATCGCGGGCGGAGTGTTCGGCACCCTGCGCATGCGCGGCAAGGGCGGCGTGCCCCCGCAGGTCGGCGGTTGGCGCGAAGTCGACATCCCGCCGCGATGAGCAGTCAGCCGATCGTCGGTCTTGTCGGCCACGGGGTTACCGGCAGCCGCGTGGCCGCCCACCTCCTCGCGGCCGATGTGCGCGTCGCCGTCCACGATCCGGTGCCGTGCACGGCCAGGCCCGGCCTCGTGCACGTCGACCACGCCTCCGAGATCGTCGGCTGTGACCTGGTGGTGGTATGCCGCCCCGCGCCGCACACGGCCGTGATCGAGCGCTTCTTGACGCTGGGCATGCCGGTGGTGTCGGTGGGCGACGACCTTGACGACCTGAAGTCGATGCTGCGCCTGCAGGTTGTCGCCGAAACCGGCCACACAGCCCTCGTGGTGGGCGCAGGAATGGCTCCCGGCCTCTCCGGCCTGCTCGCCCGCTACCTCGCCGAGCAGTTGCACACCCTCGACGAACTGCATGTCGCCGTGCATGGCACCGCCGGCCCGGCGTGTGCGTACCAGCACCACGAGGCACTCGGCGACACCGCGCTCGGCTGGCACGACGGCGAGTGGGTCGAGCCGCCCGGCGGCAGCGGTCGCGATTTGGTCTGGTTCCCCGAGCCGGTGGGCGCCCACGACTGCTATCGCGCCGCGCTCGGCGACCCCCTCCTGTTGCGCCGGGCATTCCCCGTCGCCGGCCGGATCTCCGCTCGCGTGTCGGCCACCCGCCGCGACCGGCTGACGGCTCGCCTGCCGATGCTCACCCCGCCACACGCGACCGGCGACCGCGGGTCGGTGCGCGTCGAGGCACGCGGCGCCGGGCCCGACGGCGAACGAATCACCGTCATCGCCGGTGCCGCCGGTCCGACCGCGGATCTGGCCGCGGCAGTGTGCGCGGCGACCGTGCTGCAACTGCTGGCGCACCCGATCGCCCCGGGTGTCCATGGCACCGCCTGCCGCGAGGTGGCTGCGCTCGATGTGTTGCACCACGCCACCCGCCTGGGCGTGCGAGTGCAGGAGTTCACCGGCGTGCCCCGACCTACCAGCTGGTAACTCGCGCCGGTAGCGTGACTTCATGAGCAAGGCGTCGGTCACCCCGCTGGCGATGCCGTGGTTGCCGCCCGGGTACACGATGGTGCTGCCCGGTCGCGGCGAGATGTTCTACCGCCATCACCGCCACCCCGATCCGGCCGCGCCGACGCTGTTGCTGCTGCACGGGTGGACGGCGAGCGCGGATCTCCAGTTCTTCACCGCCTACGAAGCCCTCGCCGAGCACCACTCGTTCATCGCCGTCGACCATCGTGGCCATGGCCGCGGGCTGCGCAGCCCGAATCGCTTTGAGCTCACCGATGCCGCCGACGATGCGGCGCTGCTCGTCGACGCGCTCGGCCTTGCCCCGGTGATCACCGTCGGGTATTCGATGGGCGGCCCGATCAGCCTGTTGCTCACCCAGCGTCATCCCGATCTCGTGCGCGGTCTGGTGGTGCAGGCCACCGCACTGGAGTGGCGCGACAAGCGCTATGAGCGGTGGCAGTGGAAGACGGTCCACATCCTCGGCTTCCTGCTGCGCTCGCGTGCCTACCCGGGCCTCATGCGGTGGGGCATCCGTCGTCTCGTGCGCGAGGGCGACCCGAACGCACAGTACGTACCGTGGTTCACCGCCGAGCTACGCCGCAACGACGCGTTCAACATCGTCCAGGCCGGCCAGTCGCTCGGTCGCTACGACGCGCGTGAGTTCGCCCCCGGGCTCGGCAAGCCGGCAGCGAGCCTGATCACCACCCGCGACCGGCTGGTGCGCCCGCGCAAGCAGCGAGCACTCGCCGCGGCGCTGAACGCCCACGTGATCGAACTGCCCGACGACCACCTCGCGTCATGGACATCGGCCGACGAGTTCGCCAAGTCGACGTTGCTGCTGGTGCAGCATGTCGTCAACGCCTCGGCCTGACGCACCTGATCCACAGGGCCAGCTCCGAGTCGCGATCAGGCGTCCTTCTGGCGCTGGGCCTCGATCTCGTCGAGGCGCGCCGTCATCCGCTCGATCGCCGTGGCAAGACGGTCGAGGTGATCCTGCAACTCGCTGCTTGTGGGCACGTCGGCGAGCGACAGGCGCACGCTCGCGATCTCGCGGGCGAGGAACTCGGTGTCGGCCTGGGTGCGCTCGGCCACGCGGCGGTCGTTGGTGGCCGTCATCCGGTCGCGCTCTTCCTGGCGGTTCTGGGCGAGCAGGATCAGCGGCGCGGCGTAGCTGGCCTGCAGGCTCAGCACCAGGGTGAGCAGTACGAGGCCGCGCTTGTTGGGGTCGAACTGGAGGGCGGTCGGCACGACATAGTTCCACCCCACCCAGACGAGGATGATGAAGCTCTGCCACACCAGGAAGCGGGCGGTGCCGAGGTAACGGGCGATGCTCTCGCTGAACTGACCGAAGGCATCGGGGTCGTAGTGCACGCCGAGGCGGCGGCGCTGACGCGGGGTGGAGAGATCGAGCCGCTTCATCGCGACACCGTCCCTGAATTCACCCGCCTGCGCTGGCGCCAACCGGTGGGCAGGGTGCGGTCGAGCACGTCGTCGACCGTGATCGCCCCGAGCAGGCTGCCGGCCTCGTCGCAGACACCGATCGACAACAGGTTGTAGCTCGCCAGCCGTTCGGCGACCTCACCCTCGGGCATTTCGGCTGCGATCGTCGGCTCTTGCTCGACGCACCGGCCGAGTTCCATCGCCGGCGGCTCGCGCAGCAGGCGCTGGAAGTGCACCACGCCGAGGTAGTGACCGGTGGGCGGTTTGTACGGCGGCTGCACCACGAACACCTGGGCGGCGATGCTCACCAGCCACTCGGGGTCGCGGATCTGTGCGAGTGCTTCGGCGACGGTGGCGTGCGCGCCGAGGATGATGATCTCCGGCGTCATCAGCGCGCCGGCGGTACCCTCCTCGTAGGAGAGCAGGCGGCGCATGACGTCGGCGTCTTCCTCGTCCATCGCGTCGAGTACCCGCGTGCGCTGATCACCGGGCATCTCGGCGAGGAGGTCGGCGAGGTCGTCGTACTCCATCTCCTCGAGCACCGACACCATGCGCTCGATGTCGAGGCCCTCGATGATGCGCAGCTGCTCGGCCTCGGGCAGCTCCTCGAGCAGGTCGGCGAGGCGCTCGTCGTCCATCGCCTCGGCGAGTTGCTTGCGCTGTGCGAGCGGAAGGGCGCGCACCACGCCGGCGACGTCGCTGGGGTGCATGTCGCGCAGGCGGGCAGCCTCGGCGGCCATCTCCGTGCCGGCACCCGCGGGGAACAGCGTGCCGGAGAGCTCTTCGAAGTCGACGAGGCGGTAGCTGGGTCGGCGGCGCAGGGCGTTGCGGCGGGCCAGGCGCACCTTGGCCGGCTCCCACCAGTGGGCCTTGCCATCGGTGGCCGGGCGCAGCGCCAGGTCGCTGACGGTCTCGTCGCCGACACGGCGGTCGATGAGGTCGCGCCCGACCAGGATCTCGCCGGCACGCGGCTTGAACGGGTTGAGGTCGACGTCCCAGCTGCGCAGGCGGGCGCCTTCGGCGTCGAGCGTCGCAATGCGCCCGGCATTGACGAAGATCCGCCGCCGCTGGCTGGTGGCGACGAAGCCGAGCACGCGGGGAATGCCGCCGCGAGCGGCCGGGATCAGCACGATGTCGTCGAGCCGGCCGATGGGCGCTCCTCCTGCGTCCAGCAGGGGAAGGCGCATGATGCGAAATGCGTAGATCAGCTCCCCTGCCATGCGGGCAAGGCTACCCCTCACCCACGGTGTGAGGGGGGCGTGTAATGCGCTTGGGTTCGGGCTCGGGTTGGAGTGAGCCGGGGATATCCCGCCGTGTGTGCAGAACCCGCCAGACGTCGATGCGGTCTCCACGCGGCATGTAGAAGGTCACGTACGGGAATCGCTTCAGACCCCATGCCCGGAGCTCGGGGATGGAGAGCTCGTAGGCGAAGCAGTTTGCCATCACCTGCTCGACAGTTGCAGACGACGTCAGGCGACCCGATGTACGTCACCGCCCAGACGGTGTGTCGCTCAGGGCGGTGACGTAGAACCCGTCGCAGGCCGGACGCCAGTCACACCGGAGCGATCGCCACCGCGGTGTCGAGGTACGCCACGCCGCCGCCCCAGTCGGTGAGCGTGTCGTTGGTGAGCGAGTTGGCCACCTTGCCATCGGGGTGGCTCTGCGACCACCAACCCCACGGGATCGCCACCACGCCGGGGCGTAGGCGCTCGCTGATGCGCACGGGCACCTCCATCGAACCGCGTTCGTTCCACACCCGGGCCGGCTGACCCTCGGTGAGGCCCAATTGGGCGGCGTCAGCGGCCACCATCTCCACGAACGGGGCACCCTCACCCTCGGCGTGGCGCGGCAGGTGGGAGTAGCTGGAGTTGAGGAACCGGGTGTGGTGCTTCGGGGTGAGCAGCGCGAACGGGTGCTGCTTGCTCGGCGCCTCGCCCGCAGGCAAGTAGGTGGGCAGCACCGGCTGACCGGTCGCGGCGAGCCCATCCGCGCGCAGTTGCACCTTGCCCGACGGCGTCATGAAGCCGCCGTTCGCGTAGGGCCGCCCGTCCTCGGGGTACGGCACCCGCAAGAACGCCGCGGCGCGCAACTCCTCCAGGTCCATCGTCGGCAGCGTGGCGCGCAGCACGGTCAGGTCGTCCTCGAACAGGGCCGGCTCGGTGAAGCCCATCGCCCGGGCCAACCGGCGGTGCAGCTCGCTGTTGCTCACGGCCTCGCCGCACGGCTCGATCGCGGGCTCGTTCCAGCCCATGTAGAGATGGCCCCACGCGGGCACCACATCGACGGACTCGATGTGGGTGGTGGCCGGCAACACGATGTCGGCGTAGCGCGCGGTGTCGGTGAGGTACTGGTCGTGCACGACGGTGAACAGGTCGTCGCGCTCCAATCCGCGGCGCACGAGTTCGGTGTTCGGCACCGACACCATCGCGTTGACGGCGACGAACAGCACCGAGCGGATCGGGTCGGTCGCGTCGGTCAGCACCCGGCCGAGGTGCGGCATCCACATCGAACGGGTGTCGCGCCCTGCGAGCAGGTCGGGGCGGGTGATCGCGTCGTCGTCGACGATCGCGCTGCTCCACACACCCACGCTGCGCGAGAAGCCACCGCCCTGGTCGCGCCATGCACCCACCAGCGCGGGCAAACAGGTGAGCGTGCGGAAGAACATCGCCCCGTGCTCGTGGTGCTCTGCGCCGATGAGCGTGCGCAGTGCCGCCGGCCGGATCGTGCCGTACATCGTGGCCAGGCGCTCGATGTCGGCGGCGGCGAGGCCGCACGTCGCGGCGGCGCGCTCTGGTGTCCACTCGGCCACGTGGGCGGCAAGGTCGTCGTACCCCTCGGTATGGGCGTCGATCCACTCGCGGTCGGTGTGCCCGTCGCGGATCAGCACGTGCATCAACGCCAGCATCAGGGCGACATCGGTGCCCGGCAGCGGCTGGAGGAACCAGTCGGCGGACTCGGCGGTCAGAGTGCGGATCGGGTCGATCACCACGACCTGCGCGCCCTGGGCACGCGCCGCTTCGATGAACGGCCACAGGTGACGGTTGGTGAGGCGGGTGTTGGTGCCCCACAGGATGATGAGCTTGCTGTGCACCATCTCGCTCGGGTCGATCCCGCGGCCGCTGCCGTTGGTGGTGGTGGCCCCGGCACCGGCGACCGCGCCGCACAGAGCGCCGAGCACGCGGGTGCCGCCGACATGGTTCCAGAAGCGATTGCCGAAGCGCAGCGCGAGCAAGCCCTGGTTGCCCGCGCTCACGTACGGCAGCAGCGCGCCCGGGCCGTCGGTGGCGATGATCTCGGTCCAGCGCGTGGCGATCTCGGCGAGCGCTTCCTCCCATGTGATTTGCTCGAACTCGCCGGAGCCCTTCGCGCCGACGCGACGCAGCGGGTGCAGCACCCGATCGGGGCTGTACACGCGGTCGAGGTAGCGGTTCACCTTCGGGCACAGCTCGCCCTTGCTGAACGGATGGGCCGCGTTGCCGCGCATGCGCACGGCCACGCCGTGCTCCACGGTGACCTGCCAGCCGCAGCTGTCGGGGCAGTCGTGATGGCACGTGCCGTGGACGGTGGTCGACTCGGTCATGGCGCGAGCGTAATCGTGGCGTCGGCCGCCGTGTCCTCGGAGGTGACGTCGCGTCAGGCGAGGATGGGGAGCAGGGCCTGGCCGACGAGAGCGACCTCGTCGACGTCGCCGGCGATGCCCATGTTGCAGATCAGGCCGTCGAGACCGGCGTCGAGAAGCGCCTGCGCCTTTTCGGCCACGAAGGCGGCGTCGCCGACGATGAACGTCGCGTTGACCCGCGCCTGCAGTTCGGCGGGCAGATCCTCCACCTTCGCGCCGCCGAGGCGGCGCGAGAGCTTGGCCTGCGCGTCCTCCATCGTGCGCCCGACGATGAACGTGCCCAAGCGGGTGCGGCAGATCTCGCCCGGGTCGCGCCCGAGGCGCTCGCAGTGCGCGTCGAGCACGTTCATCAGGTGGCGGATCTGGTCGGGTCCGCCGAACACATTGCAGGCGTCGCCGTACTGGGCCACCATCCGCAGCGTCTTGCGCTCACCGCTGCCGCCGATGAGCACGGGTGGGCCACCGGCCTGGACCGGCTTGGGGCTGTTGAACGCGTCCTTCACCGTGAACCACTTGCCCTCGAACGTCGTGGTCTCGTTGACGAACATGCTCTTCACGATCTGCAGGCCCTCTTCGAGCTTCTCGAAGCGATCCGTGAACGTGCCGAACTCGAAGCCGTAGTCGTGGTGCTCACGCTCGAACCAGCCGGCGCCGATCGCCCAGATCGCCCGGCCACCGGAGATCACGTCGAGGCCGGTCACCTGTTTGGCGAGGAAGGCCGGGTTGCGATAGGTCATCCCGCCCACCATGCAGCCGAGACGCACCTTCTTCGTACGTGCCGCAAGCGCGGTGAGCAGGCCATACGCCTCGAACATCGGCTCCTCTGGCTGCCCGAGCAGGGGCAACTGGTAGAAGTGGTCCATCACGTACACGCTGTCGTAGCCGACCTTCTCGGCGGTGACGGCGAGATCGCTGACCCGTTCGAACAGGCGGTACGGGGCGACGCCCTTGTAGGTGAACTGCGGGATCTGTAGCCCGAGGCGGATGAGGCGGTTCGTCATGCCCCCGACCCTATTCGGGCGTGGAGAAGATCGTTGCCGGCGATCTCAGATGGGTTGCAGGACCATGCTGCCCTCGGCGATTCCGTCGCCCTCGATCGCCGCCTTGGACGCCGTCGCCGTGAGCACGCTCACGCTGACGAAGCGGTCGCTTCCATCGGGCTGCACCACCTGCAACGCGTAGCTCCCGTCGATGAGGGAGACGAGGGCTTCGTTGGGCACGATCAGCACATCGGTGGCGAGCACCAACTTGGCTGAAACCTTCACGGTCGTGCCGTTCTCCACGCCGGTCAACGGTGAGGACGGTGCGATCACTGCCTCGACGACGACGACGCCGTCGCTCTCGGAGCTGCGCAGCAACTGCACCGTGCCGGTCGTGCCGGCGACGTCGACCTCAAGACCGGGTACGAACAGCGCCTGGTCGGCGGAGGGAACTTCGATCACGACCTCCTGAGCAACACCAGCCAGCGCGAGCACAGGATCGCCGTCGGTCACTGTGTCGCCGACAGAGATGTCGACTTCGACGACGGTCGTGCTGATCGGCAGGAACACGACCGACCCGAGCGCCACCTTGCCCGTCGGAGTCAGCCCGTAGCCGGCCTGCCACGCCTTGACCGCCGCAGCCGTGTTCGAATCGAAATGGTCATCGAGCGTCATCGCGCCGTTGGGGTCGTAGCCCAGCCAGGCCAGCGACGCCTCCAACTGCGCCACATCGGGCCCGTCGCTGCTCGCCGTGCTGAGCGTGCGCCAGGCGGGGAGCGCACCTGCGAGCGCGACCACCGGTGAACTGTCCACGGAGTACAGCACCGTGCCGGGGGTGACCGCGGCCCCGAGGTCGATCGCGGAGGTGATCATCTGGGTGGTCGTGGTGGCGGTCGGCGCACCGGGCCGACTTCCGGGGCCGGCGGAAGCGGACGCGGAGGTGGCCGCGCGATGGAGCACCGTGGTGACATCGGAGAGCACCACGCTGCCGTCGAGCGACTGTGTCGTGGACAGGGTGCCGCGCTCGACCGTGGCGGTCTTGAAGATCGACGCAGCCTCCGTGATCGTGGTGTCGTCGGATCGGGTGAGCAGGACACCGGCGCCGATGGCCGCCACAACGAGTGCGATCAGGGCGACGCGAACTCTGGTGCGACGAGCGGTGTGAGAACGGGTGGACATTACGGGCACCTAGTTCGAACGGAGGGCTTCGGTCGGGGGCAGGCTGGACGCGCGCCCGGCGGGGTACAGCCCGGCCAGGCCACCAATGACGACGGCGGAGGCAAGTCCACCGATCACGGCGACTGGTGGGACGACGACCTGCCAGTCCTGGGTGTGGGCCCACACTGCGGTGACGGCGACTCCGAGCAACACGCCGACGGCGCCGCCCATGGCGGCGAGCAGCACGGACTCGGTGAGGAACTGGCGGCGGATGTGGGCGCGGGTCGCGCCGAGTGCGCGGCGCAGGCCGATCTCGGTGCGCCGTTCGATCACCGCGATCACCATCACGTTGGCGATTCCGATGCCGCCGACGAGCAGGGCCACCCCGCCGAGACCGAGGAACAGTGAGGTGAATTCGTTGCTCGCGGCCTCCTGTGCGGCCAGGACATCGGACGGGCGTGAGACCTCGACCTCTTCAGGAGTGGCCGGGTTCACCGTGGCGGCCAGAACCCCGCGGACCGCGTCGAGCTGGTCGTCCTCCGTGCGGACGTAGATCACCTCGGGGGCGATCGTGTCGCCGACGATGAAAGCCTCCGCCGCCGGCAGACCGATGATGACCGCACGATCGAGGCCGGTGGCGGCCTCCACATGGTCGAGGATGCCGATCACTGCGAACCATTGACCCCCGATGTCGACGCGCAGCCCATCGGCCACATCGACGATGCCGAGCTTGTCGGCAGCGGTGACGCCGAGCACGACCGCCGGGTACTCGATGGTGGCGGCGTCGAACCACTTCCCATCGAGCAGACCGGCGTGCAATGTGTCGAGCAGACCGACGTCGGCGGCGAAGACGGAGATGCCGCCGGTGATGCCCTCACTGATCACATCGGTGCGGCGGACCGTCGCATCGATGGTGGTGAGCGAGCTCACGGCGGTGACCGGCCCGATGCGGCTGACCATCGTGACGGCAGTGTCGGGCAGCTCTCCCGACCCACGGCCGAAACCCTGCCCGGCCTGCACCTCGAGCAGGTTGGTTCCCAGCGCACGGATCTTGGCGTTGAGATCTTCCTGCGACGACGCGCTGAGGCCGAGCACGCCGACCATGGCGGCGATGCCGATGGCGACACCGAGCGTGGAGAGGCTGGTGCGCACCCGTCGCGTGTGCAGCCCGAGCAACCCGACCCGCACGACGTCGCCGGCGCGCAGGCGCGAGCGCGCCGGCGCAGAGGTGGTGGCCATCAGTGGCCGACCGATCCGGCGATCGGGGCGCCGTCGTCGGACTCGATGCGACCGTCGAGCATCGTCACTCGCCGGGGCAGGGAGTCGGCCAGTTCACGATCGTGGGTGATGATGATGATCGTGTTGCCCTCGGCGTGGAGTTCGTTGATCAACTCCATCACCGATGCGCCCGACTTGGAGTCGAGGTTCCCGGTGGGCTCGTCGGCGAGCATGACTGCCGGCTGGTTGATGATGGCGCGGGCGATGGCCACGCGCTGACGTTCGCCACCCGACAGCTTGTTCGGCACATGTTCGAGGCGATGGCCGAGCCCGACCCTCTGGAGTGCCTCGATCGCGGCCTTGCGTCGCACCGCCGGGGCGATGCCGCGGTAGAGGAGACCGTTGGCCACATTGTCGACCGCGCTCATCCCGTCGAGCAGGAAGAACTGCTGGAACACGAACCCGAGTGCCTGCGACCTGACTCCGGACAAGTGGCGATCGGACATCTCGGAGGTGTCGACCCCCGCCAGCTTGACCCGGCCGCTGGTGGGCCGGTCGAGGGTGCCGATGATGTGCAGCAGGGTGGACTTGCCCGATCCCGAAGGGCCGACGATGCCGATCATCTCGCCGGGCTGAACCTGCAGCGACACACCGTCGAGGGCGCGGACCGGAGGCTCGCCCGGGTACTCCTTCACCACATCCACGAGTTCGAGTGCCAGTGTCATGAGGGCACCACGACGGTGAGGCCGGCGGCGACATCGGCGCCGGTGACGCTGACGAAGCCGTCGGTGAACAGCCCCAGTTCGACGGCGATCAGATGGGTCGGCGCGTCCTGCCCGTCTCCGTCCACCACCTCCAATGCATACCCACCCTCGGCGAGGGCCACCAGCGCGCTGACGGGTACCACGAAGGCCCCCGCCGCGGACTCGGACACTACGCGGAGTGTCACTGGGATCTGGACGAACGCGTCGACATCGCTGGGGATTTGGTCCACCCGGATCGTGATCTCGACGGTCGGGGTGGCGCCGGGGACGTTCTGGTTGTTGACGGCGACATTGCCCACATCGATGACCGTCCCCGGCGACACCGTGCCGTCGGGGAACTCCACATCGATGGTGGCGCCGAGAGCGAACGTGGCGTCGCCGATCGGGGCAGTCGTGGTGACTTCGCGAGCGGAGGTGGTGAGCCCGAGGACGATCGCGTCGCCGGCAGGGGTGGTGCCGTCGGTCAGCAACGCCGCGCCGGTGCTGAGTCCGGCGGGCACGACGACGAAACTGCCGGCGGGCACCACGACGGCCGCGGGTTCGACGGTGAGGCCGAGCGAGGCCCACCACGCCGATACGGCGGTTGCCGTTGCCTCGTTGAAGTCGTCATCGACCGTCAAGGCGCCGCCGGCATCGAATCCGCCGGCAGCGAGCATCTGTTCGAGCAGGCGCACGTCGAGGCCGTTCGTCGACGAGGTGGACAGATCGCGGGTGAGTGCGGGAGTCGTGGCCGAATCGCCTTCGACCGCTACGACCGGGTGGCCCCCGTGCCAGAACAGCACGGTGCCGGTGGTGACCGTGGTGCCGGTGGCAGCGATGCGATCCACCACCGTCGTGGCGCCGGTGGCGGCGACGAGGAATGAACGCTCGGTCTGGCGGCCGGTGAGGACGGTGCCGCCCGACGCGACCGCGCCGCCGACCGACACGGGCACTTCATCGACGAGCAGATGGCCGGGTACGAACACCACCTCGCCCTGGGGCACCTTGCCGTCACCGTCGAGGCCAAGTGAGTTCTCCCATGTGGTCACCGCAGCAGCCGTGGCCGAGTCGAACTCGTCGTCGATGGTGATCGCACCCGTCGGATCGAAGCCGAGGAGTACGAGGTTGGATTCGAGTTGCCTCACGTCGGAGCCGTCGCTGACACCCCTGGACAGGGCGCGAGAGGCCGGAACGTCGCCGAGCATCGCGACGAGGGGAGCTCCGTCGATGGTTCCGATGACGGTGCCGGGGTCGACCCCGTTGCCGGTGGTCATGATGCTGGTGACGGTGCCGGCCACCGGTGACGACACGGCGACCGAGGTGGTGAAGCCGAGGGTGGCCGTGGTCTCGTCGTAGATCACGAGATCCTTCTGGGTCACTTCGGCGGTGGTGAGCGTGAGCGACTTGGTGGCGTCGGCGGAACTGTCCTCCGACCGGTTGGTCAACCAGACCGCAGCACCTGCGGCCACGACCGCGACGGCAGCAGCGGCTCCGACGACTTGCGAGCGGCGCATCGCTCAGCCCGCCGTTGCGGCAGTCGGCTGGAAGGCGTCGGTGAGGAGTGAACCGCAGGCGTCGAGTGCCGCCGACACGGCCGGGTCGGTGTCGTCGAGGCCGAGTTGCTCGATGATCCGCTGGGTCGGGTCGAAGCCGTCACCACCCGGGCCCTGCGGGCCGCCTTGGGGCGGCGAGCCGGTGGGTCCACCGTCGAACCCGCCGGGAGGAAGGCTGCCAACGGGGATCGACCCGTTGGCACCGGGGCCGCCGCCGCCCGGCCCACCGAACGTGATGTCGTCGACCTCGAGACCCTCGTCGCGCAAGCACGCCGTGAAATCGGTCATCGCCTGCTGAATCGCGTCGCGATCGAACGCGCCGCCTCCACCGCCCGGCCCGCCGAAGTCGAGGCCCTCGATCAGATCACCACATTGCTCCTGCGCCGTTTGGAAGTCGCTGCTGCGCGGGTCGATGCCCGAGCCCTGCCCGATGCCGCCACCGGTGAGGCTGCCGTCGGCGTCGAACGTCGGATCCTGCATCTCGACGCCGTTCTCGCGCATGCAGGCGGCATAGGCGAGCATGGCCTCTTGCGAGTTGACAGTGGTCGTGGTGGCCGACCCATCGTCGCCTCCATCGAGGCTGGCCACCTCGCTGCCGCTTCCTCCATCGCTGCAGGCCGTGAGGGCGAGCAGGGCGGTGAGAGCGACAACGGTGGCCGCTGTACGGGACTTGGTGCGCGTCATGGTTCGAGTGTGCAATCGGGTTCCTGGGGACTCCCTGGGAGTTGGGTAAGAGCGGGGTAAGAACCTGAGGCACGGCCACCGCGGACCCGCGCCGTGCGAGCGCTACCGTGGCGCACGAAGAGCGACGGTCGCGGTTCGCTGTCGCCGTAGAGGGAGATCGATCATGACAAAGGCTGCCATCGACGCGCTGCGGGCTGAGCACGCGCACGCGCTCGAGCTGTTCGATTCGCTCACCGACACCGAGTGGGCCAAGCCGAGTGGCTGCGCCGGCTGGAGCGTGCAGGACGTGGCCCAGCACATGGCCGCCACGTTCCACATGATCGCCGACGCCGCCTCGATCGAGACCGGCACGACCGGTCGCGCCGAGGCCGATGCGGAAGTGCCGGTGCAGGCCCGCCGCGGCTGGACGCCGGCCCAGGTGAAGGCCGAGTACCGCGAGTGGAGCGAGAAGGGCATCGCCACATTGGTGGGCATGCAGGAGCCGCCACTGGCCGACGCCGTCGTGCCCCTCGGCGACCTCGGCAGCCACCCGCTGCACCTGCTGGCCAACGCCATCGCGTTCGACCACTACTGCCACCTGCGCCATGACATCGGTGCGACCGTGCGCCGCGCCGCCGACCTGCCCCACGATCCGCTCGTGCTCGAGGCCTCGGTGGAATGGATGATGGCCGGCGTGCCCCAGATGTGTGCCGCCGCACTCGATCCACTTCATGTCGGCGTGAACTTCGTGTTCACCGACTTGCACGATGTGGCCTACCACCTGGTGCGCAGCCCGGGCGACGGCCCGTGGATGACCGCACCGGGGGCCGACGGCCACCACCCGATTGCGGTCACCTCGGCGCACGAGTTCGTGAAGTGGGCCACCAAGCGCGACGACTGGCGCGCCCACACCCAGCTCACCGACGAAGCCGCCGCGGCCACGCTCGATGCGCTGAACATCATCTGATGGATCTCCTCACGAGCACGTGCCCGCGTTGCGGCACGACGATGTCCGAGGAACGCTTCTACGGCCCCTGTGCTACTTGCCGTGGCGAGCTGAGGGCCAAGTTCCTCGGCGAAGGCCGCGTCATCGAGGTGGCCGAGTACGTCCCGAAGATGAACGTCACCCCCAATGCCGTGGCGCTCAAAGACGACTGAGTCGATATCCTGGCGGCGCCACGGGGACGTAGCTCAGTTGGCTAGAGCACCTGCTTTGCAAGCAGGGGGTCGTGGGTTCGAGTCCCATCGTCTCCACCCGTTGTCGTCCGAGGGTTTCTCGGCGCGGTCGCGGCCATGGCGATCGCCAGCGCATGGCCGACGTTCAGCGAATCGACCCCGTGGTGCATGGGGATGCGCACGTCGAAGTCGGTGCGGCCGCGGGTGGTCGCCCGGAGGCCCGGCCCTTCGGGCCCGCCCACCAGGGCCAGCTTCTCCGGCTGCCCCATCTCGAACAGGTTCGGTGCGGCCGGATCGGGGGTGAGCGACCAGGTGACGAAGCCCGCGCTGCGGATCGTGTCGATCGCGTCCGGCCAGCGGTCGCAGCGCACAACCGGCAGGTGCAGCACCTCACCCATCGACACCCTCACGGCCCGCCGAGAGAACGGGTCCGCGCACGTGGGGTCGAGCACCATCGCATCGATGCCCAGGGCGCGCGCCGAGCGGGCGATCGCGCCGATGTTCTCGGGGTCGTTGGAGCCCTCGAGCACGAGGATGCGGCGAGCCACGGAAAGCACGTCGCTGAGCGCGAGGGCAGGCCGGCGGTTCGCCGAGGCGAGCACGCCGCGGTGGACGTCGTACCCGGCGACAGCGGCCATCACCTCGGGATCGGTGAGGTACACGGGCGCCGGCACGGCTGCGAGCACGTCGCCCATCCGCTCGTAGCGGTGGGGGGTGAGGAGGAACGAGCGCGGTTGGTAGGCGGAGGTGAGCAAGCGGCGTACGACGAGCTCGCTCTCGGCGATGAGGAACTCGCCGGACCCCTCGCGGCCCTTCAGGCCGCGGTAGTCGTCGAGGCGCGTATCGTCCGCGGATTCGATGGTGATCGGTGCGGCCACGGCGCCGACTCTACGGGGAGGCGCGAGGGCAGGGGTTGCGAACATGCGTTCGCCGCACCAAGATGGGGCAATGACACGAACATCTGTTCCCTCCAGGCTAACGGTTGCCGGCCCCGCGGCGGTCGGCTTGGCCGACGAGGCCGAGCTCATCTGGCAGCAGTGCCTGTTCGCCTTCGCCGATCCGGCGGTCGATGCCGGGTTCGCCGGCCTCACCCGCACCTGGCTCGACGCGACGTCGTGGGTCGATGTCGTGCCCGGCTGGTTGTCGGGCGCCGATCTCGTGTTCGCCGAGCTCGTCGCCCGCCTGCAGTGGGGCCAGCGCGAGGTGACGATGTTCGATCGCCGTGTGCTCGAGCCGCGGCTCACCAGCTGGTGGTCGCCCGTCGGCAGCGAGCCCGAGCCGTTGCCCGTGCTGGAAGAGGCGCGCATGGCGCTCACGCGGCACTACTCGCTGCCGTTCGACTCGCTCGGCTTCAACCTCTACCGTGACGGCCGCGATTCGGTGGCCTGGCATGCCGATCGCGAGCGCTACGAGTTTGAGGATCCGGTAGTGGTCGTGCTGAGTACGGGCAGCCCGCGCCCGTTCCACGTACGCCCCAAAGCGGCCGGGCCCGACGGGGTGCGCCGGTCGCGCACCTGGGTGCTCGGACAGGGCGACCTGCTCGTGATGGGCGGCGCCTGCCAGCACGACTACGAGCACTGTCTGCCGAAGGCCGCGGTCGACGGCCCGCGGCTCTCGGTGGTGTTCCGGCACCACTTGGGCGACGGGTGGGTCGCGGGGGACGGGGCGCGATACTTGGCCGATGCCTGACCCCTCGCCCGCAACCGACTCGGCGCGCTATGCGTTCGTGCCCGGCAGCCCGGTGGCGCCCACGATCATCGCCGCCGAGGGGTGTCACCTCATCACCGCCGACGGGCGGAGGATCCTGGATGGCGCCGCGGGCGCGATCGTTGGCAACATCGGCTGGGGCCGCCGTGAGGTACGCGACGCAGCTGCGAACGCCGAACCGCTCGGCTATGTCGTGCCCATATGGCCCACCCCGGCCCGCCTGGCCCTGCGCGACGAGCTGGTGCAGCACTGGCTACCCGAGGGCTTCCACCATGTGTTCTTCACCAGCGGGGGCAGCGAGAGCACCGACTCCGCGATCCGCTTGGCCCGCGCGTACCAGGTGGGCAAGGGTCGCCCTGATCGGTGGAAGGTGATCGGGCGTCATCCCAGCTACCACGGGATGACCACCGGAACGATCGCCGTCGCCAGCCACGACGCCCGCCAGCGCGGCTTCGAACCCTTGCTGCTGCCATTCCCGAAGGTGCCGTGGGACGACCCCGGGCAGGTGCGCAAGGTGATCGAGCAGGAGGATCCGGCCACGATCGCCGGCTTCATCGCCGAGCCGATCACCGGCGCCGCCGGGGCCTGCCTCACCGCGACCGACGAGTACTGGCGCACGGTCACCGACGCCTGCCACGAGCACGACATCCTGCTCATCGCCGATGAGGTGATGACCGGCTACGGTCGCACCGGCCTGCCCTTCGGCCACCAGCACTTCCCGTTCGAGCCCGATGTCATCGTCGGCGGCAAGGGCCTCGGCGGCGGATACGTGCCGCTTGGTGCCGTCGCGGCGCGCGACGAGGTGGTGGAGGCGCTGCGCGGCACCGGGTTCATGTTCTTCACGTTCACCGGCAACGAGGCGAGCTGCGCTGCGGGTGCCAAAGTTCTCGAGATCCTGCGCCGCGAGCAACTCGTCGAGCGTGCTGCCACCGTGGGTGCCGTGCTCGGGCAGCGCCTGCGCGACGAGTTCGTCGGCGACCCGGCCGTTCTCGATGTGCGCGGGCGGGGCATGTTCTACGGGCTGGAACTGGCGTGCAACACGGACGCCGTGGTCGCCGCGGCACTGGCCCGCGACCTGTGGGTGTACCCGGCAGGATCGGGCCCGGTGCGCGACGCGGTGATGGTGGCCCCGCCGTTCATCATCACCGAGGCCGAGATCGACCAGCTCGTCACCACCCTGCGCGCCGCCATCGACGCGGTGCACGGGGCCTGAGGCGACGCCGCGGATGGCCATCCCCGAGTTGCCCGACGTGAGCGACCCGCGGCGGCTCATCGCCCTCGACGCGGTCCACAACTTCCGCGACCTCGGCGGTTACCCCACTGCCGACGGGCGCACCACCCGCTGGCGTCGCCTGTTCCGCGCCGACGCGCTCTACCGCCTCGCCGGCGCGGACATCGAGGCGGTGCGTCCGCTCGGCCTGCGCACGGTGGTGGATCTGCGTACCCCCGACGAGGTGGAGCTGCGCGGCGGGTTCCCGCTCGACCACCACCCCCTCGACCTGCACCACGTGTCCGTGCTCGACACCACCTGGGACCACCAGGGGCCCTGGATCGACGACGCCGTGGCCCACCTCACGTGGTCGTACACCCAGATGCTCACCCAGCGGCCCGATCGCTTCGCCCAAGCGGTGGAACTGCTCGGCGCCTCGGGAGCTCTGCCGGCCGTGTTCCACTGCGCGGCCGGGAAGGATCGGACAGGGGTGACGGCGATGTTGATCCTCGGGGCGCTCGGCGTGCCGCGCACCTACATTGCTGCCGACTACGCGCTCACCGCTGAGAGCACCCAACGGATGCTGGTGTGGGCCGAGCGCGAGGTACCCGAGTTCTTCGAACGCATGGCGGGTTTGCCCGCTGCCCTCTTGGCCTGTGCGCCCGAGGCGATGTACCGCATCGTCGAGGGCATCGAGGCCGAGCACGGCTCGATCCGCGCCTATGCGCGCCACATCGGAGTGCGGGCCGAGACGCTCGACCGGTTGGAAGCCGAACTGCTGGAGTGGCCCGGCCCCGCGCGCCGCGGCCTACGCTCGGCCACATGAGCGGCACCATTGCACTGCAGGGCGGCGGACCTTTCGCCGCCAACGACGAACTCGACGCACGCCTGTTGCAGGCCGCCGCCGCCGGCGAGGTCGTGGTACTACCGACGGCCGATGCCTACGAGCACCCCGAGCGGCTCGTGGCCGCGGCGATGAACTGGGGCGACCGCCTCGGCGTGGATGTAGAGGCGCTGATGGTGATGCGCCGCGCTGAGGCGATGGAGCTCGGCCCGGCCAACCGTGTGCGCGCCGCCCGCGCGGTCTACCTCGTGGGCGACCAGCCCCTGCACCTGCGCTCGGTTCTGAAGGACACCCCGCTGTTCGAGGCGCTGAAGGAGGTGCTCGCCGACGGTGGGCTGGTGGTGGCGGTCGGCGGCAGTGCCGATGCCTTGTGCGACCCGATGATCGACCCGCGCGGCGGGGCCTTCACTCTGGGCCTCGGGCTGGTGCCCGGGCTCGCCGTGGTGACCGAGGCCGAGACCTGGTCGCCCGAGCGCCTGCACCGCACGCGCAAGCTGGCCAACACCACCTTCGCCGTACTGCGCACTGGCGACGCGTTGGTGCTCACCGCGCAGGGCTGGGAGCGCGTCGGCCAGCCGGAAATCACCGGCGAGCTGCGCTGACGCGCCGCCGCTCTCAGGCCGTGGTGGGCGGCGTGCTGGTGGCGGGAGTCGTAGTGCCAGCCGTCGTGGTGGCCGGCGTGGCGGGCGTGATGCTGACCACGTCGATGACGAAACTGATCGCGTCGCCGGGCTTGATGATCGTGCCGCTGCCTTGGTCGCCGTAGGCGAGGGAAGCGGGGATGTCGAACTGGTAGCGGCCTCCGGCCTGCACGCCGACGAGGCCCTGATCCCAGCCGGTGATGACCTGGCCGGCGCCGATGGTGACGGTGATGGGCTGGCCACGGTCGTAGCTGTTGTCGAACTCGGTGCCGTCGGCGGAGAGCACGCCGACATAGTCGACCGCGACCGTGTCGCCGGCGACGGCCTTGGGCCCGGTGCCGGCGGCGAGTTCAGTGACGACGAGTTCCGTGGGCAGCTCGGTGGGCAACGACACCTGTGGCTTGTCGGGCGAGGTGCTGCCCGGCGCGACGGTGGTGGCCGTGGTTGACGTGTCGTCGCTGCTCAGCAAATTGATGGCAAGGACGATCAACACGATGGCGACGACACCCCCGCCGACCCATAGCCCGGTTCGCTTGGACTTCTGCCGACGAGCCTGCTTGGCCAGCTCTTCCAGGCGGAGCTGACGGTTGGCCTTCTGACGTTCACGCTTGGCGGTACCCACGAGCAGTGGAGGCTACCCGACCATCGGCCCGCGCGGAGAAGGGATCGCACGGGACGGCGCGATCGCCGTTCGGCAAGGATCACTCAACCGGCCTACTCGGTGTGCCGATGCCCTTGGCATGGTCGCCCCGCGACCAGGAGGGCGGCGAGGAGGTGTCAGCGGTGCCCGGTCGATCCGTCGGAGTTCTCGATGTCGTCGGCGTCACTGGGGTCGCCATCGCCGGGAGCGGCCTAGAGGGTGTCGCCGAAGGTCTGTGGGTGCACGAGATCGACCGGGTCGCCAGCGACCACGCGCCCGTTGTCGTGCACATGGAACCAACAGCCGCCGAGGTTGTTGAAGCGCAGGTCGCTGCCGTCGAGCGCTCGCCGCAGGGTGCGGATCAGACCGGCGTGGGCGATCACCAATACCTCCCCGCCGGCATGGGTGGCAGCGATCTCGCGCAATGCGCCCAGCCCGCGGGCGGTCACCTCGTCGGGCTGCTCGGCACCGTCGGGACGGCGATTGTCGGCGAGGTAGCCGGGCCACCCGTGCTCGATCTCGGCCACGGTGAGCCCTTCCCACGGCCCGAACGCGTTCTCCATCAACCCCGCATGCAACTGCACCGGGCCGATGCCGAGGCCCTCGGCGATGATCTCGGCGGTGAGCGAGGCGCGCTGCAGGCTGCTCGCCCAGATCGCGTCGAACGTGCCCAATGCTCTCGTCGCCGCCGCAGCCTGCATCATCCCGGCGTCGGTGAGCGGGGGGTCGGCCTGGCCCTGCCAGCGCCCGACGGCGTTCCATTCGCTCTCGCCGTGGCGCACAGTGAGCAGGCGGGTGACCAGGGGGGCGGCCCGGGGACTGGCCCGGGGAGTGACCCGGTGTTCTGCTGTGCTCGGCACCTGGTGGAGGGTAGCCCGCGTGCCGTGGCGCTGCGCCACTACGCTGCGGGCATGGCCACACTCCGCCTGTTCGCCGTCGCCCGCGAAACCGCGGGCACCGGTCGGGCGCAGTTCGACGGCGCCACGGTCGGTGATGTGCTCGATGCAGCTGTCGCCGCGTATGGCGATCGTTTCCGCGCGGTGCTCGGGAACTGCAAGGTGTGGTTGAACGGTGAACCTGCCGATCTCCATGCAGCAGTCGAGGCCGCTGACGAAGTGGCGGTGCTCCCGCCGGTGAGTGGAGGTTCTTCATGAATGCATCCGATCTCGACCCCGGCGCGCTGCCGCTCGCCGAATTGCGTGCGGTGCGGGCCGGGTTGCAGCACGAGGACGACGTGGTGAGCTTCGTGCGCCGCCTCGCCCAGGCCCGGCTCGATCTCGTGCATGCCGAGCAGCGCCGCCGCACCGTCGGCGGTGCCGACGACGACATCTCCGGCGAGTTGCCGAGGATTCTCGGCAAGCACCTCACCGGTGGTTCCTCGCGCCCCCCGCGCCCTGCTGACGACTTCAGCGATCACCCGCTCGCGCTCGCCCTCGAAGCACTCTGCGCCGCGTGCGGGAGCACCGACCTCGCCGCCATGAACGAGGGCGAACTGGCCGACTTCGCCGACCGCCTCCACGGCTTCGAGCAGGAGCGGTCGCACGAACGCAAAGACCTGTTCACTCGCATTGACGCGCTGAGCGCCGAACTCGTCCGCCGCTACCGCGACGGCGAGGCCGATGTCGACAGACTGCTCGCTGACGACTGATGCCAGTTCCCGACGTGCGTGAGGGGATCGAGCATCGGCTCGCGGACGTCGGGGAGTTCATCCGTACCCAACGTGAGGTCGCGCGGATGAGCATCCGCCGCCTGGCCGACCTGGCCGGGGTGAGCAACCCCTACCTGTCGCAGATCGAGCGAGGGTTGCGCAAGCCCTCGGCGGAAATCCTTCAGCAGATCGCCAAAGCCCTGCAGATCAGCGCTGAGACGCTCTACGAGCGCGCCGGCTTCCTCAGCCCCGACGCCGCCCCACGGGGGGTGCGCGAGGCGATTGCCGCCGATCCGCTGCTGACCGCCGAACAACAGGCGTCGCTCTTGCATGTCTACGAGAGCTTCGTCGGCGAGCGCCCCTGACGGAGCACGGCGAAGGCGATCACACCGCTGATCACCGATGCGACCAGGATGGCCATCTTCGCGTTGGCGACGTGCTCGGTGTCGACCACATCGCCGGTGCGAAAGGCCAGCTCGGCGATGAACAGGGCGACGGTGAAACCGATTCCGGCCGCCGAACCCGCGCCGAGCAGTTGCCGGCCGGTGGTACCCGGTGGCCGTTCGGCGACGCCGGCGCCCATGGCAACGCGGGCGGCGAGCAGCACCCCGAGCGGCTTGCCGAGCAGTAGACCGGCGCCGACGCCCCACGTGATCGGTGAGCCCCACGCCGCCCTCAGGCTGTGGGCGTCGATGGCGATGCCGGTGTTAGCGAGCGCAAATACGGGCACGATGAAGTAGCTCGTCCACGGGTGCAGCATGTGCTCCAGCCACTCCACGGTGCTCACGCTGGCGCGCGCGAGGTCGGAGGTGAGACGAGCGTGCTCCACCGAGGTGAGGTCGGTGAGCTCCTCGACATCGACGAGGTCTGGTGCACGGCGCGGGGTCGCCGGCGTGAGCAGGCCCATCGCGACGCCGGCAAGGGTGGGGTGCACGCCTGCTTCGTGCAAGGCGAACCACAACAGGGCACCGACGGCGCAGTACGCGGGCAGCCAATACACGCCGAACACGCGCAGCAGCACCGTCGCCGCGAGTGCGCCGGCCGCTACGGCAAGCCAGCCCGGCGACACCCCGTGCGAGTAGAAGATCGCGATCACGATGATCGCTCCGATGTCGTCGACGACGGCGAGGCCGAGCAGGAACACCCGCAGCGACGATGGCACGCGACTGCCGGCGAGTGCCATGACCCCGACGGCGAGCGCGATGTCGGTGGCCATTGGTACGCCCCAGCCGTGGGCTGCGGTGCCTCCGGCGATGGCCAGGTACACGAGCGCGGGCACGACCATCCCCCCGAGCGCGGCGACGAGGGGGAGGGCCGCGGCCTTCGGGCGGGCGAGGTGGCCGCTGGTGGTCTCGCGCTTGATCTCCAGCCCGACGACGAGGAAGAACACGGCCATCAGGGCGTCGTTCACCCAATGGCGCAGGTCGAGCGAGAGGGTGTGGCCACCGAAGCGGATGGCCGCCTTGGTGCCCCACAGCGACTCGTACGAGTGCGACCACGGCGAGTTGGCCCACACCAAGGCTGCCACCGCGGCGACCACCAGCAGCGCACCGCCGGCGGCCTCCGTCCGCAGGAAATCGCGTAGCGGCGACAGGGCGCGCCAGCCGCTCTGGATCCGGCGGCTGGGGGCGCGGCGGGTCATGGAGGCAGTCTGCCACGGTGCCGTCTCGGGAATGCCGACCGGACGGATAGTGTTTCAACCCTCGTGCAACGGGTCGCAGTGCTCTCGCTCCACACCTCGCCCCTGGCCCAGCCGGGCTCGGGCGACAGTGGCGGCATGAACGTCTATGTGCGCGAGATGTCGTCGGGTCTCGCCCAGGCCGGTGTCGACTGCACCACGTTCACCCGGCGCACGAGTGCCGATCAGCCCGAGGTCGTACAGGTCGAGCCCGGCCACCGAGTCGTGCATGTCACCGCCGGCTCGTTCGACCTGCCGAAGGAACAGCTCATCGACGTGCTCGACGAGTTCGGCGACCGCGTCATCGAGTACCTGCGCGGCGACTTCCCCGCCGACGTCCTGCACGCCAACTACTTCCTCTCCGGCCTGGTCGCGCACCGGATCAAGCACGAACTCGACCTGCCCTTCGTGAGCACGTTCCACACCCTGGCCAAGGTGAAGGCCGAGGGCGGCGACACAGAGCCCGAGTGGCGTCATCGTGCCGAGCAGGAGATCATCGCCTGCGCTGACGCGATCTGTGTGAGCTGTAGCGAGGAGGAGAACCAGTTCCGCCGCCTGTACGGCAACCCGAAGGGCCGCATCGAGGTCGTGGCCCCCGGCGTGGAGCACGCGTTCTTCGCCCCCGGCGATCGCCGCGGTGCCCGCAGGGCCCTCGACCTGCCCTACGACGCCCCGGTGGTCCTGTTCGTCGGCCGCATCCAGCCGCTGAAGTCGCCCGACATCGCCGTGCGCGCACTCGCCGAACTCGCTCGCCCCGATGCGCTGCTGCTGATCGTCGGCGGCGCCAGCGGCTCCGATGGCGATGGCGAGGTCGCCCACCTCACGGCGCTGGTCGCCGAGCTCGGCCTCACCGAGCAGGTGCGCTTCGTGCCGCCTCAGGCCCACCACATCCTCTCCAGCTACTACCGCGCCGCCGATGTGGTGGTGGTGCCGAGCCGCAGTGAGAGCTTCGGCCTCGTCGCCCTCGAGGCATCGGCCTGTGGAATTCCCGTGGTGGCGGCCGGCGTCGGCGGCCTGCTGACCCTCGTCGATCACGGCGAGACGGGTTACCTCGTGCCCGATCGCGACCCGGCCCTGTTCGCGCACTATGTCCGCGAGATCATCGACCACCCGTCGCACGCCGCGGCGCTCGGTGGGCGCGGTGCCGTGCGGGCCACGCGGTACACCTGGAGCTTCGCCGCCGCCCGCCTACGCCGCGTGTACGCCGACCTCGGCGTGCGCGAGCGCGTCGCCTGCGGCTGAGTCGCCACGACCGTGACCGACTACCACCTGCCGCCGACGCTCGCCGCCTACGAGGCCGCGATCGACGGCTGGCTGCACGAGTTCGCCCACGGTAACCCGGCGCTCGAGGCGATCGACCGTGGCGAGCCCGGCGAGGCCGAGCCCCGCTGGTACGTGCGCATGGCGGGTGAGGAGAAAGAGCACATCACGATCTGGTTCACGCTCGGCCAGCGCACCCTGCGCTACGAGGTGTACGTGCTGCCCGCCCCGCAGGAGAACCAGGCGCTCGTGTACGAGACCGCGCTGCGGCGCAACGACAAGCTCGTCGGCGCCCACTTCGCGATCGGGGTCGAGGACGCGCTGTTCCTCAAGGGCGAGTTGCCGTTGGCCATGCTCAGCGAGGCCGAGCTCGACCGCATCGTCGGCTCGCTGTACACCTACACGGAGGCCGCGTTCCCCTCGTTGCTGCGCCTCGCGTTCGCCAGCAAGTTCTCCTGAATACTTCCGGCCGGTGCTGCCGGTCGGGCGATCTCGCCGTACCCAGTGAGGGTGCCGGGCGGGTGGACATCGGGGAAGTCGCTCCACCCGCCCGGCACCCGACCCTTGCTGTGGCGGCGGTGACAAGTCACATTGACGGACGAACCCATCGTCCTGCCCAGCGCCAGGCGACGCGGCGTCAACGAGATGACATCCTGCACGCATGGAGGACTTGGTGATCCATGCGATGGCGGCTCGCCGCAAGTTCCTCGGCTGAAGGAGATATGGATGCCCAGATCGTTGGAGGAGATCATCGAGCACGCCGAGGAGTTGGCCGACATGTTCGAGCAACTCGATCCGGACGACCTGCGCATCGTGCCGCTTGGCGAGGAGTTCCTCCGTCGCGCGGTGATGGCCCGCGCCCGAGCAGAGCGGGGGTGTTGGATGCGGTGCAGGCGGCACGGGCGGAGGGCCTGTCGTGGGCACGCATCGGCGAGGTGCTCGGCACGTCGGCGCAGGCAGCTCACCAGCGCTACGGCCGGCTCGTCGGCAAACCGCCGCAGGGTGCGCGCCGTGGTGCGTAGCCTGGCGCGATGACCTCGTACCGGTTGGCAGTGGTGGGTGGCGGCAACATGGGTGCTGCGTTGATCGGCGGCCTGCTGAAGGCCGGCTGGGCCGCGGCCGATCTCGCCGTCGTGGAAGTACTGGAGGTCCGCGCGGCCGAGCTGGGCACCATCTTCCCTGGCGTCGCCGTGAGCGACACGGTGCCGTCGTGCCAGGCCGCCCTCATCGCGGTCAAGCCCTATGACGTGCCGGCCGCGTGCGCAGCGGCTGCGCGCGGCGGGGCCACCCGGATCCTCAGCATCGCTGCCGGCGTCCCCCTGGCCACGCTGCAGGAAGCCGCTGGCCCTGGCGTCGCGGTGGTGCGCTCGATGCCGAACACCCCTGCCCTTGTCGGCGAGGGCGCGGCCGCGATCGCCGGTGGGGCGACGGCCGACGATGCCGATCTGACCTGGGCTGAGGAGATCCTCGGGTCGGTGGGAACCGTCGTGCGCGTGCCCGAGCAGCAGCTCGACGCGGTTACCGGCCTCGCCGGCAGCGGCCCGGCCTTTGTGTTCCTGGTCGCCGAGGCGCTCATCGATGCCGGCGTACTCGCCGGGTTGAGCCGTGCCGACAGCGAGGCGCTCACCACCCAACTGCTGGTGGGCTCGGCCGCGCTCTTGCGCGAACGGGGCGAGCCCGCTCGTCTCCGCGCCCAGGTCACCTCACCCGGCGGAACCACCGCTGCCGGCCTGCGGGTGCTCGAGGAACAGGGCGTGCGGTCCGCATTCCTGGAGGCGGTGATGGCCGCGACACGGCGCAGCATCGAGCTGGGCCGGTAGTCGGGCGAGAAGTGACGGTTCGCGCGTATTCCGCGAAAGTCCAAATTTCTTCGATGTGACTCTTTTCTCACCGCCGATCGGGGCCTATCCTTCGTCTCGGTCGCAACGGACCACCGAGTGATTCGTCACCCGGGTGTCGCGCTCCGCAAGGAGCTGCGCCGGAGAGGGCTGGTGCCATCGGGGGGTTGGCATCGGCCCTCTGCGTTTTTCCGGTGAGGGCACCGGTCGGTGGCTAGCCTCCCGGCCATGGCCCGCCGCTACGAGACGATCTCGTTCCTCAGCGACCTCGGCGTCGCCGACGAGACGGTGGGAGTGGTGCACGCCGTTGTGCGTGACCTCGCCCCCCACGCCCGGGTGATCGACCTCACCCACGAGATCGCGCCGTACGACGTGCGCGGCGGTGGCCTGGCCCTGGCGCGGGCGGTCGGCTACTTGCCGGCGGGCGTGGTGCTCGCCGCGGTCGATGCCGACGAGCGGCGTCCGCTCGCGATCGAGGTTGCCGGCGGCGAAGGCGTGTTGCTCGGGCCCGACAACGGGGTGCTCGCCTCGGCGGTGGCGATGGCCGGTGGCGCCGGGCGCGCCGTCGTGCTCGACCGCGCCGAATACCACCTGGCGGCACCGGCCGCTCTGCTCGCCGTACGCGACGTGTTCGCTGCTGTCGCGGCACACCTGTGCAACGGCACCGACCTTGCCGACCTGGGCACGGCCGTCGATGCCGACGCGCTTCTGCCCGGGGTGGTGCCGCTGCCCCGCGACGCGCCGGGCGGCGGCCTGCAGACCGACGTGCTGTGGGTCGATCGCCACGGCAACTGCCAGCTCAACGTCGGCCCCGACGACCTGGCGCCGTGGGGGCACGCGGAGGGCACCCCGGTGCAGATCACCTTTGGCGACGCCACGAATCCGACGGTGCGCGTGGCCACTCGCGTCGCGGTGACCACCGGCCTCGGGCCGGGCATGATCGGGCTGGCCGTCGATCACACCGGCATGCTGGCGCTGGTGCTCGAACGCAGATCCGCCTCGGCCGACCTCGGCATTGCCGTCGGCGACCTGGTCACCGTCGCCCCGCTCGCCGAGGGCGCCGCCGCGGCAACCGCAGTGCCCGTCACTCTCCGTCGGTAGCCTGCTCGCATGCGCCCCGCCACCACCCTCACGCTCGGCCTGCTGCTGGTGGCCGTGCTCGCCGCCGGCATCGTCTCGCTGATGCGACTCTGAAGTAGCATCCCCCTGCGGCAAGGGGGCCAGCACACGTGAATCTCGCTCACATCATCGATGCGCACCCGGCTGAGCGGGTGGCCCTGTTCAGCCGCGGACGTCCCACCACGTACGGGGCCCTGCGCGAGCAGGTGGCCCACGTCCGCGGCGGTTTGGCCGCGGCCGGGCTCGGCAAGGGCGATTGCATCGCGCTGCTCTGCAACAACGGCCGCTACTTCGTCGATCTGTACCTCGCGGCCCTCGGGCTCGGTGCCGTCGTCGTGCCGCTCAACCCGTCCAGCCCGGCGCCCGAGATCGAGCGCGAGCTGCACACGGTGGGGGCGACGATGGTGGTGATCGATCCGCTTGCCGCCCACGCGTGGGGTCAGGTCGACCGGGCGAAGGTGCCCACCGTGCGCACCGTGGTGGCCACCGAGACCGGCAGCATGACCGCCGATCTCGCCTTCGACGACCTGCTCGCCGGCGAGCAAATGGCGCCCGTGGAGGTCGAGCCACACGACGTGGCCGTTCTCATCTTCACCAGCGGCACTGCCGGCTCGCCGCGAGCGGCGATGCTCAGCCACGGCAACCTCGTGGCCAACATCGAGCAGGGTCGCTCCACCGACAGCATTCTCGCCAACGACGTGGTGTACGGCGTGCTGCCCGTGTTCCACATCTTCGGGCTCAACGTGGTGCTCGGGATCAGCCTCGCGCGTGGCGCGACGGTCGTGCTCGTGCAGCGCTTCGATCCGTTCACCGCGCTGGAGACGATCAAGGAGCGCCACGTCACGGTGATCCCCGGTGCCCCGCCACTGTGGCTCGCGTTCAGCCATTTCTCCGAGGCGCCGGCGGACAGCTTCGCCAGCGTGCGGCTGGCGCTCACGGGTGCCGCGAAGATGCCCGAGGAGGCCACGCTGCGCCTGAAGGAGCGGTTCGGTCTCGACCTGCGCGAAGGCTACGGGCTCACCGAGGCCTCGCCGATCGTCACCAGCTCGGCGGGCATCCCGGTGAAGGTCGGCTCGGTGGGCAAGGCCCTCGCGGGGATGGACGTGCGTCTCGTCGACGAGAACGGCAAGCCGGCGGTGCATGGCGATTCCGGCGAGATCTGGGTGCGCGGCCCGAACGTGTTCCTCGGCTACCTCGACGAGCCCGAGGCAACGGCCAAGGTGCTCACCCCCGATGGGTGGCTGCGCACGGGCGATATTGCCGTCACCGACGACGATGGCTACCTCTTCCTCGTCGATCGAGCCAAGGATCTCATCATCGTCAGTGGGTTCAACGTGTTCCCGGCCGAGGTGGAAGAAGTGCTCGCCGAACACCCGGACGTGGCCGAGGTCGGTGTCATCGGGGTGCCGCACCCGCACCACGGCGAAGCGGTGAAGGCGTTCGTCGTGCTGAAGCCGGGCGCATCCGCCCACGAGGACACGCTCATCTCGTGGTGCAACGACAATCTCGCTCGCTACAAGTGCCCGTCGAAGATCATCTTCGTGGACGACCTACCGCGCAATGTGAGCGGCAAGTTGCTCCGCCGCGACCTCGTCGACGGGTGAGAGGTGGCGCTTGGTGGTCGCGCTGGCCACGAGGAAGCCGGCGAACAGGATCACGATCCCGACCAGCAGGGTGATCGCGAAGGCCCGATCCTTGCCGAGCCGGCCGGCGAGTGAGCCGCTCGCGCTCAGCACGAGCGTGCCCGCGGCGATGAGGATGTTGCCGAGCGCCAGCCGGCGCGGGGCCGGGATCACCCGCGCCGCGCCGAGCGAGGGTACGCGGCCGCGCCACACCCGCCAGGCGCTCCACAGCGCGCCGCCGATGATGACCAGCGCGGCGACACCCGAGCCCACGGCGGCGAGCACCCGCGGGCCGACGCCGAACACGGCCTTGCCGGTGGGCAGTTCGCCACCGGCGACTGTCGCCTTGTTCGGCGAGAAGAGCACCACGCCGGCGGCGAAGCCCGAGGCGAGCACGAGCCAGGTGCGCACCCGGTTACCGAGTTGCGGCCCGGCGAGCAGGTACACGGTGCCCAGCGCCAGCCACGGAACATTCAGCACCGCGCCGGCGAGGTAGAACACCCGGAACGCGCCCAAGCTCCAGCCGTCGCCCTCGGCCCACCACAGCGCCGCCGAACCGAGCGCGAACAGGGCGAGCGACACCGTCCACGCCGCTTCGTGGGGCCGCCGCTTGCGCAACCAGCGGTCGAGGGTGCTCAGCGCGAAGGCGACCGCGACGAGGGTCGCAGCGGCGGCAAGCGCGGTGTTCATCGGGGGTTGAGCGTACGTGGCCTCGCCCACCAACTCTCACCTGGCTCTCACCTGCCAGCTTTGTGAACGCGTGCACGAGTGTTTAACGTGGTCAACGGTATGGCCCTCGACCGCAATCGTCGCCGCATCCCGGATGCCACGGTGTCGCGTCTTCCCGTGTATCTGCGCATCCTCGGCGAGCAAGGCGACGAGGGCGTCGACAGCATCTCGTCGGAGCGTCTTGCCGAACTCGCCGGCGTCAACGCTGCCAAGGTGCGCAAAGACCTGTCGTACCTGGGCAGCTACGGCACCCGCGGGGTCGGCTACGAGGTGGCCTATCTCGTGTACCAGATCCGCCGCGAACTCGGTCTCACTCACGACTGGCCGGTGGTGATCGTCGGTGCCGGCAACCTCGGTCAGGCCCTGGCCGGGTACAACGGCTTCGGTGAGCGTGGTTTTCCCGTGGCCGGCATTGTCGATGTCGACGACAGCAAGATCGGTTCGGTGCTCGGCGGTACCCGAGTACGCCACATCGACGAGCTGCCCCAGATCGTGCAGACCAAGCGGGTCAACATCGGAGTGATCGCCACCCCGGGATTCGCCGCGCAGGATGCCGCCGACCGCCTCGTGAAGGCCGGCGTGACCAGCATCCTCAACTTCGCCCCCGTCGTGCTGAACGTGCCACACGGGATCGAGACCCGCAAGGTCGACCTGGCCGTGGAGCTGCAGATCCTCAGTTACCACGAGCAGCGCCGGGCCTCTTCTCACCCCGGCACCGGGGCCGGTGCCACCCCGAAGTCGGCGACCGCGTAGTGTTGATGGCCTCATGAGTATCGTCGTCATCGGTGTCAACCACCGCACGGCACCCATCGACTTCCTCGAGCGCGTCTCGGTGTCGGGTGAGGAACTGCGCAAGGCCATCGTCGGCCTTGCCGGCCTGCGCAACATCCGCGAAGCCGCGGTGCTCAGCACGTGCAATCGCACCGAGGTGTTCGCTGTCGCGGAGAAGTTCCACGGCGCGTATGCGGACATCCGCGACTTCTTCTGCGAGCTCGGCGGGGTGATCCCCGACGAACTACACCCCCACCTCTACAGCCAGCACGACGATGCCGCCGTCACCCACCTGTTCGAGGTCGCGGCCGGGCTCGACTCGGCCGTGCTCGGCGAGAGCGAGATCCTCGGCCAGGTGCGCCACGCGTGGGAGATCGCCCAGGCCGAAGGCGGTGCCCGGGCGACGCTCAACCTGCTCTTCCGCCATGCCATCGAGACCGGCAAACGGGCCCGCACGGAAACCTCGATCGGCAAGCACACCGCATCGGTCAGCCACGCCGCGGTCGAGATGGCCAACGAGCGACTCGGCACGATCGCCGGCCGCAGTGTGCTCGTTGTCGGCGCCGGTGAGATGGGCGAAGGGGTTGCCGTCGCGCTCGTGGGCGCGGGTGCCACCAACATCACCGTCACCAACCGCACCGAGGAGCGGGCGATGCAACTCGCCCAGCGCGTCGGCGGCAACATCGTGCCCTTCAGTGAACTGGGCGTGGCGCTGCGCGAGGCCGATGTGTTGCTCACCTGCACCGGTGCCGGAACCGCGATCATCGACCACGATCTCGTCGTCAGCGCGCGTGAAGGGCTCGAGCGCCCGTTGCTGATCGTCGACATCGCGGTGCCGCGCGACGTCGCCACCGATGTCGAGCAGTCCCCGCACGTCACCCTGTTGAACCTCGACCACCTGCGCGACTGGGCGGCGCGGGGTCTCGCCCAGCGCGCGGCCGAGGCCGACCGGGTGCACCAGATCGTCAGCGAAGAGGTCGAGCGGTTCGCGATGGAGGTGACGGCGCGCCAGGCCGCCCCCCTCGTCGCCCAGCTCTACGAGAAGGCCGAGAACGTGCGCCAGGCCGAGCTCGAGCGCTTCGGGGCCAAGTTGGGCGGCATCGATCCGGCCCAGCGCGACACGGTGGAGGCGCTCACCCGCGGCATCGTCGCCAAGCTGCTCCACCAGGTGTCGGTGCGCCTGAAGGATGATGCCGGCACCCCGCAGGGCGAGCGCAACGCGGCCGCCGTGCGCGAGCTGTTCGACCTGGGTTGACGGATTCTGGGGCTGACTACCGATGACGGGCCGCTCACTGCGCCTGGCCACGCGGGGGAGCGCCCAGGCCGCCGCCCAGGCGCAGGCCGTCGCCGACGCGCTCACTGCCGCCCACGCCGGCCTGACCGTGGAGCTGGTGTTCGTGGAAACCCTCGGCGACCAGCGCACCGACGTGCCGCTGCACACCATTGGTGGGCAGGGTGTGTTCGTCAAGGAGGTACAGCGGGCAGTGCTCGACGGTGTCGCCGACTTCGCCGCGCACAGTGCCAAAGACCTTCCGTCGGTCACCGGCGAGCGGCTACGCCTCGCCGCCTTCTGCGCCCGTCGCGACCCGCGCGACGCGTTGATCGGCGCCCGCCTCGCGGATCTTCCGCACGGCGCCACCGTCGCGAGTGGCTCGGTGCGCCGCCGCGCCCAGTTGGCCGCGGTGCGCCCCGACCTGCAGTTCGTCGAGCTGCGCGGCAACATCGCCACCCGCCTCGGCAAGGTGCCAGCAGGCGGCGCTCTGGTGATGGCCGTCGCCGCCTTGCAGATCCTCGGCCTCACTGAACGCATCGCCGAGACCCTGCCGGTGGACATGTTCGTGCCGTCGCCCGGGCAGGGGTGTGTCGCGCTGGAGTGCCGCGCCGCGGACGAGGCCACCGCCGGCCTGCTGGCCGCGGTCGACCATGCCCCGACGCGGGCGGCAGTCGAGTTGGAGCGGGCGTTCCTGGCCGAACTCGGCACTGGCTGTTCGCTGCCGGTGGCCGCCCACGCGGTCGGCGACCGGCTGCGTGGGTTTCTCGCCGCTCCCTCCACGGATCTCCACGTGACGAAATGGGTGGGGCGCGAGATCGGGTTGGTGGGATCGCCGGCGGAACAGTCGGCAGCGGCCGCCGCGTTGGCCCGCGATCTGCGCCGCGAACTGGAGGGCTGAGCGTGGGCGTGCTCGCCGGCCGCCGCGTGGTGGTCACCCGTGCGGCCGAGCAGGCCGACGCATTGGCCGAGCTGTTGCGCGCCGCCGGGGCCGAGCCGGTGGTGGTGCCCCTCGTCGAGGTGGTGCCCGAGCCGGCCGGGGTGGCCGACCTCGCTGCGCTCGACCCGGCCGGGTTCGACTGGCTCGTGGTCACCTCGCCGAACGCGGCCCAGGCCTACACCGAGGTGCACCGGCAGGCGCCGCTCGGTGTGGCTGCCGTAGGCGCGACGACGGCCGCCGCCCTGGCCGCTGCCGGCCACCCGGCCGGGCTGGTGCCGGTGCGTCAGCTCGCGGCGGGCCTCATCGACGAGTTCCCCGCGGGCACCGGCCGGGCGCTCGTGGTGCAGGCGGTGGAGGGCGAGGCGGTGCTCGCCGAGGGCCTCGCCGCCAAGGGTTGGCAGGTGACCGTCGTGCGCCCGTACCGCAGCGCGCCGCGTGTGCCCACCCCGACCGAGCGAGCCGCAGCCGCCTCGGCCGACGCCGTGTTGTTCGCCAGCGGGTCAGCGGCGCGGGCCTGGGTGGCCCTGTTCGGGCCGGTCGCGCCGCCCGTTGTGGTGGTGATCGGGCCGCAGACGGCCGCCGCGGTGGAGCGTGCGGGCCTCAAGGTCTCGTCAATTGCCGCCGATCATTCCCTTGCGGGCCTGATCCGAGCGCTTGAGTTTCGCTTCACCGCCCACGGATAGCCTTTGCCTCCCGCAGTTGCGGGCAACTTGCACATGAACACGTCGTCGGTACCCCGGCGCTGGCTCCTCCTCGGGAGTACGGCCATCACCCTCGCGGCCCTGGGTGTTTCCCAGGCGACCGCGGGTCGGCCCGCGGACCTGACCGAACCGGCCACCACCGAGGTGGTGGCTACGCCGGTCGCGGCCGACATGCCGAGCGTGTCGGGCGACGGACGCCTCGTGGCCTACGCCGGGGCGCCGGGCGAGGCCGACGGTCGGGTGCGGTCCATCTGGCTGCTCGACCGTGGCGATGGGTCGCGGGTCGAGATCACCCCGCAGACCGGCGATCTGAAGACGGGGGAGTCGGCCTGGCCGGTGCTCAGCACCGACGGCTGCTCGCTCACGTTCCTCACGGAGATCCCCTACGACCTGTTCCGCGACGACGACCGCGTCGGCCGGTGGGATGTCTACCGCCAGGAGCTGCCGGGCTGTGGCGGCACCTTGGGCGATCTCGAGCTGGTCTCCACCCGCGGCTCTGGCTTCGACGCGGCGGCCGCCGATGATGTCGTTCCCACCGATCGCCCGGCGGTGTCAGCGGACGGATCGGTGGTGGCCTACACCCACCACTTCGGTCACGGCGACGACGGTGTCACCGGTGTCATGGTCGTCGATCTGGCGATCGCGGTCGGCGAGCTGGGCCGATCGCGGCCCGTGCAGGGAACTCCGCTCGAGTCCCCCGTCGGCGCCTTCCGCCAGCACGGTCTGTCGCAGCCGTCGATCAACTTCGACGGTTCGATCCTGGCCTTCACCTCCGACGCCAACTCGACCGAGGCCCAGCCCACGTGGGGCGGCGGCCTGGAGCCGGGCGAGGACGCCACGAGCCGTATCTTCGTGTGGAACCGCTTCGACACCGATCCCACCACCGCCGTGCGCGAGGTGTCGGCGGTGGCCGGCGCCGCGGGTGACGCCGACAGCCCGAGTGTGTCAGGCGACGGGCGCTTCGTTGCGTTCGTGTCCACGGCCAACCTCGTGGCCGGCGCGGAGATGCCGGGCTGCAACCCCGACTGCGCCCCGCAGGTGTACCTGTACGGCCGCGAGGATGCCTCCCTCCGGCTCATCAGCCAGGTGACGGGCGCGGGCGGCGGTACGGCCGTGGCCGCCGACCTCGGTGCCACCCAGCCGGCCCTCGGGTTCAGCGACGGCGAGGTGCTGTTCGTGACTCGGTCCACGAATCTGCTGCCCACACGCAGCGCGGGCGGCGGCGCTACCACCGACGGCGACATCGTGCGGGCCCTGCCCGCCACGGGTGAACTGCAGCGGGTGTCGGTGCTCGCCGACGGCGTCACGCCAGCGCCGGCAGCCAACGCCCACCCGCGGCTGTCGTCGACGGGCCGCGTGGTCGTGTTCGACACTCTCGCCGGCGGGGTGTTCGCCGATCCCACCGTGCCCGGTCGCCAGATCGCCGTGCTCACGGTCGCCCCGCAGGTGGAGATCGCCGACCTCGACATGGGTTCGATCGACGTCGACATGCCGAGCCCGGAGTGGTTCCTGGTGCTCGTGAACCATGGCCCGGCGTCGTTCTTCCCGGCCTCGGTCACGATCTCGGACCCCGACTTCTACCTCAACGGCGGCAGCTGCATCGACGACCATCTCGTCGTCGAGGCGGGCGGCTCTTGCACCGTCAACGTGATCATGGTGCCGAGCACGCCGGGTGTGCATACGGCGACGCTCACCGTCCACGAGGCTGGCTTCGGCGCCGGCGAGGTGAGCGCGCAGCTGTCGGGCACCGGTGGCCCGACCGAGCTGGCCGTCGCTCCCGGCGGTGGCTACGCCGGCGCACTGATCGTGGGCACCCCGGCCGCCCAGCCGATGGGGTTCACCGTGCAGAACGTCTCGTACGGGCGGCTGCGTATTGCCTCGATCGCCGTCGCCGGCGAGCACCCGCAGGACTTCGCGGTCGTGGCCAACGATTGCGGCGGCCGACCGATCGACGCGCTCGCCACGTGCACCGTACAGGTGGTGTTCAACCCCACCGGCGCCGGCCGACGCACGGCCACCGTGGTGGTGACGACGACGTCGGGCTCGTACGCGACGATCCTGCTGAGCGGTGACGGGCGCAACCGGCCGGTGATGGTCACGAGCACCCCCACGATCGTCGCCGGGTCGCGGGCCGTGGTGAGTGGTAGCGGCTTCTCGCCCAACACGCCGGTGACGCTGATGTGGGCCGACGGCACGGGCCGCTCGCTCACCGTTGTCAGCGATGCTGAGGGCAACATCGTCGCCACCGTGCTGGTGCGGGCGACCGACCGGGTCGGCGAGCGCCTGCTCGTCGGCCAGACCACCACCGGCGAGGTCGCCGGGGTGGCGATCACCGTGGTCGCTCCCGGCACCACGCTCGGGCCGAGCTCGGCCGCCTGGCCCGGCCGCTGATCAGGCCTTCAGCAGCCTGCCGCTGGCGAACACGTTCTCGGCGCAGGTGGTGATCGTCGGGTCGCCGACGCCGCCGCACGTGACCGTGACGACGAGCTTCTGGCCGGACCGCAGCTCGATGGGGGTCACCAGCGGCACGGTGGTATCGCCGAGGAAGTTGTCGAGCCGGAAGGTGTAGAGCGTCTCGTTGTCGCGCTGCACCAAGAGCACACCTTGGTCGCCGTTGGGGTTCTGCACGACGATGTCGGTGATGTGCAGGGTGCGCCCGGCTGGCACCTTGTAGTCGCCCGAGGTGGCGGTGCCGACGGCCGCGTTCACCGGGAGGGCGATGTTGACGATCGTGCCCTCGTCGGTGGCGGGCACCGCCACGGTCGGGGTGGTTTCGTCGGGGTTCGCCGGCTGCTGACCGGCCACGGTGGTGGCGGTGGACTGTGAACCACGCACCGCATCGCGGGCTACATCGCGCACGGCGGGGCGCACGACCGCCACCCACGCCACCGTGAGGAGCGCGAGGGCCGCGGCGATGCCGACGAGCCGGCCGAGCAGGCGCTCGGGGAAGACCGGGGTCTGCACGAACGTCGCGGTCGCCGTCGTGGTGGGGCAGCCGGTCTCCGTCGCGTCGATGCGGAACCCGATGGTGCGCGGGCGACGCTCCCATTGCATGCCCGTGGCGCGCACCCGCGCACGCACGAGCGTGGAGACACCGGGCTCGGCGCCGGCGGTGGGCGGATCGAAGTCGGCCTCGAGGCGACCCGTGGGATCGACGAGGTACATGCGGCACGCGGCGTGGGCGTTGCCGCGGTTCTCGAACATCATCTCGAACATTGCGCCGTAACGGCCGCGTTGTGCGGGCTGCAACACCTCGATCCGCCGGTCGACGACGGGCGCGACCTCGAGCACGGTATCGACCGTGCGCACCTCGTCGGGGTCGCTCTGGGGGACGATGCGCACGCTGAGCGATGTCGGCCCGGCGCCGGTGCTCGGCAGCAGCGGGGGCGCGACGCGCACCTCGATGTCCTGCTGGGTGCCACCGAACAAGGTGACCGTCGAGGGGGTGATCGTGGTCCACGCCGCAGAGAGACCCGACGGCGTGATCACGAACGAGTCGGTGGTGTCGGCGAGGTTGACGAGGGTGAGCTGGAGGACGGTGATCGTGCCGGGCGCGACCTCGACATCACCGCGGGAGAACCAGGCCTGTGCTGCCATCGGGCTAGACGCTACTGGCCGGGATCGGGCAGGTGGCGGTCAGCGGAAGACGATCTGGTCACGGCCCTCGCGCTTGGCGAGCTGCAGCGCGGTCGCCGCTTCGGCGAGTACCCGGCTGGAGTCGAACGAGCCGCTGCCGACGGCGACACCGACCGACGCCGTGAGGCGCACATCCGGAGGTATGCCGTTCCACGTGCGGGTGGCGATCATCTGGCGCACCCGCTCGAACACATGGCGGGCGTCTCCGGGCGAGGTGGCCCGCAGCACCATCACGAATTCGTCGCCACCGAGGCGTACCACCGAGTCCCCGCGGCGGCACACGCGCTCTAGCATGCCGGCCACTTGCTGTAGCACCTCGTCGCCCTGCAGGTAGCCGAAGTCGTCGTTGACCCGCTTGAACCCGTCGAGATCGATCACGCCGACGCACACCGGGGCCGGGTCGTTCAACACTTCGGGCAGCAGGGTGGACAGGTGGCGCCGGTTGGGCAGCCCGGTGAGCGGGTCGCTGACGCTCATGGCCGCGACCCTCAGGTGTTCGACACCGAGGCGCACGTGTTCCCAGCGCGCGGCGCGCTCGTCGTGCAGGCGGCGGGTGGTGTCGGCGAGGTTGCGTTCGAGCGCGGCTCGGGCCTCGTCCTGGCGGCCGAGCGACCACAGCGCTTCCACCTCGACCGTGCGCACCGGCGCGACGTAATCGACGACCTTGTACGCGTGGGCGAGGGCGATGGTGCGGGCGATGAGTGGCAGCACGTCCGGATCGTGGTGCAAACCCCAGGTGGCCAGGGCCTCGCCGGCCATGGCGATGATCTGTTCCTCGCGCATGCCGGTGTCGGTCGCGGTGCGGTAGGCCTTGTGAGCGTCGGCGAGGGCGAGTTCGTACTGGCCGATCTGGGCGAGCATCAGCGAACGGTGGGCGAGGGCCGATGCCGAGGCCATCGCCTCCCCTGCTCCTTCGGGATCGACGGCCGCCGAGGCCGCGTAGATACCGTCTTGCAGGAAGGCGGCCCTGCGCTGCGGGTCCGGTTCGCGCTGTGCGGCGTAGTGGTACGAGGCGGCCAGGTTGGAGTAGGTGAACTGGCGATCGAGGTCGGTGACCGCGAGCCGCAGCGCCCGGTCGTACAGCTCCAGCGCGGCCTCGATGAAGCCGCAGTGGGTGTAGGTCACCGCCAGGTTCTGCAGGACGAGGTAACTCTCGGCATCGTTGGGCAACTGGTCGAGCACGTACGCCGCTTCCGACAGCACCTGTGCGGCCTCGGCGAGCCGGTTGTCGTGCACATAGTTGTCGACCATCACGCCGAGCGCATCCACCAGCTCTGGCAGGAAGTGCTCGACGCGGGCCTGCTCGGCGACGATCACGGCGAGTGCCGCGGCCTCGGAGTGGCGCTCGATCGCGAGCAGGCAGCAGGCCTGGCGGATCTGCAGGTTGAGTTGTGTCTGCAGGTCGTCGGCGACATCGGCCGCCTGGGCGAAGAGGGTGACCGCCTGCTCGAACTGGCCGGCATGACGGGCCGCGATCGCCCGGTCCTCCAGTGAGGCCAAACGCGCATGGCGGTCGTCGCGCGGCTGGTCAACCATGGACCCGGCTCCCGCAATGGCGACCCGAGGGAATACGATGCCAACCCGTGACCGGCCAGTTCCCCGCATTCCGCCCGCGACGGCTGCGCAGCTCGGCGGCGATGCGCGATCTGGTGGCCGAGTCCCGCGTCGACGCGAGCCGGTTGGTGGCGCCGCTGTTCGTGCGCGAGGGCATCTCCGAACCGCAACCGATCATGTCTTTGCCCGGAGTGGTGCAGCACACGGCTGCCTCGCTCCGTGAGGAGGCGCGCCGGCTCGCCGACCTCGGCATTCGCGCGCTGATCCTGTTCGGAATCCCTTCCATCAAGGATTCCATCGGCTCGCAAGCGTTCGACCCTGAGGGAATCGTGCAGAAAGCCTTGCGCGATCTTGCCGGTGTGGTGGGCGACGAGATGGTGCTGATGGCCGACCTGTGCGTCGATGAATACACCTCCCACGGCCACTGCGGCGTGCTCGACGGCCCCGCGGGCGACCCGCACACCTCGGTGGACAACGACGCCACGCTCGAGATCTACGGCAAGATCGCCGTCGCCCAAGCCGAAGCCGGCGCCCACGTGGTGGCCCCGAGCGGGATGATGGACGGCCAGGTGGGTGCCATCCGCGGCGCACTCGACGCGGCCGGCCATCACGGAGTGTCGATCATGGCCTATTCGGCCAAGTACGCGAGCGGCCTCTACGGGCCCTTCCGCGACGCAGTCGATTGCGCGATCGTCGGTGGCGGCGACCGCAAGGCCTACCAGCAGGACTTCCGCAATGCCCGCGAGGCGCTCGTCGAGGTGGAGGCGGATCTGGCCCAGGGCGCCGACATCGTGATGGTGAAGCCGGCGATCGCGTACCTCGACATCATCGCCGCGGTGAAGGCGGCCACGAATGTGCCCGTCGCCGCCTATCAGGTGAGCGGCGAGTACTCCATGATCAAGGCTGCCGCGGCGAACGGTTGGATCGATCACGACGCTGTGGCCACCGAGCACCTCACCGCGATCCACCGTGCCGGCGCCGATGTGATCCTCACCTACTTCGCCCGCTGGTTCGCCGAAGCACAGGCGGGCGTGGCCGGGCAGGGCAGCTGATGCAACCGCTCCCTCACGGCCTGCCGCGCTCCAACGCCGAGCTGTTCGCCCGCTCGTGTGCGGTCATTCCGGGTGGGGTGAACAGCAGTATCCGCGCGTTCAAGGCCGTCGGCGGCACGCCGTACCTCGTCGAGCGCGCCGACGGCCCGTACGTGTACGACGTCGAGGGCACCCGCTACATCGACCTCGTGCAGAGCTACGGCGCGATCATCCTCGGCCACGCCCACCCCGCCGTCACCGCCGCGATCGCGGTGGCCGCGGCGAATGGCACGTCGTACGGTGCGCCGACCCCCGGTGAGCTGCTGCTCGCGGAGGAGATTCGCCGTCGCGTGCCGTCGTGCGAGCGGGTGCGCCTGATGAACTCGGGTACCGAGGCCACGAGCACTGCGGTGCGCCTGGCGCGCGGCTTCACCGGCCGCGATCGGTTGGTGATCTTCCACGGCAACTTCCACGGCGCCACCGATGCGCTGCTCGCCGCCGGCGGCAGTGGTGTGGCCACGCTCGGCCTGCCCGGCACCGCCGGCGTGCCGGCGAGCGCGGTCGCGAGCACGCTGGTGGTGCCCTACAACCAGGTGCCCGTGCTCGACGAGCAGGTGGCGGCGGTGTTCGTCGAGCCGGTGGCCGCGAACATGGGTGTTGTCGCCCCGGCGCCCGGGTTCCTCGAAGGCCTGCGCGCCGAGTGCGATCGCGTGGGTGCGCTGCTCGTGTTCGATGAGGTCATCACCGGGTTCCGCCTCGGCACCGGTGGCGCGCAGGAGCACTACGGCGTGCGCCCCGACCTCACCACGTTCGGCAAGGTGATCGGCGGTGGCCTGCCCATCGGCGCCGTCGGCGGTCGCCGCGACATCATGGAGACGCTGTCGCCGCTGGGCCCCGTGTTCCACGCGGGCACGCTGGCGGGCAACCCGCTCGCCACCGCAGCGGGGAGGGCCGCGCTCGAGCAGCTGACGCCCGAGGTGTACGAACTGCTGCGGGATCGTGCTGCCCGGTTGGCCGCCGTGCTGACGCAGGCCTGCGCCGCTGTCGGTCTCCCGGCCACATTCCCGGTGGTGGGCACGCTCGTGGGCATGTACTTCGGCGACGGGCCTGCACCGGTCGACTTCCAGCAGGCCAAGACCACCGACGAGGCCGTCTACCGCGACTTCTTCCACGCCATGCTGGCCGACGGCGTCGCGCTCGCCCCCGGGGCCTACGAGGCCTTGTTCGTCGGCCTCGGCCACACCGACGACGTCATCGATGCGGTTGGCCTCGCCGTCGGCCGGGCCGCGGCGGTGGCCGCGGCAGCACGCGCGGCCCGCTGACCTACGCTCACGGCGTGCGCCAGTTCTTCACCCTGCGCTACTGGGCGACCCTGCTCGCGCTGGTCGGGCTGGCGCTCGGCGTGATGGTGCTCACCTCCGGCTCCGACAAGGCCGCGCCCACGGATGTCACCGTCGTCGACGGCACCGAGGTCAACCTGTTGCACATCGACGTGATGACGCCCGTGTTCGAGGTGCAGGCACCGCAGGGCTTCACCATGCAGGATGGTCGCCTCACCGCCGACATCGCCCTGTTCATCGACGGCACGCGCACGATGGTGATCAAGGCCGGGACACCGGGCGAGATGAACTGCCCGGACTACGTCGACCTCGCGCAGTGCGTGGTGGCCGCCGACCTGCTCGGCGACGCCGTGCTGCGCTTCGACCTGGTATCCGGCACGCCCGATGTGACGATCAAGCTGCCCGCCGTGGTGGAGATGCTCGACAACTCGATGGTGCGGCTCGCCAACGGATGGGTCGTGAAACGTGCGTTCCGCGTCGAGCGGGTGTGCGACGACGAGACGACCTCGCTGAAGCAGTTCATCGAGGCCTACGGCGACACCGCCACCTCCACGTTCAACTTCGAACTGCAACAACTCGTGCGTGTCACCTGCCCGCGTGCGACGGCCACCACTACCACGCTGCCGCCGGTGCCCACCGTGCCGGGTGGCAGCACGGTCGACACCGTGCCCGGCACCACCGCCGAACCCGGTTGATCAGCCGGTGCGGTGGCGAGCGACCTCGTAGGTGGCGAGGGCGGCGGCGGCGCTGACATTGAGGCTGCTGAGGCGGCCGAGCATCGGGATGCTGACGATCAGGTCGCAGCGCTCGCGCACGAGACGTGACAGACCGTTGCCCTCGGCACCGAGGACGAGGCAGATCGCGTCCGCGGCGAGGTCGCCGAGTTCGAACAGGGTGCGGTCGGCGCCGTCATCGAGGCCGACGATCCACACCCCGGCTTCCTTCATCTTCGCCAGCGCCGCGGGCAGCCCACCGACGACGGCCATCGGCACATGCTCCACCGCACCGGCCGCGGCCTTGCACACCGTCGGCGTGACGTGTACCGCCCGGTGGCGCGGTAGTACGACTCCGTGCACCCCGGCGCCGTCGCAGCAGCGCAGTAGCGCGCCGAGGTTGCCCGGGTCGGTGACGCCGTCGACGGCGACGAGGAACGGCTGGCGATTGTTGCGGCGTACCAACAGGCTGTTGAGCTCCACCTCCTGCAGCGGCGCGGCGAAGGCGATCACGCCCTGTGGCGCCTCACTGCGGGCCTGCATGTCGAGCTTCTTGCGCGCCGTCTGGGTGACCGTCACGCGCATCGTGCGCGCGATATCGACGATGTCGCCCACGACCTCGCTCTCGTCTGGGTCGGCGGAGACCCAGATCTCCTTGACCTTGCGCTGTCCGGCGATGAGCAGTTCGCGCACGGCCTGGCGACCCTCCACCTGTTCGCCGCCGAGCGGCTTGTCGGTGGGGCTGGGACGGGCCTCACCGGGGCGCGGGATGCGGCCGGTACGCCCGGCGCCGCGCGACGCCCACTGCCGCGACCCACTGCTCTCGCCGCCACCTGCACGGCCACCGGCGGCGCGACTGCCGCGCCCACCGGCGCGCGGCGCGCCCGCAGCGCCACCGGCGCCACCTGCGGCGTTTCCCGCGCCTCGTGCCGCGCCCTTCGCACCGCCCGAGGGGCGGGCCTTTCCCGTGCCCGCGGCGCGTTGCCCTCGCGGGCCACCCTGTGCCGGTTTGCGAGGCTTCACGCCGTACCTGCTTTCGTAATCACGGCCACCGCCCAGACGGCGATGCCCTCCTGGCGGCCGAGTGCGCCCAGGCCCTCGGCTCGTCGTCCTTTGACCGTCACCGGCGCGCCGGTGGCCTCGCTGAGGCGCTCCTGCATCGCGGCCTTGCGCGGCGCCAGCTTGGGCGCCTCGCACACCACCGAGCAGTCGACGTTCCCGATCGTCCACCCCGCATCGCGCACGAGCCCGGCCGCGTGGCGCAACAACTCGATCGAGTCGGCGCCCTTCCACTGTGGATCGGTGTCGGGGAAGTGCTCGCCGATGTCGCCCAACCCGGCCGCGCCGAGCAGCGCATCGGTGACCGCGTGGGCGACCGCGTCGGCGTCGCTGTGGCCGTGCAGGCCCGGTTGCCCCTCGAACACGACCCCGCCGAGCACGAGCGGCCGCGCCGGGTCGTCGCTGAAGCGGTGGATGTCGAAGCCTTGGCCGACTCTGCTGGTGCTCATCGCACCCATCGTGCCCCCGATTGCTGCCATGTCCTCCGCGGCGAGCTGCTCGCGCGCCCAGCGCAGGTCGGTCGGGTCGGTGATCTTGCGGTTGCGTGCGTCCCCCTCCACCACCATCACCATCGCGCCCGCCTGCTCCACCAGTGCGGCGTCGTCGGTGGCTTCCCCACCGTCTGCATGCGCGGCGCGCAACATCGCGGCGCGGAACGCTTGCGGGGTCTGCACGGCGCGCAGCCCGTCGCGCGCCGGGGTGTTCGTCACCGTGCCCTCGGCGTCGATCTGCTTGATCGTGTCCGCCACCGTCGTGCCGGGGATGGCCGCATCGGCGCCGGCAGCGACCGCGCCGATCACCCGGGCGAACACGTCGCCGCCGGCGAACGGCCGCGCCCCGTCGTGTACACAGATGATCGTCGCCTCGGCGGGCACTGCGGCGAGGCCGGCGCGCACGCTCTCGGCGCGGGTGGCTCCCCCGGGCACCCCGCCCTCGCGCTGTGCGTCCTCTGCGGGCACCACGAGCACGACCCCGTCGCTCGCGTCGCGCGCTGCGGCGACGGCCCAATCGAGGACTCGGAGGGCGCCCAGCGACTCGTACTGCTTGGGCCCACCGAAGCGGCGACCGGAGCCGCCGGCGACGACGATCGTCCACACGATCTCGTGCGCTGGGGCCACTCGCTGTGTCGACACCCCGGCGAGGGTAGTACGGTCGGTCCTACATGGCTCACGAAGAACTGCTCACCTGCACCGAATTCTTCGGTGACGCACCTGCTGCCCTTGTGCGGGAACTGGCCGCGCACGGGTCCGAGCTACATCTCATCCGCGGCGACGTGATCTTCCGCGAGGGTGATGTCGCCGATTCGCTGTACCTCGTCGTCAGTGGTCGCGTCGCGATCGCGATCGCCAATCCGATCGATCACCGCGAAACGGTGGTGGCGCTGATGGACGCGGGCGACCTGTTCGGCGAGATGTCGCTGCTCGACGACGGGCCGCGCTCGGCGATGGCCCGCGCGCTGGAACCGTCCACCGTGTTCGCGATCCCGTTCGATCCGGTGGTCGGCGCGTTCCGCAGCGACCCTGCCCTGTTGTGGGGCGTCACCCGCCTCCTCGCCCAGCGCCTGCGGGTGATGGACGAGGCCCTCGCCGACAGTGTGTTTCTCGACGTCACCGGTCGCACGGCCAAGCGCCTGCTCGAGCTCTCCGACGGGGCCGACGAGTTCGTGCTGCCGATCACGCAAGAAGAACTGGCCGGCATGGTCGGTGCCTCGCGCGAACGGGTCAACAAGGCCATCGCCAGCTTCATCCGCCTCGGCTGGGTGGATCAGCACGATCGCCACTACGTGATCATCAAGCGCGATGCGCTCGAGCTGCGCGCCCGCTAAGCGTCGCGGCGGTTGACGCTCCACGAACCGAGCGCTGTGAGCGCCAGGCTGACGAGCCCGAAGTACAGACCCGAGGTCAGCCGCGAGGGGCCGCCGCCGACCTCCCCGTTGTCCCCGCCGACGATGGCCATGCGGATGCCGGCCTGGAAGGGCATCCACTGCACCACGTCCTGGTTGCTGACGATCAGCCCGATGAGGGCGCCGATGAGGCCTTCGGCGATGAGCGGCCAGACGATGAAGATCGAGATGGCCGTCGGCGTGCTGCGCGTGATCATCCCGAGCGCATACCCCGCGAGCGACATCAGAGCGCAGAGCACAACGAGGCCGACCATCGCGGGCACGGCCGTGGGCGAGTCGGACAGGCGCAGGTCGGCACCGCGGCCGTTGGCGATGGCCATCGCCCCGAACCAGCCGACGGCCATCACGACGGCACCGATGGTAATGGAGGTGACGACGGCGATGACCGCCTTGCCTACGACCACCTGGCCGCGCCGCGGGGTGGCTGCGAACGTGGGCCGGATCGTGCCGAACCCGAACTCGCTGGTGATCGAGGCCGCCGCGATCACGCCGCACAGCAAGGCACTCACCACGGCCGTGCCGGTGAGCACGCTGGCCAGGTCGTCGGTCGTCAGCAAGTTGAGTGGGCCGGTGTCGTCACCACGGAAGTACGCGGTGAGCAAGGTGACGATGAGGGGGAACGCGACGGCGATGATGCCGAGCACCCAGTTCATGCGGACGGTGCGCAGCTTGATCCACTCGGAGCGCAGGACGTTGATCACGCGCCACCGCCCATCGCGCCCGAGCGGAACTCGACCGCGGCGGCGGTGACCTTCAAGAAGGCGTCCTCGAGCGAGCCGGTCTGGGGTGACAATTCGTGCAGCACGACCGACCGCGCTGCGGCCAATTCGCCGACCTGTGCGGCCGGCACTCCATGGATGTCGATGGTGTCCGGATCGACGGTGTCGACCTCGGCCCCGGTGGCCCTCAGAACGGCGGCGAACGCTTCGGCCTGGGGGCTGCGCACGCGCACCCAGCGATCGGCGTGGCGGTCGATGAAGTCGGCCACCGTGCACTGTTCGATGAGGCGGCCCTGCCCGATGACCACGAGGTCGTCAGCCATCAGCGAGATCTCGGAGAGTTGGTGGCTGCTCACCAGCACGGTGCGACCCTGGCCGGCGAGATGGGTGAGCACGTCGCGGATCCAGCGGATGCCCTCTGGGTCGAGGCCGTTGGCCGGCTCGTCGAGGATCACCGTTCGCGGGTCGCCGAGCAGCACGCCCGCCAGGCCGAGGCGTTGGCGCATGCCGAGCGAGTAGCTGCGCACCCGTGCGCCGGCCACTGGGGTGAGCCCCACCAGGTCGAGCACTTCGTCGACACGGCGGCGGCCGATGCCGTTGCTGGCGGCGAGCCAGCGCAGGTGGTTGCGGCCGCTGCGGCCCGGGTGGACATAGCCGGCGTCGAGCAGGGCGCCGACGTCGTGCAGCGGCCGCTGCAACGAGCGGTACGGGCGGCCGTCGAACAGGGTCGTGCCCGATTCGTGGCGGTCGAGCCCGAGCATGCAGCGCATTGTGGTGCTCTTGCCCGATCCGTTCGGGCCGAGGAAGCCGGTGACCACACCGGGGCGCACGTCGAAGCCGAGGTGGTCGACGGCGATCTTCGAGCCGAAACGCTTCGTCAGGTCGTCAACCGTGATCACGGTGCAACCCTAGACCCGCGTCGGCCGGATCCGCTGTTGTGCTCCGCCGGGTGTCGAAATCGGGAAAGCTGGATCGTCGTACCTGCGACGCCCCACCCGGGGGCGCCCGACACAGGAGGAACCCAGATGCCCCGATACGCCGCCCTCATCTACGGCGACGCAGCCACCGAGACCTCGGGCACGCCCGAGTTGTGGGCCACGATCATGCAGGAGTACAACGACTTCGGTGCGACGGCCGGTGCCGCCGGCGTGATCGGCGGTGGCGAAGCGTTGCAGCCCACGCCCACCGCCACCACGATCCGCGTCCAAGGTGGCAAAGGTGGTGAACTGATCACGTCCGACGGACCGTTCGCGGAGACCAAGGAGGTGCTCGGTGGCTTCTACCTGCTCGATTGCGCCGACCTCGACGAGGCGATCCGCTGGGCCGCACAGATCCCCGGCGCCTGGCACGGCCGGGTGGAGGTGCGCCCTGTGATCGACTTCAGTCAGGGCTGATCGACGGTTGACCGAGCCGCTGGAGGTGATGATTCGCCACGAGGGTGGCCGCGTCCTGGCCACCCTCGTACGGCTCACCGGCGACATCTCGCGGGCGGAGGACGCGGTGCAGGACGCGGTCGAACAGGCGCTGCGTCGCTGGCCGCGCGACGGGGTGCCCGACAACCCGGGCGCGTGGCTCACCACCGTCGCCCGCCGCCGCGCCCTCGACGTCCTGCGCCGCGAAGCCCGGCGCTCCACGAAGGAAGCCGACGCAGTGATGCTCGACCAGATGACCGTCGCCATGGAAGAACGCACGGGCGAGTCGATGGTGCGCGACGACCTCGTGCGGATGTTGTTCACGTGCTGCCATCCGGCACTGTCGATGGAGGCGCGGGTCGCGCTCGCCTTGCGCACCTTGTGTGGGATGAGCACGGTGGAGATCGCCCGCGTGTTCCTCGTGCCCGATACCACCATGGGGCAACGCATCACTCGCGCCAAGCAGAAGATCGCCGGCGCTCGCATTCCATATCGGGTTCCGGCCGACCATGAGCTGCCCGACCGCCTGCCCGGCGTCCTGGCCGTGGTGCACGCGGTGATCACCGCGGGGCATCATGCTCCCGAAGGGCCGTTGAACGCCCGACTCGACCTCGCCGACGAGGGGGTGCGGCTGGCACGGCTGGTGTACGAACTGATGCCCGACGAACCGGAGTGTGCCGGCCTGTTGGCGCTGGCCCTCGCCACCAACGCCCGCCGCGAGGCCCGCCTCGATGCGGATGGCGAACTGGTGCTGTTGCGCGATCAGGACCGTGCACGTTGGCATGCCGGAGAGATCCGTGAGGCGACCGAACTCCTCGATGCGGCCATCCGCCGCCGGCGCGTCGGGCCCTATCAGGTGCAGGCAGCCATCGCCTGCTTGCACGACATCGCTGCCTCGGCGGGGGAGACCGACTGGTCACAGATCGCCGAGCTCTACCGAATGCTCGAGGCGATCGCACCGACGCCGGCCGTGAAGGTCAACCGGGCCGTCGCCGTGGCCGAGGCGCACGGTGCGTCTGCCGGGCTGGTGCTGCTCGATGCCATCGCTCCGCCCGACGTGGAGCACTGGCACCTGTACTGGAGCGCTCGCGGTGAACTGCTGTATCGCACCGGTGACTGCGAGCGCGCACTGGCGGCGCTCGATCGGGCGATCTCGTGCCAGCCAAACGACAGTGATCGCCGGTTCCTCGAACGCCGCAGGGGCGAAATGGCGGGCGGCGCGTAGCCGACAGACCAGGCTCAGCCGGACGCGGTCGGGATGTTGTCGACGAAGGCGTTGGCGACGACGGTGATGTCGGTGCCGTTCTCCTCGATCTCGCGCAGCATCTGGTTGAGATTGTCGGTGGAGAGGGCACTGGCGACCTTGTCGAGCGCGGCGGTGACCTCGGGCGTTGCCGCCGTCGCGGCCATCAGCGCGATCGCCATGTTCATCGGCACCATGTATTGGTCGTCGAACAGGATCGTGAGATTCTTCGCCGTGATGACGCCGTCGAAGGAGTCGACCGCGAAACAGTCCGCAGTGTCGGCGTCGATCGCCGCAGCGACGTCCGCGCCCTCGATGGTGAGCGTGGCGGCGAACTCGGCGGCGTAGACCCGCAGCAGCTGTGGCAGGCCCTCGGCGTCGTCGCCGATGTAGGCCGCCGGCGCCGCGAAGCGGGTGCTCGGGGCGAGCGAGGCGAGGTCGGTGAGCGTGTAGAGCTGGTAGGCCGCCTGGGCCTGCATGAACGTCGTGGTGCAGGCGATGACGGTGCGGTGCTCGGCCACGGTGGCGCCGTAGGCCAACAGCTTCGAGTCGATGGTCGAGTTGATCGCCACGATCTGGGCGGAGATGGAGTGGGCGTTCGTGGGCGCGATCGTGGTGGTGGTGGACTCACCCGAAGTCGACGGGGCCACCGTGGTGGCGGGCACCGTCGTGTCGGGCACGGTGGTCACCGTGGTGTCGACGCCGGTCGTGCTCGCCGCGGAGGTGGTGGCGCCTGTGTCGGTGGTGGGCACCGACGTGGTGGCGCCGGTGTCCGTGGTGGGCACCGAGGTGGCCGGCGCCGTAGTGGTGGTGGGGATCGTGATCGGCGCCCGGGTGGTGGCCGTCGCCGCCTCGGTGGTGACCGTGGTGGAGTCGGTGGGCGTGCCCGACAGCACTTCGGCGAGCACGTCTCGGCTGAAGTCGGGGATCATTTGGAACTGACCGTCGAGGATCGCCTGCATGTACTGCGTGCGATCCATGGCGACCGGATCCTTGCGGACCACGCGTACACCCGCGTTCTCCATCGCCCGGGCGTAGATGGCCGAGAGGAGGGCGCTGGCGGTGTCGCCCTCTACCGACGTGATGGCGATGCGAGGCGCCAGCACGAGGCTGGGGGCGGTGGTGGCGTCGTTCTTGGTGCAGGCCGCGATCGTGATCGCTGCCACGGCGAGGCCGGTCGCCGCGAGGCGACGGCTGAGAGAGGGGGTGGTCCGCTTCATCGGGGGGTGAGCCTAGTGGGGGTTGGTCACGCTCCGTCGGTCGCCGGCCTGTCGGTCGCCACCTGCACCAGGCGGTGATGCCCGCCATCGACGAGCCACATCAGCCCCGGCCGCGGCGCGATGGGCACTCGCCGCGGCAACACCGCGCCCAACAGGTCGCCGTCGAGGTCGCTGCCACCGGTCGCCACGAGACCGATCCGGCTGCGACGCACGACCCCCGTCCAGTGCCCGTAGGCCTGGCGCAACCCGTCGGGGCGAGCCGCGGCGACCACTGTGACGTGGGCGGCGGCTGCGTGGGTGTGTGCGATCAGTGCGGCGAGCCGTCCGTCGGGGTCATCGACGAGGTCGGCATCGTCGACGACGAGGAGCATCGGCCGGCCCGCCGCCGGGCCGGGCAGGGCGTCGATCACCGAGCTGTCGCACCCGCTCGTGTCGGCGCCAACCGCGAGCGTGGGGAACGTGCGCCGGGGTGCGATCACACCCACCCAGCCGCCGGGGTGGGCCTGCTGCCAGGCCGTGGCGAGTCGGGCGAGGGCGCGCGTGCGTCCGGTGCGCGCCGCGCCGACCACGAGCGCATGGTCGCCGGGGTGCAGTCGCAGCAGTGCCGGCTCGCCGCTGTCGAACTCGATCCCGAGGGGCAGTTCGGTGGCACCGCCGGCGAGGTGGCCCGCGGGGAGTGCGGCCGGGTCGACGACGGCGGGCACCGTGGTGATCCGTGGAGCCGGCGCGGCCGAGGTACCGCTCGCGAGGGCGGCAGCAATCGGGCCTGGCGCGACGAGTTGGGCGATGAGACCATGGCCGGCGAGCGCGGCCCGGCCGGCGACTGCCGGTGGCACGGACGCCGCGGGCACGCCGAGGATCGACGCGTCATGCTCGTCGTGGAGGTGCAGCACCCACCGCGACGGGCAGCGGGCGAGGAACCCGGAGGGCACGGGGGCCGCATGCTCCACGCCGGCCACGATCGTGATGCCGCTACCCGCGGCCGCGGCGAGCACCTCGTCGAGTGCTTCGCACTCGTCGGTGGTGCCGCTGTCGTCGAGCGCCCGGCGCACGGCGTCGAGCCCGTCGATCACGAGCACCGTCGGGAGCGGCTCGTGGGCCACGCCGCGGGCCTGGGAGCGGAAGCGGTGCAGCAACCGGGTCAGCCGCTCGCGCTCGTGCAGGCGCACCACCGCGCCGCATCGCGGGTGGACCGTGAGGTCGTCGAGTGCGACCGCGCCGCGACCGTCGAGTACATAGACGTCGGCGCCGGCCGCGGCGGCGCACACGGCGAGCGTCCGCAGCGTGGACGTCACCCCGCTGCCCGCGCTGCCGGCCACCAGCACGTGCCCGTCGGCGGGCGACCAGGTGAGCGGCGTGACCCGTTGGTGGTCTGGGTCGTCGACGAGGCCGATCGCCGCGGGCGGTAGGTCGCCGTCGGTCAGGCGCGTGGGCAGCGGCGGTTGCCACGGAGCCGCGGGCAACGCACACCCGGCTTGGCGCGCGGCCTCGCTGATCGAGTGCACCATCACCGTCAGCGCAGAGCGCACTCCGGGGCCGTGCACAGTGCAGTGAGCGGCCTGGAACGTGACGTGGTCGTCGGCACCGAGACGCAGCACCGCCCGCCCGGGCACATGCCGCGGCAGGGTCGCCGGGGTGGCCACACCGACGACATCGACTGCATCGGTGTTGTCCTGAAGGCGCAGGGCGAGGCGCAAGTTCGTGTTCGCGCGGATGTCGTCGCTGATCACCCCGCTCGGCCGCTGGGTGGCGAGGATCAGGTGCACCCCGAGGCTGCGCCCGCGTTGAGCGACGCCGACGAGTGCGTGCAGGAACGCCGGTTGTTCGGCCACGAGCGCGGCGAACTCGTCGACCACGACGACGAGTCGCGGCATCGCGATCGTCGGCGCGTTGAGCTTCAGGGTCGCGAGGTCGGCGGCTCCGTGCTCGCGCAGTACGCCTTCGCGGCGGCGCAGTTCGGCCTGCAGGCTGCGCAGGGCGCGATCGGCCATTTGGTCGTCGAGGTCGGTGATCACGCCCACCACGTGGGGCAGGGTGCTGCAGGCGTCGAACGTCGCCCCGCCCTTGTAGTCGACGAGCACCAGCGCGAGATGTTCTGGGCCGGAGTTGGCGGCCATGCCGACGACGAGGGTGCGCAGCAGCTCGCTCTTGCCCGCACCGGTGGTGCCGGCGATGAGACCGTGAGGACCGTCGCGCACGAGGTCGATGTCCACCACGCCGTCGGTGGCCACGCCCACGAGTGCGCGCGGCGCGGGGTCGGGCCCCGCCGCGGCCCACGTAGCCGCGACCGCGGCGGGTGTGGGCAGACCACCCATCAGCTCGGCGAGCGCGAGCGAGCGCGGTATCGTCGCGGCGGCGGCCAGTGGGTCTTCGGGGTCGGTCAGCCCGCGCAGCGCTTGTGCGCACCGGCGGGCCTCGGCCTCGCCGAGTGCGGCGATGCGCAGGGTCACGGGCAGCATCGTGGTGCGCGCGTCCTGCACCCACCGCGCCACCGGGCCGGCGGTGGTGGTGAGCGTCGATGTGCACAGGTGTGGCACTGCAGCGTCGTCGGCGACGACCGCCAACAGCGCATGCGTCGTCGGGTCGGCGAGTGCTCGGCGCAGCGGCGCGGTGCGGGCCGCGAGCAGGGCCGCCCGGTCGGTGATGAACAGCAGGTGCCCGCGGTGGCCCTCGAGGTCGGCGAGCGCGCCGGTGAGCGCGTGTTCGCGCACGACCGCGAGGGAGCCGTCGGGGAGGGTCGCGTGGGGTAAGCCCTCCATCCACGCCCACGGTTCGCCCCCGTCACCGACCACGACGATGCGCACGTCGGCCGGACCACAGGAGGCGACGAGCTGCACCACGAGCGCGCGGGCAACCGCATGAGCCTGTGGCCCGCCGACTGCGAGGCGCGCGCCGGGCGCGAGCGACACGGACACGGCCAAGCCGCTCACGGCGTGGTCGGCGAGGTCGTTGTCGGTCGGGCCGCTGAGCGGTGTCGCGACATCGCCGAGCCCGGCCCCGACCAGGAACGCGTCGTCATGATGCGCTCGCCGTGCCCACAGGTCGTCGGCGCGGGTGGTGATCGTGGCCAGCGCCCGCGCGAGCGTGGGCACGGTCGCCTCGTGATGACTGCGGAACGCGTGCTGTGCCCGCTCGCGCGCGGCGTCCACTTCGGCCATGAGCGCGGCGTGCTCGCGTTTCACTCTGCGCCGTCGGCGCGCGGCGTGGATGCGCTGGCCACCCCAGCCGGCCACCGCAACGGCCGCGCCGAGCGCGCCGAAGATGAAGAACATCGGCTGGTGCAGCACGAGCGCGATGAGGCCGGCACCGGCAAGCCCGCTCAGCGCGGGGATCAGCCCGCCGTGCCCCGGCTCGTCGAGCGGGGGCGCTTCGGGCTGTGCGATCCTCACCGGATGCCACTGCGGCACGGCCCGTGGCGAGCGCAGTAGGGCACCGGCCTGCACATGGGCGGCGATCGCGGCGGTGGGCGGGGGGCCGAAGCTCAGCAGGCTGTTGCCGACCTCCACCCACGAACCGGGGGTGAGCGCCGTGGTTCCGCTCGCCGCCACCCCGTCGATGCGGATCGGCGAGCGGCCGGTGAGCTGGGTGATCATCAGCGCGCCGTCGGGGCGCGCCTCGATGAGCGCCTCATGCGGTTCGAGCGCCGGGTCGTCGGCGCGCACGGCGGCGCTGGTGGCCCGCCCGAGCACGTGACGGCCAGGTGCGATCGGCCGGCACGCGCCGGCGTCGGGCCCTGCGTGCCAGGTGCACGCCCAGCGGGTGGTGGGGTGGCCACTGATCTCCATACCTCCACTGGGGACAGCGAGATCCCTCCACCGGCAACGGCAGCACCAGGTATTTCGCGGAATCCCGCCTGCGGGAGGGTGGCGGTGAGGGTCGCAGTGAGCCTGCCGGTGAGGGGCGTTGCGCACCATCCGGCCATGAGCAGCGCACTTCCCCAACCGACCCGTTCGAACCACCCCGTGCTCCGCGGACTACTGCACGAGTGGCAGGGCATGAGCCACCGCCCCGAGATGGTGCAACAGGCCCGCGGATGGGCTGTGCCCGTCGAGTTCGAATCGCTCGACGACCTCGTCGCCGCAACGGGTTGGTACAACACCGCCCACGAGCGCAACACCGCAACGGGCGCCACCGGCGGTGATGCCGTGACCGAGCGCCTGTTGCTCGCCGCCCGCACCGACGACCTTGCCGCGCGGGTAGTACTGCAGCGCCTGCTGCCCGGCCTGGTGAGCCTCGCCTGCCGCTGGCAGCGGCGCCACGACGGCGACGCGTTCGCCGATGTGCTGGCTGCCGCCTGGCCGGTGATCCGCCAGTACCCGTTCGAGCGCCGCCCTCTCCACCTCGTGGCAAACCTGTTGAACGATTGTGAGTACCACGCCTACCGCCGGGCCCACCGGCGCATGCTGGTGCACGTGCCGGTGGCAGCCGTCGGCTTGGAGCGGCCCGACGAGTGCGGCCATGCCGAGCCCCTGCACGAACTGGTCGATGTCGTGTCCTGCACCGCCTCGCTCACGGCCCACGATCGGCGTCTGCTGGGCCTGCTGCTGAGCGGGCGATCGATTCTGGAGGTCGCGGCCACACTCGAGGTGAGCGAGCGCACTGTGCGCAACCACCGCGACTCGATGGTGTCCCGCATGCGCGAAGCGCTGGCGGCCTGACGCAGGCCCGACTATGTGCCCGGGTGTTCGAGATACAGCGATTCGAGGTGGGCGAGCAACGCCGGAATCGTGCGCTCGAGGGTGTCGAACATCGTGCGGTAGGCCGCGGGCCCCAGCCCCCACGGGTCGGTGGTGTCCTCGTCACCGGGCATCGCCCACGGGTCCCACCGACGCAGCAGCTGCAACTGCACGGGCTCCACGTTGCGGTACCAACTGGTGCGCAGGTCGACCCCACCGCGCATGCGCTCGAGGTCGTCGACGTTCATCTGGTCCATGGCGATCATGAGGTCGAACTCGGCGAAGTCGTCGGGGTGCATCGTGCGCCCGAGGTGGTCGACCCGGTAACCGCGATGCCCGCCCTCGGCGGCGGCCAACGGGTGCGGAAGCTGACCGACGTGCGACCGCCCGGTGCCGGCCGAATCGAAACGGGCGAAGGGGCGCCCAGCGAGCATCGCCTCGGCCACCGCGTGTGCCGATGGAGAGCGGCAGTGGTTGCCGAGGCATACGAACAGCACGCTCACCGGAGGATGTTCCGCTGGCGCCACGCGTGTACCTCCCCTCAGCTACCCGGGTTGAACCGCCGCAGGCGCAAGCTGTTGCTGACGACAAAGACACTACTGAATGCCATCGCCGCTCCGGCCACGACCGGTGACAGCTTCCAGCTCATCGCCAGCGGGAGGGCCGCGACGTTGTAGGCGAAGGCCCAGAACAGGTTGCCCTTGATCACCCCGAGGGTGCGCCGGCTGAGGCGGATGGCATCCGCTGCGGCGTGCAGATCGGCGCGCACGAGGGTGAGGTCGCTGGCCTCGATGGCCACGTCGGTGCCGGTGCCCATCGCGATGCCGAGGTCGGCCTGGGCGAGCGCGGCCGCGTCGTTCACCCCGTCGCCCACCATCGCCACGACCCGTCCCTCGGCCTGCAAGCGGCGTACCTCGGTCACCTTGCCCTCGGGCAGCACGCCGGGGATCACGTCGTCGTGGCCGATGCCCACCTGTGCGGCGACCGCGTGGGCGGTGGCCGCGTTGTCGCCGGTGAGCAGGATCGGGCGCAGGCCGAGATCGCGCAAGCGCTGGATCGCGGCCGCGCTGGTGGGCTTCACCATGTCGGCGACGGAGATCGTGCCGAGCAGGCGGCCGTTCTCGCGCACCGCGACCACCGTGACGGCCCCACTGTCCCCGGGATGTTCGTAGGTCTCGGCGCGACCGACGGTGATCGTGTGCCCTTCCACCTCGCCCGTCGCGCCGCTGCCGGCCAACGCGGTGAACTCGTGCACATCGGGCACCGTGATCCCTTCCGCGCGGGCGGCCTTCACGATCGCCGCGGCGATCGGGTGCTCGCTGCCGACTTCCACGGCGGCGGCGAGGCGCAGCAGCTCACGACGGCGAATGGTATCGGCGGGGTGCATGGTGACGACGGCCATCGCTCCGGTGGTGACCGTGCCCGTCTTGTCGAGCACGATCGTGTCGACGCGGCGGGTGCTCTCCAGGATCTCTGGGCCCTTGATGAGGATGCCCGCCTGTGCGCCGCGGCCGGTGCCCACGAGCAGGGCGGTGGGCGTGGCCAGCCCGAGCGCGCACGGGCAGGCGATGATGAGCACGGCGACCGCCGGCGACATCGCCTCGGCGAAGCTGTGTGTGCGGGCCAGCCAGAAGCCGAGCGTGGCGATCGCGAGCGTGAACACCACGGGCACGAATACACCGGCGACGCGGTCTGCCAAGCGCTGCACAGGGGCCTTGCCGCTCTGCGCGGCCTCCACCAAGCGGGCCATCTGCGCGAGCGCGGTGTCGGCCCCGACGCGGGTGGCGAGCACGACGAGGCGTCCGTTGGCGTTGATCGTCGCGCCCGTGACGGAGTCGCCCGGGCTGACCTCCACCGGCACGCTCTCGCCCGTCACGAGGCTCATGTCGACCGCGGATGCGCCGCGCTCCACGATGCCGTCGGTCGCGATGCGCTCGCCGGGGCGCACCACGAAGCGGTCGCCGACGCTCAGTGTCGACGCTTCCACTTCGGTCTCGGTGCCGTCGTCGGCGAGCAGGGTGGCGGTGGTTGCGCCGAGCGCGAGGAGTGCCTTCAGCGCTCCACCGGCGCGGCGCTTGGCCCGCGCCTCGAACCAGCGGCCGGCGAGGATCAGCGCGATCGTGGTGCTCGCGACCTCGAGGTAGAGGTGGTGGGTCTCGCCGCGGCGGGGCACGAGCGACATCGACATCTCCACGCCGAGGTCGCCGGCGTGGGTGGCGAACAGGGCGTAGAGGCTCCAGCCGTAGGACGCGATGACGCCGACGGACACGAGCGTGTCCATGCTCGCCTCGGCCTGGCCGAGGTTGCGCCAGGCGGCGTGGTGGAACGGGTAGGCCGACCACGCGGCCACCGGCGTGGCGAGCACGAGCGCCACCCACTGCCAGCCGCGGAACTGCAGCGCGGGAATCATCGACAGCACGAGCACCGGCACCCCGAGCGCGATCGCGACCAGCAACCGGCGGCGTAGATCGGCAATGCGCGCCAGGCCAGGGTCCTCGCCCTCCTCACCGGCCGGTGCGGGCAGCGCAGCGTGGTAACCGATCGACTCGACGGTGTTGATCATCGATTCGGTGTCGACAACCGCTGGGTCGAACGTGATCGCGGCCCGCTCGGTGGCGTAGTTCACGGTGGCGGTCACGCCATCGAGCTTGTTGAGCTTCTTCTCGATGCGGGTCGCGCAGGCCGCGCACGTCATCCCGGTGAGTTCGAGGTCGACGTGTTCGAGCTGGGCCTGGGCGACTTCGGCGTTCACGGCATCGCCATGCTGGTGTGGGTTGGGTCGTGGTCGGGTGTGGGTGCGTCGTCGCCGGTAGCCACGCCGATCGCGTACGCCGCGCCGAAGGCGATGGCGAGCACGGCCGCGAAGGCGGCGAGGCGGGCGACGACGCGGTTCATCTCAGGGTCTCAGGGTCTCGCGGTCTCAGGCGTCCACTTCGAAGCCGGCCTCGTCGATCGCGGCGACGATGGCCGCTTGATCGAGGGTGTCGCCGGCGACGGTGACGAGCTTGCTGTCGAGATCGACGGCGACGGATGCGACACCGGCAACCTTGCCGACCTCACCCTCGACCGACATCTTGCAGTGGCCGCAGGTCATGCCTGGCACGTGGAAAGTGAGTTCGCTCATGGTGTGTTCGCTTTCTGTTCTGCTCTGGTGTGTCTGGTTCAGGCCCGCAGCAGGCGTTCGACTGCTTTGGTGGCTTCTTGGACGAGTTCGTCGGTGCGGGCATCGCCACCTGCGGCCGCGCCGGCGACACAGTGGCCGAGGTGCCCCTGGAGGAGCTGCAGGCCGACGCCCTGCAGCGCCTTGGTGACCGCGGCGACCTGGGTGAGCACGTCGATGCAGTACGTGTCCTCCTCCACCATGCGCTGTAGGCCGCGCACCTGGCCTTCGACGCGGCGCAGGCGGGCGAGGAGCTGTTGCTTCTCGGCGGAGTATCCAGGGGGACCGTGCACGTCCTCACCATACCCCCCTGGGGTATGAAGGGCAACCTGCTCCGTGCCGGAGCGTCAGCGCGGCTTGCCGAACACCGGCGGGCGCTTCGCGAGGAAGGCGGCGATGCCCTCCTGTGCGTCGTCGCTGGTGGCGGAGCGGGCCATCACCTCCAGGGCGTGGCGGTAGGCGGCGGCCTGGTCGAGGCCGACCTGCTCGTAGAACGTGCGCTTGCCCGCGGCCTTGCTGGCGGCACTGCCGCGGGTGGCCCGGCGCAGCAGGTCGGCGGTGGCCGTGTGCAGCTCGGCGTCGGGCACGGCGTGATTGATCAGCCCCCACTCGGCCGCGGTCGCCGCGCTGATCGCGTCGCCGGTGAGCGCCATCTCCAAGGCCCGCTTGCGGCTCACGTTGCGCGACACGGCCACCAGCGGGGTGTGGCAGAACAGGCCGCCCTTGCCGCCGGGCAGTGCGAACGAGGCCGATTCGGCAGCGACGGCGAGATCGCACGTGGCCACCAGCTGGCAGCCGGCCGCGGTGGCGAGCGCGTGCACGCGGGCGATCACCACCTGCGGAATCGACTGCACCGTGTCCATCATCTCCGTGCACACCTGGAACAGGTGCTCGGCGGTCGTGAAGTCGGCCCCCGCCATGTCGGCGAAGTTGTGTCCGGCGGAGAACACCGGCCCGTTCGCGGCGAGGATGATCCCCGTGACGTCGGTGGCCGCGATTTCGCGGAACGCCTCGGTGAGTTCCAGCATTACATCGAGCGCGAGTGCATTGCGCTTCTCGGGTCGGTCGAGGGTGATGGTGGCGACCGTGCCGTCGGTCGCGATGAGTACATGCTGCAAGGTCACGGCGCCAGTCTCGCGCCGGACAGGGCTCGTACTGATCCGGAGTACCATCGCCCGGACGAGGGGGTTTCGTGATGCAGTCGGTCGAGGAGTACATCCAGCAGTACCTGGCCATCGTGCAAGGGGCGGTGCCGAACGAACAGGTGCTCGCGGTGGGTCTGCTGAGCCGGGCAGGCTCGATGGGCAGTGTGCTGGCATCCTCGGTGTCCGGCGTTGCCGGTCTGGCGATGCGCCAGCGCGGCAAGAGCGCTTCGGGTGGCCTTCCGCAGAACGTCGTCGTCGGCGTCACCCCCACGCGCCTGGTGGCGTTCGAATACAAGCCGAAGCGGTCCTCCATCGAGCTGAAGGGCATGGTGGGCGAGTGGACCCGGCAGGGCCTGCAGGTCAGCGGCGAGCGCAACAAGCTGGCGACGCGGCTGACGTTCGCCTGGCCGAACGGTGCGCAGATCGAACTCGACAGCAACCGCAGCGTCGGCCAGTACAACCAGCTGAACGACGGCTTCCTCGCCGCCGTCGGGTGCACGGTCACTGGTTGAACGGCTGAGCCGGGGTCGCCTCAGCCGCCGGCGAAGGCGGCGCGCAGGTGCTGACCGACGACGGTCAGCGCCCGTTGCGCTTGCTCGACCGTGGGTGGCACGGGCGGCGGGGCGGACGTGTCGTAAGGCGACCCGATCAACCCGGTCGGCGTGAGGTGCACAGCGGCGATCAGGTTGCCGACCCGGCACCACACGTCGATCGTCTCGCTCACCGGTTGGTGGGTGAGGACGCCGAACGTCTGGTCGCAGCCGCCGTCGGTGAACGTCAGTGTCTCGAACGACATGCCCGGCTGTGGCGGGGTGACGCACTGGATGAGTTCGGCCAGCGCGTCGAGGTAGGCGGTGGCATCGTCCACCGTGGCCACGTCGTAGTACGCGACCTTGAGGCGGTCGTCCATGCCCTCGAGGTAGCGGCGGTTGGTGGACGCGGCTTCGTCGACCGGGGTCCTTTGTGCGGCGCCCGCGCAGTCGGTCAGGGTCAGGTCGGTGGTCAGGTCGCTGTCGTCCTCCTGGGTCACGCCGGCCGGCAACCAGGCGATCTCGGTGGCGGCCGGCAGCGCGGCGGCGAGCGTCGCGTGGTCGAAGTGGCGCGACGCGGTGGCGGCGGTGGTGCTGCTGGCGCTGGTGAGCGGGCCGCTCGCGGGCGTGGCCGAACCCGGCTCGGAGCCGCACCCGCTCAGCACGAACGCACCCACTGCTACCCACGACATGGCCGTCGATCGCATCCTCGAACGGTAGTCGCCTGTGCCGAAGTAACACATAGTCGCCGGTGCCCCCCCAGGGGCTCGAACCCTGAACCAATGGATTAAAAG
>JAYRWH010000002.1:0-19615 GCA_041918155.1 Ilumatobacteraceae bacterium | reverse complement strand
AGATGGCGAAGCGGTTGCCCGGGCCGTCGACCACGCTGAACGGGATCGTGCCGGCCACGAATCCTGTGGTTGCCGTGTTCGTCACGGCGCCATTCTCACCGCGGCGAGAGCTCGTTCGCGCGCACCCGCTTCACGGCGCGCTCGGTGAGGTGGTAGCTGGCCTCCGAGCCGGCGGCGAGGAAGTCGCTGCCATGACGGGCGCCCTTGTGCTCGGCGATGCCGGCGATATCGCTCTTGCGCACGAGGTAGCCGGTGATGCGGATGAACTCGTTCGAGTCGAGGTTGAACGTGAAGTCGCGCATCCCACTGGCGAACCCGCCGCGGATGATGTCCGCCATCGCCCGCGGGTTGCGCACCGCGGTCTCGTCCACGTGGAAGATGTCTCTGATGCCCGAGGCGAACAGATGGTGGTGCGGCGCGCACGTGGTGATGTGCTCGAGCATGCCCGGCTCGTCGCCCACCGGGATACGGGTGCCGGCGGTGACATTTTCGTCGAGATCGATGCCGCTCTGGCTGTGCAGGTAGGCGCGGCCGTTGCCGCCCGCGCAGTACGGCAGCGGGCGGGCGGCGACAAGTTCGGCGACGCGTTCGATGACGCGGATGGAGAGGGCATCGGCGGCGGCGCTGTGGCCGTAGCGGGCCTCGGGCTGGCCCGTGTAGGCCATCAGCAGGTTCACGCACTCGGCGAGGCCGAAGACGCCGAACATCGCCGAGAAGCGGCTGATGTCAATGAGTCCCTCGGCGGCCAGCCAGTGGGTCTCGTAGAACTTCTGCTGCTCGACGAGGCTGCGGATGCGGGCCTCGGCCAGCTCCGCGGTCAGCTCGACATAGTGGGGGAGAGTGGTGGCGAGGAACGTCGCTGCGTCGCCTTCATGACGCAGCGCGACTTCCTTGAGGTTCATGCGCACGAGCGTGTGCGCGCCGCCACCGATCTTCAGCGAGTTGTAGCAACTCACCGCGGCGTACTGCTCGCCGTGGTCGCCGACCATCATCGGGTGGTTGACGAAGTGCGGCTTGCCGGTCTGAAAGACGGTGAGCACGGCATCTTCGATGAGGTCGTCGGGCGTGATCGCCGGATCGACCTTCAGCGTGATGTTCGGCACGGCCTGGCGCAGGCTGCGCTCGACGCGGAAGACCGAGCGTGCGACGCGGCTGTCGTGCGGGCCGAGGTCGAGGTGGGCGAACGCGTCGGGCACCATGCGGTCGATCTGGATCCAGAAGCGACGCAGTTTCTTGTCCAGGTCTTCATCGCTGATCTCGTCGGTCACGAACGGGGCGAGCACCTTGTCGAGGTCGCCGAGGTACACCGGGTAGGTCGTCACCGACGGCACGTTGACGTACATGATCAGCAAGAACGCGAGTGCGTCGTCGAGATCCTGCGGCGGCGGCGTCTCCAGGTAGGCGAGACCCTGGCGCATGGCCTTCTCGTAGTCGGGGAGGATGTAGCGCGCCGTGTACGGGACGTGGCCCTCGTACATGTCGCAGATGACGCGCTTGGCCAACGCCGCTTCGCATTCCTCGGAGATGATCGGGTACGGCAACGCCTCGGTCGCCAGCGCCGCCAGCCGGCGCACCTTCTGGTCGTACCCGAGCGTGCCGTCCTGCACCAGCGCCGCGGCGCGCGTCTCGAACTCGTTCATGTCCACGCCATCACGGTACGGGGCCGTGTCAAGCCGTTGGCAGGGTCTTTGGTCCGGTGGGGCGACGTGCGAATGGGCGCGGAACTTCCCACATGGTGACACGAGTCGCGCCCGTGGGAGCTGAGGCGGTCGGTTGCGGGATGAAACGCTCCCAACCTCGTCGGTAGAGCCATCACTCCCCATTACACCCCTGGCGTAGCCTGACCGCATGGCCGATCACCCGGTACTGGAGGGGTTCTCCCCGGCGGTGCGTGAGTGGTTCGCGGCCTCGTTCCCCGAGCCCACGCAGCCCCAGATCGAGGGGTGGCCCGCGATCCGGGCGGGGCAGCACACGCTCGTGTGCGCACCCACGGGCAGCGGCAAGACGCTGACGGCGTTCCTCAGCAGCATCGACCGGCTGGTCATGCCCGATCAGCCCGGCGAACCCACCCAGGTGCTCTACATCTCCCCGCTGCGCGCGCTCGCCTTCGATGTGGAGAAGAACCTGCGCTCGCCGCTGATGGGCATCCGCCTGGCGGCCGAGCGGCTCGGCGTGCCGTTCCGTGAGCCGACGGTGGCGATGCGTACCGGTGACACCCCGGCACGAGAGCGGGCCCGTCTCGCCCGGCGCCCGGCCGACCTGCTCATCACCACGCCCGAGAGCCTGTACCTGATGCTCACCAGCGAGGTCAGTCGCACCCTCGCCCATGTGCACACCGTGATCATCGACGAGATCCACGCGATGGCCACCACCAAACGCGGCGCCCACCTGATGCTCAGCCTGGAACGGCTGGAAGCGATCGCCCAGCGCCCGCCGCAGCGCATCGGCCTCAGCGCCACCCAGCGCCCGCTGGAGGAGATCGCGACCTTCCTTGGTGGTTATGGCCTCGGCGGCCACGCAGCCGACGCCAGCAAGCGCCCGGTCACCATCATCGACGCGGGCACGCGCAAACAGCTCGAGGTGGAAGTGCGCGTGCCCGTGGAAGACATGGGCGAGATGGGCAAGGTCACCCACGAACTGCGCAGCGGCCCCGCCGATCAGGCGCTCGCCGGGCAGAAGCTCAGCATCTGGCCGAGCATCTACCCGCAGATCCTCGAACAAGTGCTCGCCCATCGCAGCACGATCATCTTCTGCAACGCCCGCCGCGGCGCCGAGCGGTTGGCGGCGAAGCTCAACGAGCTGGCCGGTGTCGACGATCTCGTCCGTGCCCACCACGGCTCGCTCGCCCGCGAGCAGCGCGTCGTCATCGAGGATCAGCTCAAGCGCGGCCAGTTGCGCGCGATCGTTGCCACGAGCAGCCTGGAGTTGGGCATCGACATGGGTGCCGTCGACCTGGTCATCCAAGTGGAGTCGCCGGGTGCTGTGTCCCGTGGCATGCAACGCATCGGCCGTGCCGGGCACAGCGTGGGCGAGGCCAGCAAGGGCACGATCTATCCCAAGCACCGCGGCGACCTGCTCGAGGCCGCGGTGGTGGCCCAGCGCATGCGCGTCGGCCTCATCGAGTCCAGCCGCTTCCTGCGCAACCCGCTCGATGTGCTCGCGCAGCAGATCGTGGCGCACGTGTGCATGCACCCCGACATCAGCGTCGCCGAGCTGGGCGCGATGATCCGCGGCGCGGCCGGCTTCCACGAGCTGAGCGACGACCTGCTCAACAACGTGCTCGACCTGCTCTCGGGCCGCTATCCCAGCGACGAGTTCAACGAACTGCGCCCGCGCTTGGTGTGGGACCGCGTCAATCAGACCCTGCGCGCCCGCGACGGGGCCAAGCGGCTGGCGGTCACGAGCGGCGGCACCATCCCCGACCGTGGCCTGTTCGGCGTGTTCCTGCCCGACGGCACCCGGGTGGGCGAGCTCGACGAGGAGATGGTCTACGAGAGCCGGGCGGGCGACACGTTCCTGCTCGGCGCGAGCACTTGGCGCATCGAGGACATCACGTTCGAGCGGGTGGTGGTCACGCCGGCGCCGGGCGAGCCAGGGAAGATGCCGTTCTGGCACGGCGATCGGCCCGGCCGCCCGCTGGAACTGGGCCGAGCGCTCGGCGCGTTCCAGCGCGAGGCACGCGCCCTGCCGAAGGCCACCGCGATGGCGAGCCTGATGAACAGCCACTCGCTCGATTCGTTCGCGGCCAACAATGTGCTGCTGTACCTCGACGAGCAGGCCGAGGCCACGGGCGCAGTGCCCGACGACCGCACGATCGTGATCGAGCGCTTCCGCGACGAGATCGGCGACTGGCGGGTGTGCATCCTCAGCCCGTTCGGGGTGCCCGTGCATGCACCGTGGGCGATGGCGATCGAGCGCCGCCTCGTCGAGCGCTACGACATCCCGGTGGAGACGATGTACACCGACGACGGCATCGTCATGCGCCTGCCCGAAGCCGCGGACGAGCTGCCCCTGCATGAGCTGATCATCGACCCCGACGACATCGACGAGCTGGTGATGGCCTCGCTGCCCCAGACGAGCCTGTTCAGCGCTCGCTTCCGCGAGTGCAGCGCCCGCGCGCTGATCCTGCCCCGCCGCCGGCCCGACCAGCGCACGCCGCTGTGGCAGCAGCGCCAGCGCGCCGCAGACCTGCTGGCGGTGGCGAGCAAGTACCCCACCTTCCCGATGCTGCTGGAAGCCAGCCGCGAGTGCCTGCAGGACGTGTTCGACCTGCCCGCCCTGCGTGAGGTCCTCACCCAGCTGCGCAGCCGCACTGTGCGCGTGGTCACCGTCGATACGGCGAAGGCCTCGCCGTTCGCGCAGAGCCTGCTGTTCAACTGGATCGCCGCGTTCATGTACGAGGGCGACAGCCCGTTGGCCGAACGCCGCGCCGCCGCGCTCGCGCTCGACCGCGACCTGCTACGCGACCTCCTCGGAGCGGAGGAGCTGCGTGAGCTGCTCGACCCGGGCGCCCTCGCCGACCTGGAGTTGGAACTGCAGTTGCTGGCCGACGGCCGCCGCGCCCGCACCGCAGACGAGCTGCACGATGTGCTGCGCCGCCTTGGCGACCTGGCCGACGACGAGCTCGAGATCCGCTGCGAAGGGGCTGTGTCGTCCGAAGGGGGCGGCGAGGCCGCGGTGTGGCTCGCGGAGCTCGTGCACCAGCGGCGCGCCGTCACCGTGAGCGTCGCCGGACAGACGCGCCACATCGCCGCCGAAGACGCCGCCCGTTACCGCGACGCGTTCGGCTGCAATGTGCCACTCGGCCTGCCGCGCGAGTTCACCGAGCCCGTTCCACTCCCCCTGGAGTCGCTCGTCGCCCGCTACGCGCGCACCCACGGCCCGTTCCTCACCGAGACGGTGGCCCAGCGCTTCGGCATCTCCGTCGATCGCGCCGAGGGCGCGCTCGTGGCGGTCGAAGCGACCGGCAAGCTCGTGCGCGGCGAGTTCCGCCCGGGCGGCAGCGGCCGCGAGTGGTGCGACCAGGATGTGCTGCGCCAGCTGCGCCGCCGCTCGCTGGCCGCGCTGCGGCGCGAGGTCGAGCCGGTCGAGCAGGTGGCCTACGCCCGCTTCCTGCAGGGCTGGCACGGCATCCCCGGCGAGCGCCGCGGGCTCGACGGTCTGGTTGAGGCGATCGGGCAGCTGCAGGGCGCGGCGCTCGTGGCCGGCGCGCTCGAGCGCGAGATCCTGCCTGCCCGCCTGCGCAGCTACCGGCCCACCGAACTCGACGAGCTGTGCACGGCGGGCGAGTTGGTGTGGGTGGGCGCCGGCGCGATCGGTGCCGGCGACGGGCGGGTGCGGCTGTGCTTCGCCGACCAGCTGCCCACGCTCGCCCAGGGGTGGGAGGCCGTCGAGCCGCCCGAAGGTGCGCTGCACGACGCGATCCGCACCCACCTGCGCGAGCACGGGGCCAGCTTCTGGAACGGCCTGCGTGCTGCGGCCGCCGACCCCGCTACTGGCGGGGCCACCGACGCCGAACTGCTCACCGCGCTGTGGGATCTCGTGTGGGCCGGTGAAGTCACGAACGACTCGCTCGCACCCCTCCGCGCCCTGTTGGGTGCGAAGGGCACTCGCGGCGCCCGCACCACCGCGCCACCGAGGGGCCGCCCGCGGCCGGGCCGCCTCACCCGCATCGGCCCGCCGCTCGGCGCCGGCCGCTGGAGCCTCGTGGCGCCCTTGTTGCTGCCTGCACCCAGCAGCACGGTCGCGGCCCACACCGCTGCGCTGCAGTTGCTCGATCGCTACGGCGTGGTCACACGAGAGGCGGTGCTCGCCGAGGGCGTGCGCGGCGGCTACGCCAGCGTGTACGGGGTGCTGAAGGTGCTCGAGGAGCGTGGTCAGGCCCGCCGCGGCTACTTCGTCGCCGGCCTCGGTGCCGCCCAGTTCGCCCTGCCCGGTGCGGTCGACCGCCTGCGCTCGCTGCGCGAGACGCCGGACCGAGAACTCCACCCCGAGCAGGCGCCGGCCCCGGTGGTGCTCGCGGCCACGGATCCGGCCCAGCCGTACGGCGCGGCGATCGACTGGCCCGAATCGCCCGGCCGCCCGGCGCGCACGGCGGGCGCTCTCGTGGTGCTGCGTGCCGGCACCCCGCTCGTGTGCTTCGACCCGCGCGCCCACCATGTGGTCACGTTCGCCGCGGCCGCCGATGATCCCGGCTGGGCAGAGGCGTTGGCCGCGCTGGTGAAGGACGGCCGGGCGCGCAGCGTGGAGGTGCGCAAGGTGAACGGCGAACCGATCATGCCCGCCGGCCAGGAGGCCCACGCCCTGCTGCGGGCGGGCTTCGTCGAGGGCTACAAAGGCTTCACGGTTCGCTCGTAGCTGGCGCTACGGTGCCCCGCCGTGAGGTTCGAGGAACTGTCGGTACGCGGTCAAGTGGCGCGACTGCGGCCGGTCGCGCTCGCCGCGCTGGCGCACTACCCGATCGAGGTCGCGCGCCTGCGCCTGCTCAACCACGGGTTCAATACCACGTTCCGGGTCGACACCACCGACGGCCGCCGCTTCGCCCTGCGGCTCAACGTCAACTCGCGGCGCACCCCGGCGAACCTCGCCGCGGAGGCTGCATGGCTCGCCGCGCTCGCGGCCGACACGGACCTGTGGGTGCCGGTGCCGCAGTCCACCGGCCAGGGGGCCTTGACCACCGAGGTGTACTGCCTCGACCTCGGACGTTCGCTGCCCGCGGCACTGTTCTCGTGGCTGCCCGGGCGCGACCTCGGTGACGACGCCACGCCCGCGCAGATAAGCGCCGTCGGTCGGGCGACCGCCTTGCTCCACGACTACGGAGCACGCTGGCGACTGCCGCGGGGTGCGGAGCTGCCGGCGATCGACTCGGTGCTGATGGACGTGCCCTACCACCTCGGCGACGACCACCCATTGCTATCGGCGGCGGATCACGCGGTGATCGAAGCGGCGTTCGCCCACGTGCAAGCACACATCGACGCCCTGTTCGCCGGCGCTCGTCGCCAACCGCTCCACGCGGATCTCCATGTGTGGAACCTGAAGTGGTTCCGGGGCCGGCTGATCGTGTTCGATTTCGACGACAGCGGCATCGGCGTACCCGCGCAGGACCTGGCGATTTCGGCCTACTACCTGCGCGACGACGTGGCGCTGGAAGCGGCACTACTGGAGGGCTACGAAGCGGTACGGCCCCTGCCCCAGTTCACCCACGACCAGTACGAGGCGATGGTCGCCAGCCGCAACCTGGTGTTGCTGAACGACATCGTCACCACCACGAACGCGGAGTTCCTGGCGATGCTGCCGCGCTACCTGCCGAACACGATCACCAAGCTGCGGGCGTACCTCAACACCGGCGCCTACCGTCACGAAGTGCCGGGGCTGATCGCCGCGTCGTGAGTGTCAGCCGTTGCGGTGTACGGCGCGCAGGCCGGCCCAGGCAAGATCCGCGATCTGCTGGCCGAGCACTTCGGGATCGAACTGCTCCCCACGCTCGACGAGGTGGCGGCTGACGCCTTCGGCCAAACCGACGAGGCCCTGGGCGAGGGTGCGGCGGTGCTCGTCGTCGATGTCCACCGCGATGAGTGGTGCGATGGCGTGGGCTGCCTCGGCGGTGATCCGCCGGATCGTGGCCGTCGACTCCTCGTCGCGGCTGGCACGCGAGCCGAACAGCAGCAAGAACGCGTCGTGGTCGTCGGCCACCCAGCGGAAGTAGGCCTTGAACCCGAACTCGGTCTGTTCCTTGCCGTTGGTGGCGACGGAGACAGCCTTGGTGATCGCGTTGCGCAGGCGGTTGCCGGCTTCCTCCAGCAGCGCCAGGTACAGATCCTGCTTGCTGTTGAAGTGCTGGTAGAGCACCGGTTTGGTGACGCCGGCGGCATCGGCGACGTCGTTCATCGACGTGGAGTGGAAGCCGTTCCGGGCGAAAACCTGCACCGAGACGTCGAGGATCTGCTCACGACGGGCCGGGGCGGGCAAGCGCATACTCATACGGCTACCAAAGGGTAACCAGGTTTCTCGCCGGGGGAAACCCCCGCGGAACTCACAAGCCGCGTTCGCGGTCGTCGCGTTCGGCGGCCTTGATGCCGTAGCCGAGCACGATCGAGGGCGCGAGCAGTACTGATCCTGCGGCCAGCGAGCCGATCACGATCGCCGAGACCGCGGCATTGAAGCTGATCGCGAACCCGATCACGAAGGTCGCAATCGCGACGGCGAAGAACAGGTAGCCGATGCGATTCGCGAGCAGGGTGTAGCGGGCGATCCGTTCGCGCGAGGCGCGGACGCGATCGACGGGAGTGTTGTTCGGTTCGGGGGGCATGTCAGAGTCCCGGGGGGAGGAGGCGGTTGACGTTCTCGAAGAAGAAGTAGAGCACGACGAAGAACGGGACGAAGCCGATCAGGAAGCACACGTAAAGACGCTTGAATCGGCGGCCGACGAAGTAGGCGCCGAGCGCGACGAGCGCGAGCACGAGGCCCCAACCGATCGCATGGGGGATGGCGGCGGTGTCGCTGAACCAGCCCTGGGAGAACGAGTCGTCGATGACGGCGTCCTCACCGCCGACTGAGACCTCGGTAGCGGGAGGCGTGGTGCCGGCGATCGAGGGCCCCGTCACCGTGGAGCCGGTTACCGTCGGGCCGGTGACGGTAGAACCGGTATCCGGCACGCTGTCGCCAGGAATCGTGTCGCCCTCACCGGGCAGAGCTTCGGTGGTGGTGGGGCCGGACTTCGCCGGCGGGCGCTTCACCGGGTCGCTGTCCTCAGCCACGAGGGTGGCGGTCACCACCAGGCGCTTGCGAGCGGTGTAGGCGGGGTGGCAGGTTGCCAGCGTGAGCGTGGCGATTTCCGGGTTGCGGGTGGGGATGACCTTGGCGTAGTCGGACGGACTGACAATCACCTGGTCCGTCACCTGGTACACGAAGGTGCCATCGACGGTGACGACGGTGATGAGGTCGCCGGGCTCGAGATCGTTGAGGTGGTAGAAGGGGTGGCCATACGTGGTGCGGTGACCGGCGATGGCGGCGTTACCCAATTGGCCCGGCATCGGCGTTTCCTTGAAGTGGCCGGGCCCCTTCTTCAAGTCGCTCAGACCAACCCCTTCCACGAAGTAGTAGTCCGTGAGGCCGATCTTGGGGATCGTCAGCTTGCCGAGCACCGCCCCGTTGGACTCATTGCGATCGACGGCAGTGGGCACCGTGCTGCTCGGGCTGGAGGCACTCGGGTCGGTGGCACTTGGGTCGGTGTTGACGGGCGTCGTCACGGTGGTGGTGGTGCCGGCGAGCAGGTCGTGGAACTGGTCCTGCAGGCTGTTCTGGGCCTGGGCGGTCTGGATGCCGGTGCCCCACAGCTGATAGCCGACGAACGCGAACATCAATAATCCGGTGGCGATGAGCGTGCGGCCGCACCCGCCCACCCACCAACGCCAGTCGTGGGGGTGTTTGGGGCGCTCGAAATACGGCACCCGCTTGCGGGCGAGCACCTGGCGGTTCACCTTCGGGCGCGTCCAGGCGCCCTCCCACGGCGCAGCGTCGTCCTCACCCGTTCGTGCGGGATTCGCAATCCCGGGGGGTGTCCCGTCGCCGCTGCTCACGGCCCGAGACGCTACCCCGCGGGTCGCGGGAAGTGTCGCCAGGTGCCCCACCCGTTAGGGTTCCCTCCTCGTGGAGCCGGTCGTCCGCCTCGTCGACGTCGTGGCCGTGCTGGGCGACTTCCCAGCGCTGGCCGGGGCGTCGCTCACCGTCGAGCGCGGCGAGATCGTGCTCTTGCGCGGTCCCAATGGTGCGGGCAAGACGTCGTTGTTGCGCCTGTGTGCCGGTCTGCTCGCCGTCGAGCGCGGCACGGCCGTGGTGCTCGGCTGCGATCTGGCGGCCGATCGCACGGCCGTGCGCAACCGCGTCGGTCTGCTCGGCCACGCCAACGGGCTCTACGCGGACCTCACCGTGCACGACAATGTGCGCTTCTGGGGCGCGACGGTTGGCGCCACCGACGCCGAGATCTCCGCCTCGCTGCAGCGCATGGGTCTCGCCGAGCGGTTGCTGAACGTGCCCGTCGCCCGGTTGAGCGCCGGACAGCGGCGGCGCACCGCGCTGGCTTGCCTGGTGGCCCGCCGCGCCGAACTGTGGCTGCTCGACGAACCTCACGCCGGCCTCGATGCCGTCGGCCGCGACGAACTGGACAGCACGCTGCGCGCGGCCGCTGCCGCGGGCGCCACGGTGATGGTGGCCAGTCACGAGCTGGAGCGGGCCGGTGCGCTCGCCACTCGCGTCGTGGAAGTCGTCGGCGGCCAGGTGCGCGAGGGGGCTCGATGAACACCTGGCGCATCGCTCGACTGGTGGCGGCCAAGGATCTGCGAGTCGAGTGGCGCAGCAGGGTGCTCATCAACCAGGTGCTGCCGTTCGCCGCGTTGGTGATGGTGATGTTCGCGTTCGCGCTCGCCTCCGACACCGACGCGGTGCTCACCCGCGTCGCTCCCGGGCTGGTGTGGCTGGCGACGATGTTCAGCCTGCTCGTGGTGGTGCAACGGTCGTTCGCGGTGGAGACCGCCGACGGCGCGCTCGATGCACTGCAGGTGGCCGGGGTGCACCCATGGGGCATCTTCCTCGGCAAGTCGCTGGCCCTCGCCGCCCAGCTCGCCTTGCTCGAGCTGGTGTTGATGGGTATGGCGGTGGTGCTCTACCGCACCGAGTTCCGCGCCGGCGGGCTCGCACTGCTGATCGCGACCTACCTTGCCGCGACCTTCGGGCTGGCATTCGTCGGTACGCTCTACGGCGGTCTCGCCGCTGGGGCCAAAGGGCGCGAAACCCTGCTTCCGCTCCTGATGCTCCCGGTGGTGGCACCCGTTCTGATCGGTGCAACCCGGGCGACCGAAGCAGCGCTCGGCACGGAAGGGGCAACGCCCAGCGACGGTTGGCCGTGGGTCGGCCTACTGATCCTGTTCGTGGTCTTGTTCGGTGCCGGGGGGACGATGGCCTTCGGTTCGCTGATCGACGAATGACCTCCACATGAACACGTCACCTTCCACCACCTCCCCAACGTCCGCTCCGACGAAGCACCCCACCTCCACCCGTTTCACCCGCGCGCTCGGCATTGCCTCGCTCGCGGGCAGCGGCTGGCTGGTGCTGTTCGGCCTGTTCCTGTCGCCGAACGATCGGGTGCAGAAGACCGGCGTGCGCATCCTCTACATCCATGTGCCCTCGGCCTGGCTGGCCTATCTGGCGTTCGGGGTCACCGGCGTGGCCAGCGCCGCCTACCTGTGGAAGCGCACGCGCAGCCTGCTGTGGGATCGCCTCGCCGGCGCCAGCGCCGAAGTGGGCGTGCTGTTCATGGGCATCACGCTCGTCAGCGGCAGCCTGTGGGGCCGCATCTCGTGGGGCACGTACTGGCAGTGGGATGCCCGCCTCACCACCACGGCCTTCCTGTTCGTCACCTACATCGGTTACCTGGCCGTGCGCGACCTAGGTGGCACCCACCAACAGCGCGCCAAGCGCAGCGCGGTGATGGCCCTGCTCGCCGTGTTGGAAGTGCCGCTCGTGCACTACAGCGTGAAGTGGTGGCGGCCCTTGCACCAGAACGAGACGGTGGAGGGCGGCAAGCTGCACGGCCTGATGCTGTTCACTCTGTTCGTCGGCCTCATCGCGTTCACCCTGCTCTATGTCTGGTTGGTGATGCACCGCCAGCGTGTGCTCGCCCTCAACGACCAGGTCGACGACCACGGCCTCGACGCCGCGCTCGCCGCCCGGCGGGAGGAGTCCTGATGATCGCCGCGCTCGCCATGCTGAACGCGCCCTACGTGATCGGCAGCTATGTCGTCACGTTCGGCGGCATCGCGCTCTACACGCTCGGCCTGTTCGCCAAGGCGCGCAAGGCCGCCCGTCAGGTGCCCGATGAGGAGTTGCCATGGAAGTAGGCAGCTCGGAATCCGAGGGCCTCGACCTCAGCCCGCGCGAGGTCGTGCCCACCGCGGCGCGCGGCAAGAAGAAGCCGTGGTTCGCCTACGCGGTGCTGGTCCTCGTCCTCGCCGTCGGTGGTGTCGTGGTCGCCAAGTTCCTCACGTCCGCGATCGACTACTACTGCAACGTCGATGAGGTGGGCGCGAAGGACGGCTGCGCTGTCGGCCGCAATATCCGCATCCAGGGTGTGGTCGACAAAGACTCGGTGAGCCAGGAGGGTTCGGTCACGAACTTCGTCATCACCTTCAACGGGGCTTCCATGCCCGTCGTGTTGAGCAGCAAGCCCACTGGGCTGTTCCAGGAATGCATCCCGGTCGTTGTCACCGGCAAGGTGACCGAGGACGACAGCGGCTCGCGCTTCTTCGAGGGCGACGAGGTGCTCGTGAAGCACTCCGAGGACTACGACGAGGAGAACAAGGATCGTGTCGCCACGGCGAACGGGGAGGCGGCGGCGTGCTCGCAGAAGGGCTGAACGGCTTCCTCGGCCACTCGGCGCTGATCGTCGGTTTCGCCTCGGCCCTGTTCGGCGGTTTTGCGCTCGTCGCCGCGATCCGATTGCGCAACCCGCGCCTCGTGCGCACGGTTCTGCCGTACGGCTGGCTCGTGCTCATCACCGCCGTGCTCGCGGTGGTGGTGATGGAGCGTGGTTTGATCACTCGCGACTGGTCGCTGTACTACGTGCAGAAGGTCGGCTCGAACAACACGCCCGCGCTGTTCAACTTCACCGCACTGTGGAGCGCTCTCGAAGGCAGCATCCTCCTGTGGCTGCTGCTGCTCGCGATCTACACCGCCATCATCATGCGCCGTTACCGCGACCGGCTCACCGACCCGCTCGTGGGGTGGGCGCTGGCAGTGATGTTGTTCGTGACGGCCTTCTTCTTCTTCCTCGCGCTCGGGCCCACCGACGCGTTCCGGGCAGGCGCCACCCCCAACTTCGACATGTGTTGCAAGGGCCCCAATCCGCTGTTGCAGAACCATGTGCTCGTGTTGTTCCACCCGCCGATCCTGTACCTCGGCTATGTCGGGTTCACGGTGCCGTTCGCGTTCGCGATCGCGGCGCTCATCACTGGTCGCGTCGGCGAGGGCTGGCTGATGGAGACGCGGCGCTGGGCGCTGTTCGCGTGGGGCTTCCTCACCGTCGGCATCGTGCTCGGTGGATGGTGGAGCTACGAGGTGCTCGGCTGGGGCGGCGTGTGGGGCTGGGATCCCGTGGAAAACGCGAGCTTTCTGCCATGGCTCACCGGCACCGCGTACATCCACTCGGTGATGGTGCAAGAGCGGCGCGGCATGCTGCGTGTCTGGAACCTCTCGCTGTTGGTGGCCACGTTCTCGCTGACGATCCTGGGCACGTTCCTCACCCGTAGTGGTGTGGTCAACAGCGTGCACGCATTCAGCGACGGCACGATCGGGCCGTTCCTGCTCGGTGCGTTTGGCGTGGTGGTGCTGGTGTCGCTGGGCCTGATCGCCTGGCGCGGCGACCGCCTGCGCTCCCCGGGGGCGATCGACTCGCCGGTGTCACGCGAGGGCGCGTTCCTTGCCAACAACGTGCTGCTCGCGCTGTTTGCGTTCGTGATCCTGCTCGGCACCGTGTTCCCCCTGATCGTGGAGGTCAAGGACGACCGCAAGATTGCCGTCGGGTCGCCGTTCTTCGACACGATGAGCCAGCCGATCGGGCTGGTGTTGCTGTTCCTGATGGCCGTCGCGCCGGTGTTGCCGTGGCGCAAGGCCTCTGGCGAGCTGCTCCGCGACCGGCTGTTCTGGCCGGCGTGGTGCGGTGCGGCCACGCTCGCGCTCGCGGTGTTCCTCGGGGCGACGGACTTCACCCCCTTGCTCGCGTTCGGGTTCGCCGGGTTCGCCGGTGGCGCCGCGATGCGCCAGTTGGTGCTCGCCACCCGCCGGCAGGGGTACCGCGGCCTGCTCGGGCGCACCAACGGCGGCATGGTGGTGCACCTCGGCGTGATCATGATCGCGGTCGCGCTGGCGGCCTCGAACAGCTACACCCGTGCGGGCGAGTTCACGGTGCAGAAGGGCGAATCCGTCGAGTTCGCCGGGCACACGTTCACGGTCATCGATGTGTACGACTTCACCACCCCGCGCGCCGTGGGCATCAAGGCCGACATCAGCATCGACGGTGGCCAGGCCTATTCGCCGGCGATCAGCAAGTACACCGCGTTCGGCATGGACGTGCCCACGCCGAGCGTGAAATCGTCGTTCGTCAAGGACATCTACCTGACGATCGACAACGGCACGAAGCCGAGCACCGGTACGGTCAAGCTGAAGGTGTTCGTGAAGCCGATGGTGGTGTGGCTGTGGATCGGCGGCATGTTGTGTGCGTTCGGCACCCTGCTCGCCGCGTTCCCGGGCCGCCATCGCCGCCGCCCCACCGATGCCGTCAGCGCACCGGTGCCGCTGGAGGAGGAGCCGACGCATGTCTGACACCCGCGGACCCGACGTGGCAGTACCCACCGACGAGAGCCCGCGCCCGCGACGCGTCGCCCCGTTCGTGGCGCTCGCTGTAGCCGTCGTGCTCGGGGGCCTGTTCTGGGTGCTCGCGGCCAGCAAGGCCGGCACGACGGATCAGCAGGGTGTGATCGACAGCCCGCTGCTCGGCAAGCCGGCGCCGGAGGTGCAGGCCGCGCGGGCCGACGGTGAGCCGTTCGAGCTCTCGCGCCGCAAAGGCAGCTGGGTGGTCGTCAACTTCTTCAGTTCCACGTGTGTGCCGTGCAAGGCCGAGCACCCTGAGCTGATGGCGTTCGTGGCCCAGCAGACCACGCTCGGCCCGGCGGGGGCCGAGCTGTACGCGATCGCGGTGCAGCCGGACACGCCCGAGACCGTCAACGCGTTCTTCGCCGAGCGCGGTGGCGACTGGCCGGCTGTGATGGACGACGACGGGCTGATCAGCGTCGCCTTCGGTGTCGCCCAGCAGCCCGAGACGTTCGTCATCGATCCCGATGGCGTCGTCGTGCTGCGCTGGGCCGGCCCGATCGATTCCATCACCTTGGCCGAACTGCTCCAGCAGCAGCGACTGGTGTACGGGTCGTGAGCGGGTTCGCAGCGCTGAAGCGGTGGCCCGGCTGGGTGCTCCTTGCGCTGGTGGTCGTGGGCTTCCTCGCCTATGGCAGTACGAAGGACACGGGCGCCCTCACCCCAGAGGAGCGCGTGGAGGAGATCAGCAAGCAGCTCGCCTGCCCGGTGTGCAACGGTGAGACCGTCTACGAGTCGCGCAACACGGCGTCGGCCTCGATCCGGGCGGAGATCAAGAACCAGGTCACCACCACCGACGCCACCGACGACGAGATCATCGCCTACATCGTGCAGCAGTACGAGGCCAAGACGCAGCTGCTACCGCGGGCCACGGGGTTCGAGAGCCTGGTGTGGGTGCTGCCTTCCGCGGCGCTGGTGTGCGCGGGCGTGGGGTTGTTCTTCTCCTTCCGGCGCTGGCGCACGAATGTCGACACGGTGCCCGACGACGCCGACCGCGCGCGCGTGGAAGCTGCGCTTGCCGAGGCCGATGTCCTGGAAGCCGAGGCGCGGGAGTGAACCCCGATCGCCTGGCCGAGCTGGAGGAGGAACGTCGCTTCCTGCTGCGCAGCATCCGTGACATCGAGCGCGAGCACGCGGCAGGCGATGTCGACGACACCGACTTCCATATCCTGCGCGACGGCTACGTTGCCCGCACCGCGGCAGTTCTCGGCGAGATCGAAGACGGCCGCAGCGCCATCGTGCCCAAGCGTGAGCGGTCGTGGCAGCGGCGGACGGTCGTGGTCGGCGTGACGCTCCTGGCCGCGGTCGGGCTCGGCGTGTTCGTCGCCCTGTCGGCGGGCCAGCGCCTGCCCGGCCAGTCGCTGACGGGAGGCCAGCCGGCCGACGAGGTGGCCGTGAAGCTCTCGCAGGCCAGCCAGGTGCTGATGTCCGATTCGCCAACGGCGCTGAAGCTGTACGACGAGGTGCTCGCGATCGAGCCCGACAATGTCGAGGCGCTCACGTACAAGGCCTGGCTGTTCGTGCTGGCTGGGCGCGGCGAGGGCGACATGTCGCTCATCGAGGACGGGATCGACGGGCTGCGGCAGGTAGTGCAGATCGATGACAGCTACGCCGACGCGCACTGCTTCCTGGCGGTGGCGACGGGTCGGTTCCTCGACCCGCCCGATGAGGCGACGGCGATCGGCGAGGGCGAGGCCTGCCTGGCCTCGAATCCGCCGGGGATGTTCCGCAACGACATCGAGCAGATCATCGCCGAACTGTCGCCCTCGGCGAACTCGGCGCCCACCACGACGTGAACGCACGTCGCTGTCACCGGTGCCGATTATGGTGCCGGGAATGAGCATGCAGCCTCCGCCTCCACCTATGCAACCCGGCCAGCCGGGCGGTTATCAACCCCCGCCCGGGTACCAGCCCTACGCCGGCGGGCCGGCGCCGATGCCGACCAACAGCGGCATGGCCATCGCCTCGATGGTGCTCAGCCTGGTGGGGGTCATCCCCTGCTTCTGGGGTTTGCAGATCCCAGGTCTGCTCGGCCTGATCTTCGGCTTCGTCGGGCTCAACCAGACCAAGGACGGCGCTCGGCGTGGCCGCGGCATGGCGATCGCCGGACTCGTCATCGGCATCATCCTCGTGGTGATCTGCGCCATCTTCTGGATCTACGTGGCCACCAGCGACAACTGCGACTGGGACAACGGCACGTTCCGCTGCTACAGCAACAACTACTGATTGGGGTCATTCGCCGGCGGCGGCCACGCCGCGGCCCGGCTGACACCGCCGCTGCCGTCGCGTAGCAGCACCCACACACTGGCCTTGCGCCAGTCCGGCGCCCCCGCGATCGAACAGCCGCGGCGTTCGAGCGCGCCGATCGTGTCGGGGATCACATCACCGTGGCTGCACAGCACGCTGCCGTCCGGCAGCTCGGTCAGCAGTTGCAGGACGCCCGCGAAACCGCGGTCCTCCGCCAGGCGATCGTCGCAGATCACGTCGCGACCGAGGGCGCCGGCGAGAGGTTCGAGTGTCTGACGGCAACGCATGTACGGACTGCTGACGAGTGAGCCGAGCGCAAGCGGCGCGAGGCGACCGGCGAGCGCGGCGGCCTGGCGCCATCCGCCGTCGCTCAGGGGTCGCTCGCGGTCGTCGCCCTCCCAGTTGCCGCGGCTGCCCGCCTTTGCGTGACGGACGAGGTAGAGCATTGTGCGGCAGGTGGCCCGGGCGGATCAGGCTTCGCGGGTGGCCCGGGCGTGACGGTCGGTGAGCTGGCGCACGAGCAGGAGGTACACCACGGTCGTGCCGATCGCGACGATGGAGAGCGTCGTGTTGATCGCCGCGAAGCGATCGAGCTTCTTGGCGACGTCGATGCTGTCGAGCGATCCGCTGCGGTATTGGGCGACGTAGCTCGCCGAGGTGCCGATCGCGATCAACGGTACGAGGCCGTACAGCACCCACCACACGTTCACGAGGGCCGGTACTGTGCCCTGCTTCCACCTCTGGTCGCCGGGGGCAAGATCGGGGTCGCTGGCCTTCCAGAGCTCGCGGAACATCAGCCACGGCACGGCGTAGACGACGCACGGCGGCGTGAACCAGCCGCCGATCGCCCAGCCAGGCGCCCACGTGGTCTGGCGGCCGAGGATGCGGAGGTTCTTGGCCATCCGGAACATCCAGATCATCGTGAGGACAGCAACCGGGATGACGAGGAGACCCCCGATCGAGCCGAGACCGTTGCCGACGATGTCGTTGTACTTCGCCTGGCTGATCCGGCCGTTGACGTAGTCGCGAGCGGCGTTGATGATGCGGAATTGCTGCACCAGCCCGATGAGCTGAGCCGGGATCATGATGATGAGCAGGATCGCGATCGCCTTGCCGATGCCGCGGACCGCTCCGGTGCCCTGCGGCACAACCCCGTACCCGCCGTACGGGACGTATCCCGGCGGAGGAGCCATGTTCAACGGGGGCGGGGGAGGCAGATCGCTCATGCGGCGTACATTAGGCCGCACTCGGGCAAACTCAGCGCATGTCGTTCTTCGAGCGCAACCGATCTGAGCTGGCCGCGAAAGGGCTCGACCCGTCGCGCCTGCCGCCGGGCCAGTACCTCACCGAACGCTTCCCCGTGCTGCACGTGGGCCATGTGCCCAGCTACCGGCCGGGCGAGTGGACTCTCACGATCGCCGGCATTGTGCAGCGGCCGTTCACGATCAGTCTCGACGAACTGAAAGCGATGCCGTCGGTGACGCTCACCTTCGACATCCACTGCGTCACCAAGTGGAGCAAATTCGACACCACGTGGACCGGCGTGCGCGTGCGCGACCTGCTCGAGCGCGCTGGGGTGCAGGCGGGGGCCACCCACGTGATGGAGCACGCCGAGTACGGCTACACCACCAACTTGCCGCTGCCCGACATCACCACCGACGAGGCGCTCGTCGCCTATGCGCTCGAGGGTGAGGAGATCGAGCCGATCCACGGCGGCCCCGTGCGCATCGTCGTGCCGCACCTGTACTTCTGGAAGAGCGCGAAGTGGGTGCGGACGTTGGAACTCATCGCCGGCGACCAGCCCGGCTTCTGGGAGCGCAACGGCTACCACATGTACGGCGACCCGTTCCGCGAGCAGCGTCACTGGGGCGATTGAGGCACCGGGGCAGCGCATCTGAGCCGGGTCAGTTGACCTTCAGCGCGGCGCTGAACACCTTCTTGGACTTCAGCTCGGTGGCGATTCGGCGGGCGATCTCCTGGAACAACTGCGCCGCCTCGCTGTCGGGGTTGGCGACGACGATCGGGTTGCCGTTGTCGCCGCCCTCGCGCAGTTCGGGCACGAGCGGCAGCTTGCCGAGCAGGGGCACGCCGAGGCTGTCGGCGAGTTCCTGGCCGCCCCCGGCGCCGAAGATCTCGTAGCGCTTGGCGTCGTCGCCGGTGAACCAGCTCATGTTCTCGATGATGCCCTTCACCGGCAGGTTCACCTTCGCCGCCATTGCCGCCGACAGTGCGGCCACCTTCTGCGCCGCGGGCTGCGGCGTGGTGACCACGTACACCTCGGCGCGGGGGAGGTACTGGCTGAGGCTCAGCGCGATGTCGCCGGTGCCGGGCGGCATGTCGATGAGGAGGAAGTCGGGCTCGTCCCAGAACACGTCGGCGAGGAACTGCTCGAGCGCCTTGTGCAGCATCGGACCGCGCCAGATCACTGCCTGGCCCTCGGGCACGAAGTAGCCGATCGAGATGCAGGTGACGCCGTGGTTGGACGGCGGGATGAGCATGTCGTCGATCACCACCGGGTCGCGGTCGGCGCCGAGCATGCGCGGTACCGAGTAGCCGTAGATGTCGGCGTCGACGACGCCCACCTTGTAGCCCTGCTGTGCGAGCGCGACAGCGAGGTTGACGGTGACGCTGCTCTTGCCGACGCCGCCCTTGCCGCTGGAGATGAGCAAGGGGCGGGTCTTGTTGCCCGGCTGGTTGAACGGCACCGGCCGGCCCTCGGCGTGACCGTGGCCACCCTGGGGTGCGCCGCCGTGCGAGTGGCCGTGCAGCAACTCGCGCACCGTCTCGCGCTCCTGGTCGGTCATCACCGTGAAGTCGAGTGTGTAGCCGGTGACGCCGGGCAGGGGAGTGATCGCCCCGCCGACCCGGTTCTGGATCTCGTTGCGCAGGGGGCAACCGGCGACAGTGAGCGCGATCGTGATGGCGACATTGCCGTCCGCGCCGATCT
>JAYRWH010000001.1:0-8042 GCA_041918155.1 Ilumatobacteraceae bacterium | reverse complement strand
GAGATCGCGGACCGCACCGTCGCCGCCGGTGGCATCGGCAATGCCCCCGGTGGAGCACACGGCCTCGGCGGCGGTCAGATCGAACGTTCCGGTGAACACCGACAACCGGTACAGCAGGGTGCTCGCATCGTCGTCGAGCAGCTGGCAGCTCCAGCGAATCGACGCTTCCAGCGTCTGCTGGCGCGGCAGTACGAGGCGCGACCCGCCGCTGAGCAGGCGCAGTGCGTCGTCGAGACCCGTCAGGATCTGGGCCGGCAGCATCGACTTCGTGCGCGAGGCTGCCAGCTCGATGGCCAGCGGGATGCCGTCGAGGCGGCTGCAGATCTCGGCCACGGCCGGCCCGTTGTCGTCGGTGAGGGCGAAGGTCGGCCGGGCGTGACTGGCCCGATCGACGAACAGCTGCACCGCTTCGAACTGGCTGAGGCGATCGATCGAGAACTTGATCTCGCGGTCGGGCAGCGCGAGCGGCGGCACTCGCCAGCTCAGCTCGCCGGGCACGTCGAGCGGGGCGCGGCTGGTGGCGAGCACCCTCACGTTCGGGCATCGTTCGAGCAGTCGCTGAACGACCCGGGCCGGTGCCGTGTCGAGGTGCTCGCAGTTGTCGAACACGAGCAGCGTCCGGTCGCTGCCGAGGTGCGCGGCGATCGCCTCGGTGCGGTCGCCCTTCTCGGTGAGCGGCACCTGCAGGACGTTCGCCACCGCCATGGCCACCTGCTCGGCGTCGGTGAGCGGCGCCAGTTCGATCCACCAGGCACCGTCGGGAAACCCGTCGATGTGATCGGCCGCCGATTGCAGCGCGAGCCGCGTCTTGCCCGAGCCGCCGGCGCCGGTGATCGTGACCAGTCGGTGGTCGGCAAGCAGGCGGTCGAGCGTGGCCAGCTCCTCCTGGCGACCGATGAACGTCGACAGCCGGACCGGCAGGTTGTGGGCGAAGGAGTCCAGCGACCGCAGCGAGGTGAAGGTGCGCGGGAGCTGCTCGTGAGCGAGCTGATACACCCGTTCGGGCCGGGCCAAGTCCTGCAGCCGGTGCTCGCCGAGGTCGACCAGGCTGATCTCGTCGCCGAGTTGGTCGACCGCAAGGTCGCGGCTGGCCGACGATACGAGCACCTGCCCGCCATGGGCGAGGCCGCGCAGCCGCGCCGCGCGCACGATCGCCGGGCCCATGTAGTTCGACTCGCCGCGCAGGCGGGCCTCGCCGGTGTGCACCGCCATGCGAACGTTGAGCGGCTCGCTCGTCGGCCATGGCTCGGCGGCGAGGGCGAGCTGTGCTCTGAGTGCGGCGCCGAGCGCGTCGGAGGCGCGGCTGAACGCGGCGACGATGCTGTCGCCCTCGCCCTGCTCTTCGGGTCGCACGCCACCGAAGGCCGAGATCGCTTCGTCGAGCAGTTCGTAGTGGCGGGCCACCGCCTCGCCCATGGAGTCAGCGTCGCGACCCCATCCGACGGCCGACGACTCGATGTCGGTGAGCAGAAAAGTCACCGTGCCGATTGGTAGCCCGATCGGCCGACCGCCCGGTGAGCCGGTCGTGGCGCTCATCGCTGGGGTGGCGATGGTCTCGATCGCATACCGCATCCTGGCAGGTTCCAGAACATGCCGGCGACGGCGCCCCAGCACGTGCCGGGGCGCTCATCGCAAGCCGTTCAGCTGATCCGCTGGGCCAGCGCGCTCTGGCCAGACGCGGGCACGAACAGGCTGCCGGACTTGGTGACCATGTCGAGCATGGCAGTGTCGTTCGCCTGCCACTGCATGAAGGCGTCAAGGTCGGCCATCGACGGGCACACGAGCAGCCAACCGACTTCGCCGAACGCACCGAACACGCTGTTGCCGAAGATCGACTGGAAGCCGGCGCCGGCGATGTGGGCCTGCACCTCGAGTCCGTAGGCGACGGCGGCGCCGATCTGGCCCGGCACGGGGATGGCGCTGGTGGCCAGGAAGACCTGGCTGTCGCGCGTGTTGACGGAGCTGGCCAGGACGTTGACGGCGCGCTCTTGGGCGGTGCCGAACCAGTTGTGCCCCTTGTCGAGCAGCTTCACGAAGTTCGGGTCGCCGGCCAGCTTGGCGCCCAGTTCGGCTTGGGCGGCGAAGTCGGGCAGGACGACGTTCCACCAGATCTCACCGGCGCGGGCGCCGGCCCGTTGCTCGGAGACGATGACGTCGTGGCCGGAGATCTTTGCGGCGGCGGCGCCGATCTCGATGGCGAGGGCTCGCGCCTCGGCGTAGTGACTGGCAACGACGGTGCGGCTGCGACTGAAGAGGTACATGGCGTTCCTTTGCGGGTTGAGGTTGGAGACCGCAACCATGCGACGAAGCGGCGTGCCGGACATCCCCCGAACGGGGGATGCGAATGGCCACGTTGGGGTCGCGCGCCGGTGAGGCCGGGGCTGTGCGATGCTCGGCCTGTGCGGACCCCACTTCGCTGCCTGTGTGCGCTCGTGCTGGCCTCGTTGGCGTGCGGCGGCTGTAGCGGTACCGGTGACTCCGAGGGGGTGTCAGTTCTGTCGGCGGCGGATGAAGCGGACCTCGCGTTGCCCGATGTGATCCGTGTGGTGACCCGATCCGACCTCGCCCACGACAGCGACGGGCCGGTTTACTCCGAAGGAGTCCTGCACCTGCGGGATGGGGCGACGATCACGATCGGGCCCGACACCGAGTACGTCGACGGCTGCGAGACCGTGAGGATCGACGACCCGGCGACGCAGACGTACGTGTTCGACTACCGGGGCTGCCTGGCGCTGGCGCAACTCGCTGACGACGGCACGGCGAAGTCGGTGACCCTGCTCGAGCCGATGGCCGGTGACGACGCGCACTGGGTCCTCACGGGCATGCCGTGGGGTGTCGGCGAGCACCTGTTCATCACACGCGACTCGAGGATCGCGTTCCCCTATGACCCGACGATGGCCACCTTTCGTGCCGAGGCACTTGCGTACGACGACGACTGTGATGGACGCACCGGCCTACCTTGGTCGGTGCTGGTCGACGAGGCGGGCGTGATCGTCGGTGTCGTCGGCTACATCGACGCGGCATACGGGGGCGGCATCGCCAACGGCCCGTGCGATGGCACCAGCCCCAACATCTGAGGTCGCCCGCGAGTGTTGGGTCAGTACTTGTTGAGGTTGCCGGCGTCGACGGGGAGGACGGTGCCGGTGACGTAACGGGCGTCGTCGGACACGAGCCATGCGATCGCGTTCGACACGTCGATCGCCTCGACGGCCTCCACCGGGATCGCGTTGGTGAGCGAGCCGGCCAGCTCGGGCACGTGCTTGATGATCTCGGCGACGTTGCCGCCGCCCGCCATCGGCGTGCGCACGGTGGTGGGGGCCACACTGTTCACGCGGATGAAGTGCGGCGCAAGGGCGTTGGCCCACGAGCGCATGAGGCCGATCACGCCGTGCTTGGCCGAGATGTAGGCGAGCATGCCTGAGTAGTTGACCCCGGCGCCGGCCATACCACCGGTGGAGCTGGTGAGCACGATCGCGCCCCCTTGGCCATCGGCGATCATCGACGGGATCGACACACGGCCGGTGTTCCAGACACCCTTGAGGTTGACGCCGACGATCTCGTCCCACTGCTCGTCGTCGGTGGCCATCCCGCCCGGGCCGATGCCGGCGTTGGCGAGCACGATGCCCACCGGGCCGAGCTTGGCGCGGCCCTCGTCGAAGGCGGCCTGCATCGCGTCGACGTCGCGCACGTCGACCTCACTGGTCACACAGCGCCGGCCGAGTGCTTCCACCATGGCGGCGGTCTCGGCCAGCTCTTCGGCCGTGCCCATCACGTAGCCCACCGACTTCATCTGCCGGCAGATGTCGATGGCGATGATGTCGGCACCCTCCTCGGCGAGCTTTACTGCGTGGCTGCGGCCTTGGCCGTGTGCCGCGCCGGTGATGAAGGCAACCTTGCCGTCGAGCTTCCCCATGCCATTTCCCCCTAGTCTCGTGGTGCTGAGCAAGCGCTAAATATAGCCACCCGCAAACAGCCCAATGAACTCATACTCCGACCATGTTGGAGGGGCTCAGTGGTCGCAGGCGTCGGGCTTGCAGTCGGGGATGCGCATGCCCTCGGCCATGTCGGCGAGCGAGGGCATCAGCACCTCGCTGTACTTCAGCGGCACGCCGGCGGTGTTCATCGCCCGCTGCATGCACTCCAGCCACAGGGCGATGTTGGCCTCGTTCAGCGGGTAGCCCATGTGCACACCGGTGAGGCACGGCGAGCCGTTGCGCTCGATGTACAGGTTCGGGCCGCCGAGCCAGCCGGAGAGGAACTCGAACAGGCTGAGGCGCATCGGAGCCAGGTCGGGCTTGTGCATCTTGCGCACGGGGTCGATCTTCGGATCGGACTCCATGATGTCGTAGAACGCGTTGACGAGGGCGCGCAGGCCCGTCTCGCCGCCGAGCAGCTCGTACATGCTCTTGCCGGTACGCAGATCGGCGGCGACCTCTTGCCGGCGCTGCTGCTGCTCCGCTGTCAACGTGGTCATCTGGACACCTCGCTCCGGGCGCCGGGGTTGCGCCGCCAGAGATCGTACGCGCGGCGCCGCCCGGATTCCATCGGCGGCGCTACTTGCTCTCCCACACGGCCTTGGCGCCGTTATGGCCCGTCATCGCGATCGACGTCGCCGCGACGGTGCCGGACAGCACGGCGGCCACCATCAGCACAGCGGCGACGGCCTTGGGCTTGCGCACCTTGGCGACGGCCTTCTCCTCGCCGGCGCGGTTGCGCCACCAGGCGAAGCCCACCCAGGCCAGCAACAGGACGAAGAAGATGGCGCAGAAGGCTTGGGATGTATCGCCGAGTTCGGCGTGGTCGTTGAGCGTCTTGGAGATCGTCTCGCCAGCGGCGCGGCGAGTGTCCTCCAGCTCCTCACCGCTGGATGCGGCGAGCAGGGTGCCGATGAAGCCGACACCGGCCATCGCGGCAACGATGGGGCCGAACGTGCGCAACCACTTCGGTCGGATGGCCATGGCGATCACGGCGATCGCGGCCAGGGGCACGAGCACGACCGGCACGTGCACGAGAAGGGGGTGGGCGGGTAACCCGAACAGGGTCTCCATGGTCATTAGCTCCTGATGTAAACGATGAGATCGGCGACCTGCTGCTCCGAAAGGCCGCCGAAGCCTGGCATGCGCCCCTTGCCGAACAAGATCAGCCCGCGCAGCGAGTCGTCGCCCGAAGAGGCCATGCGCATGGCGTCGAGGGCCGGCGCGTCGATGGCACCTTCACGGCTGGCGCCGTGGCAGCGGGCGCACGAATCGAGATACACGGACTCGCCCGCGGGGCCGACATGGATCTGGCCACCCTCCTGGATTGCCCCGCCGCTTCCACCGTCGCCCGCAGATCCGCATGCGACCAACATCCCGGTCAGCACCACGAGAGCTGGCCCGAGCAGACGGCGGGCGAGCTGGGAGAGGAAGGTTCGGTTCACGGCAGCCACGTGAATTGAGTCTGGTACCCCCCTGGGTATATCTCCAGGGCCCAAGGTCCCGCCGAGTGGCCCATGTGACCGGTGGCATGCGCGACGGCCCGGCTCAGAGTTCGTGCTCGGCGAGCTCACGGAACTCGTCGGGTACCGACCCCTCCCCGGACAAGGCCGAGCGCGCATAGCCCACCGATGTGCGCCCGAAGCGGGTGCGCACGGCATCGACCGAGTGGTCGAGCGCCCAACGTGTCGAGTCGGTGTTGGGGCCGAGCAGGTCGAGTTGCACCGCCGGCTGATCGACGAGGTTGGAGACCGAGATCGCCAGCAGCGTGATCTGGTGCTGGTCGGGGTGGTCGGCGAGGCCCTGACGCACCAATGCGAGCGCGGTTTCGGTGAGCGTGAGCGTGGCCGCGATCGGGGCGGGCCCGGTGCGTGAGCGGGTGATGGCCCGCATGCCGGCGAAGCGGATGCGCACCGAGACGGTGCGCCCGGCGCGATTCTTGGCCCGCAACCGCCCGGCCACCCGATCGGCGAGGTGGCCGAGCACGGACGCGAGCAACTCGTCGGTGGGGAACCGGCGACCAAAGGCGGACTGGGCGCCGACCGAGCCCGCCCGCCCGCCCGTGCGCACGGCTCGCTCGTCGGCGAGCGGGGCGAGTGCCTGATCGCGCCAGGGCGACTCGGCGAGCTGGGCGACGGTGTGGATGCCGCGCTCGGCGAACTTCTCGCGGGTGGTGGGCCCGACGCCCCAGAGCACGTCGACGGGTAGGGGGAAGAGGAAGTCGCGCTCGTGGGCCGGGTCGACCACCACCAACCCGTCCGGCTTGGCCGCCTGCGAGGCGATCTTGGCCAGGCTCTTCGTGCGGGCGACCCCGACAGACACCGGGAGCCCGATCTCTTCGCGCACCCGCACCCGAATACGCCCGGCGATCGTGGCCGCGGAGCCGAACAGGTGCACCGAGCCACCGACGTCGAGGAACGCCTCGTCGATGGAGATGCGTTGCACGTGCGGTGTGAAGTCGGCGAACACGGCCATGACCTCGTCGGCAAGCCGCTGGTACTCGCGGAAGTGGCCCTTCACGAACACGAGCCCGGGGCACATCTGGCGAGCGCGCCAGCCGGTCATCCCACCGGATACGCCGTAGCGCTTGGCCTCGTACGACGCGGCGAGCACCACACCCCCGCCGACAGCAATCGGCCGCCCGCGCAGGTTGGGGTCGAGCAGCTGCTCGACCGATGCGTAGAACGCGTCGAGGTCGGCGTGCAGGATGGTCGGCGCTGGGGCCACACGACGAGCCTAATCGAACAGGTGTTCGTTCTACAAGCCCTGCTCGTCCTGCATCGGTTGTTCGCCGATCGTCCACCCCTCCGGGCGCAGGGGGTCCTTGCGGCGGCTGGGGTGGTGGGTGGTGCCCAACCAAGTGATGAACTGGTCGAGCGGCACCGGCCGACAGATGCCGTAGCCCTGGGCGATGTCGCAGGAGAACGTGCGCAGCAGGCTCAGCACCTCGTCGGTCTCCACACCCTCGGCCACTACCTGCATGCCGAGGTTGTGCCCGAGCTCGATGATCGAGCGCACGATCACCTCGTCCTGCTCGTCGAACAGCAACTGGGTGATGAAGCTGCGGTCGATCTTCAACTCGCTGACCGGTAGGTGGCGCAGATAGCTTAGCGAGGAGTAGCCGGTGCCAAAGTCGTCGACCGACAGACGGATGCCGTGCCGGTTGAGGCGCTCGATGGTCTGGCGGGCTCGGGGAGCATCGATGAGCAGCGACGACTCGGTGATCTCCAGCGTCAGCAGCGCCGGGTCGGCGTCGTAGCGGTCGAGTTGGCGCATCACCCGATCGGGGAGCAGTTCGTCGAGCAGGTCGTGGGTGGAGAGGTTCACCGCGAGGCCCAGGTGGTGGCCGGCGCTGCGCAGGCGTTGGATGTGGGACACCGATACCTGCAGCACATGATCGGTGACCTGCTTGATGAGGCCGGTCTCCTCGGCCACGGGCACGAAGTCCTCCGGCGACACCCAACCGCGGGTGGAGTGCGCCCAGCGGGCGAGGGACTCCACCCCGATCACCATTCCGGTGCTGAGGTCGAGCTTCGGCTGCAGGAACACCTGCAGGTGGCCGGCGTCGAGCGCATTGCGCAGGTCGCCGAGCATCGCCAACCGGGCCGGGGTGCGCCGGTCGATCTCCTCGCGGTACAGCTCGAAGCCGGTGTGGCGATGCTTGGCCGCGTACATGGCGATGTCCGCGCGCCGCAGCAAGGTGTTCGCATCGGGGGTGGGCAGGGTGGTGGGCGCCACGCCGATGCTCATTGTCACCACGACTTCGAGGCCGTCGATGGTGAACGGGCGGCGGGCAACTTCGACAAGCTGTTCGGCGAGGGTGCGGATCTCGGCTTCGTCGCCGCGCATCGCCAGCAGGGCGAACTCGTCGCCGGCCAGCCGGGCGAGCAGGTCGTCGGGGCGCAGCACGCTGCTGAGCCGCCCGGCGAAATCGGCGAGCACGGTGTCGCCGGCGTGGTGACCGAGCGTGTCGTTGACCTCCTTGAAGCGGTCGAGGTCCATCAACATCACCACTGGCCAGGCATCGTCGGCGACGTGCACGGCGGCCAGTTCGGCATTGACGAGGCG